>CAZGIK010000003.1:0-168622 GCA_964525755.1 uncultured Verrucomicrobiota bacterium
GGGACCGACGCCCCAGGCCTCCCCGCCCGGCGCTGCGGGGTCCTGGCGGACCCCGACGGACTCACCCGCTGGCGCGGGTTCATCCCTCCACGGCCCGAGGGGTGCCGGGCGCGATGGGGCGAGCCTGCGAGCCCGATCGGTCCCGGAAGGGACCGACGCCCCAGGCCTCCCCGCCCGGCGCTGCGGGGTCCTGGCGGACCCCGACGGACTCACCCGCTGGCGCGGGTTCATCCCTCCACGGCCCGAGGGGTGCCGGGCGCGATGGGGCGAGCCTGCGAGCCCGATCGGTCCCGTCAGGGGCCGACGCCCGATGCCGCTACGCCTCAACCCCTGCGGGGTCCTTGCGGACCCCGTCGGACTCGCCCGCTGGCGCGGGCTCATCCCTCCACGGCCCGAGGGGTGCCGGGCGCGATGGAGGGGCGAGCCTGCGAGCCCGATCGGCCCCGGAAGGGACCGACGCCCCAGGCCTCCCCGCCCGGCGCTGCGGGGTCCTGGCGGACCCCGACGGACTCACCCGCTGGCGCGGGTTCATCCCTCCACGGCCCGAGGGGTGCCGGGCGCGATGGGGCGAGCCTGCGAGCCCGATCGGTCCCGTCAGGGGCCGACGCCCGATGCCGCTACGCCTCAACCCCTGCGGGGTCCTTGCGGACCCCGTCGGACTCGCCCGCTGGCGCGGGCTCATCCCTCCACGGCCCGAGGGACGCCCGGAAGCGGCGAGCGGCTACGGGGCGGATGCTTCGCCGGCCTCCAGTTCGGCCAGGCGGTTGGCGGCGGCCTCCCAGTCGGTCGTGGCGCGGTCGAGGTCGTCGACGAGGGACCGGAGTTCCTGGTTGAGGGTCAGGGCACGGCCCGGGGTGGCGTAGGTCTCGGGTCGTTCCAGTTCGTTGGCCAGGGCCTCCTGACGTTCCTCCAGGGCGGCGATCACCGTCTCCAGTCCGGCCACCTTCCGACGCTGTTCCGACACCGCCCGACGCGCCTCGGCGGCCCGCTGCCGGAGTTCCTTCTGGCTGGGGCCCTTCGGCGCGCTGCCGCCGGCTCCGGCCGCGTCGGGTGCCGTCGGACGAGCGTCCTCCAGCCCGGCGACCAGCCCGGCCCTGGCGGAGGTCGCCCGGGTCTTGTCGAGGTAATAATCGTAGTCCCCGGCGTAGCGCGTGAGGCGTCCGGCGTTCACGTGCACCACCTGTTCCCCGATGCAGCGGATGAAGTGCACGTCGTGGCTCACGAACACCAGCGTCCCGGTGTACTCGCTCAGGGCCGCCACGAGGGCGTCGATGCTGGCGATGTCGAGGTGGGTGGTGGGCTCGTCGAGGAGGAGCAGGTTGGGCGGGTCGAGGAGGAGCTTCACCAGCGCCAGCCGGCTCTTCTCCCCGCCGCTGAGCACCCGGACCGGCTTGAAGACGTCGTCGTCGGAGAACAGGAAGCAGCCGAGCAGCGAACGGACGTACAGCTCGGTCACCCGGGCCTGGGTGGACAGCGCCTCGGCGAGGACGGTCCGGTCGGGATCGAGCATCTCGGCGCGGTGCTGGGCGAAGTAGCCGGTGCGGAGGCGGAGTCCGGGGTCGACCGTGCCGGCCTGGGGATGCACCACCTCGCCGAGGAGCTTGAGGAGGGTGGACTTGCCGGCGCCGTTGGGGCCGACGAGGGCGATGCGTTCCCCGCGGGTGAGCTCGAAGTCGAGTCCCTGGTACACGGGGTGGCCGGGGTAGCTGAAGTCCACGCCGCGGAGGGTGAGGACGCGTTGTCCGCTGGCCTCGGGCTGGGGGAAGGCGAAGTCGACCGTCCGGGCGGCGGCCTCGGGGGCGGCGACCCGTTCCATGCGTTCCACCTGGCGGAGCTTGGCCTGGGCGCGGGACGCGGTGCTGGCCTTGGCGCGGAAGCGGTTCACGAACTCCATCAGCCGCCCGATCTCGCGCTGCTGGTTGGCGAACGCCGCCGCCTGCTGCTCCTGACGGGCCTCGCGCTCGGCGAGGTAGTCGTCGTAGTTGCCCGCATAGCGCCACAGGCGGCCGGAACGCAGCTCGAGGATCCCGGTGACGAGGCGGTTGAGGAACTCGCGGTCGTGGGAGATCACCACGATCCCGCCCGGGTACCCGCGCAGGTAGTCCTGGAACCAGAGCAGGGTCTCGAGGTCGAGGTGGTTCGTGGGCTCGTCGAGCATCAGGAGGTCGGGCTCCTGCACCAGAAGACGCGCGAGGTGCCCGCGCATGATCCACCCGCCGCTCAACTCGCGGGCCGGCCGGTCGAAGTCGGTCTCGCGGAAGGCCAGGCCCTTCAGGATGCGCTTGGCCCGGGCGATGGCCGAGCCGTCGGCGGGCAGGTGGTGTCCCTCCGGATCGATGCCCAGGGCCAGCTCGAGGACGGTCTCGTCGCCGGCCGGCGCGCTTTCCTGGGGCAGGAAGCCCACGGTGGCGTTGCGCTGGCGGGTGATCTGCCCCTCGTCGGCCTCCTCCTGGCCGAGGAGCAGGCGGAACAGGGTGGACTTGCCCGCACCGTTCGCCCCGACCAGTCCCAGCCGGTCGTCGCGGTTGATGGTGAGGCTGACGTCGGTGAACAGCGTGCGGCCGCCGTACGACTTGGCGATGCCGGAGAGGGTGAACATGGCGAGGGAAAAGGGGGGCGGGCGTGGGACCTGCGGATCAGCGGGCGAGCGCCGCGGCCAGGAGCGCGGTGTAGGCGCGTCGGCCGGTGTCGTTGAGATGGGTGGCGGTGGCGAACTGGTCGGCGGGCATCGCGGCCGGCAGGTTGCCCAAGACGGCGTCGGCGTCCAGCCATGCGCGCAGGATTCCCAAGGCTTCGCCGGCGTCCGGACCGGCGTCGGCATCGGCCCCGGCGCCGGGCACCGGGGTGATTCCCACCAGCAACCGCACGGGGCGGGGGACCCGGTCGCGGAACACCCGGGCGGCGGCTTCGAGCCGCGGGGCGACGGGGATCGCATCCGGCGGTCCCGCCGGATCGATCGCATCGGCGTGCGGATCGAGCAGGCTGCCGTCCTCCCGTTCCAGGTGGGCCCCGAGGCCCCGATGGAACCCGTAGTGGCGCCCGAACGCCCCACGGAGGGGGAACGGTCGGAGCCGGGTCTCGACCCGGTCCCGGAAGGTCACCGCGCCCCCGTGCCGGGCCAGCGTTCCCCGCCATCCGGCGGGTTCCCGGGGCGATCTCCCCGACGCGAGGGCGTGGTACATCCCCACGAACGCGTCGTCGCCGGTCCCGAGCCGGAGGAAGCGGGGATGCAGGAGGAGGACGACGGTGGGTGGTTCGGCCCCGGGGGGACGCGCGGCCAGGGCGCGGGCGGCCAGGTCGCCGAACTCGGGCAGGCCGAGGTAGCTGAAGGTCCCGAGGTTCCGCACCGGCCGTCCGGTGGCCCGGCCCAGATCGGACGCGATCACGTCCATCAGGCAGGACGAATCGCCCACCAGCAGGACATCGGCCCCGCCGGCCCGCGGCGCGGCCCGCAGTTGGTGGTGCAGGATGGTCCGGTCGGCATCGGTCACCGGAAGCGGACGCGGGCGGTCGAGCCGGTCGACGAGGTGGAGCAGGGCGGCGATGACCAGCAGGCCGGCGAGGGGCGGGGCCAGGATCCGCGCGGCCTCGCGCGGACGGGCGGGCCGGGGCGGGTCGATGGGGATGGCCGGGGACATGGGACGGTTCAGAACTGGAAGTACAGGAACGGGGTCTCGCCGGCGGGCCAGTACCGGAGGATGGCGAACAGCAGGACGCCGCCGACGGTCGCCTGGAGGGCCGCCGGCCAGGCCGGGGCGCGCGTCTCGAGGGAGCCGCGCCGGTGTTCCCACACCTCGAGCGCGGCGAGGGGCAGTCCGAACCAGAGCAGGTTGACGAGGGCGTCGGCCGCCCACGCCGGGGCGTCCAGCCGGACGAGGGATCGGGTCATGTCGACCGCCTGCGAAAGCGACACCGCCCGGAACAGGAGCCAGCCGTAGCCCACGAGGGCGAGGGTGAGCAACCAGCCGGCCCATCGGGCGACCGGTCCGGTGGGGTGGTCCAGCCCGAGGCGACGCTCCGCCACGAGGGCCAGGCCGTGCCAGGCGCCCCAGGCGACGAAATGCCAGGAGGCCCCGTGCCACAGGCCGGCGAGGAGGAAGGTGAGGACCAGGTGGATGGCGGTGCGGGCCGGGCCGCGTCGGTTGCCGCCGAGGGGGATGTACACGTAATCGCGGAGCCAGCCCGAGAGGCTGATGTGCCAGCGGTGCCAGAAGTCCCGCAGGGATCGGGCGAGGTACGGGCGGTCGAAGTTCACCATGAGGTCGAACCCGAGCCAGCGGGCGAGGCCTCGGGCGATGTCGGAATAGCCGCCGAAATCCCCGTACACCTGGAGTCCGAACGCCGCGACGCCGATCAGCGTGCCGGCGGCGGTCGGGGTGGACTGGCCGAAGGCGATGTCGGCCACCGCCCCGCAGGGGTCGGCCACGAACACCTTCTTGAAGTATCCCCGGAGCAGGAGCCAGAGGCCGGCCGCGAGTCCGTCGGACCCCGCCGGCCGGACGGTGGCGAACTGGGGCAGGAGATGTCCGGCGCGTTCGATCGGTCCGGCGACCAGCTGGGGGAAGAAGGCCACGTAGGCGAGGAAGGCGACCGGGTCGCGGCTGGCCGGGAGGCGGCGCCGGTGGACGTCGATCACGTAGCTGAGGGACTGGAACGTGTAGAACGAGATGCCCACCGGCAGGACGAACCGGAGCGTGGGGAGGTCCGGTTCCCATCCCAACGCGGCGAGGCCGCGGGCGAGGGAGTCGACGAAGAACCCGGCGTACTTGAACACGCCGAGGACCCCGAGGTTCCCGGCCACGCTGGCCCAGAGCCAGCGGCGTCGGGCGCGTTCGTCGGGTGCGGCCTCGATCGCGCGGGCGAGCCCGTAGTCGAGGAGGCTGGAGCCGACGAGCAGCCCGAGGAAACGCCAGTCCCACCAGGCGTAGAAGGTCCAGCTGGCGGCCACGACGAGGCGGTTCCGCCAGGCGACCTGCCGCCGCGCCAGGGAGTGGAGCAGGAGGAACGCGGCGAAGAACTGGAGGAAGACGCCGGAGTGGAACAGCATTTGCGGACGGCGACCGGGGTTCTAGCCTACCGGGCCCACACGGTCGAGGATCCCTCCGGAATGATTCGTCCCCCCGCGTTCCCGCCTGTCCCCGTCGCGTCGCGTCCTGTCGTCCGCGGCCGGGCCGCCTTCACCCTGATCGAGCTCCTGGTGGTGATCGCCATCATCGCCATCCTGGCCGGGCTTCTCCTCCCGGCCCTCGCCCGGGCCCGGGCCAAGGCCGGGGCGATCAAGTGCATCGGCAACCTGCGGCAGGTGGGGCTGGCCACGATGCTCTACGCCCAGGACCACGGCGGGCTGGTGCCGGTGCAGTCCCCCCTGGCGCCGACGAATGGCTGGGGCCGGCAGTTGAGCAGCAACGCCACGGCGCGCGAAATCTTCGTGTGCCCCACCTATCCGCCCCGGGTCTTTACCAACTGGATCCGCACCTACGGGGTGCGGCAGGACGCCGATCCCGGCCTGCTGGTGGGCGGCCTGCGGGAGAGCCTCCAGACGGAGCGCGTCCGCAACCCGACCCTCTACCTGCACTATGCGGATTCCACCAGCCGCGGCCGGCAGGGGATCGGCGCCCAGCAGTACGCGTGGTTTCGGGTGTCGGCCGAGAAGGAGGTCCACGCCCGGCATGCGGAACGCGCCAACGGGTGGTTCCTCGACGGCCATGCCGAGGCCCTGGGGCGTTCCCGGCTCGAGGCCCTGGGCATCGTCGGCTTGTTCGAGAACGACGACGTGCCCGGCTACCTGCCGTGACCGGCCGCTCGGCGTGCACCCTGCAGGCCGCCGTCCTGCATCGGCGTCGGGGTCGGAATCGGAATCGACCTCCCTCCACCCCGCCCCTCTTCACCGAAATCCGGAGCGCCGAGCTCCTGCGAGGCGGGGCAGACAGGGAGAACGCGTTTTCATCCGCAGATTTCGCCGATTTCCGCAGATGTCGGGAGGCGCCGGAGCAGGGGAGGGAGAACGACAACAAAGGGTGCGAAGGGACGAAGATCAGGGATCCCCGCCTCCGGACTCCCGTGCGGTCTGGTCTGGGCCAAAGCCGTGTCGACGCTTCGCTCCGCCACCGCACTCCATATGGGCGCCGATCGGAATGGTGGCGCGAGGCTCCTGCCGAGCTGCCCTGCGGCCGCCCCGCTCCCGGCTGCCGTAGCCGCGGCCGATAGGCCGCCGGTCGGTGCCTCCGAGCTCCGCAGCCCATGGTCGTCCGTGTTCCTCCGCGTCTCCGCGCCTCCGCGGGAAAAAATCCTTTCCTCCCGAAACTCACGCTGACGAACAGGGTGGACGCGGTGGAGACCACGAGGTTTGGCCTCCTGGACTGGACCCGGTCGGACTCGCGGGCTCGTCCCTCCAGTAGAGCGCCGCCTGCCGGGGATACTGCTCTCTCCGTGTCTCCGTGACTCTGTGAGAGAGACCGCAGCGGGGCTGACTCCGGAGGGGCCTCACACGGAGGCGCGGAGACACGGAGGGGGTGCCGGGAGCCGGGCGGAGCGGTGGCGAGGCACAGGGAATCCGGCACCGGCGGATGATCATCCGCAGCTACGGGGGCGCCGCGCGATATGGAGTGCGGCGGGAAGCGACAGCGCCACGCCGCTTTGGAAGCCGGACGCGGCTCGCGGGGACGCTCGCGCCACCGCATACGGGCTTCGCAGCAGCAACGGTGGCGCGAGGCTCCTGCCGAGCTGCCCTGCTGCCGCCCCCTATGGCTCCCGTCCCCTCGGGATCGGGGTTGGAATCGGAATCGATCTCCCTCGACCCCGCCCATCTTCGCCTTCTTCCGGAGCGCCGAGCTCCTGCGAGGCGGGGCAGACAGGGAGAACTCGTTTTCATCCGCAGATTTCGCCGATTTCCGCAGATGCCGGGGGGCGCCGGAGCAGGGGAGGGAGAACGACAACAAAGGGTGCGAAGGGGCGAAGATCAGGGATGTCTTCTCTCGATCGGGGCCCTGCTGCCCGCTGCATGCGGTTCCCCGTAGCCGCGGCCGATAGGCCGCCGGTCTACCCTTCCTCCGAGCTCAGCAGCCCATGGCGGCTTGTGTCCGTCCGCGTCTCCGCGCCGCGGGAAAACCCTTTCCTCCCGAGAGACTCACGCGGACAAACAGGGTCGACGCCGCGGAGACCACGAGGTTTGGCCTCCTGGACTGGACCCGGTCGGACTCGCGGGCTCGTCCCTCCAGTAGAGCGCCGCCTGCCGGGGATACTGCTCTCTCCGTGTCTCCGTGACTCTGTGAGAGAGACCGCAGCGGGGCTGACTCCGGAGGGGCCTCACACGGAGGCGCGGAGACACGGAGGGGGTGCCGGGAGCCGGGCGGAGCGGTGGCGAGGCACAGGGAATCCGGCACCGGCGGATGATCATCCGCAGCTACGGGGGCGCCGCGCGATATGGAGTGCGGCGGGAAGCGACAGCGCCACGCCGCTTTGGCGTGAGAGCGAAGGGGTCAAAGCCCGCTTTGGACACAGGTGGCTGGACCTTGCACCCGCCGGAGGGCCGTGGGGCGGTCGCCCACGAGCCGGACGCTGGACACGGCGGGGAGGACCGGGTTGACGGTGCAGGGGCCTGCTTGTGGTTGGGCGTCGGTCCCTGCCGGGACCGAACCGCTCGCAGGAGCTCGCGGCTCCGGATGGGCGTGGAGGCGCCAGCGGCAACCCAGCTCCCGTCCCCTCGGGGTCGGTGTCGGGATCGGAATCGACCTCCCTCCCTCCATCCCCGCCCTCTTCCGGAGCGCCGAGCTCCTGCGAGGCGGGGGCAAAGGGGCGAATGGCGTCGATCCGGTTCTTCTCTCCGTGTCTCTGTGCCCCTGTGAGAGACCGCAGCGGGGCTGACTCCGGAGGGGCCTCACACGGAGGCGCGGAGACACGGAGGGGGTGCCGGGAGCCGGGCGGAGCGGTGGCGAGGCACCGGGAATCCGGCACCCGCGGATGATCATCCGCAGCCACGGGGGGCGCGCGATTTGGGACTGCAGCGGGAAGCGGCTCGCGGGGACGCTCGCGCCACCGCATGGAGGCTGCGCGGCAGGAACGCATCAGAACTGCCGGGAGACGTTCAGCGAGACCAGGAAGCTGGCGAATGCGGCGTCGCCGTGGCGTTCCACCCCGGAGACCGCGGTCCAGTTCTTGTCGGCCACGCTCTGGAGGCGGTTGGCGTAGGCCAGCACCGGGGTGGTGAGGGCGACGTTCCACGAGCCGCGCATCCAGTTCAGTCCCGGCTCGATCGACACCGCGAAGCCCGGCCGACGGAACCCGTTGCTGTCGCCGATCAGGTCCCGCACCGGCACACCCTCCACCCGTCCGGCGAGGGTGAGCGACAGGCCCCAGGAGGGGACGAGGGCGAAGCTGACGCCGGCGCGTCCGAAGTACTGGTCGTTCACCGACATGACCTGCTCGAAGGGATTGCCGCGCGGGCGGCCGGTGACGGTCGGGGTGCCGTTCACGTCGGTCGGGTTGAACAGGTAGAAGGCCTGGCCGAACAGGAACCACCGCGGATGCAGGGCCCGGTAGCCGTTGGCCTCGAGGGTGAAGCCCCATCCGCCGTCGCCGGGCTGGATCGACTGGTCCACGAAGCCGACCACCGGACCGGCCGGGGTGATGAAGATGTCCCGGGCGTCGGAGTCGCCCGAGGGCACCTTCAGGCCGATCCCGAGCTGGAGGTTGCCGTCCGGGGTCTTCACCGGGTCCCAGATCCAGGAGGAGAGGGTGAAGCGGATGTCGCCGATGCCGCTGGACTGGGTGTGGTACCGCCCGCCGGCGTTGCCGCTGTGCTCGTAGAGGGAGGAGCGGTCGTGCCGGACGAACGGGATCACCAGCGAGGCGGCCACGCGGGGGGTCGCGGCGTAGCTGAGCCCCAGATCGAAGAAGTGCGAATCGTTGACCACCTCGGTGCCGGCCGTCTGGCGCTGTACCTCCTCGTGGTCGCCGCGGAAATGGCGGTCGGAATGCAGCCAGCGGTAGCCGAGGAAGGCCTGCCAGCGGAGGTTGGCGATGTTGGTCACGCCCTCCGGATGGAGGGCGCACATGCCCGAGCCGCGCACCGCCACGCAGCCCTGGGAACGGGCGGCGACCGGCGCGAGGAGGCCGAGCAGGAGGAGGAGGGCGGGGAGGATCCGGAGGCCGGTCCGGTCCACGCCCCGGGTCGGGGACGGCATGGGGAACATCGGACGCAGACCCTACCGGCCCGGCGGTCCGTCCGTCATCGCTCCGGGGACGGGACGGGTGAAGGCGGTGGCGGACCGCGGGGCGGGCGGGGCGGGATGGAGATTCCCCGGGGTGGATCGGGAAAAACCCGACCGGGAACCGTCGGCCGGCTACCCGCGGGTGTCCGGGGTGCGGCGGACCCCGAGCAGGCGCAGGCTGTTGAGCACCACCACCACGGTGCTGCCCTCGTGGGCGGCGACGCCGACCGAGAGGGGCAGCTGGTGGGCGGTGAGGGTGACGACGGCCATGATGGAGATGGTGCCGAGGGAGAGGGCGACGTTCTGGCGGATGATCCCGCGGGCCCGTGAGCTGAGCCGGCGGGCGAGGGCGAAGTTTTCCAGGCGGTCGTGCATCAGGACCACCTCGGCCTGCTCGATGGCGGCGTCCGAACCCCGGGCGCCCATGGCCACGCTGACATCCGCCGCGGCCAGGCTGGGGGCGTCGTTCACCCCGTCGCCGATCATCGCCACCCGGTCGCCCCCGGCCTGGAACCCGCGGATCGCCGCCACCTTCTCCTCCGGACTCAGGCCGGCGCGGAAATCCTCCAGGCCGACCGCCTCCGCCATGCGGCGGGCGATCGGCTCGCGGTCGCCGGTGAGCATCACCGGACGGAGCCCGGCGGCGACCAGTTCGGCGATCACCGCGCGGGCATTCGGGCGGAGTTCGTCCCGGAGCAGGAGGCGCCCGACGCCGTCCGGCGTCAGGACCCAGGTCTCTGTGGCGTGGTCCGAGGGGGGTGGGGGCGGGATGTCCGCCGGGGCCTGGGAAAGGATCCACTCCCGGCGCCCCAGCGCCACCGTGCCGCCCTTCCACCGGGCCCGGACCCCCTGGCCGGGGACCGTCTCCGAAGCCTCCACCCCGACGGCCGGGACCCCGTCGGGCGGGGCGACGCGGGCGAGGGATCGTGAGACCGGGTGATTGGAGAGGCGGGCGAGGGCGATGGCGACGGCGAGCAGGGTGTCGGGGTCGCCGGTGAGGGGTTCCAGTCCCTGGAACTGGAGTTCGCCCAGGGTGAGGGTGCCGGTCTTGTCGAGGGCGACGACCCGGACGGCGGCGAGGTTCTCGATGGCGGCGCCGCCGCGGAAGAGGATGCCCTGGCGGGCTCCGGCGGCGATGGCGGAGAGGATGGCGGAGGGGACGGAGAGGACGAGGGCGCAGGGCGAGAGGACCACGAGGAGGGTCATGGCCCGGTAGAACGCGCTGGGCTGGCCGGGCAGGGTGAAGAAGGCCGGCCGGTCCCCGGCCAGCCAGGCGTGGAGGAACACCAGGAGGCAGGCGCCGAGGACGGCGGCGGTGTAGCCTGTGCCGAAGCGGTCGGTGAACCGCTGGGTGGGGGCCTTCAGGTGCTGCGCGGTCTCGATCAGGCGGATGATCCGCTGCAGGGCGCTGTCGGATGCCGGCCGCAGCACCCGGCCGTCGATCACCCCCCAGAGGTTGATCGTCCCGGCCAGTGCGGTGTCGCCGGGACGCTTGTCGATCGGGTCCGACTCTCCGGTGAGGCTCGACTCGTCGCAGGCCGACGTCCCGGTGGTGACCTCGAGGTCCACCGGGACCTGCTCGTTGGCGGTCACCCGGACCGCGTCGCCGGGCTGGAGGGCGTCGACCGGCACCACGCGTTCCCCGCCCGGGGTGAGGAGGCGGGCGGACTTGGGGGCGCGTCGGAGCAGGGCGTTGATCTCCCGACGGGTGCGGCCGTTGGCGAACTCCTCCATGGAGGAGGACGCGGAGAACAGGACCAGCAGGAGGGCGGCCTCGCCCCAGGCGCCCACCGCCACCGAGCCGGGCACCACGAGGAGCATCAGGAAATGGGTGTCGAACTGGAGCCGGCGCAGGTCCTGCCAGACCTGTCGGGTGAGGTCCCATCCGCCGGCGAGGTAGGCGACCATGAACCCGGCGGTCGAGGCCCCCTGGTGCCGGTCATGGAGGGCCCAGCCGATGCCGGCGGCGACCAGGCAGAGGCCCGAACGGAAGGCCATGGAGCGCCACCGCTCGGGGGGTTGGGTCATCGGAGTCCCCGCTGCGACTCGACCCATCGGACCGCCTCCCGGACCAGTCCCGGGGCGTCGTGCACGCCGAGCTTCTCCTTGATGTGCGCCCGGTGGGTTTCGATGGTCTTGATGCCGATGTTGAGGCGGCGGGCGACCTCGCGGGTGCCGAGGCCCTCGCCGAGGAGCCGGAACACCTCGAATTCCCGGTCGCTGAGGCGCCGGTGGGGGGAGGGGTCGGGCGAGGGATTGCGTCCGGCCAGCGTCTGGAGCAGGCGGGAACTGACCGCCGGGCTCACGTGGATCTGTCCGGCCAGCACGTCGCGGATGGCCCGCAGCACCGCCTGACCGCCGGCGGACTTCATCAGGTACCCCCGCGCCCCCGCCCGCAGGGCCCGCTCGGCGTACAGGGTCTCGTCGTGCATCGACAGCACCAGCATCGGCAGGTCCGGATACAGGGCGGCGAGATCCTTGATCAGCTCCAAGCCGCTCCGGCCGGGCAGCGACAGGTCCACCACCAGGAGGTCCGGACGCCGGGCCTCCACCGCCCGGAGGGCGGCGGCCGCGTCCTCGGCTTCCGACACCACCTCGAGGTCGGCCTCGAGGTTGATCATCGCCGCCAGTCCCTGTCGGGTGATGGGGTGGTCGTCAACCAGCATCACCCCCCGTCGGGCGGGGGCTGCGGGACGCCGGGGGGGCTGCTTTTTTGCGGGGGCGGGCATGGATGGCGTGGTGGACGGTGCAGGCGACGACGACGCCGCCGGTGGGTTCGTTCTGGACGAGGAGGGAGGCGCCGATCATCCCGGCGCGGTACTGCATGATGCGGAGGCCGATGCCCGACCCGCGGGCGGGGCGCTTGGGCAGGCCGCGGCCGTCATCGCGGATGGCGAGGTGGATGCGGGTGCCGACCGATGCCAGGCCGATCTCGAGCCGTGAGGCGCGGGCGTGCTTGAGGGCGTTCTGGATGGCCTCCTGGGCGATGCGGAAGAGGTGGTGTCCGACCTCGGCGGGGACCCGTCCGATCCGGCCGTGGAGGGTGAACTGGACGGGGATGCCGAAGCGTTTCTCGGTGCGGACCGCCAGTTCCTCGAGGGCATCGGCCAGCCCCTCCGCCTCGAGCCGCACGGGGGAGAGGCTGTGGGAGAGGTCGCGGGTGTGCTCGGTGGCCTCCCGGATGAGGCGGGAGATCTCCTCCACCGCGGCGGCCTCGGGCCGGCCGGCCTGCCCCAGCTGCCGGGCCACGGTCTGGCTGAGGAATTCGATCCCCGCGAGTTGCTGGCACAGGTCGTCGTGCAGGTCGCGGCCCAGCCGGCTCTGCTCCAGTTCGCTGATCCGCAGCACCTCGGCCTGGAGCCGGCGTCGCTCGGTGATGTCCCGGATGATCCCGGTGAACAGCCGCCGCCCGCCCACGCTGAACTCCCCCACCGACAGGTCGATGGGGAAGATCGTCCCGTCGCGTCGTTGTCCGAAGGCCTCGCGTCCGATGCCGATGATCCGGCGGTGCCCGGTGTTGTGGTAGGCCTCGAGGTAGCCGTCGTGCTGGCCCCGGAACGGCTCGGGCATCAGCACCGAGACGTTCCGTCCGACCAGGGCCTCCGGCTCCCAGCCGAACATCCGGCCGGCCGCCGGGTTGGCGAAGTCGATCCGGCCGCGTTCGTCGATCGTGACGATCGCCTCCACGGCCGTGTCCACGACCGCCTGGAGCCGGGCGGAGCTTTCGTCGGCCGGATCGGGATCCGGTGTCTTGGTGGGGCGTGGTTTCACCCGGGGTGCGGCAGATCAGAGCAGACACGACCCGGGGTTCCCAAGCCGGAAACCGTCCGCCGGGGGGCGGCATGGCTTCCGACGATGTCCCGACCGGGAACCGATGCCGGCTGCGGATGCATCAGTCCACGGCCAAGCGGCCGCGGAACTCGGTGGGGGCCTTGCCGACCACCCGGCGGAAGACCCGGTTGAAGTGGGTGAGCGACTGGAACCCGACCTCGTAGGCGATCTCGCTGACCCGCAGGTTGGGGTTGAGGAGAAGCTCCTTGGCCCGCTCCACGCGCATCCGGGAGACGTAGTCGGTGAAGTTCAGGCCGGTGTGCTTCCGGAACATCTTGCAGAAGTAGAACCGGCTCATGTTCACCGCGCGGGCGACGTCGGAGAGCGTCAGCTCCTCGACCAGGTGCTCCTGGATGTAGGCCTTGGCGCGGGTGATCGCCGGGGGTTCGGCGTGGGCCTGCCGGACGGCCAGCTGGTTGGACGTGGTCGAGAGCTGGTCGGCGAAGTTCACCAGCAGCTGGACGGTGGCCTCATATTGGCGCCGGTTCATGCACTTGTTGCCCAGCCACGCCGCCTCCATCTCCTTGCGGTCGCCCGGCACCCCCATCTCGTCGAGCCGGGCCGCCACCTTGCGGAACCCGGAGGACGTCGGCTGCCGGAGCGCCACCTGCCCCGTCTGCAGGTACCCGATCACCCGGTCGCCGACCCGCACCGGCACCGCGCTGTCGGTCAGTCCGGCGTAGCACTGGCAGGTGGTGGCGCCGTCGCCGGGGTTCTCCGACAGCTCCTGCTGGAGCTGCAGGCACCCGGAGCAGGACCGGCTGTGCGCGGCCATCAGGGCGCAGAACCGGCTCCGGTGCGGATTGTCCTTCTGGGCCACCTGCCACGCCTCGGGGGAGCGCAGCGTGAGCGGCAGGCCGGTGGCATCGCCGAAGTTCCGCTCGTACTCGCGGTAGAGGTCGGACTCGGTGAGGGTGGAGAGGATCTGGTCGGTGCTGGTCATGGCTGAACCTTTGTTGGCGTACGGGGACAATTTACGCTTCGCCCCCGTTGGCATGGAATCGGGGGCGGGCCTGATCCGGGCGTGTGGTCATCCCGGAGGGTGATCCGGGAAACCCGGATCCGGGAATCCGGGGCTGTTCGCCATCGGGCGGCGGATGGTACGGTCCCCGCGTGAAACCCCTGTTCCCGCTGCTCGTCCTCCTGCTGTCCCTGGCCGGGGTTCCGACCGGCCCGCTCCGGGCGGCGGGGCCGGATGCCGACGGTCGGCGTCCGAACATCCTGTTCCTGTTCGCCGACGATCAGCGGGCCGACACGATCGGGGCGTGGGGCAATCCGCACATCCGCACGCCGCACCTGGACCGGCTGGTGTCCCGGGGCTTCAGCTTCCGTGGAAACTACTGTTTCGGGGGCAACAGCGGGGCGGTGTGCATCCCGAGCCGGGCCATGCTGATGAGCGGCCGGACGTGGTTCCGGGTGGATCATCAGATCGGGAATGCCGTCACGTTCCCCGAGCATCTGCGGCGGGCGGGCTACACGACCTTCGCCACCGGGAAATGGCACAACGGCCAGCCGTCGTTCCTCCGGAGCTTCGCCATCGGCCGGTCGGTGCACTTTGGCGGCATGGACGACCACACCCGGGTGGCGATCCAGGACCTGGCGGCGGACGGGACCTTCACGGAGCGGCGTCCGGCCGGGCGCTTCTCGAGCGAGGAGTTTGCCGACCGGGCGATCGGGTTCCTGGAATCGGCCCCGGCCGACCGGCCGTTTCTTGCCTACGTGGCCTTCACCGCCCCGCACGATCCGCGCAATCCGCCCGTGGAATGGCGCGAGCGCTCCTACGCCAGCCGTCCGCCGCTTCCGCGGAACGTCCTGCCCCAGCATCCGTTCGACAACGGCCAGCTGGTGCTGCGGGACGAGGACCTGCTGCCGTGGCCGCGTCCGATGGCGCAACTCGCCGACCAGCTGGCCGAGTACTACGGGCTGATCGGCCATCTCGACGCGCAGGTGGGGCGGATCCTCGACGCCCTCGCGGCCTCGCCCCACGCGGACAACACGTACGTCGTGTACGCCGCCGACCATGGCCTGGCGCTCGGCAGCCATGGATTGCTGGGCAAGCAGAACGTCTATGAGCACAGCATGCGGTGTCCCCTGGTGGTGGCGGGGCCGGGCGTGCCGGCGGGCGGATCCACCGCGGCGTTCACCTACCTGTTCGACCTGTTCCCCACCCTCTGCGCCGTCACCGGTGTGGAGGCGCCCGAAGGCCTGGACGGCGAGAACCTCGAGCCGCTGTGGACCGGCCGACGGGAACGGGTCCGGGACTCGGTCTTCCTGCCGTACCTCGGCCTGATGCGGGCCGTGCGGGATGAGCGCTGGAAGCTCATCTGCTATCCGGAGGTGAACCACCGCCAGCTGTTCGACCTGGAGAACGATCCAGACGAGATCGTGGACGTGGCGGGGGATCCGGGGAACGACGTCCATGTGGAGCGGCTGCTGGGGCGGATGCGCGACTGGCAGGCGCGGGTGGGGGATACGCGGAGCCTGACCGTGGCCGATCCGCGTCCCCTGCGGCGCGACCTCACCGGTCATCCCCGCAAGCCGGACCGGTGGCAGCCCGCCTGGATCGTGGAGAAGTACTTCAGGCAGCCCTGACCGGGGCCGGCCGGCGGGGTCCTTCCGGCGGACGGCCTTCCCGCGGGTGGCGACGGTTCGGGTCGGCGGTTTTTTTCTTTGCCGGGATCCCGGCGCCGGCATGGTGGGGCCTCGTTTTTGATCCACCCATGACTCTGGAGAAGTACTCGATCGGTGTCGGCGACCGTTTTGCCCACCAGGCCGCGGCCCAGCTCCAGGCCTGCCGCCTGCTGGAGGCCGAGGGCGTGGTGGTGGTGCCGGTGTGGAACAAGTCGCAGCGCGAACACACGTTCATCGGCTCCGAGCCGTCCTCCGTCCTCGCCGCCGCCCGCGCAGCGGTCGGGAGCCTCGGATGGCCCCACGGCTGGCATGTCGACGCCGACCACATCCGGCTCGACACCGTCGACCGCTTCCTCCCGCACGCGGACTTCTTCACCATCGACGTGGCCGAGTCGATCGGCCGGCCGGCGGCGGATGCGGACGTGGCGGCGTTCGTCGACCGGCATCCGGAGCTGGTGGGCGAGCTGCGGATCGACGGGATCGCGCGTCCGCTGGCGACCGACCGGGCGGAGGTGTCCCGGGTGGCGGCGAAGTTCCTGCTCGCCGTCCGCGAGGCGGGGCGGATCCATCGGCACATCGCGTCGGCCAAGGGGGCCGGGGGATTCATCGCCGAGGTCTCGATGGACGAGACCGACGTGCCGCAGACCCCGCCCGAGCTGCTGGTGATCCTGGCGGCGCTGGCCGACGAGGGGGTGCCGGTGCAGACCATCGCGCCGAAGTTCACCGGACGGTTCAACAAGGGGGTCGACTACGTGGGGGACCTTGCCGCCTTCGAGCGGGAGTTCCGGGACGACTTGGCGGTCATCGCCCACGCGGTGGCGCGGTACGGGCTGCCGTCGAACCTCAAGCTCAGCGTCCACAGCGGCAGCGACAAGTTCAGCCTGTACCCCGTGATCCGCCGGGCGCTGGCGGACACCGGGGCCGGGGTGCATGTGAAGACGGCGGGCACCACCTGGCTGGAGGAGCTGATCGGCCTGGCCGAGGCCGGGGGCGACGGCCTCGCGTTGGCCCGGGAGATCTACGCCGAGGCGTTGGCGCACGTGGACGCGCTGTGCGGGCCGTATGCCAGCGTGATCGACATCGACCGGTCCCGCCTCCCGTCGGCCGCCACGGTGGCCGGCTGGCCCGGGCCGGTCCTCGCGGCCACCATCCGGCACGAGCCCGGCCGTCCGGAGTTCAATCCCAACGTGCGGCAGCTGCTGCACGTCGCCTTCAAGCTCGCCGCCCGGGCGGGCGACCGCTACACGGGCCTCCTCCGGGAGCACGCCGACATCGTGGGGCGCCACGTGACCGACAACCTCTTCCGCCGTCACCTCCGCCCGATCTTCCTGGGCACCTGACCCGCGTCGTTCCGACGGATTCCCATGAAGGCACTCCAGCTGGAACAACCCCGGCACTGGCGCCGGATCGAGATCGACGAACCGCCCGCCCCGGGCCCCGGCGAGGCGCTGCTGCGGGTGCATCGGGTGGGCATCTGCGGCACGGACATCGGCGGCTACCTCGGGAAGATGCCGTTCTTCAGCTATCCCCGGGTCCCCGGCCATGAGCTGGGGGTGGAGGTCCTGGCGGTGGGGGACGGGGTGACGGGCGTGCGTCCCGGCGACCGCTGCGCGGTCGAGCCCTACCTGAACTGCGGGCACTGCCATTCCTGTCGACGCGGCCACACCAACTGCTGTGCCACCAACCGGACGCTGGGGGTGATGTGCGACGGCGGCCTGACCGAGCGTATCGTCCTTCCCGCCGGCAAGCTGCATCCGTCCGCCCGGCTGACGTTCGACCAGCTGGCCCTGGTGGAGACGCTGGCGATCGGCTGCCATGCGGTGGACCGGGGCACCCCGGGTCCGGACGAGACCCTGCTGGTGATCGGGGCCGGGCCGATCGGCTTGAGCGTGATCGAGTTCGCCCGGCTGACCGGGGGACGGACCCTGGTGCTGGACCTCAACGAGGACCGGCTGGCGTTTGTCCGGAAGCACATGGGCATCGCCGACACCATCCTGTCGCGGGGCGACGGTTCCGAGCGGGCGGCGGTGGAGGAGCTGACCGGCGGGCAGGGGGCCGACGTGGTGATCGACGCGACCGGCAGCCATGTGTCGATGAGCCGGGCGCTCGAGTACTGCGCCTTCAAGGGGCGCCTGGTCTACGTGGGCATCACCCAGTCCGACCTGACCTTTCCCCACGCGCCGTTCCTGCACCGGCGGGAGCTGGACATCCGGGCCAGCCGCAATGCGTTGCCGGGCGACTTCTCGCGGATCATCCGGCTGATCGAGGACGGGCGGATCGACACCCGGCCGTGGATCACCCATTCGGCGGAGTTCGACGGGATGATCGAGGCCTTCCCCGGGTGGGTCCGCCCCGAGAGCGGGGTGATCAAGGCCGTGGTGCGGGTCGAGTGAGACCCGGGTGGGCGGGGGCTCAGCGGCGCCGGGCCGGGCCGTAGAAGTAGCCGCGTCCCATGCGCACCCCGCGGGTCTTGCGTTCCGACACCGGCCCGAGCCGGGCCTCGTCGAACAGCGCCGTGTACTGGTAGGCGAACCCGTCGAGCTTCACCCGCTCGATCTTCCGTCCGATGAACCGCTCGATGGCCACCACCGCCTGGGCGTCGCTCGCGGTGAACAGGGTGAAGGCGTCGCCCGTGGCCAGGGCGCGGCCCGTCCGGCCGATCCGGTGGACGTAGTCCTCGGGATGTTCCGGGACGTCGAAATTGATGACGTGGCTGACGTCCGAGATGTCGAGTCCGCGCGAGGCGATGTCGGTGGCCACGAGGACCTCGTACTGCCCCTTCTTGAACCCGGCCAACGCCTGTTCCCGCTCCACCTGGCTGCGGTCCGAATGGATCACCGCCGCCTTGTGCCGATGGCGCTGGAGGAGGTTCACGACCTCGTCGGCCCCGCGCTTGGTGCGGCAGAACACGATGGCGCTCTCCCAGTGCACCTCGTTGAGGAGGGACAGCAGCAGGTCGTTCTTCTGGGCCGCCGCCACCGGGTAGAGCACGTGCTTGATGGTGTCGGCCGGCGACCGGCGGGCGCCGATCTCGATCGTCACCGGGTCCCGCAGGGCCCAGGTGCAGAGGGTCTGGATGGCCGGGGGGATGGTGGCCGAGAAGAGCATCGTCTGGCGGTCCTTCGGACAGCGGTCGATGAGCTTCCGCACATCGGGCAGGAAGCCCATGTCGAGCATCCGGTCGGCCTCGTCGAGGACGAGGAACTCCACCCGGTCGAGCTTCACCGCGCCCTCCCGCATGTGGTCCAGCAGCCGTCCCGGCGTGGCCACGACCACGTCGACCCCCTTCTGGAAATCCTCGCGCTGCTTGCCGTACCCGACCCCGCCGTAGACGAGTCCGGACCGGAGCCGGGTGAAGCGGGAGAACTTCTCGAAGTTCTCGTGGGTCTGGACCGCGAGTTCCCGGGTGGGCTCGAGCACCAGGCAGCGGGGGCCGGGTCCGTGGGTGGCCATCCGGCTGAGGATGGGCAGGGCGAAGGCGGCGGTCTTGCCGGTGCCGGTCTGGGCGGATCCGACCATGTCGCGGCCCTCGAGGAGCAACGGGATGGCTTGGGCCTGGATGGGGGTCGGTTCCTTGAAGCCGAGGGCCTCCACGGCTTCAAGGATGTCGGCCCGGAGGCCCAACTCGGAGAACTGCATGGCCGAGACTACCAAGCGGCCACCCGCCGCGGAAGGCGGGATTTCGGGCGGGCGGAACCCTACCCCCGCCGCCGCCAGGCGCGCATCTCCGGCACCAGGATCAGCGTGGCCCCGAGGATCATCGCCGCACAGGCCCATCCCATCCCGGCGAGCGAGAAATGCCGGATCGCCTGGAAGGCCAGCACCGGCGCGAGCACGCCCCGGATCCCGGTGAGGAAGGTGTGGACCGCCATGTAGTCGGTCACATGGGCCGGCGGGGCGAGCTTGGTGACCCAGAGGTTCCACGCCACGTCGCCGCCCGCGGTGGAGATCCCATAGACGATCGCCCCCACGACCAGCCCCGCGGTGCTGTCGCTGGTGAAGAACGCGGCGATGCCGAGGGCGAAGCCGACGTTCAGCGTGATGCGCAGGGTGAAGAAGTTCATCCGGTCGAACAGCCAGCCCCACACCGGACTGAGGAGCATCCGGGCGACGTTCGGGATGACCAGCGTCAGCAGGGCGATCTCCGGGGCCGTGCGGACCAGTCCGTAGCGGGGGTTGCCGAGGTACTCGACCCGGAGCGGGAGCATGGCGAGGTTGGCGAAGCCCATGAGCATCCAGGCGATGAGCGCCTGGCGGAACATCCGGTCCTGCCGGATGAACCGCAGGCCGTGGAACGGGTGGGCGCCGGCCGGGTGGGCGGCCGGGCGGGAGGGAATGCCGCCGACCGCCCGGGCGGCCACGACGAACGCGGCGGCGAACGCCAGGAGGAGCCATCGGAACCGTCCGGGATGCGACTCGATCGCCGCCAGCCAGGCCGTCGCCCGGTCCCCGGCCAGCCGTTGGACCAGCCCGGGATCCGGCTCGAGGAGTTGTCCGGCCAGGAGGGCGAAGGCCACGGCCGAGGCGATCCGCAGCATGAAGGTGCGGGAGTACAGCTTGCCCCGGCGGTCGGCCGGGTAGTTGTCCTGGTACACCTGGGTGAGGAGGGGGATGGCGGCGGAGTGGACCGCGAGGGCGATGACGCTGCCCGTGACGAAGACGACGGGTCCGGGGATTGCGGCCATGGCGGCGCAGGCGGCGGCGCCGAGGAGGAAGAACCGGGCGACGGCGGTGGTCGGGGCCCAGCCGAGGCGGTGGACGACGTTGATGGCGACCGGGGAGAGCAGCAGGCCGATGGCGGTGCCGGCGGCGACGAGGGCCTTGGCCAGGGCGCCGGCCTGGAAATGGCGGACGGCGATCAGGAGGAGGAACGTGTTGCCGCCGGTCTCGAGGATCCCGGCACACGCCGACCGCCACCGTTCGCGACGGTAGGTGAGGCGGGTCAGGTGGGCCGGGTCCACAGCGGGCCGATTGGACGGCACCCGCCGGGATCAGGGCAAAGAGCAAAAGGTGATTCCCGTGTCGGATCTACTGACGCCACTTGTCCTCCAGGGGATGCTTGTTCCAACGGTCCCAGAGCCAGGCAATGTCAGGGTCTTGGAGGGGGGAATCCGGCCCAGCACGGGTCTGAAAAGGGCGGGTGCTGCCCGTCACTTCCTGATTCCGGAGGAATCCCCGCCACTGATGGCCCTCGACATGTCCATCGTGGAATCCTGATACCATTCCCCCGGAATGCCTGTTCGCTGGAAGGGATGAGTAGCCAAAGCTCGCTTCCCCGCGCCGACCAAAGGTAACCCCTAGATTGACATCGGTTGAGAACATGTAATCGGGATGCTCATCGAGGAACACGATCGCCTGAGATCTCGGGAACACCGAGAACTGACTGAATCGGGTCAGTGTCGCTCCGGAGGCCAGCACCCCGTCTTCGTGGTAGTTGCCAACGTGAAATGGAATGGAATAGCTCCTGACGCGCGGCTCGAACCTGCCGTTTCCAACAGGAACCTGCGATGAGTCCGCCGGGCATCGGAGGATCCTCGGACTCCCGAGGTAGGGGCCGATGGAGCCAATGTGACGTCCCATGAAGCGTTGGGTGTTGGTCGAATCACGACTGGTATAGCTCCAGATCCCCAGACACCACATCGCCAGCGGAACGTGTCCATTGGGGGGGATTTGATCCCACAACGACAGCCTTGTCGGTGCCAGTCGGTCGTCGTTGTCGACGGCGTACAAATGCCATGCCATCACGACTTGGCGGAGATTGCTCATGCAAGCGGCCTTTCGCACGCTCGCCTTGGCCCTCGTGAGGGCAGGAAGCAGCAGGCCGGCGAGGATCGCGATGATCGCGACGACCACGAGCAACTCGATCAGGGTGAACCCGCGCGTTGTCCGGACGTGCTTCACGGGTCGACGACTCTGGGGATCAGGATCCACGACCGGGTTCCGGAGGAGCCGGCTTTCGGGGGTGCCCAAGGGATCGTACAGGGCCGGATGGGAACGAATGTGGCGCGCATTGCCGGTGACCGCGGCGGGCAAGGGCCAACTCCAGGCGACGCGGGGCGACGCGGAGGTTGCGGTATACAAGCAAAGGACATCTCCGCCGTCGGTGCCCAAGAACAATCGGGATCCGTCCCTGGACACGGCCGGAGATGCGTAGCATTCGTGCGGCAGGGTGAACTCCCAAAGGAGGGACGGGGAGGCGGCGGGGTTCCGGTCGAAGGCCATCACCTTGGGGGGAGTGGTTCCTGATGTGAGGGTGATGACAAACACGGGGCCGCCGGGGATCGGACTTAGGGTGACCCCACCGTGGATCCCTGGCATCGATGTATTCGTCCCCAGACTGTACTCCTGCCAGACGGGGTTGAGGTTCTGATCCAAGGGCTGCGCGATGTACTGGGCCAACCCGGTGAGGGTCAGAGCATGGATGGCAAGGGCGCCGAGGAGAGGGAATCTTCATGGGAGTATGTGCGGGGTCATCGAATCGTGGGTGAAAGTCAAGGCTGCGGGTGTCGATGTTTCCGGCAGGGACGGGTTGCAGGGGAATCCATGGATGTCTGACAACACCCCCATGCGACCCCTCAAGGAAGTGATCGACGCCCTCCGACGGGAATTGGACGCGGCTCTCGCCCCGACGGCCGGGCGCCTCCCGCTGACGGCGGAACGCATCACCCTGACCTTGGAGGTGGATGTCCGGGAGGTGCCGGGGGAGGGAGTCGGCGGCGGGCTCGCCGTGGGGGTGCTGACCGACCCGGCCCCGGTTCGGGTCGATGCGGGGGCGGTGGCCGGGCTTCGGCCTCGGCACACGCTCACCCTGGAACTCAGGCCGGGGATGGCCGGGGCCCCGGTCGCGGCCCGGGAGGTTCCCGCGTCGGATGGCGGCCCGGACCCGGAGGGTTCGGACGTGGCTTCCGCGGCGGAGGGGTTGCCGGACGGGGGCGATGGGATGGTGGGGGTCTTGGGCCGGATCTTTGGTCCCCCGGGAGGTTTCGACAGTTTCTGTCGGGCGGAGACCTTCGGGATTGCGATCGGCGAGCTGACCGACGACGAGTTCGCGGCGCTCCCGGGAGCGCTGATCTCGGGGCGGTCCGGTCCTCCCGGCGACCGGTTGGCCCATGCCTGTGCGCAGGTGGGCAACATCCTGCGGAGCGGCCCGATGCAGTCGGTCGGGAAGGGGGGCGAGGCGTTGCGGTCCGTCCTCCCGGGCCCGGGCCGGAAGGCGGTGCAGGCGTTGATCGCCCGCACCTGGAGGAACGAGACGCTTCCCGTCGAAGCGATCTGATCCCGTCCTTCCCGGATGGGTGCCGCCCGTGCGCGGGAACGGTGGCGCGAGGCTCCCGCCGAGTGGGTGTCCACAACGAAGGGACAAAGGGCCGAAGAACTTTTCCTGAAGACGTCCCGCCGGGGCGCGGAGGCTCGGAGGGGATGCCGGGAGGCCTCCGGCCCGCATCGGCATCGGGGTCGGAATCGGAATCGTTCTCCCTCCTCCCCATGGATCTTCGCCGTCATCCGGAGCGCCGAGCTCCTGCGAGGCGGGGGCGAATGGGGGGGGCGTTTTCATCCGCAGATTTCGCCGATTTCCGCAGATGCCGGGAGGCGCTGCGGCGAGGGGAGAACAACGAAGGGTGCGAAGGGATGAAGATTCCCGATGTCTTCTTCCGCGGAGCCCGGCTGCCCGCTGGGCGCGATTCTCCGTAGCGGGGGGACCCGCGGATGATCATCCGCGGCTACGGGGCGCGGCGCGCATCTGGACTGCGGCGGGAATTGTCGGCTGTCTTCCGGGGCGTCGGTCCGCCCGGTCGTGGATTTCTCAGGCCCGGGGAAACGACAACCGGTGGGCCGTCCGGATGGCGTCGCGCCATTCGTCGGCCAGGTGGGCGGCGGCCGCGAACTCCGGCCAGCGGGCCACCGCCGCCGTCACCTCCTCCAGGATGGCCCCCGCCCGGCCCCGCTTCATCAATGCGGTCCTGGCGCATGCCTCCAGATCCGCGAGCGTGAACCCGTCCCGCTTCCCGTTCAGCGTCATCTGGTGGGTGGCCGTCCACGCGCCGGACGGGTTGTGGCTGAACGTCACATCGAATGCGGGTGCGAGCGACCATTCGCCCTGCCGGTTCATCAGGAAGGCAATGTTCTTCACATGATCATCCTGATTGCGGGCGACGACGTTGAACACCATCCGGCGGAACTGCTCTTCGACGGCCGCCATCGGCAGCCCGAGTTGGCGGATCGTCAGGAATGCCTGTTCATAGGAGTAGGCGCCGGCCTGGTTGAAATCGAAATGGGCCAGTGCGCCGAGGGACTGCATGTGCAGTTTCGACCCGTCCGACAGGCGGTCGAAGCGACGTGTCATGAAATGCCGGCGTCCATTCTCCTCCAGGAGACGGCACTCGCTCATCGAGATGCCTGCCGCCTTCGCCATGAGGTGGTAGGCGAACTCGATCGCCCCGTAGCCCTTCGGGTCCTCGAGTTCCTTGTCCCTGTTGCCGGCCACGCCGTCGAACTTCAGCAGCCAGTGCTCGAAACCCTCGTCGGCCGGGACCTGACCGGAACGCACCTCGTTCGTCTCCCGGTTCCACGCGATCACCGCCTTGGCCCGCGCCCCGCCCGCGGATGTCCCGACGCTCAGGATGTCCCGCAGGGCTCCCGCCTTCCCGGCCTCATGGAAGTGGCCCTTGAGGTTGTTCCGATTCGACAGTACCTCCCCCGCGAGTCGGACCAGCGAGTCCACCTTGATCCGGGATGCCTTGCGAGGCCGTGGTCCCAGCACGGGCGCAAACTCCAGGGCCCCCATTCCGCGTGTGCCGGTGTAGCAGAGGCGTTCGACCGCGCTGAAGCTCTCCGGAGTCCGGCCCTGCGTGGCCAGCCAGGCGTCGATCAGCGCGTTGCCGAACCGGTCCGGGAGTGAATCCGCCAGCAGTCCCGGCAGGCCATGGAACGCCTCGCGGGGCAACGCCGGGAACGCATAGACCCGCCCGCTCAACGGCATCACCACCGGCGAGATCTCGATGCCACTCGTGGCGAATTCCGGGGCGTACTGGAAGCCGGCGACCGCACGGCCGTCCTCAAGGGAGACCGCGCCAATGGTCCGCCCCCAAAGCTGCACCCTCGCGATCATTGGTCATCACCCCATGTCCACAGCTTGATCTTCTTGGGCACCCGCTTCTGGCCCGTGGCCCTCCGACGCCTCCGCCCCTGCATTTCGAGCTGCGCGATCGGGCTCGGCTCCGGTTCGGGAAGGAGGGCATCGAGGTTTTCCATCAATCCGAGCACCCGGCAGACCCGGACAAAGCCCGACAGGTGTGTCGCCGCCGCGCCTGATTCCAGACGCTGTACCGTCCGCGTTCCCAAACCCGCCTGCTCGGCCAGCTCCTGCTGGGTCAGGTTGCGGGCCAGTCGCAACCCCGCCAGCCGCTCCCCAAGTCGCTTCAGGACGGCGGCATCTGTCATCTGAGACGCCAGATTCATGACGCGCCATAAGTGACGTGGTAATATGAAGTAATCAATCACAAAGCCACATGTGGCGTGTAGAGGATGTCCAATTGTGTTCGCTGCTCCGTCCCGGAGACCTCGATCCGGAGCAGGGGAGTGGGAGAACAACGAAGGGTGCGAAGGGATGAAGATTCTCGATGTCTTCTTCCGCGGAGCCCGGCCGCCCGCTGGGCGCGATTCTCCGTAGCCGCGGCCGCCAGGCCGCCGGTCCGTGCCCCGGAGCTCCGCAGCTCATGGTCCACTGGGTTCCCTCCGTGTCTCCGTGACCCTGTGAGGGATCGTGTCGGGGCGGATTCCGGATGGCTCCCTACTCCGTCCCGGACACCTCGATCCGGTAGAAGCGTCGGCCGTCTTCCGGGGCGTCGGGAAGGATCCAGAACAGGGAGCGGTCGGCGTCCGTCTGGCCGTCGGCGAACGGCGTCCAGGGTCCGGACACGGGGTCCGGCCCGGATTCGATGCGGACCCGGCGCGCGGGCCCGGCCGGGTGCTCGATGGTCAGGGTGTTCCGGCCGCCCGGACGGGCCACGGACAGGATGGGCCGGTCGGGCACCAGCAGGAGTTCGCCCGGGACGACCTCGATGGACAGTCCGGTGAGGTCCGGGGCGGGCAGGTCCACGAAGGGGACGATCTGGTACCTGCCGGGCGGGCTGGTCGCGGTGGCGGTCAGCCGGTGGCCGAGCGGAAGCGTGGGCCCCGCATCGACATGCAGCCGGGGCGTGAACCCGAGGAACCCCGCGACGGTCCGGTGGGGCGACGCCCGGATGCGCATGGCGAGCGGGTCGAGGATCCATCGCACCCGGCTGGTGACGGTCCACGCCGGGTCGCCGAAGGCCGTGACCGTGACGGTCCCATGGAACTCCCCCGCCTCGGTCGGGAAACCGTTGAACTCGCCGTTGGAGTCGACGGATCCCATGCCGCGCGGGAATTCGGAAACGGTGACCCGGGGTGGCGGAATCCCCGGGGGAAAACGGAACAGGTCGGCCAGGACGACGACGTGGCGCCGGTGCGCGGTGCCGCGGATCTCGATCGCCGGCACCCGCAGCTCCACCGGTTGCTCGTCCGGTCCGGCCATCTCGCGGATCGCCCGGTGGATGGTGTCGGTCCCGTTGCCGGACTCCGACAGCGAGAGGAGTCCGCCGTGGATGGACCCGATCTCCGGCAGGGGCCGCGGACCGATGCCGCCCCAGCGGAGGTGATGGTCCTGATCCGGGTAGACCAGGCTCGTCCCGTGGTCCGGGTGCAGGGCCCACAGCGAGCCGTTGGGGCGGGGAACCAGCCGCTCGACCGGTCCGGGAGCGAGGAGCCGGCGCAGCCCGACGGGGTCCCCCGTGGGGGTGAAGGTGACTTCGGCGAGGCTGTCGCCGTCGGACCACCCACGGGCGCCGAGGGCGGAGATTCCAACCATCACCCGCCCCCCGGAGGTCACCGTCGCCGCCGTGACCCGGGCTCCTCCCAGCCCGGTGCCGGGTCCCGTCGGAAGCCCCGGGGACAGCAGCGGACCGGTCGAAACCGAACCCGTTCCGTCGGGGATCCAGTGCCGGAAGACGTACCGGCCCGGCGACATCGGTTCCGGGGACACGACGTTCTCCAGCACCAGCACCCCGGAGCCCGGGACGCGGAGGATGCCGTCCCCGGGAATCCCCTCGGCGGGCCCGGTCCACAGGACGGACCAGGATCCCGTCCCGATGCGGACCTCGGCGACCGTCAGGGTGCCTGCGTCCCCCTCGGGATGAACGACCGCCGTCAGGCGGTCGTGGTCCAGGGGCAGCAGTCGGATCCGGGGCTCACCGAGGTGCGGCAGGGAGAGTCCGGCCGGGGATACCCGACGCACGTCGGATCCGTCGGGGCGGCACGAGATCACCTGGAGCGTCCGGAGCCGCCGGCTCCAGACCGCCGCCACGATGCGTTCATCGCCGGTGAAGACCACGTTGTCCGAGGGGATGTCGCCGAAGTCCCGGAGCGTCTCCGGGGGGATCACCAGGGTGACCGGTCCCGATGGGGATGCCATCGCGTAGAGGGCTCCCACGCCTCCGGGAACGGGTGGCGGCGTGGTGCCGTGGAGCCGACCGTCGGGACCCGGGACCGGGGGACGGCGGGGAGGCGATCCGTTGGGGGTGATCCGCAGGGGGCGGAGCGGGCGGTGGTCCCCGTGGATGGACATCTCCCACAGCAGGCCGGTCGTACGGTCGAACGCCACCGCGTGGTTCCCGACGAGACCGAATCCACGGATGTCCCGGGGTTGTTCCGGGTGGACGGCCCGCCATCGCCGCGCCTCGAAATCGAACCATGCGGCCACGAGGCGGGGGTTGTCGGGCAGCGGGGGGCGGTCCAGCCCCTGCAGCGACCAGAGACCGGCCGGGTCCGATCCGTGGATCCCGGCGATGCGATGCCCGTCGGGACGCCGGGCGGCCCAGAGCAGTTCCGCCGGACCGTCGGCTGGGTGGTGGAGAAGCTCCTCCCAATGCTGGCCCGCCTCGTCGACACGGTGCCGGATGGAGTAGGGGCCCGTCGCATCGGGGTTGTCGGACCCGGATCCCGGAGTGGACGAAGGGCTCGCCGGAAGGTGACGGGCTTCGCCGGTCGTGGGGGAGACCCGGGTCAGCCAGCGGTTCGAGTGCGCGTCGACCACTTCGAGCTGGATGTCGCCATCGGCCCGCCCCCCGACCGGCTTTGCACTCATCACCCGACTCGAGCGGCAACCGTTGGTGGCCGTCGACGGGTACCGGTCGACCAGCCGGTCGATGGGCGACGGTGTGACGGGGATCGCACCGGCCCGAAGCGGGGACGCATCGGGTGTGGCGAGTCCCAGGGCCGTGACGGTTCCGTCCTGGATCCGGACCCAGGCCGTCGTGGCGCCCTGTTCCGTCGCGGTGCGCACGCCCACCCAGCCGTCGGGTCCCATGAGCGCCGAGACGACCTCCTGGGTCTCGACATAGCCGGCCGGCCACAACCCGGGTGCGGCGCGTCGGTTGGCGATCAGCTCCCGGACCCGGATCGGCTCCGTGCTCCACGATCCGCCGCGAGCCGGTGGAATCGCCTCGTGTTCCCCCAGGGCTGGGCTCCCCGACGTGTCGTCCCGCCACAGCAGGCTCCCGGAGAGGGGGACGAGCGTCGTGCGGATCATCCGTCGTCGGACCGACTCCGGCAGCTGGAAGCCCGGGTCGGTGGGGGTGTCGGCGAGGTTTTCCGCGGTCACCTCCACGGCCAGGTCCGGCACCCCGTCGAGGTCGACGTCGACCACACCCGCCATCGGTGGATGCTGGGCCAGCAGCCCGATCAGCACGGCGATCCCCGGGCGCGGGATGCGCCGCAGGGATGGCGATCCGGGGTCGACAGTTGGAAAGTCCATGGGGCGAAGGGTCCTGTTGGGTTCCGGAGGGCCGGATGGGATTCAGGGACGGCAGGAGGTAGCATGTCCTGTGCCGTGGTGCCTGCGGTGGGCGACGCGTCGGGGCGGATTCCGGATGCGCCTCACACGGGGGCGCGGAGGCTCGGAGGGGATGCCTGCGGAGGGATGGGGCGGCGGGGTTGACCGTTGCGGGTGCCTTGGGTGAAGTGCGGTCCCGGCGGGTGAAACCCGTGCCATGGGAGAGTCGAGGAAATGAAGACAATGGATGGGGGGCTTGGGGACCTGATTCGGCAGTTCCCCGGTTTTTCCGGCGGCAGGGTCGTCCCCTGCAGATGGATTGGAATCTGGCTGTCCTGGGTCATGTGGGGGATGGCGGGTCCGATGCCGGTGACCGCCGGGGAATCCGTCATCGTGTTCGAATCCAGAAGTGGAGAATCCGGGACGCCCGTCGTGAAGTTCATCTGGGACACGGTGCCCGGGGTGCGGTACGTGTTGGAGTCCTCGGGTGACTTGAAGCACTGGGAGCCCATTTCCGGCGGCTTGATCCTGTCGGACGGCGTCGTCGGGCTCCGCGAGTTTCCCTTGGGTGCGGGCGGTGGCCGCTTTTTCCGGGCACAGGCTGTCGATGAACAGCCACCAACCCTGAGCCACCGGTATCCGGCGCCGGGCGCCTTCGCCATCGACCGGCGGAGCCACGTGCGGATCCTGTTGGAGGATGCGAGCGGGGTTGATCCGGAGTCGATCCGTCTGCGTGTGGGGGATCTGGGTGAATTCCGGGTGGGCGACCCCGGGCTGACCTATTCGGATGGCGAGCTGATCGTGAGCATTCCGGAGGGGATCCCGCGGGGTGAAGAAGACGGATTGGTCCGGGTGGAATTGGTGGCGGCCGATGTCCTTGGCCATGCCGCATCGTGGAGTTGGGCATTCCATACGGCGCTCGACGTTCATGGGATTGAAGGCCTCTTTGTCTTCGGGTCCCGGATGAGCCAATTGATGGGGCAGAGGCTCGATCCAGTGGCTGCGGAACTGGCCCGACGCCTCGGGCATCCGCCGCCCGAGGCCGGGGTTCCCGGGGGTGGCGGTTGGCGTCTCGACGGGGCCTTCGATGACCGGTTGGTCATCGTGGGAGAGCCGATGGATCTACCCACATTCCGCGTGGGGCAGCGGCTCGCCAACCTGGCCCCGGTCGGACCGGGCGAAATGTTCTACCGCGAGGTTGTCGCCGTCGACCGGGAGCCCGGCACCACCCGGTTGACTTTGCGGACACAGCCCCTGGTGCTTGAGGGGCTGATGGTGGGAGGGTCGCGGTCCATCGGCTCGGGTTTGGTTCCCGTGGAGTTGGATTCCCAAGGGAGATTCCGGCCGGTGGACGAGGCGGAACCGGGGATGGGTGTCTGGGAAGACCTTTCGGGAATGGAGTTCGACCTGGCCGACGGGAGTCGGGTGGTCGTGGACCGTGGCCGCCTCAACCTGCATGGCTCCGTTCGACTGGACTTCGAGATGTTGAATTTCTGGGTCGATCGGGTGGACGTCGAATTGTCCGGGGAGATGCAGGTCGAGTGCGTGGCGCGGGTGGTGTTTGCCGGGGGGAAGGCCGAGGCCACACGTGAGCTTCAAAGTGCGAGAAGGTGGTATCTGACGGCTGATCCATTGCCGCTTCATTTCGAGGTGCGGACAACGGTCAAGGCGCATGTGGCCGTGGACTCCATCGGGGCAGGCGAGCTGCGCTCGGGGCTGAAACAGTCGGCGCGCTTCGGAAGCATGGCCCGTTACCACAGGAATGGGGCGGTCATGGTTCTCCACCCCGAGGTGGTGTGGGAGCGGTGGCACCATCCGGATCCGTCGGATTGGGAGCCGGTGACGGGAACGCCGCCCCGATCGGGGCAGGCCGTCATCGCCTGGGTTCCGGGAATCGACATCTCCATGCCGAGCGTGGGTCGAGCGCACTTCTCGGCGGGTTGGCGACTCGAGGTTTCGGGCAGTTCGGATGAGGGAGGGCCCGGATCGTCCGCTTCCCGGTGGGAGTCCCGGGCGGGCGGTGATCTGGACGCCTCCCTTGCGATTCACGGATTCGGCCCGTCCGGCGTCTCGAATCCACCCCGGCTCGGGCTGTTCTCGGCCGAGCGGCAGGATGTCCTGCCGTCCACCCCGCCGGGCGGGCGCGTTCTCATTCGGCAGCAGCCCCGGTCGCAGGATGTACGGCCCGGCGGACGGATCATCCTGAGCACCGAGGTGCAGGCGGATGGGGAGGTCCGGTACCAGTGGCATCACCGGGGAATCCCTCTCCCCGGGGAGAACGGATCCACCCTGGTCGTCGACGGAGCCAGCGATGCCCATGAAGGCGAGTATTTCGTGCGGGTGATCTCCGGATCGCGCGGGACCGACTCGACGGCAGTGCGGGTGACCGTGACCCCGGACGATCGGGATTCACCGTGCCAGTATCAGGACCGGTACCCGTACTCGTCGGGTGAGCCGGGTGAGCCGGATCCGTGGGGGTTTCCGCGACGGGAATGCACCTCGTATGTCGCCTGGCGGATTCAAGAAGTGGCACTGTCGATGGGACTGTCCCAGCACTTCAGTGCCGGGATGCGTGGCGGGATGTTCGGGACTGCGGCCGGATGGGATACCAACGCCCGAGTCATCCGACTCCGTGTCGACACGACGCCCCGCGTGGGGGCAGTCGCGCATTGGGGGGCCTACGAGGGGGCCGGCTCCGCCGGCCATGTGGCATGGGTGGAGTCGGTGAATCCCGACGGCTCCGTCCAGGTCTCGGAATACGACATCGCCTCGGACCAGAACGGGTTCGAGCGCCGCCGTTTCAACGTCCGATGCAACGTGCGTCCGCCCCGATTCCTCCATGTCTTCCAGGATGCGGACCAGTTTCCGCCCGAGGATTTTGCCTGGATACCGGAGGGGGCGTTCGAGATGGGGGACGCATTGGGCGATTCCGTCGATGGGTGGGGGGAACGTCCTGTCCATACGGTGTGGCTGAGCGGTTTCCTGATCGGCAGGACGGAGGTGACCGGTTCCCAATGGTGGGAGGTCCGGACCTGGGGGCTCACCAACGGATATCCGGATGTGAATCGGGGATACCACAACGGCTGGGGCGTTCCGGTCGACCGTGTGTCCTGGTACGACGTGGCGAAGTGGTGCAATGCGTTGAGCGAGCGGGAGGGGCTGGATCCGGTGTATTGGCGCGACGGGGAGGTGTTCCGATCCGGTTCCTGGGGGTTTGGCGAGGACCCGGGCATCGAGATCCGGCGTTCGGTCAACGGGTTCCGGATGCCCAGTGAGGCGGAGTGGGAGAAGGCTGCCCGGGGCGGGCTCGTTGGACGCCGATTTCCCTGGGGCGATACCATCTCCCATGAACAGGCGAACTACTACAGCGAGGATCTCCTGCCGTATGATATTGGCGCCACCCGGGGCTACCATCCCGGGAGCCTTGGGGGCCTCACCCGGGGTGGCATGCTTTCGGCGAACGGCTACGGCCTGTACGACATGGCCGGGAATGTCCTGGAGTGGTGCAACGACTGGTGGGACGGGAATTACTATGGGCGGTCCCCCGGGGTTGATCCCGAGGGAGCGGCCGTGGGGCGATTCCGGGTGACCCGGGGTGGCGCCGGGACGTTTGGTGCCTTCCACTGCCGCACGTCAGTCCGGCGCCTCGCCGGGCCGGATCAGCGCACGGCGTTTCACGGATTCCGTCTCGCGCGCAGCCCCGGTTCGCCCTGAAGGAAACGCCCGACGCACCCCGGGTCGCTGCCTTGTCGTCCCGTTCGTTGAGAGCACGTCGGTATGCTCCGCGAGGTTCGGCTTGCGGGGAGAAGACCCAACGGCGAGGCAGAAGTGGATCCGTCGGAGCCATTGACGGGCAGCTCATTGTGCCGTCGCCGAAAGAATCGGACCGCAGGCCAGTCGGAATCCCAAGTAAGACCGGACGAAGTTGGACGAATAGGGGACCCGGGAAGCCGACCGGCAGTCAATGGCACGGATGACGACACATCCCCCTCGGCCGGTTCGGGAGTGGCTTGACGGCGGGCCAACCGGATCGATCAGCGACGAATCCGTGAATTGGTCCACGTAAAAGTCCAAGCACAACTCATCGACGTTGCCATGCATGTCATGGAGTCCCCAGGCATTGGGTAGTTTCTGTCCGACCGACTGGGACCGTGATTTGCTGTTGGTCAGATCCCATCCCACCTCGCTGAAACGGGCCGGTGAGATCCCGTTGCTGAACGGCGTGGTGGTGCCGGCGCGGCACGCACATTCCCATTCCGCCTCCGTCGGCAGGCGGTACTCGTATCCTTCCGGAAGCCGGCCCGCCCCCCGTTCGATCTCGGTCAGTCGCCGGCAGAAATCCGTTGCCTCATCCCAGGACAGATTCTCTGCGGGAGCATCCGGACCGGCGGGTTTGTTCTGGCTGTGGTTGTAGCCCATCACCGCCGTCCACTGGGCCTGGGTGACCTCATATTTGCCGATCCAGTAGGGGCGGGAAATGGTGACCATACGCTGAGGTCCCTCATTCGACCTTCTCCAATGCTCGTTTCGGTCGCTGCCCATGATGAAGCTCGAGGGCGGAATCCCGATCATCGACAGGGGAAGGTTTCCGGGGCCGGGATCGATGCTGGGAACGGTGTAGGGATCGGGGCGGTTGGGAAGCCCGTTGGTGGGGGAGAGGAGGATGGTGACGTTGGTGAATCCGAGCGGGCCGATCGGAATCGGGCGGGTGACCGGGATGTGCCCGGGACTGGTTATGGAGGCGAGGTAAGTGCCCGCCGGGAGTTCCGGCGAGGAATAGGCCCCGGTGGAATCCGCGGCCCCTTCGACGGAGACGCGGGCATTCCGGGTACTCGAGAGACGGACCTGGGCCTGGGGTACGGCTCCGCCGCTGGCGGTGTCGGCCACCTGCACGGAAAGGGATCCCGGTGTGGGGGTAGTTGCGAACTGCCATATCAGAACCATACCCGCGTTGACCGGGTCCGTGGGCGGGGCGGGTCCGGTACGGAAGACGGCACTCCGTTCCGTGGGGCCGAGTCCCCAGTACGCCGCCACCCGGTATTCGGTGTCCGGGCTGAAGGTGACGTTGGTGAACGTCGCCACTCCGTGCACGTCAGGCGCCACCACATCGGTCACAGACAACCCGCCGCCTTCGACCACCACCCGGGTTCCGCTCCCAAGTGGTTGGCCGGTACTCCTCTTCACCATGACCTCGATCCGGAACGTCGGCCGGTCGACCGCGATCCGCCCGGAGCGGGACAGCCAAGAGCGGACCGTGGTGTAGGCTGGATGGGTGCGGTCGGCAACGAATGCCTCCGCCAGTGGCATGCCGTGGGCGGGACGCCGGGCATGGGCGAACCCGCCATGGATCGAGCCATGGACTTCACCCGGGACCGAAGGAGCATCCCGGTATGCGTCCATGCATCCGGAATACCCGAGGTCCGCCCCGGAAACCCGGCTGCCGGGCCATGCCGCAGCCGAGAATCCGAGGAACTGTTCCGTCACCGGGAGTTGTACCGGCACCTCGTCGAGAATGACGGCCTGTGGCGCCGGCATCGGTGCACTGGCGAAGGTCGGATGGAACCGCTGGCCGGCGAGACTGGCGAAGCCGTCGCCTTCCAGGTAGCGGGCGTTGTCACAGTCGACCGTGGAGAATCCCCAAGGGGAAAGCGCCGGTGCGGCGGTCACGGTGCGCAGTCCCAGCAGGGCCAGGGTGGGCACGGTCAACGGATGCCGATCGAGTTGGGCCAACCGTCCCACCCAGTATCCGGGTTCCTCGCCCTCGATCCCGACGTCGGATGAAAGGTCGATTCCGTTCAGTCCGGGGTTGGGGATCCAGCCATCGAGACCCGTGTCACACGAACCTGCCCGCAGGCCGTCGACGGATGTCCATCCGGCCTGGAATGCGGGGATCGGGGAGGCTTCCAGGAGGGGGGCATCCCCCGCCGGACCGTCCGTGCCATCGGGGAACTCGAATCCGTGCCGGACACCCGCCTCGCCGAAGAGCCCCGAGTGTGGTGTCCCGAGGGTGACCAGCGTGGCGACGTCATCCCGGAACGGGGTCCCGGTGGCGAGACCCTGGAGGTAGGTGCGGCATACCAGTCCGCCGAACGAATGGGCCACGAGGTGGATCTTGCTCCCGGTGATCTGCACCGCGCGGTCGATGGCGGCGGCCAGGTCGCCCGCGGCATCCTGGAGGCGCTGGTTGGTGTGCCAGTTGAAGGCGAGGGGCAGGTAGGTGTCCCCACCTTCCTCCTCCGCCAGGAGGTGGAGAAACCGGCCCCAGACTTCGGCGGTGTCTCCCGGTTGGCCTCCGGGTTGGAGACCGTGGACGAACAGGACCGGGATGCGGTCCCGGTAGGTTTCCGGCCCGGTCGGTGGAGGCAGGGGGCTGTCCAGTTCATAGGGTGCCCGGTAGACGGCCTCGAGGAGGTCGTCGACCAACGGCGCCGTATCGCCGTGGGGCAGGCGATGCAGTCGGGGGCCGGCGGGAGCGCAGGGACTCGTCTCGAGAAAGAGGGCAAGGGGAATCCCAGAACTCCAGGATGTCGCGGACGATGGCCAGGGGAGCGGATTGAAGGAGCGGATGGGGACGAGGTTCAGTGCGTCGAGCGCGACGCGGACCGGTTGGAGGAGCCGTCCGCCGCGCGGGCCTGAATCGACCTGGAAACGGACCAGGCCGTCGGTGTCCACCCGCCGGAGCACCCGGATTCCGGTCCCATCGGGCGCGGCACCCGGAGGCGCCGCGGCGACCACATAGCCCCAGGGGACGGTCATCGTGCCGCCTTCGCCCGGGATCTGTCCGGCAAGGATCTCCTCGCCGGGGCTGACATGGACCACGCCCTCGAGGATGCGGCCGAGGCCTGTCGGTGGGTGGAACGCACGAACCCGGAAGGGGGTCTCCCCCGGGGGATGGTCCGCGGGAATCTCCCAGGCGAGCATCCCGAAAGGAGTCACACGAAGGCCGGGCGGGCCGTCGAGCAACTGGATGCCGGTCGGCCCCTCCATCCAACCGGTATTCGGGATGTCGAGAACCCGTTGGAGGGTCTGTCCCTGAATCCCCGAAAGCGTCGGGCGATTGCCGAGGAGTCCGCCGTGGGCGCCGGGGAACCAGGTCATGGCCTGCGGTCCGAGATCCGCCGACGCGACCTGCTGGAACAACCGCTCACCGACGATGTCGGGATCCGCGTGCAGCAAGGTATCCGCCACGAGTTCCTGGTCCGCGCCGGTCCCCGAGAACCGGAACCAGTTCTCCCCCCGAAGTGCCCCAAGGCGGTCCAGCCGTTCCACGAGACGGTCCCGCCCGGCGACCCGCTCCCCTCCATCCGTATCCGCACCGGCCGCGGCATGCAGCAACGCCGTCAGCCAGGTGACGTTCGCCGCGGTGGGGTCGTGATCCCCGGGATAATCCGTCGTCAGGCGGCCCGTGAATGCCTCGCCCCGATGGGATCCGCCGGTCACCACCAGCCGGTAGGCGGTTGGGGGATCCGACGGCAGGTCGAACCGGTAGTGGCCGTCCGGGTCGGATAGGACCGACTGGATCAAGGAGCCCTCGGGATCCCGCATCTCGACGTTTGCCCCGGAGATCGGCGTCCGGCCGAACACCTGCCGGAGAGTGCCGGCCTCGGCCCGGAAGAGTCGGGCCTGGAAGCCGTCTGCCAGCGGGATCTCCCCGGTTCCCGCCGCCGACGGGGCTCCGACGTGGACGGCCCGGCGTCGGGTCATCAACTCCGGCAGGTTGCGTCCCTCAAAGACCGTGATCCGGGGATGGTGTTCGGCGCCGGAATACACCAGGCGGGCGCCGTTCGGTCCGGTCCGCAATTCCAGCGACAATTTCGGACCTCCTTGATTCCCAGGTCCGGTTGGCTCGGGGAAGGCTTTGCGGGTGGTCGTGAGCAAGGACAGCAGGGCCAGGATCCAGACGGCTCCGGCCCTTTGCGTTCGGGGGGGGCGGTTGGGAAGCGGTGGCGCCGGATCGTCTGGTCGATGGGAATCGGGACGGACTGCCAGGTAGCCGGGTCCTCCGCCGCACGGGTCGCGCATGGAGGAACGCTGCATGAGGGCCATTTGCTCGGCACCACCAATCTTTCGAGCCCTGGCTCCCTCGTCCTCCCGGGATGGCTGCCGTCCGTGCGCGGGACCGGGCTCGCGGGGACGCTCGCGCCACCGCAGGTGGGCTGCCCGGCAGGACCGGTGGCGCGAGGCTCCCGCCGAGCTGCCCTGCGGCCGCCCCGCTCCCGGCCCGCATCGGGGTCGGGGTCGGAATCGGAATCGTTCTCCCTCCTCCCCCCGATCTTCGCCGTCATCCGGAGCGCCGAGTTTCTGTGAGGCGGGGGCGAATGGGTAGAACCCGTTTTCATCCGCAGATTTCGCCGATTTCCGCAGATGCCGGGAGGCGCTGGGACGGGGGGGGACAACGAAGGGTGCGAAGGGATGAAGATCCCCGAGGTCTTCTTCCGCGGAGCCCGGCTGCCCGCTGGGCGCGATTCTCCGTAGCCGCGGCCGCCAGGCCGCCGGTCCGTGCCCCGGAGCTCCGCAGCCCATGGTCCACTGTGTTCCTCCGCGTCTCCGTGACCCTGTGAGGGATGGTGTCGGGGCTGATTCCGGATGGGCCTCACACGGGGGCACGGAGACACGGAGGGGGTGCCGGGAGGAGAGGGGAGCGGTGGGGGACCCGCGGATGATCATCCGCAGCTACGGGGCGCGGCCGGAAGTGCGAGCACCACGCCGCTTTGGAGCGGAGCCGGGACGTGTGGAGGAACCTTCGTGCTGGAGCGTGTCCCTCAGCATCGATCGCCTCCGCACTCCCGGGCGGTCCGGCCTGGGCCAAAGCGGTGTCGACGCTTCGCTCTGCCACCGCAGTCCATAGGGGCGCCGGTCCGGACCGGTGGCGCGAGGCTCCCGCCGAGTGGGTGTCCACAACGAAGGGACAAAGGGACGAAGAACTTTTCCTGAAGATGTCCCGCCGGGGCCCGGGACGGAGGCCGGGAGGCCGACGGCACGCGTCCGGCTCAGCGTCCGCTGGTGATCCGGTAGAATCCCTGATCCGAGGGATCACTGATGGGAACCAGCAACCGGCGCGAGTAGCCGAGGTCGGTCGGGGTGGCGGATTCCACCGGGGACCACGATCCCAGATCCCCGGTCCGCTCGACCGTGTAGGCCTGGCCGGGGATGGAGCGGATCAGCAGGGAGAGCTGGTCCTCGCGGATGGCGATGGGACCGACCACTTCCGATGCCGGTTCCTGGAGGCTGGGCATGACGGGGAGGGGCACCGGCATGCCCGAATTGCGGGGCACGGAAACGCCTGGCAGATGGACCGGGACGGTATGGGTGGGAAGACCGGCCGTGATCCGGGCGCACAGGGGGGAGGTGCCCGCTGGCGGCACGGGAAACTCCGCACGACCGTCGATGCCGGTCTGTACCGCCCCGAGGACGGTCCCGGTGTCATCGCAGGCGCCCTCGACGAGCTGCACGGTCACGCCGCCGAAGCGCTGCTCCTCCGGGTCGGCCAGACCGTTCCCGTTGATGTCGGCGAAGACCAGCACCCGCGGGGCAACCCCGGGCGGGGCGATCGGGAAGTCGGCGAAGACCACGCTGTTGGGATGTTCGATCGTCACCGGCCGTGAGGTGGTCCCCTGGGGATGCGTGAGCGTGACGGTGTAGGTGGCCGGGGGCAGGCCGGCGACGAGCCAGCTGCCGTCGGACGCGGTGTTCACCTGGGCGACCGGCGTGCCGGCCGCCGTCTCGATGGCGACGACGGCCCCGGGCAACGGGTCGTCCCAGGCCGGATCAAAGGTCCCGTTGGCATCGCCGTCGAAGAACGCCCGGCCGGACAACGTGGGCGATTCGCCGGCCTGATACCCGAAGTACAGCTTCTCGGGTGCCACGATGCCGTCGAGGGTCATGGGCACCGTCACCGGGGTGGTGGGCAGGTAGTTGGTCGGGAAGGCGATGCCGACGACGTACTCGCCGACGGGCAGGTCGTCGAAACGGAAATGGCCGGTGCTGTAGGCGGCGCCGTGCGTGGTCTCCCGGGTGGCGACCACGGTGCCGTCGGGCCGGCTGAGGGTCACCAGGAGCCCGTTGTTGGAGGGAGCGCTGTCCTCGGTGCAGGTTTCCGAGCTGAGGCTCTCGCCGACGGGCCAGCAATGATCCCGGAATGCGTGTCCCTCGATGCTCTGCCGGTTGGCGGGATTGTAGGGATAGCGGACGACAGCATGGGTGTTGGTGTCGATCGCAACCGTCTGGGAGTACGGGGGCCATCCCTCCTGGCCCGGCACCGTCGGGTCGGGGGTCAGGGTCACCGAGTAGGTTCCGGCGGCAAGCTTCGCCCAAAGGCTCACAGCCGGACGATCAACATCGAGGAACCCACTGTCTGCCAGGAAACCGTCCCCCCTCCGGACCTCGTATCCGCAGCGGAATCCCGTCCCCGAGACGGTCGCGAAAAGGTTCAACGAACGCGGGAGAATCAGGGAGAAGGACAAGGTCGATGCGGTCTCCGGAAGAACGATTGACTGGCGTTCCGTAGGCACGAATGCCGCCGTGGTGGCCTGTGCCGGTCCCACATTCACCGGACGCACCAGAACGTGGAGCGGCAACCCCGTCGGAGTCGGGGATGTCGCGGACCATTCGCCCCGGGGATCGGTGGCCTGCGTCCCAAAAAGGTCCGTGGCCGGGTCGACGGGTCGGTCAATGGCCGTGTAGAGGTTGAACCGCATGAACGCGGGCAGCTCCATGCCGTCAATCTCGTGAACCGACCTGACGGAGAACTCGCCCTTGTTCAGGAGCATCCAGTTCACCACCGCAGCTCCCCACGCGCCCACCGAAACGCCGCGGTAGACTTGGCCGTCGGACGGAACCTTCTGCTCGGGGGGATGGATGCGGAGGGTGTAGTTGCCGAACGGTCCGACCTCGAACTGGTAACGCCCGTCGCCCGCCGTCGAGTACGTCTCAAGGCCTCCCGGTTCCATGGTGATCCGTACCCCGCCCAATCCCGCCCCGACGGCATCGGTGACCGCACCGCCGATCACGTTCCCGGGGAAGAAGGGCATCTGCACCGATTCTGCCCGGCGGCCCGCAACGTGGACCTCCACCTCCCGGCTGGTGGGGAAGGTTCCCGGAGGCGCCTCCATCCGCACCCGGTACAGCCCGGGCTCGGTGATCCGGAACGCGTAGTACCCCGTGGGATCGGAGGTCACGGTGGACAATTCCTGCCCGGCCGGGTTCAACAACCGAACAGTCCGGCCAGCGACAGGAATCTCGCCGGGTTCGGGTCGAAGGTCCGAATCCCGATCAATCCAGAGACGCCCGATGATGAATCCGTCGTCGTCAGGTTCGGGGGGGAAGTCCACACTCACGATGCCGAAGTGGATCTCCGTCCCACCGTCCGGTCCCATGGGAACGATCACCGGGTTCGGGGTCGAATACCGGTTGGTGATTTGGATCGAGGCTTCGGGGGGTTCAAGGAGGGCCACCGAGTACACCCCGGGCTCCGGAGTCAGGAACTGGTAGAGACCGTTGGTCGGCACCACGGTCTGGAAAGGTGTCGGACCGTCGGGTCCGTCCTGCCGGGACAACCCGACGACGGTGAAGGGGACCGAAGGGAGCAACTCCTCGCCGAGGCCGCGGAATCCGTCTCCGTCGCGGTCGAGCCAGACATAGCCGTTGATGTTGGCGGGTTCGAGCACGGTCACCTCCGCGCTCACGGTGGCGGTGGAGCTGTTGTTGGTGGCGGTGAGGGTCACGGTCTGGGTGCCCAGATTCGTGAAGGTGTGGGTGACTCCCGGCCCCGCGGCGACGACTCCGTCACCCAGGGACCACTCGTAGGCGACCCCGGTGCCCAGGGTCACGCCCGCCTGGAATGCCGTCGGGACGCCGGCGTAGACCGGCGGCGCGTAGTGGATCGACAGGCCTTCGACGGGAATGTCCACCAGGCCGCCGGCGGCATAGGTGGCGGAGAACTCCGACGTGCCGTCGGTCGGGTGGGTCGCGGTGGCGGTGAGATGCTGGTCGGGCGGCAGGGTGACGGGCAGCGTCACGTCGAAGGTGGCGTCGCCCGCGGCATCGGTGGTCACGGTGGCGTCGCCGAGGTAGGCATCTGCTTCACCGTGGTTCAGCGGGTCGGGAAGGATCGTGCGGTAGAAATCGAGTTGGAACGTGGTGTTCGCGTGGCTGTTCAGGGTGCCCCGGATGACCGTGGTGCCGTCGGTATAGGCGCGGGCAAAGGTGATCACGGGAAAGTTCTGGAGTCCGTTGGCGCCCGAGTCCTCGTCCCCGACGTCATTGGCCGTGACGCCGGCCGGATGCAGCAGGTCGATCCCCAGGCCGCCGTTGTCGAAGATGCGATTGCCCCGGATCCCATTCCCGGCGGAGGCGGCCCCGATCCGGATGCCGTTGGGGAAGTTGCCGGACACCTTGCCATTGTGGGCGATGGTGTTGGCCTCGCCGGGTCCGGTTCCGCCGATCCGGGTGCCGTTTCCGCTGAGGGCGATGCCCGTGTAGCCGTTTCCCATGGCGGTTGTGCCGTCGGCCGCGACCCCGATCCGGTTCCCGAGGATCACCGTGCCGTGGAGGGATCCCTGGATGCCTTCGAAGCGGTTTCCGGAGATGACGTTGTCCCGGATGACCAGGGGCACCCAGTGTCCGCCCGAGATTCCCGTGCCGTTGGGGAGTGCGGAGAGGCCCGTGGCGTCGACCCCGATCCAGTTGCCGACGATGCGGTTGGTCGGGGCGTCGGGGGTCTGGAAGCTTTGCAGATAGACGCCGCTGGCATTGCCGCCGTTGCCGGAGATCAGGTTCCGCTCGAGATCGTCGCCGACTCCGTCGAGGTTCGAGCCGAGCCGGTTGCCGGCACCGGAGAAGTGCACGCCGCCCCGGGGGGAACCGCCGAAGCCGTTGGTGATGGCCAGCAAACCGGCGGCATCCGTGCCGATCCGGTTCCCGGCCACCACGTTGTGCCTCGCGGCCGACTGCGACATCCAGACACCCCAGTCCGAGTGCCCCGAGATCAGGTTGCCTTCGAGGGCGTCCGAGATGCCGTCCCCGTCGGTCCCGATCACCGCCTCCTCCGTGGCGACCAGCCGGACGCCTTCCGACTGGGGACCGATCCGGACGGTGCCGTCGGGGTTGGTTCCGATGCGATTGCCGGCGATGCGGTTGTGGCGGCTGGGGCTGGGGCTGCCGGCGAGCTGGATGTTGTACGTGTTGCCGGCGATCACGTTGCCCTCGAGGGCATCCCCCTGGCCGTCGCCGTCGGTGCCGATGACGTTGTGGGCGGCCTGCTGGATCAGGATGCCGATGGCGGCAACGGACTGGGAGTTGGTCCCGATGGCGGCGGTGCCCGCCGCATTCAGTCCGATGAAATTGCCCATGATCCGGTTCCCGACGGAGTTGGTGCCGAAAATCGCGATGTTCTCCTGCACGTTTCCCGAGATGACATTGCGCTCCGCGGCATCGGCGACCCCGTCGGCGTCGGTGCCGATGCGGTTGGCGGAGGAACCGGCCTCGATCCAGATGCCCTTGGCATTGGCGGCACGGGTTGTCCCGGTGGGATCGAGGCCGATGTGGTTTCCGAGGATCCAGTTGGTTCCCCCGGTCTCAAGGCGGATTCCGGCGGCCTGGCCCGATGCGAACCCGGTGATGGCGAGACCCCGGACCGTGCAATGGCCCGAAGTGATCCGCAGGCCACTGACGTGGGATCCGGCCGATCCGCCCCGGATCTCGAGCAAGGGGGAGCCGGCGTAGGCGGGACCTCCCTGGCTCCAGCCGTCCAGGAGGACCGGGTCGGAGATGACGGGGAGTGCCGAGGCCGGTTCGATGACGTGCTGGCTTCCCGGGTCACCGATGGCGAACGCGATGGTGTCCGATCCGGGATGACCATTGGCCTCGAGGATCGCCTCCCGAAGCGAGCCGGGGCCGGTGTCGGCGGAGGTCGTGACCGTGAAGGTCGCGGCGGTGAGGCTCCCGTGGATTCCGAGGCACAGTGCGAGAACGGTGGCGTTCTTCATGGGCGGGGGATGTTGGGATGAGGGGCTCTTTCTGATGGGAATCTACCTCGCGTCCATTCGCCCCTGCCATGGATTTGTGCCGTCGGGATCGTGACGGGTGCGTTCGCCGAACCGCGGGGGTGCCGGCCCGCATCGGCATCGGGGTCGGGGTCGGAATCGTTCTCCCTCCTCCCCATCGATCTTCGCCGTCATCCGGAGCGCCGAGCTCCTGCGAGGCGGGGGCGAATGGGGGGGGAACCCGCTTTCATCCGCAGATTTCGCCGATTTCCGCAGATGCCGGGAGGCGCTGGGACGGGGGGGGACAACGAAGGGTGCGAAGGGATGAAGATCCCCGAGGTCTTCTTCCGCGGAGCCCGGCTGCCCGCTGGGCGCGATTCTCCGTAGCCGCGGCCGCCAGGCCGCCGGTCCGTGCCCCGGAGCTCCGCAGCCCATGGTCCACTGTGTTCCTCCGCGTCTCCGTGACCCTGTGAGGGATGGTGTCGGGGCTGATTCCGGATGGGCCTCACACCGGGGGCACGGAGACACGGAGGGGAGTGCCGGGAGGAGAGGGGGCGGTGGACTTGGAACACGGGCGAAGATGCCGGAGGGTGGCGGTCGTCGTCGGTTGCCATGGGTCCGATCGTCCACCGCGAAGTGCGCCTGCAGGCGCGGCAGCGCCTCACCCCCCTCCTGAGGGTGACCGGCGCCGCCCTGCTCATGGGGGCGTGCTGGTGGGTGACCCGACGGGACCCGTCGGGCCGCCTGGCCAACGGCCTCGGGGTGTTCATCGGGCTCAACAAGCTGCTCCTCGTCGCCCTGTGGATCCTCGGACCGATCCTGACCGCCGACTGCCTGTCCAGGGAACGTCGGGAGGGAACGCTGGATCTCCTGTTCCTGACGCCGTTGCGGGATCGCGACCTGATCCTGGGCAAGGCCGCGGGGCATGCGCTCCGGGCGTTCACCGTGCTGTTCGCGGCGATGCCGGTGCTGGTGATCCCGGTGCTGATGGGCGGGGTGGGATGGGCGGACGTGCTCCGGATGTTCCTCCTGCACCTGGCGGTGCTGGGACTAGCCCTGGCGGCCGGGGTGCTGGCGTCGGCCGTGACCCGGGAATGGTGGCGCGCCGCCCTCCTCGGGTCGGGCCTCGCGGGCGCGGCCGGGGCGATATTTGCCGGCCTGTACGTGGCGGCCTGGACCTGGCGCGGGGGATGGCGGGTGGGACCGGGGGCGCGGATGGCATCGGCCGATTCCTTCGCGGCCGCCTGGGCGCAGAACCTCCGCTGGTGGCTGGACCGTCATCTGGGGGCGGCCCGGGGGGTGGGGTGGTTCTGGCGGAACCCGATGGCCGGCGGGTCGACGTGGGAGTCGGTGCTGGTTTCGGCGGGGGTCCTCGGGATGTCGCTGGTCCTGGTGGCAGGCGCAGTGTGGGTGGCGGCCCGGGCGCTGCGTCGACGTCGACTGGCCGACGCCCTCGGCCATCCCCGCGGCGGAGATGGCCCGCCGGGGCGGGGGGCGACGGGGTCGGACGGGTTCCGTCGCCGGTCCGCCCCGCTCGACCGCGATCCGGCCGGGTGGTGGTTCTCGCGCCGTCCCCGGGCCGGTGGGGTGGGCGGATGGCTGGCGGTCGGCATGGCGGTGCTGCTGGCCGGGGTCGAATCGGGTCCGACCACGCTCGTGCCGTTGAACGGGATCGGCCGGGTGTTGATGGCGCTGGCCGGGTTGGCGGCGGTGGTGGGGTTCCGGTCGGAGCGGGCCGGCGGGTTTGAGCTGCTGCTGACGACCCCGCTGGCCGCCGGTGCCTGGTGGTGGGGAAGGTTTTCGGCCCTGGGCCGGGTGTGGGGTCCGCCGCTGGGGGTGTTCGTGTTGGGGGCCGGTCTGTCGGATTACCTGCGGTACACCCGGGTGGATCCGGTGGGCCGGTACTTCGACGCGGGCTGGGTGGTGGCGGGACAGTACGGGTTGCTGCCGATCCATCTGGCCGTCGTGCTGGCGGTGGGGATCCGCCTGGCCCTGACCCGTCTGCCGCTGGTTCCGGCGTGGGGACTGGCGATGGGGGCGACCGTGGTGCTGAGGGCCTGCGTGCTGGACCGGGTGCAGGCCGGGTTGCTGGGCGCTGCGCCGCCGTCGGATTGGACCCCGGCCATCCTGACCGCCCTCGCGGTGGACCTGGGGGTGCAGATGGGGATCGGCTGGGTGGCCATCCGCGGGGCGTTGGGGGCGTTGGGCCGGCGGTGAAGGCCTTCGCTCTCAACCCCAGTAGTAGCGCACCAGGTGGAAGAACACGGGGGCGGCAAAGCAGAGGGAGTCGATCCGGTCCATGACCCCGCCGTGGCCCTCGATGAGCGCCCCCCAGTCCTTCACCCCGCGGTCGCGCTTGATGGCCGACATCACCAGGCCGCCGGCGAATCCCAGGCCGCACAGCGCCAGGCTGACGAGGCCCGACTGCCACGGGGTGAACGGGGTGGCCCACCACAGGGCCGCCCCCGCGGCCGACGCGGTCAGGACACCGCCCACCAGTCCCTCCCACGTCTTGCCCGGACTGACCGTCGGGACGACCGGATGGCGTCCGATCGTCTTGCCCCAGACGTACTGGAACACGTCGCTCAACTGCACCACCGCCACGAGGTAGAGGACCAGGGCCGCCGTCCCACCCCGGTGCCCGGGCAGTTCCAGCCGGAGCAGCATCGGGATGTGGCTGACGCAGTACACACAGACCATGAGCGCCCACTGGATCCGGGCGGTGCGTCCGAGGAACCCGTCGCAGTCGCCCGCCACCGCGCTGCGAAGCGGCACGAACAGGAAGGCGTAGACCGGGATGAAGATGGTGAACATCCCGTACCAACCCGTCCAGACGAGGAGGTACTGCAGCGGCAGGATCACGAAGAACGCCCAGAACAGCGTGCGATGATCGGCCGGACGCGTGGGGGTGAGGGTGAGGAACTCGCGCAGTGCGAGGAAGGACACCAGGGCGAACAGGAGGACGGTCGTCGTGTGGCCGAGGGTGACGGCCAGCCCGACGATTCCCGCCATCACCCACCACGCCCGGGTGCGGGCGTTGAGGTTGGCGACCGTCCGGCGGCCCGGATCGGACCGGACCCGACGGGCCAGGATTGCGCCGACGGCCGTGGCGGTGACGAGCAGGACGGCGACCCCGGCGAGCAGACGGAGTGCGAGCGGATCGGGTGGGGGAAGGTTCATGTCGGGTTCCCCCCGGCCAGGGCCGTCACCGCCCGCCGGGCCCGCTCGAGGAATTCGGGTCGGGTCTCGCCTTCCCCGGGACGTACGGGGGCGCCGAAGGTCACGCTGCCGAGGAGCGGGACCGGGAGGAATTCCCCCTTGGGCAGGATGCGGTTCATGTTCTCCACCCGGCACGGCACCAGCTCGACGTCCGGCCGCGCCATCGCCAGGTGATGGAGCCCGCCCTTGAACGGGCCGGGTTCGGGCCCCGGGTTCCGTCCGCCCTCGGGGAAGAGGATCAGCGAATCCCGGTCGCCCAGCGCCGCGACCATGTCGCGCAGGGGATTGTCCTGGGCGGTGGGCTTCCGGCGCTGGATCAGCACCGCCCGGAACACCCGCTCCGCCAGCCAGCGCCGGACGGGGTCGGCCGTCCAGTAGTCCCGGGCGGCGACGGGCCGGGTGCGGGCCCGCACCGCGGCGGGGAGGACCGACCAGAGGACGAGCGCGTCGAGGTTCGACGTGTGGTTGGCGAAGTACACGCGCTGGCGGGTGTCCGGTGCGCAGCCCTGCCAGTGGGCCTGGACGCCGGTGACGAGGCGGCCGAGGAACGCGACGGTGTCGGCGCCGATCATCGGGCCTCCAGTTCCCGGACGATGGCCACCGTGCGGCGGGCCGCCGTGAGGGCCGACCCGGCGGCCACCAGGACGAGCGCCCAGAACTGGATGGGCACGTCCCGGCCGGCGAGGGCGGCGACGCCGGATGCCAGCGCCGCGACGGTGACGGCGGCCATCCGGTGCGGCTTGGCCATCGGTCCCTCGAAATGCGGCCGGCTACCGGCCGAGGTGCCGAGGGCGCGGACGTAGGCGGTGAGGATGGCCAGCAGGGCCGCGGCCCAGCCGAGGACCGGGCCGTGCGGTCCGGCGCCGGCGGCATGGCCGGCCCCGAGCAGGATCGCCCAGTCGGCGAGCCGGTCGGGCAGTTCGTTGTAGATCTCGCCGGAGCGCGTCCGTCGTCCCCCCTCCACCGCGACCATTCCGTCGAACAGGTTGCACAGGAGCCGGGCCTGCACCCCGGCGGCGGCGGCGAGGAACAGGAGGGCGCGGGGGATCCCCGAGGCCTGCGGGGTGGCCCAGAAGGCGACGCCGGCGCCCAGCGCACAGGCGACACTCGCCACGGAGATCCCGTTGGGCGTCGCCCCGAGCCGGGCGAGCGCCCGGGCACAGGCCGCCGCCCAACGGGTGTCCCGGGCCCGGATCGGGCGCCGGCCCGGTGCCGTCGAGTCATCCGCCATGGGGGGAACCTCCCACCATCCGTCCCCCCGAGTCCATCGGGCAAAGGTCGGATGGATCGGCAGTTCCCCTCGGAGTTTCCGGACAGGCTCTCAGGGTCCGCCGCCTCGCGGGGGCATCCAGCGGATGTCCAGGACCAGGTCATCCGCGGAACCATCCTCGTCCACTGCATTCCGACCGGCCGCGACGAGGCGATAGCCGTCGGGACCGGGGAGGAACCGGATGGGCAGCTCGCTGACCGGGTCGGTGAGGGCGACCGGATCGCCGGGGAGGGCCTCGAGTTCGGCGAGGGTGGACGGTGGGTGGCCGGTCCGGGAACGGTACTCGGCGATTCCCGTGGCGAGGCGGAAGAGGGCGGCGCGGCTCCGGTGCCTTGCCATTTGGTCGAGCCGTTGGTTCATGGATTCCAGGTACGAGTCCAGCATCGTCTTGCCAAAGCCCCACCACATCCCCTTCGGCTGGCGCGTCAGCAGGGCTTGTTCGGCCGCAGTCCGCTCCCGTCCGGACAGGGCCGCCGCCTGGATGGCGCCCTCCATGAAATCCAGGTATCGAACGAGATCCCGACGTGTGCCGCCGCTCAGGCGGTGGAGGTGGTGGATGATCGCGGACGCCGCGGCAGAGGCCGGAACGGTCCCGATGGTGGTCCACCGGCGGTGGGATTGGCTGTTCTCGTCCCAAGTGAGCAAACTTTCCGCGCGTTCACCCATCAGCGTCATGGGATCCGGGAATGGGTTTCCGATGGGTGTCAGTGCCAGCCTGAGCTTCCTCCATTCATCGCCACCAAGTCGGGTTGATCCCAGAAGCTCCTCGAGGGCCGTGAAGAGTTCCGTCTCGATCAACATGACCGCGACCCGCCAGGAGAGGCAGCTGTACGTTGGCATCTGACTCGCCAGCCGGATCTGCCAATGGACGGAATCGAGGGCCGCGCGTTCCAGGTCACGGGCGAGGGCGGCGTGGGCATTCAGTCGGAACACCAATGCGGCGTCGAGGAATGCAGCGGCACTTCGAGGTGCCCGGTTGGTCAGCAAGTCCGACGGGATCCCGAGCGGCATCGACCGTTCGTCCAGCGCCGCTCGAAGCTCCTCGAGGGCGGGGGACAGTACCGGTTGGGCGGCATCCCAGGATGCGAGTTCGTCCGCTCCCCAGTCGACGGCCCGAAGGTTCCCCAACCCGGGCAGGTCCACCGTGTCGTATCCGGTGAACGCGTTGCGCACCTGTCCGACCGCGTCGAGCAACCGCTGTCGGCTTTCCTCCGGGCCCGCGGGAAACATCCGGGCGAGGTCGTCCATGGACACCGGCTCGCCCCGGGCGCGGATCGCATCGAGCCGCCGGGCCAACGGGTCGGGGCGCATGAGCAACCCGACGATTCCGGCAACCACCAGCAGGACGAGCCAGCCGATCTGAAACCGGCGTCCGGGGGTGGGTCCTCGGGACATCGTGGCGGAAAGCTACCGCTGGGGATGATCGCGGGAAACGTGAACCTTTCCGACCCCGACCCCTCTGCAGGCCGGCGGCCTCCCGGCCTCCGCCATAAACGCCGGGAGCGGGGCGGCCGCAGGGCAGCCCGGCGGGAGCCTCGCGCCACCGGTCCTGCCGGCGCCCCTATGGACTGCGGTGGCAGAGCGAAGCGTCGACACCGCTTTGGCCCAGGCGAGACCGCCCGGGAGTGCGGAGGCGATCGATGCTGAGGGACACGCTCCAGCACCAAGGTCTCTCCACTCGTCCCGGCTCCGCTCCAAAGCGGCGTGGCGCTGTCGCTTCCCGCCGCACTCCAAATCCGCGCGGCGGCCCGTGGCGGTGGATGATCATCCGCGGGCGCCCGGCCCTTCGACGCCTCTCTGGCTCATGCCGACCCCGACTGGCCAGCCGGTCGGATGCGGGGCAGGGTGGGGACGTGTCGCACATCGTCCATTGGGCGCTCCTGATCTGGATCGGCCTGATTCCGGTCCGCCTCGCGGCCCAGGAACGGCCGGAGGGTGTCGGGTCCTTCCTCCATGCCGTCGTCCGGCCTTCCACCCCCGCCGAACAGGCGTTGCTTGCGTCGTTGCAGGGCCTCGTCAACCGCGACCGCGCGCGGCTGTGGATCGACGACGGCGGGATGAACGGGCTCATCTTCTCCGAGCTGCGGGCGTGGGGCGTCGAGATCCGGTGGCTGGAGTCGGTCTGGGATGCCCTCGACCATTTCCGGGCCGACGTGGCCGGGGGAATCCTCTGCTCGGCCGCCGACGAAAGCCTGAACGTGGCGACCTCACTCGCCGGCTTGGAGGGAGCCGTCGTGGTGGATGCCTCGCTGTCCGACCGGTTCCGGGGATTCGGGCGGCCGGTGCTGGAGGATGTCCGGTCGCTGACCGAGGCGGCGTTGTTCGAGCGGGACGGCCACCGGTTCACCCGGGGAATCGCACTGCACCAGGATCCGGCCAAGCCGTTGCACGCGCGGGATCTCGCCGTGGCCCGCGGCGCGTTCACGTTCTTCGAGCCGGGCGCCGAACGCCGCACCCGATGGGTGGCCGCGCTCGGACCGGGCACGCGGGTTTTCGGATGGGGCCGCGACGAGCATGAGTTCGTCGGCGACGTCAGTGCGGGGGGCGGGGTGGTGATCCCGTCCGACTGGTCCCTGAACCTGTCCGCGCTCCAGCACCTCAAGGTCCCGTTGGCGGGTCCGGACCCGGTGCCCGAGCCGCCGCCGGCACGCGACGGCGAGCGGGTGGTGGCGTTCGTGGTGAGCGACGGGGACAACATCCAGTGGATGGGCGGGCGGTTCGCGGTGCATGAGGGGTTCTGGGCGAGTCCGTTCCGGGGCACGTTTGCCGTGACGTGGGAGACCGCGCCGATCCTGGCCGAGGTCGCCCCCCGGGCCGTGGCCCACCTGCGACGCAACGCGACGCCCCGGGATGCGTTCATCGCCGGCCCGAGCGGGCACGGGTACTGGTTCCCGCACCGGTCGCCGGCCCGGACCGAACTGTATGCCGCGACCGCCCGTTCCCTGCCGTCCGCCGGGCTGCGCTGGGTGAGCGTCCTCAACTCCGGGGGCGGGCCCGGCGAGGTGGCCGACCTGCTGGCGCACGCGGAGGTCGGGGGGGTGGTGTACAAGGACTATGCGCCCTACAACCGTCGGCGCGGAGAGATTGCCTGGCACCACGGCAAGGCATGCGTCGCGTATCGCTTCCTCCTGTGGGAGCAGCGGCGGTCCGATGGCACCGTGCGTCCCGACTGGCTGCCCGAGGGGGTGGCGGCGGCGGTGGGGGAGATGCCGGCGGCGGCCGACCGGGATCCCGGGGCCTTTGCCCTGGTGAACGTCCATGCGTGGTCCTTCCGCGACTCGGGCGGGCCGATGGGGGCCATCCGGCGGACGATCGACCGGCTGCCGCCCGGGACCCGGGTGGTGACCGTCCCCGAGTTCTTCGTCCTCCTGGGGCCGCTCGCCCCGGGGCGGGGGAATCCGGGTTCCGGGCCTTGACCGCCGGGTGGCGGAAACAAGACTCGCCGGGCGCATGGCGTTCGACCTGGAATCCCTGAACCCCGAGCAGCGGGCCGCGGTGGTCACCCACGGCGGGCCGGTGCTGATCCTGGCCGGTGCCGGCACGGGGAAGACCCGGACGCTGACCTGCCGGATCGCGCACATGATCGCGCGGGGCATTCCGCCCGGCCGCCTGCTGGCGGTGACGTTCACCAACAAGGCGGCCCGGGAGATGCAGCAGCGGGTCAACGAGATGGTGCCCCGGCGCCGGGCCGACGAGTCCGGGGAGAAGCCGGAGCGGCCCACCATCTGCACCTTCCACTCGCTGTGCGTCCGGATCCTCCGCCAGCACATCGACCGCCTCGGCTACAAGCGCAACTTCGTCATCTACGACGCCGGCGACCAGCTCGCGGCGATGCGCAAGGTCCTCAGCACGATCTCCGCGCGGGGTGAGAAGACCGATGCCGGGGCGGTGCTGGCGGTGCTCAGCCGCTACAAGAACTCCGGCCCCGACGCCCGGGTGTTCGCCGACGAGAGCGTCACCGCCCTCGCCCAGATGGTCTCGGCCCGGTACGAGTCGGCCCTCCGGGCCGCCAACGCGGTGGACTTCGACGACCTGATCCTGCTGACCCTGCGGCTGTTCCGGGAGCATCCCGACGCGCTCGAGGCCTGCCGGCAGCGGTGGACCCATGTGATGGTCGACGAGTACCAGGACACCAACGGCACCCAGTTCGAGCTCGTCCAGGCGCTGACCCGGGAGTCGCGTAACCTGTGTGTGGTGGGGGATGACGACCAGTCCATCTACGGGTGGCGCGGGGCGGAGATCGCCAACATCCTCAACCTGGAACAGCACTTCCCCGAGGTCCGGGTCATCAAGCTCGAGCAGAACTACCGGTCCACCAACACCATCCTCCAGGCCGCCAACGCGGTCATCCGCAACAATCCGATGCGCCGGGGGAAGAACCTCTGGTCCGCGAAGGGGCAGGGCGGGAAGATCCTCCTGCAGTGCTTCCCTGACGACGAGGAGGAGGCCCGCACGGTGGTGGAGAACATCGAGTACGACCGGCTGGCCCACCGGGTCGGCTGGGGGCGCCAGGCGATCCTGTTCCGCACCAACCTGCAGTCCCGTCCGATCGAGACCGCCCTGCGCAAGGCGCGGGTCCGGTACCGGCTGATCGGCGGGCAGAGTTTCTTCGATCGGCGCGAGGTCCGGGACTTCCTCGCCTACGTGAAGACCTTCGTGAACCCGGAGGACGACGTCGCCCTGCTGCGGATCGCCAACACGCCGGCGCGGGGGTTGAGCGACGTGACCCGGGAGCGGTTGCTCGCGGCCAGTGCGGAGCGCAAGACCAGCGTCTTCCGGGTGATGCACCACACCGACGTCCTCGGTTCCTTCCAGACGCGCACCCGCGAGGCCATCGCCGCGTTCACCACGTTCATCGACCGGGTGCGCGAACCCCTGGAGGGGAGCCATCCCATCTCCCTGGAAGGCTGGGCCCAGGGCTGGCTGGACGAGACCGGCTACCTGGAGGACCTGCGCCGGCAGGAGAAGGATCCCGAGGTGGCGGAGAACCGGGTGAAGAACCTGCGCGAGATGCTGGCCGACCTCGACGGACCCATCCCCGAGGTTCCCGGGGCGGAGGGGGCGTTGCCCGTCGCCCGTCCACCGGTGGCCCCGCGGTATCAGGGGAGTCCCCGGGACCGGTTGGACGAGTATCTGGCCGACCTGACCCTGGACCAGGACCGGAGCGACGACGAGACCGATGCCGGGGACGCGGTGACGCTCATCACGATGCACGCGGCGAAGGGGTTGGAGTACCCGCACGTGCATATCGTGGGGGTCGAGGACGGCCTGTTGCCCCACTCGCGGAGCAAGGTCGAGGGGACGCTGGACGAGGAGCGTCGGCTCTTCTACGTGGCCATCACCCGGGCGCAGGAGAGCCTGAAGGTGAGCCACTGTGCCGCCCGGAGGAAGTACGGCCAGAAGCTGCCCTGCCATCCGTCGCCGTTCCTCAACGAGCTGCCGTCCGAGTGCGTGGAGCACGCCGAAGAGGCGGCATCGGCGGTGGTGGATGCCCAGTCCGGCGACGATTTCTTCGCCCGGATGCGCGCGGCGATCGAGGACGACTCCGAGTCCTGAGGGGGCATCGTCACCCCCGAGAGCCGGACTGGAAACAGAAGGGCCGGCGCGCCGAGGGGCGGGCCGGCCCGTGGAAGACGGGGAGGGCGGGGCTCAGCGGCGTCGTCGGAGGCCGAAGCCGAGCAGCGCGGCCCCGGCGGCCAGCAGGGCGACGGTCCCCGGCTCGGGCACCGCCTCCACCCGGACATTGTCCACCAGGCCGAAGCTCAGGGCCGGGTTGTCGGACACGGACGAGAACACGTCCCAGTAGCCGATCCCCACCTGGCCGCCGGCGGCGAGGCTGGAGTCGGTGACCGTGGCGATCGGGAGGCCGTCGATCGACCACTGGACCGTATTGCCATCCTTGACCACCTCCACCTGGCGCCAGGCGAGGCCGACGGTCCCCGGATTGAGTCCGCCGGTCTGCTGGGGATGGGCGTCGATCTGGCTCTGCGGGGCGCCCTGTCCGCCGGGGAAGGCGGTGTGGTAGTAGGCGTTGTTCGCCTCCTGCGGGAAGGTCCCGGTTCCGCCGGCGGCGTAGACCCCGCTGGCATCATTGAGGGCGGCCCCGTTCAGGTAGGCCCGGTAGTCGGTCGACGAGCCCCCCTCGCCGTCCACGGCGAAGAACGCCCCCGGGGCGCTGCCCGCCTTGAGGACCGAGGTGCCGTCGGCGCCCACGCCGACCGTCACGAACTCCGTCGAGCCGGCCCCGCCGCCGGGCAGCGGGCCGTTGACGTTGATCCACATGTCGAACCGGACGATGTAGCTGTCCGGCAGGCTGACGCCGGCGGGGTAGGCGGTGATGCCGGCGGCGGCGGCGGGTGCCTCCATGTTGGCCGTCAGCTTCAGGCCGAAGGTCGAGCCGGCGGAGTTGGGTGCCGACGGGATGCCATCGGCGCTGTAGTCGTAGCGGAAGAACGCCGCGGTGTCGGCGTCCTGTGCGAGGTTCCACGAAGCCGACGAATCGACGTCGAAGGCGTCGGAGAAGTAGACCTGCCCGTGGAGGGCGGGCGCGAGGGCGAGGCCAAGGGCCGCGCAGGCGATCGAGGTTGGGAGGGTTTTCATGGGGCCAGCAGATCGGACCGTTCGATTTGTGCTCCTCCACCCGGGCCGGCGCAACCCGGGAATTCGTCAGGTGGAGTCTCCTTTTGTTCCCCCGGGCGAGTCTCCTTTTGCTCCCACCCCGACACCCCGGGAATTCGTCGGGAGCCCATCGGGGGCCGGAGTGCCCGTCCCCGCGGTGGCTCGGTGGAGGGCGGTTCGCCGGATTCTCCCGGCCGGGCCTTGCCAAAGGGGGTGGGGCTGGGGTGGGGTGACGGGTGTCCGGATGAGTTCCGATCTCCTTGCCGCCCTCCAGGCCAACCTCCTTTCCCCGGCTTTCCTGTTCTTTCTGCTGGGGGTCGTCGCCACGCTGGTCCGGAGCGATCTCCGCTTTCCCGAGGCGCTGTACCTGACGCTGACCATCTACCTGCTGGTGGCGATCGGCTTCAAGGGCGGGGTGGCCCTGTCGGAGGCCGGTTGGCGCCGGGTGTGGGCACCGTGCCTGACGGCCGTCGTGCTCGGGGCCCTGATTCCCCTCTGGGCGTATCCGGTCCTCACCCGGATCGGCCGGCTGTCGGCCGTCGACGCCGCCGCCCTGGCGGCGCACTACGGGTCGGTCAGCGCGGTCACCTTCATCGCCGCCACCAACTACCTGCGGCAGGTGAACGTGCCGTTTCCCGGCTATGGATCCGCCTTCCTCGCGGTCATGGAGGCGCCGGCGATCGTGGTGGGGGTGTTGTTGGGACGCCGGGCCGCGTCGGGCGGCGGCCCGCTCGGGCCGGTGCTCCGTCAATCGCTGCGCGAGGCGTTCACCGGCCGGTCGGTCCTGCTCCTGGTGGGGGGGCTGGTGATCGGATGGGCCAGCGGTCCGCGGGGCGCCGAGGCGACCGCCGGGTTCCTGGTGACCCCCTTCCAGGGGATCCTCGCGCTGTTCCTGCTGGAGATGGGGATGGTGGCGGCGCGGCGGTTCGCCGACCTGCGTCGGGTGGGGCCGTTCCTCGTCGGATTCGGGGTGGTGGCGCCGATCCTGAACGCGGTGATCGGGGTGGTGGCGGGGCGGGTGGCGGGGCTGGACACCGGCGGGGCGATGCTGCTCGGGACCCTGGCGGCCAGCGCGAGCTACATCGCGGCGCCCGCGGCCATGCGCCTGGCCCTGCCCGAGGCCAATCCCACCCTCTACCTCACCTCCGCCCTGGCGATCACCTTCCCGTTCAACCTCGCCGTCGGCCTCCCCCTCTACCTGGAACTCGCCCGGCGCATCGTCCCCCCCGTCGTCCCATGAAGCTCCATCCCATGAAGCTGGTCACCATCGTCTGCGAAGCCCTGGCACGGGAACCGGTCCTCGGCCTCGTCGCCGCAGGCGGCGCGCACGGGTGGACGCTGGGCACCGTGGAGGGTTCGGGGCACCAGGGGGAACGGATCGCCGACATCCCCGAGTTCGCCAACATCCGGATCGAGGTGATCGTGCCGGCGGCGGTCGCCGAGGTGCTCCTCGACCGGCTGCAGCGGGAGTTCTTCCCGCGGTACGCGATGGTGGCCTACGAGTCGGACATCCGGGTCCTCCGGCCGGGCAAGTACTGATGGAGGCGCCGGGCCGACGGGATTCCGCTGGAGTCCGTCGGGTGCCGTCCTAACGTGGGGGCCCGTGACGAAGACGTTCGCCGAGACCGGACTCCCCGGCCGCCTGATTGCCGTGGAAGGGCTCGACGGGTCGGGCAAGTCGACCCAGATCCGTCTGCTCAAGCGGTGGCTGGAGGGGCGGGGGCTCAAGGTGTACTTCAGCGAGTGGAACTCGTCGGCGCTGGTGAAGAGCGCCACCAGCAAGGGGAAGAAGCAGAACCTGCTGACCCCGACCACCTTCAGCCTGATCCACGCCACCGACTTCGCCGACCGCTACGAGCGTCAGCTCCTGCCGCTCCTGCGGGCGGGGTATCTGGTCCTGTGCGACCGGTATGTCTTCACCGCGTACGCCCGGGACGTGGTCCGGGGCTGTCAGCCGGCGTGGGTTCGCGGCGTGTACCGGTTCGCGGCCCGGCCCGACATCACCTTCCTCTTCAAGGCCCGGCTCGACATCTCCCTCGCCCGCATCCTGGACAACCGACCCACCCTGAAGCACCACGAGGCCGGGATGGATCTCCACCTGTCCCCCGATCCGTACGAGAGCTTCCGCATCTTCCAGGGCCGCATCTTCGAGCAGTACCTGGCCCTCAGCACCGAGTTCGACTTCGTGGAGGTCGATGCCAACCGCCGGATCGAGGAGCAGCAGGATTTCGTCCGCCAGCTGGTGGCCTCCCGGGTGGACCTCGAGGCCTTCCGACGGGGGCCTGTCGCCTAGCCACGATTCCCATTCCCATGCCTGCACGTCCCCCATCAGCGCGAAAGCCCGCCCGTGAACGTCCCGAGCGGGTGGTCGTTCCCCGGGTCACCCCCAAGCGCTTCCTCGGCTCCGGGCTGCCCGGGGTGGAGCTGGAGAAGCTCAGCGGGAAGCTGATCGTGGTGGAGGGCGCGGACGGCTCCGGGCGGTCGACCCAGATCGCCCGGCTCATCACCTGGCTCGAGGACACCGGGCATCACACCGTGCAGGTGGGGCTCAAGCGGTCGACGCTCGTCAGCGAGGAACTGGAGCAGGCGCAGCAGGGGAACATCCTCAGCCACACCACCCTTTCCCTGTTCTACGCGACCGATTTCGCCGACCAGCTGGAGAACATCATCCTCCCGGCCCTTCGGGCGGGTTCCATGGTGCTGGCCGACCGGTACATCTACACCCTCATGGCGCGGGACCTGGTCCGGGGGCTGGATCCGGAGTGGCTGCGCAACCTGTATGGGATCGCCCTGGTGCCCGACGCGGTGTTCTACCTGGAGGTGCGGCCGGAGGTGCTGGTCCAGCGGGTCCTCGCCAAGACCCAGGCGCTGGACTACTGGGAAAGCGGGATGGACCTCGGCCTGTCGGGCGACATGTACGACAGCTTTCTCGAGTATCAGGCGCGCATGCGGGACACGTTCCGGCGACTCCAGAAAGACCACGGACTCACCCTGGTGGACGGCGAGCGGCCGGTCGTGGAGGTCTTCGGGGAACTGCAGCGGCGCATCGGGCGCCTGCTCAGCGGCCGGCAGCCCTAGCCTGTATTTTTTGATGGGAATTTGGCTCGCAATCCTGTCGTTGAACGGCGATGAAATGGCCTGTGGATGGGCGAGTTAGGGGACAGGTCCGGGAGGAAATATCCGATTGACTTCTGGGCTCCCCTGCCTAGCCTGCCGCTGTTCGTTAACCCAACTCGAAAAAGCTTTCACCATGAAGAAAACTGGAACGCTTAACCGACTCGCTCTGGCGGGCGTGTTGCTGGCGCTGTCCGGCAGCCTTGCTGTCGCCGCACCGCAAACTGGCAAGGCTGAGGTGACTGCCCTTCGGGGCACTGCCCAGATTGGCAATGTGGCCGCCAAGGTGGGCGACGTCGCCACCCAAGGTTCGGTCATCACCACGGGTTCGCGCTCCCTGTTGGACCTCTATCTTGGCGCCAACGGCCCGACCCTTCAGGTTCAGGAGAATTCCTCGCTGACCTTGGCCGAGTTGACCGCTGATGAGTCGGGTCCCGAGCCGGTGGCGAACACCAAGATCACCCTGACCCAGGGACGGGTGTCCGGGTTCGTCAAGAAGTCCTCTTCCTCCTCGACCTACGTGGTCGAGACCCCGACCACCACGGCGGCCATCCGCGGGACGACCTATCTGGTCTCCGCCGAGGGTTTTGTCTGGGTCTGGGATGGATGCGTGGAGATCGCGTTCCGCAACCCGAGCAGCCGGGCCTTGCAGAACTTCACCGTGTGCGCCGGCCAGATGTTCGACCCGAACATCCCGGGCATCGTGAACAACAACATTCCGTTCCCGCCGGTCCTGTCGCCGTCGAGCCGCCAGGCGGTGGGTCCCCAGGGGCCGATCGTGAACCTCTCGCCGGTGCGGCCCGCAGGTGGTTCGGCTGGTGAGACGACCCCTGAACCCGTGATCGAGGATTGAGTTCCTCCATGGCCCGTGACGGGCAATGAGTTTCGAAACCCAGGGGAAACCCTGGGTTTCTTTTTTTCCTGAACGTGTTCCGACGGTTCCCGGTTTGGATGGGCGCCGGACTGGCTGCAGTGGCCGGGCTCCTCTGCGTCCTTTCCCATTTTCTGGAGACCTCGTTTGTGGCCTCACAAGCCGCCTTGGCCGATGCCCGGGCGGTGGGTGATTCGGATGCGGATCGGCTCCGGTTCCTCGATCGGGCCACGCGTCGACGGGAGCGCCGGCAGCGATTGGATGTCGTCCAGCGGTTGGAGTGGATGACCTACGACTGGCGGATGCGCCGCCTGGCGCAGTCGGCCACGCGCCCCACACCCGACCTGGGGCTCGTCCTCGCCGACAACTCGACGGTGGAGCGATTGGCCTTGGGCCTGGTGATTCCGGGCGAGAACTGGGACCTGTTCTGGCCCCGGTGGCCGGTGTACGGCCGACTTCTCCGCGAGCTCCGGGCACAGGGAGCCGGAGCGGTGGCCTTTGACATCCTGCTGACCGACCGGCGGTTCTCGGAGGACCGCCTGGTGCGGATGGGGGCGGACGGCGAGGCGGAGGCGTATTCGTCGGACCGCGAGTTCGCCCGTGAGCTGGCCGCCGACGGGGCGCCTGCCTTCCTGGCCCTCGAGCCCGATGCCCTGCCCATGCCCCTGTTCCACGGGGCCGCGGCCGGCGTGGGGGATGTGTCCTCGCCCAAGGATGCCGATGGCGTGGCCCGTCGGATCCGGGCCTTCACGGAGTACCGGTGGATCCATCCCGAACTCGGGCGATTGGCCGATGCGTGGGGAGTGAACCTCGAGGTGACCCCGGAGGATGCCGTGCGGATCGTGGATCCGCGGACGGGCACGGAGCATCTCTTCGAGCCCGACCCCGAGGGCATGGTGAGTCTGCCGCTGCGATGGGATCGCCCGGGGCTGCCCGTCCGTCGCCGCGTCGCGGTCCGGCAGGTGCAGCGGGTCTGGCACCTTGGCATCGCGCTGGCCGCACACCGTCTGGGGCTGGATCTGGAGGGGGCTGAGCGGACGGCGGACGGGGTGGTGATCCCGGGTGCGAACGGCATCCGGCGTCGGCTGCCGGTGGATCGCCAGGGCTACCTTCCCGTGTGCTGGGGGCTTGAGATCAACCAGGACGGACGGTTCTCGCAGGCGAACCTCGCCGATGTGCTGGGCGATGCCATGGAGCGCGGCACCAATCCGCCGCCGGACGGGAATCCCTGGCGGGATCGGCTGATCGTCGTGGGCAGCACCGCGTCGGGGAACAACCTGGCCGACCGCGGGGCCACGCCGCTCGACAACTCGGACTACCTGGTGACCACCTACCTCAATGTGGCCCGGATGGTCATCGACGACGAGTTCATCGAACCCCTCCCGCTGCGGGTCCGTCTCCTGCTGGTGGTCTGCCTCGCGGGGTTGTCGGCCACGATCACCTGGAATCTGCGGGCCCATGTGGCGCCCTGGTGGATCCTCGTCGCGGGCGTCGGCTGGGTGGCGATGGCTGCCGAGATGTTCACCGCGCTGCGGATCTGGGTGCCGGTGGCCCATCCCCTGATCGGCGGCCTGCTCCTCCCGTTCGCCGGGATGGTCACCTGCCGGGTTTTCTTCGAACAACGGGAACAGCAGCGCATCCGGGGCATCTTTGCCCGCATGGTGTCCCCGAACATCGTCCAGGAGGTGCTGGAAACCCGGAAGGTGGCCCTGGGGGGCGCCCGCCGCGAGATCACCGTGCTGTTTGCCGACATCCGCGGATTCAGCGCCCTGACCGACCGCCGGCAGCGGGCGGCGGAGGAGACGGTGCGTCGGCTCGGCCTGACCGGACCGGCGGCCGAGGCGCATTTCGAGGCCGAGGCACGGAAGGTCCTCGAGACCGTGAACCTCTACCTGGCGGCCATCGCCGACGTGGTGAAGCTCCACCAGGGCACGCTCGACAAGTACATCGGGGACTGTGTGATGGCCTTCTGGGGAGCGCCCACGGACAACCCGCGCCACGCGGTGCAGGCGGTCGAGGCCGGGATCGAGATCCAGCGCGCCGTGGCCCGGCTGAACCGTCAGCGGGCCCGGCCGGATGCCGACCCGGACGATGTCGACGCGGCCGTGCTCCAGGTTGGCACCGGGATCAACACGGGCCCGGTGACGGTCGGCCTCATGGGTTCCGAGGCGCACATCGTGAACTACACCGCCTTTGGCCGGGAGGTGAACCTGGCCAGCCGCCTCGAGGGGGTGGCCGGCCATGCGCGGGTGGTGATCGGTGCGAACACCTTCGCCCACCTCGGGCGCAACGCCCCCGGCCTGGCCGGCCGTTGCCGTGCCCTCGACCGGGTCCAGGTCAAGGGCTTCCAGGAGCCGGTGGCCGTCTATGAGGTGGCGTGGCGGGAGGAGACTCCCGGGGACTCTCCCCGGGAGTCGACGGCCGGGCTCTGAACCCGTGGAAGCCGGGGTGTCGGGTCAGTTGTCGCCATCCAGCAGGCCGCCGAGGCCGCCGAGGACCGAGCCCTCCCCCCGTCGCGTGCCGCCGGCCTTGGGGGCGGCGGCGTAGATCCGGTCGGCCAGCCGGCTCAACGGCAGGGACTGGAGCCATACCCGGCCCGGCCCGCGGAGCGTGGCGAAGAACAACCCCTCGCCGCCGAACAGGGCGGACTTGATCTTGCCCACGTACTGGATGTCGAAATCGACCCCGCGGGTGAATCCGACCACGCATCCGGTGTCGACCCGGAGCACCTCGCCGGGGGCGAGATCCCGGCTCATCAGGGTTCCGCCGGCGTGGACGAACGCCCAGCCGTCGCCCTGCAGGCGCTGCATGATGAATCCCTCGCCGCCGAAGAGTCCCGCGCCGAGGCGGCGGTTGAAGGCGATGCCCACGCTGACGCCCTTGGCGGCACAAAGGAACGAGTCCTTCTGGGCGATCACCTCGCCCCCGACCTCCGACAGGTGGATGGGGACGATCCTGCCGGGGTACGGGGCCCCGAACGCGGCCCGGGCCTTCTGCTGGGACTGGTTCTGGAAGACGGTCATGAAGAGGGATTCCCCGGTCAGGAGCCGCTTTCCCGCGCCCATCAATGCCCCGAGGAACCCGGAGTTCTGCTGGGATCCGTCGCCGAAGATGGTCTCCATCTGGATGCCATCCTCCATGTACATCATGCCCCCGGCCTCGGCCACGACCGCCTCCATGGGATCCAGCAGGACCTCCACATACTGCATGTCATCCCCGTGGATCTCGTACTCGATCTCGTGCATTGCTGGCATCTTCGTGTCTCCTCTCTGGTTGGTGTTCTTCGTTGAACCCGCGGGATGGCGGATTGTTTCGGCCGACAGGGTGTGCCGCAGGCTGGCACGACCCCGGATCATTCGTCGAGGTCGGCCCGGCCCCAGTCCTCCGGCCGGCCCTGGACCCCGGAACGCGGCGCCCAGGCCAGGCGGCACTCGTTGATGTTCTCGCCGGGGGCGGCCCCTTCCTTGTCGCCGTCGTAGACCAGCACGTTGAACCCGATCCGGCGGCCCCGGGCGGGGTCGAACCCGATCTCGGCCAGCGGGATCCACGCCCGGATCAGGTATCCCCCCACGACCCGGGCCGACCAGAGCCGGGTGCCGGGTGCCGTCCGCTCCACCGGACCGGCGTCCCGGTCGGCATCCCGGGCCCCCCGCACGCGTCCGGAGCGGTCGAAGGGGAAGATGCCCACCTTGAAGGCCCCGAGGGTGTGCTCGGACCCGGGCGCCGGATCGAAGCACAGCTCCACCGAGTCGCTCCGCCAGTGGCCGCGGATGTCGTCGGGCTCGATGTTGCTGACCACGCGGTCGTCCGCCACCCGGACCTCCACCGCGATCCGGCGCCCGTCATGGGCGATCCGAAACTCCGCGCTGGAGTCGGCCGGACCGTCGTTCCTTCCCTGCCACGTCCGGGTGGACTCGATCCCCTGCGCCGGGAGCCCGGCCCAGACGGCGTCGTCCACGGGGGCGTCCGGCGCCGGCAGCCGATCCATCCGGGGGATCCGGAGGCGGGGCACGGGATGCAGCCGGGCCGCGACCCGGACCTCCCGACCGTCCACCGTGCCCGCCGCGGCGATCTCGACGTCCGTCGACGCCGTGCCGGGTGGCGTGACCTGGAGGATGCGGAATCGGGAAGGGGGGCGGCGGTCGGGTCCCAGATCGAGGCGGGCGGGCTCGATGCGCCAACCTTCCGGCACCATGAAGTCCACGCGGCCGCCGTCGCTGTCGCCCACGAGTTCGATGGGCACCGGCGTCGCCTCGCCGGCGACCACGGGGATGTCGGGACCGAACGCCGTGGCGGTATGCTCCACGCCCTGTTCCCGGATCCATTCCTCGTACCGGGCCACGGCCGGGCGGGGGAGAAACCGGACGGGTGCCGCCGGCTGCGGGTCGACCCAGCCGCTCGGGATCCGCGGGGGCAGGGGCCCGTCCACGGGGAGGCCGCGGAACAGGTCCCCCTCGCCGTCCTGGAACGGCACCACGCTCTTCACGAGCTGGAGCTGTTGCGGTCGGCCCAGCCAGGGGGCGCCGGCGAATCCGCCGAATCCCTGGGAGCGGTGCTGCGAGAGGGCCTCTCCGGCCACGACCGCCGGCAGGCGTCCGTCGGGCAGGGGGGTGGTGACGGTGACGGTGGCGGTGAAGGGCCCCGCACCGCCATGGTAGAGCTTCCGCACCTGCCAGGGCGACAACCCCTCCTGGAGGATCTGCCCTGGGAAACGGCCGGGGTCGGCTGCGGCGTCGAACGCCTCGACCGCCAGGCGTCCGGCGGCCTGGTGGTTGCCGTGCTGTCCCGGGGTCGGTGCGGGGTTCATGGTCACGATCACCTCCGGGCGCAGGGTCCGGACCAGGCGCACCAGGCGTTCGAGGGTCTCCTCGTGGCCCCACTGCTCCAGCGTCACCGACTGGCTCTCGGTGTAGGCGAAGTCCTCGCGGTCGAGGAAATGGCAGGCCCGGACGCCCAGGCGGTCGAGGCAGGCCCGGAGTTCCGCCTCGCGGAGGATCCCGAGGGCCCGTCCCGCCTGGGTGCCCACCATGTTCCCGCCACCCTCGCCCCGCGTGCAGTAGACGTGCGCCACCACCCGGCCATCCCCCAGCGCGGTCCGGGCCACCAGGGAAGCCACCCCGGTCTCATCGTCGGGATGGGCGAAGACGCCGAGGAGGTCGGTCTTGAGCAGGGCGGCGCCGACGGGCGGTTCGGCGGCGGGAAGCGACAGCGCGGCCAGCAGGCCGAGGCCGGCGGCGAAGGGGAGTTTCACCCGGCCAGTCCATCATGCCGTCGCCGGGCGGGCAGCCCCAAAATCCCGGTCCGGTCCGGGCGGTCCCCCCGGAATCTGCGGTCAGGCCCTCAGGCGGCGCGGGCCGCCCGGGTGGTCTCGAGGTGACGGATCATGCTGGCGAAGATCCAGCGTCCGTCCTCGCTGCCCAGCACCGCCTCGCTGGCGCGGTCCGGATGCGGCATCAGGCCGGCGACGTTGAACGTCTCGTTGGCGATGCCGGCGATGTTGCGCAGCGAGCCGTTGGGATTGCTGGTGTCGGTGGCCTGACCGGCGGCGTCGCAGTACTGCCAGAGGATCTGCCGGTTGGACTCGATGCGGGCGAGGGTGTCGGGATCGGCGTAGTAGCAGCCCTCGCCGTGGGCGATGGGGATGCGGAGGAGCTGCCCGGCGGGGGTCTCGCGGGTGAAGGGCGTCTCCGGGTTGGCCACACGGAGGTGCACCTGCTCGCAGCGGAACCGGAGGTCCCGGTTGCGGATGAGCGCGCCCGGCAGCAGTCCGGCCTCGCACAGGATCTGGAACCCGTTGCAGATGCCGAGGACCAGTCCGCCGGCCCGGGCGAACTCCTGGACGGCCTGCAGGACCGGGCTGAACCGGGCGATGGCCCCGCAGCGGAGGTAGTCCCCGTAGCTGAAGCCGCCCGGCACGATCACCGCATCGGCCGCGCCGAGCGAGGTGTCCTTGTGCCAGACGAGCTCCGACGTGTGGCCCAGCACCCGGACGGCGTGGACGCAATCCTGGTCGCAGTTGGAGGCGGGGAACTGGAGGACGGCGAAGTGCATCGCGGCGGGGGGGGCGGCGGGCGCGGGGTCAGTCGGCGATCTCGAGCCGGTAGTCCTCGATCACCGGGTTGCTCAGGAACCGGTGGGCGGCCTCGTTGAGGGCCTTCTCGGCCGCCGCCCGGTCGGTGCCCGGTGCCAGGTCGATCTCCACGTACTTGCCGACATGCACGCCGGTCACCCCCTGGTATCCCATGTGCTCAAGGGCGTTCTGGACCGTCTTCCCCTGGGGATCGAGGACGGCCTTCTTCGGCGTGATGACAATCTTCGCTTTCATGGACGCGGGTCGGGTCCCGGACGGGACCGGCGGACTGTGCGACGGGTCCCCGGAGCCGGCCAGCGAATTTCCGCGCCGTTGCCGGTCTGTCCGGGCTAGCCCGGATTTCTCACCGCCTTTCTGCTGCGGCTGGCTGCAAGCCCGCCTGGCGGCGTTGGCCTCGCGTTCCTCGCCGGACAGTATGTGGTCATACAGCCCGGTTCGGAACCGCTTCGGCCGCCTTGCCAGACAGGCTTTCGCTGCGCCTCGCGACGAAAGTCGGTGAGAAATCCGGGCTGCCGCCCTCGCTGCTGCTGCTGCTGCATCTCCTGCTGCACCAGGATCTCGTCCTCGAGGTTCACGAACGGCTGGAAGATGTAGGTGCGGAAGAGGGCGTCGCCGATCTCGTTGAGCTTCACCTGGACCTGGTCGAGGTAGTCGTGGAGGCCCACGGCGAAGATCTCGTCGATCGTCCCGAACTCCAGTTCGGCGAGGAGCCGCCCGCTGAGCTTCTCCGCCTCGTTGCTGAAGCGCCGCTCGGGCACGCCGGAGATGCTCCGCAGGGAGCCGTCGAGGCGTTCCACGCAGAAGCGGAGCGATCGCGGGAACTCCGGGCTGAGGAGCAGGTACTCGGCGACGAGGCGGGGATGGACCTCGCTGCCGTGGATGGCCTTGTAGCCGTCCCACGCGGAGCACGAGCGCAGGATGGCCGACCAGCCGAGGGCGTCGGCCTGGTTGACCGCCGCGGGGAGCCCCCGGGCCGGGAGGGTGTCGTGGCGGAGGTCGATCATCCGCGTCGTCTTGTCGGACCGTTCCAGGAACTTGCCGGCCTGGAGGAAGTGCCAGCCCTCGTTGTGGGTCGTCGAGGCGTAGCTGATCCCGACGAACGTCAGCGAGCTGGAGCGGATCTGGTGGAGGAAATCGAACGGGCTCTGGTCCCAGCATTCCCGGGCCTCGGCCGAGCGGAGGAACAGGTAGAGGCGGTTCAGTTCCTCCCACATCTCGGCCGGGATCTGGTCCCGCACCATCCGGGCGTTCTCCCGGGCCTGGGCGACGGACGAGACCACCGAGTTCGGGTTGCGGGTCTCGAACACGAGGAACTCGGTCGCCAGCGGCGCCGTGATCCGGTCGTGCAGGGTGAGGTAGGCCTCCTCGTCGCCGGTCGACGCCAGGATCGGCCGCCATCGCGCCCCGGCCTGCTCCTCGTCGAGTCGGCGGGAGTCGAGCTGGAGCTGGACGTTCACGTCGACGATCCGGGCGGTGTTGTCGGCCCGCTCGATGTACCGGGCCATCCAGTAGAGGGAGTTTGCGACTCGGGAGAGCATGGGAAGGGGGGGCGTGGGAGGGGGTGGTTTCGGGGGGGCGCTCGGGGTCCGGTTCACTCGTCGCCGTAGAGCACCCAGGTGTCCTTGCTGCCGCCACCCTGCGAGGAGTTGACCACGAGCGATCCCTCCCGCAGGGCCACCCGGGTGAGGCCGCCGGGAACGATGACCGTCTTCTCCCCGTAGAGGATGAACGGCCGCAGGTCCACGTGCCGTCCCGCGAACCGTCCGTCTCCGACATGCGTCGGGTGGGTGGAGAGCGAGATCATCGGCTGGGCGATGTAGTTGCGCGGGTCCCGCTCGATCGCCCCGCGGAAATCCGTCCGCTCGGCCGCCGTCGCCCGCGGTCCCATCAGCATCCCGTACCCGCCCGACTCGTTGGCGGCCTTGACCACCAGCTGGTCGAGGTGGTCGAGGATGTACGCCCGGTCCGACTCCTCGCTGGCGAGGTAGGTGGGCACATTCGGCAGGATCGGGTCCTGGTCGAGGTAGTATTTGATCATCCGCGGGACGAAATAGTAGATGACCTTGTCGTCCGCGATGCCGGTCCCGATGGAGTTGGCGAGCGACACGCTGCCGGTGCGATAGGCATTGACCAGGCCCGGCACCCCGAGGACCGAGTCGCGCCGGAAGACCGTCGGGTCGAGGAAGTCGTCATCGAGTCGCCGGTAGATGACGTGCACCGGCTGCAGGCCCTTGGTGGTGCGCATGTACACCCGGGCGTCGCGCACCACGAGGTCGCGGCCCTCGACGATCTCGATCCCCATCTGCCGGGCGAGGTAGGTGTGCTCGAAGTAGGCGCTGTTGTGCACGCCCGGGGTGAGCAGCACCACGGTGGGATCGGCCACGCCCGCCGGGGCGATGTGCTGCAGCATGGTGAGCAGCTCCTGCGGATAGTGGTCCACCGGACGCACCCCCACCTCGGGGAACAGGTTCGGGAAGGTCCGCTGCATCGCCCGCCGGTTCTCCAGCACGTAGGACACCCCGCTGGGACAACGGCCGTTGTCCTCGAGCACCATGTAGGTGCCGTCGGCCCCGCGGATCAGGTCGGTCCCGCAGATGTGGATGTAGATGTCCCTGGGGACGGCGAAATCCACGAACTCCCGGCGGAAGTGGCGTCCGGAGAAGATGTAGTGCCCCGGGATCACCCCGTCCTTGATGATCTTCTGGCCGTGGTAGATGTCGTGGAGGAACAGGTTCAGCGCGGTGATCCGCTGGACGAGGCCGGCCTCGATGTGTTCCCACTCGCGGGCCGGGATGATCCGGGGGACGAGGTCGAAGGGGAAGATGCGCTCGGTGCCCTGCTGGTCGCCGTAGACGTTGAAGGTGATGCCCTGCCGGAGGAAGGCCAGGTCGAGGTCGCGCCGGCGTTCGTCGAAGTCGGCGAGGGACATCCCGGCGAAGTGCGCCTGGAGCCGCTCATAGTGCCGCCTCGGGACGCCCCCGGGGGCGAACATCTCGTCGAAGAACTCCTTCGGATCGTAACCCTTCAGCACAGGCGGGATCCTATGGGCGCGGGCCCGGTCCGGGACAAGCCGGCAATGGCCCGGACGATGGAAAACCTTTCATCGATCGCCCCGCCCGGCCCGCTCCCGCGCGCCGCGCGTGGGGAGACTGGACGCGGGGGACGACGGTCGTCAGGTTGGCCGGGCATGCGACCGACGGATCTGCAGCCCATCGGCTCGGAACTGGCCATCCGGTGGGCGGACGGCCGGGAGAGCTTCGTTCCCCTGGAGACCCTGCGGAAGTTCTGCCCCTGCGCGGGGTGTCTCGGGGAGAAGGACATCTTCGGCAATGTCTACAAGGCGCCCGAGCGCCCGTACGGCCCGGGGGCGTTCGAGCTGCGGGAACTCCGCCCGGTGGGCGGCTACGCGGTGCAGCCGGTGTGGGCCGACGGCCACGCCACGGGGCTGTACACTTGGGAGTGGCTGGAGCGGCTGGCGTCGGCCGGTGCCGGCGGGCCGGTGCCGGCGGAGTGAGCCGCAGGGGGGCGCCGTCGCATGTCCAGCCCGACCCCGGAGCAGGCTGCCGCGATCGCCGCCGAGGGCGACGTCCTGGTCATGGCGGGGGCCGGCACCGGCAAGACCCGCACCCTGGTCGAGCGCTTGGTGGAGCGGCTGACCCGCCCGGTCGACCCCCTGTCGCTCGACCGGGTCCTCATGGTCACCTTCACCGAGGCGGCGGCGGCGGAGATGCGCGGTCGGCTCCGGGAGCGGCTGGTCCGACGCGTGGCGGAGGCCCCGGACGACGTCCACCTGGCCCGTCAGCTCCTGCTGCTCGACACGGCGGACATCGGGACCCTCCACGGGTTCTGCCTCCGGCTGATCCGCGGGCATTTCCACGAACTCGAACTGGATCCGCAGCTGGAGGTGCTCGACGACGCGGCGGCGCGGCGGATGTCGGCCGACACCCTCGCCGCCGTGCTCCGTCCGCTCTACGGGGGTGGGGACGCGCTGGGGGCGGCGGTCCGGGAGCTGGCGCAGGTGCAGTTCGACGGGGATGTCGACCGCCTCGAGCAGACGATCCTCGCCCTGCATGCCCGGCTGCGTTCGCTGGCGGATCCGGACGGATGGCTGCGGCGGGCGCGTGCCGTGTGGGAGGAGGGGGGGGCGGCGATGCAGCGGTCCGCGCTCGTCGAGGCGTTGGGCGGATGGGCGGCGGGATGGGTCGACCGGCTGACGCCCCTCGCCCCCGACAACCCCAAGGCCGCCGAGCTCCTGCCCCGGCTCACGGCCCTGGCGGCGGGCACGGGGGAACCCGGGGCGGTGCTGGAGGCCCTGGCCGGGGCCGACGCGTCCTGGCCCAAGAAGATGAAGACCCGGTTGCGCGAGCCGCTGAAGGGATTCTTCGACGACGTGGCGGCCCTCCGCTCCTGGTGGGACATCCCCGTGGACGGACCCGATCCGGTGCTCGAGGACTGGCAGTGGTGCCGTCCGCGGATGCACGCCCTCCTCGAGGTGCTCCACCGGTTCTCGTCGGAGTACGCCCGCCGGAAGCGGGCGGCCGGACGCCTCGATTTTTCCGACCTCGAGCAGTTCGCCCTCGACCTGTTGGGACATCGGCCCGGCGCGGCGTCGGCCACGCCGGCGGCGGCGGCCTGCCGGTCGCAGTACGACCTGGTGCTGGTCGACGAGGCGCAGGACGTGAACGAGGCGCAGGATGCGATCCTGCGGGCCGTGGCGCGGCCGGCGCCCGACGGGAACCGGTTCCTCGTGGGAGACGTGAAGCAGTCGATCTACCGGTTCCGGTTTGCCGAGCCGCGGCTCTTCCAGGACTACGCCCGCGACTGGGGAACGTCCGGCGGGCCCGGGCGGGTGCTGCCCCTTACCGGGAACTTCCGCTCGGCCGAGTCGCTGCTCGGGTTCGTGAACGACCTCTTCCACGCCATCCAGCGTCCCGAGGCGGGCGGGGTGGCCTACGATGCCGAGGCACGGCTGCGCTTCGGCGCCCCGGAACAGCGGGCCGCGCTGTCGGCCGCCGCCGACCCGGCGCCGCGGGTCGAGGTGCACCTCCAGCTGCCCGCCGCGGCGGCGGAGGACGGCGACCCGGCGCCGGGGGGCGGCGAGGATGCCGAGGAGGTGTCCGCGCTCCAGGCCGAGGCCCGTCGGGTGGCCCTCGAACTCCGGCGCCTCCGCGACGGGGGATTCCGGGTGTGGGACGCCGCGCTGGGCGGGTTCCGTCCGGTGGGCTGGGGCGACATGGCCGTCCTGCTCCGGGCCGAGCGCACGCGCATCGCCGACTTCGCCGCGGCGTTCCGCACGGTCGGCGTGCCCCTCGTGGCGCGGCAGGGCGACTTCTTCACCCGGCTCGAGGTGTCCGACCTGCACGCCGTGCTCCGCCTGGTCGACAATCCGCTGCAGGACATCCCGGTTCTCACCGCCCTGCGTTCCCCGCTGGTGGGCATGTCCGACGTGAACGAACTGGCCGCGGTGCGGATGTTCGCCCGTCGGGAGAAGCCGTGGTGGACGTTGCTGCAGCGGTTCCACCGGGCCGGTCGGGAACTGTGCGCCGCCCATCCGGGGTTGGCCGATGGCGAGCCCTGTCCGTGTCCGGCGGAGCCGCCGCCGCTGACGGATGCCGACGGGCGTCCGGTGCTGGAGGGGGCGGATGTCTTCCTCCACCCGGCCACCGCCCTTCCGGCGGCCCGGGCGTGGGTGCGGGTGGACCGGTTCCTGGGGTGGCATGCGGCGTGGCGGCAGCTGGGGCGTCAGGGATCGATGCGGGCGCTGCTGGAGGCGGTGCTCGACGACACCGGGTACGAGGCCCGGCTGGCCGGGAATTCCGGCGGCGCGGATGCCCTGGCCAACGTGCGGCAGCTCCTCGAGGTGGCGCGGCGTTTCGACCGCTCGCAGCGGGGCGGCGTGTACCGGTTCCTGTCGCATCTCGACGACCTCCATGCGGCCGACGCGCTCGAGGCCGGCGCCGGCGCGGCGGCGGGCGATGCCGTCCAGTTGCTGACCATCCACCGGAGCAAGGGCCTCGAGTTCCCGGTGGTGGCGGTGGCGAACCTCGGCAGCCGGTTCCACCTGGGCGACCTGCACGCCGCCCGGGTCCTGTTCGACGAGCGGCGCGGACTGTGCCCGCGGGTGGTGACGCCGCGCGGGCAGGACTATCCCTCGCTGCCCCTCTGGCTGGCCCGGAGGGACGAGATGCGGGAGCGCCTGGGCGAGGAGATCCGCCTGCTGTACGTGGCCTTCACCCGGGCCCGGGACCGGCTCCTGCTGTTCGGGACGACGCGGCGGGCGGATCCCTCCGAAGCCTGGGCGCCGGTGGCCGGGGCGGCCCGGGCCGCGGGTGGGGCCGGGGGGGCCCGCCTGCCCGTCCATGACCTGCTGGGGGCCGCGGATCCCCTCGGGTGGCTCGGTCCCGCGCTGGGCGCCCTGTCCGAGCCGGACTGGGCCTCGCGGCCCTCGGGACGGTCGGAACGGTTCACCTGGCAGGTCCATTCCACCCCGCCCGAGGTGGCGGCGGTGGTGCCGCTGCCGGAATCCGGGCCGGCGGATGCCGGGGAGTCGGTGGACCCGGGCTGGCGTTATCCGCACGAGCCGGCCACCCGGGAGCCGGCGAAGACCACGGTCACCGCGCTGCGACGGCGGGCGTCGCTGGAGGATCCGGACGACGCGACCCCGTTTCCCGGCTCCGCCGGCGGGACCGCCGGGCGGCGTGGAGGCGGGGCGGGGAACCGCTCGGCGGCCGAGCGGGGCACGCTGCATCACCGCTTCCTCGAACATGTGGATCCGGCGGCCTGCGGATCGGCCGACGGGGTCGGGTCGGAACGCGATCGCCTGGTGCGGGAGGGGCACCTGCGGGCCGACGAGGCCGCGGCGCTGGATCTCCCGGCGCTGGTGCGCTTCTGGGAATCCCCGCTCGGTGTCCGGGCCCGGGAGGCGGCGGCCGCCGGAAGCCTGCGCCGGGAGTTCCCCTTCACCGTGCGCCTCGACGGGGCGGACCTCCGGTCGGTCGGGATCACGGCGGATGGCCTGGCCGACGGCGAGTTCGTGGTGGCGCAGGGGGTGATCGACCTGGCGGGTGAGGATGCCGACGGCCTGTGGATCCTGGACTTCAAGACCGATGCCGTGTCGCCGGGGGCGTCCACCGCCGAGCGCGCCGCGGCCTACCGTCCGCAGCTGCGGGCGTATGCCCTGGCGCTCGGGCGCATCCTGGGGCGGCCGGTGACCGGTTGCTGGCTGCACTTCCTCGCCACCGGCGCGTCGGTGCAGGTGGGGTAGGGGGGGTCAGTCGCCGCGGAGGGAGGCGACGAGGCGACCCCGGCAGGCGTGCCGGGTGGCCAGCCAGGTCCAGGCGAGGCCGTTGACGAGGACCGCGGCCAGGGTGAGGGCGAGGGAGGTCCACGGCATGCCGCCGCCGCCCGACCGGATGGCCGGCAGGACCGCGGCCAGCGCCGCGACCAGTCCCACCGCCAACCCCGCGGCCAGGAGCAGCGCGTGTTCCATCAGGATCAGCCGACGGACCCGTCGGCCGGAGAACCCCACCGCCTGGAGCACCCCCAGCTCGGCCCGGCGTTCGTGCACGTTCCGCAGGACCACCACCCCCAGGCCGAAACTCCCCAGCAGGAGGCCCAGTCCACCCAGCACCTGGAAGGTGTTCAGGTAGGTGTTCTGGACGGCGTTGTAGCGGTCCAGGCGGTCGGCGGTGCCGGTGAGTTCCAGTCCGACGTCCTGCAGGGCCCGGGTGAGCGTCGCCGCCACCTCCGGGGCCCGGCCGTCCGGCACCTCGATCAGGAATGCGCGGTGGCCGGAGGCCGACGGGTACCGCTGCACGAGGGCGGCCTCGTCGATCACGAGGCGGCCCTGGAGGATCGAGTTGGCCACCGCGCCGACGATGCGGAGGCGGAACGGGCGTCCGTTCTCGTCGAGGTAGTCGATCGTGTCGCCCACCTGGAGCTTGAGGGCCCACTGCAGCGATGCGGCGTCGCCGATGGCCGGGATCTCGTCGGGCGGCGTCCCGGGGCCGGTCCGGAGCGCCTCCCATGGCGAGCCCGACGGGAGGCCGGGCGCGGTGCGCGTGAACGAGAAGGCGCCCCGGGAGGCGAGGTCGCCGGGGCGCACCCCGAGCAGGCTGGGCCGTCCCGCGCGGTTCAGGTTGAGGCAGCTGGCCTCGTCGCCTTCCCGGACACGGAGCGGGACGATCCCCACGCCGTCGAGGTCCGCGGGGGCCAGTCCGAACGCCTCCAGGCCCCGGGCCGACTCCAGGTCCTCGGCCACCGGAAGGGCGGTCTCCCCCCACAGGGCGAAGCCGCCGGTGCCCCCGGTGCGGAGGCCGGCATCGCGTCGGGCGTCGAGCCGGTTGGCGCCGACGGCGACGATGAGGAAGGCGGCGGCGGCGAGCAGGGCGACGGTGGCCAGGGAGCGTCGGGGCTTGCGGGCCGGTGCGCGGAGCGCGAGGCCGGGCAGGCTCCGGGCCGGCGGACGGCGCCCCCGGTCGCGGCGGCGGGTCATGTCGCGCACCGCGGCCAGCCCGGCGAGGAGGAGGAGGCTGCCGGCGCCGAAGAACCACGGCGGCTGCTGCGACACCGGGCGTCCGCCGGCGGCGAGGACGAGTCCCAGCCCGGCGAGCCCGAGCACCGGCGCCATCCAGCGCCCGGCCCACCGCCCGGTTCCCGGAGCGCGGCCGGCTTCGGTGGCCCCCTCGTTCAGCAGTTCGCGGGCGGGGCGCCGGAGGGTCGTGCGCAACGCGACCCGGAGCGTGCCGGCCGCCGCCGCCACCCCGAGGGCCATCCCCGTGGCCAGGGTCGACGGCCGGACATGGAAATCCAGCCCCGCGCCGGCGACGGCATCGCTCCAGATCGTGTTGAGGCCCCAGAGGACCGCGCGCCCGTAGCCGAGTCCGGCCAGGGTCCCCGGCACGCCGGCCACCACCGCGAGGAGCAGGCCCTCGCGGAAGTAGAGCCGACGCACCCGCGACGCGGGCCATCCGATCGCCAGCAGGGTTCCCAGCTCCCGGGCGCGCTGTTCCAGTCCGAACTGGAACAGCAGCGAGGTGAGCAGGAGGGCGGCGGCGATGAGGAAGAAGCTGAACGCGATGAACAGTCCGCCGAAATCCCGGGCCATCCCCCCGGACGCGGCCTCGATCGCCTCCGCCCGGACGGGGCGCAGCCCGAGCCCGAGGTCCGCCGGGGCAAGGGCGCCGCGGACGCGCGCCGCCACGCGGTCGCGGAGGGCCGACGGGTCGGGATGCCCGGGCGGGACCAGCCACCGGACGCCGGTCAGGTCGCCGAACCGGTTCGCCCAGAGGCGACGTCCGGCGGACAGGCTGATGAAGGCCTTGGGGGTGCCCCGCCAGTCCTTCCAGTAGTCCTCGTCCTTCTGCCGGATGGTGTGGACCAGCGGGAAGCCCGCGTCCCACTCGTGGGTGCTCTCCGCCTTGGCCAGTCCGGGAAACTCCGGCATCAGGGTACGGTCCGCGTGCAGCCCGCGCAGGGGGACCACCGACCGGACGCGGAACTCGTTGGTGGCCTCCTGCAGGCGGGTCCCGCTGTCGGCCCGGTAGTAGGTGACGGTCACCCGGTCGCCCGGGCCCACGCCGAGGTCGGCGGCCAGCCACTCGCCCACCACGATCTCGTCATCCGCCAGGTCGGCCGGCGTGTAGGGCGGGCCGACCGCCGTGACCATGGAATACGGGGTGAGGTCCTCCCCGTGGGCCAGCCCGTTGACCAGGTAGGTCAGCACCGGAACGGGTTTGATCCCGTCGACGTCGACCGTTGCTGCCCCGGCCACCGGGGGTTCGAGGAAGATGCGCCGGCTGCGGAGTTCGACCGCCGACGGGGCCCGTTCGCCCCCGGTCAGTTCCGCGGCCGGGGCCGCGAGATCCACGGAAAGCTCCAGGTCGGTCAGCGTGGCGTGTTCCCGGATTCCCGCCGTGGCGCGGACCGGATCGGGGGCGGGCTGTCCTTCGGACGGCCCCGCGGCCAGCACGTTGGCGCGTCCGGACTGCCCGGTGACCCGGGCCAGGTCCTCGTGGCGGACGAAGGCGTTCAACGGGGCCTCCTGGTTGGCGGCGAGGCTGAAGTTCCCCAGTTGGGCCGGGGAGACGATACCGCGGACCTCGACCCGCAGGGCGACGCTGGTCTGGTCGCGGGGGGCGATCACGGCGTCGAGCGACAGGGCGCCGGGCTTGTGCAGGCGGAGGATGAGCGTGTCGCCCGGCCGGGCGGAAAGCTGTCGGGCGAGGGCCGGGTTCAGCAGGACGCCCCCGGGGCCCGGATCCGGGACCGGCTCGGTGGCGAGTCGCCAGAAATCGGGTCCGACCCCGAGCACCTGGATCCGGTTGGCCCGCGCGGTGCCGTCCTGGCGGGTGGCCAGCGCCGGGAGGCGAAGGGCGGTGGCCCAGGCCTCCGTGGCCGGGGGCGGCTCGGCGCCGAAGGCCGGGCCGCCGGGATCGTTCCCGAAGAACCGGTCGTGTCCGTCGTGCGCCAGGGTGATCCGTCCGAGGCGCTCCAGGGCGCGTCGCCGGAGGGTGTCCCGGACGGCGTCCCCCACCGACAGGGCGCCGACGAGGACCGCGGTGGCGATGGCGGCGCCGAGGACCACCCCGGCGTGGGCGCGTCGATGGAACCAGAGGCTGCGGAGGGCGATGGCGAGGGAGTTCATGCTCAGGCCAGCTGTCCGTCGCGCACCTCGACCGTCCGGTCGAGCAACCGGGCGAGGTCCAGGGAATGGGTCACCACCACCAGGGTCACGCCCTGCTCCCGGTTCAGTTCCAGCAGCAGGCGGGAGAGGTTCTCCGCGCTCGACCGGTCGAGCGCCCCCGTGGGTTCGTCGGCGAGGAGCATCCGGGGCTGGTTGATCAGGGCCCGGACCACGGCGACCCGCTGGCATTCCCCACCCGACAGCCTTCCGGGGAGGTGGTCGAGTCGCGGCGCCAGTCCGACCCGGTCGAGCAGCGTTCGCGCCCGTCCCTCGGCATCGGCGGGGGCCCGTCCGGTGCCGGCCAGGGTCGGTACCAGCACGTTCTCGAGGACCGTGAGGTGGGGCAGGAGGTGGTGGGACTGGAAGATGAATCCGATCGACCGCCGACGGACCTCGGCCAGGGCCGCCTCGTCCAGTTGGCCGAGGTCGCGTCCGTCGAGGCGGATGGAACCGCTGTCGGGACGGTCGAGTGTGCCGATCAGGTTGAGGAGCGTGGTCTTGCCCGATCCGCTGGGTCCGAGGATGGCCACCGCCTCACCGGCCCCGATCCGGAGGGAGACACCCCGCAGCACCGGCACCGGCGGCGCGCCATCGGCACCGCCGTAGGTCTTGGTCACGTCGGTCACTTCCAGCAGGGGGCCGTCGGATGGCATGGCGTCGACCGTAGCGTCCACCGGCGGTCCGGCAAAGCACGCGGCCCGCCTGTTCGACCCGGCTGGCTACCGCGTCGGGGGCTGCGGAGGCCACCACGGTGTCAGGCTCCCTGTGGGCCGCGCGGCCGGGAAGTGGGGACGGGGGTGTCAGGCTCCCGGTCGGGATGATGGCACCCGGGGTGACAGGCCCGGTTTGGGCGATCGAGGTGCGTGGATGGGGGTGTCAGGCTTCCGGGTCGAGGTCGGAATCGGGATCGACCTCCCTCCACCCCGCCCCTTTTCGCCGTCATCCGGAGCGCCGGGCTCCTGCGAGGCGGGGGCGAGCGGGGAGAACTCATTATCGTCCGCAGATTTCGCAGATTTCCGCAGATGCCGGGAGGCTCCGGAGCAGGGGAGGGAGAACGACAACAAAGGGTGCGAAGGGACGAAGATCATGGATGCCTTCTCTCGCTCGGGACCCTGCTGCCCGCTGCATGCGTTTCCCCGTAGCCGCGGCCGGTAGGCCGCCGGTCTGTGCTTCCTCCGAGCTCCGCCGCCCATGGCGATTTGTGTGCCCCTCCGCGCCTCAGCGCCTCCGCGGGAAAAAAAAGTCTCTTCCTCCCACTTCCCTCTGAACATCAGGGACGCGGGGCGGCTGACGAACAGGGTCGACGCGGTGGAGACCACGAAGTACACGTACGCCCATGGCCTGCTGGCGACCGAGGACGGTCCGTGGGCAGACAACACCGTGGCCTGAGATAACAGCCGGGGGGCATATGATAAATCGAAAGGGACGACGCTTCTGGGTTACTGCTATGGCGTTGGTCGCGCTTTGCATGACGGGTTGTGAAGGGAGGTTGCTGAAAATTGAGACCAGTGTAATGGCTCCAACCGTTACGAATGGGTCTAGGCTGGTGCTCAACAGGAAATGGACCTCGATTCAAAGGGGGGATGTGGTCGTGTTTACGATGCCGACATCCCGACAAAGTGTCTCGATAATGCGGGTCTATGCAATTGCTGGTGATACAGTTCAATATGATGCAAGGGCGGAAAAGTTGATGGTGCTAGATTCTAATGGGTCGCGGGTGTCGCATGCTCCTGTGTCGGTTGATGCTAAACATGCAATGAAGATCGAGGAACAACTGGGTCCTGGAAAGTTGTTTGTTATGGGGGATAATATGTACGACAGCTTCGACAGTAGGTATTGGGGCTTGCTCGATGAAGCTAGGGTGTTGGGGGTGGTCCCAGCATCGGCGATAGCCGGTGCGAGCGACGCGAAATGGCGTGCCATGGCGGTTGGAGAGGAGGCAATCATCCAATAGCTCGGATTTTGCACCAGTTCGGAGGTGGATTGGTTGGAGAGCTCGCGGTCAGCCCCGAATGCGTCGTTGGAAGGGCTCAAAGCCCGCTTTACACGGGCGTATGGAACTCGCACCCGCGTGAGGCCCGTGGGCGGCCGACACGGTGGGCCGGACGCTGGACATGGCGGGGCGGATGACCGGGTTGACCGAGCAGGGGCCTGCCTGCAGTTGGCTGTCGGTCCCTGCCGGGACCGAACCGCTCGCGGGAGCTCGCGGCTCCGGATGGGTGTGGAGGCCCCGGCGGCAACCTGGCTCCCGTCCACTCCCGGTCGGGGTCGCTGTTGGTCAGGACACCGGTCCCGGCTGGGCGAGGAGGGCGACTTCGCGGAGGGGGAAGAGCAGTTGGCCCGCCCGTCGAAGGATCCGGAAGGTGGTCTCGCCCCGGCCGAGGCGGACGGCGAGGCGGGCGGCAAACCGGTCGTAGCCGTAGCGGCGCAGGCCGACGCGCGTGACGGTGAAGCCGCAGACCGTGGCGAGCATTCCGAGGGTCTGCGGGGTCCAGGCAAAGAGGTGCCGGTTGGGCTCGTCCGGCCGGAAGCTCCGACCCGCCCGACCGTACTCATAGGGCACCACCACCAGGAGCCTGCCCACCGGACGCAGGAGTCGCCGGAGCTCAACCAGCACGGCGGCGGGATCGGCGACGTGTTCCAGGGAATGATGGGCGAGGGCGATGTCGAAGGATCCCGCCGGGAAGTCGGCGGAGTCCTCGACGAACTCCGCCCCGACGGCCTCCACCTCGGCGCGTAGGAAGACGGACGCGTCCATGCCCACCCGGCGGCGGCAGCGGAGGTCGGCGAGGTTCCATCCGGCGCCGCATCCGAACTCGAACAGGGAGGCGTCGGCGGGGACATCCGGTTGCAGCCGCCGGGCCCGGGCCCGGCGGACCCACGCGAGCGCCTCGGGGGGCAACCCCCGCTTGTCGCCGTGGTAGGACCGGCCCCGGGATCCCTCGTAGTGGTTTCGGGCGGCATCCATCGATGCCGCGGAGGCTGCCATGGGGCGGTCACCGGGCGAAGGGGGAACCGCACCCGCGCGCCCGCAGGCGCCGCTGTCCTTGCGTCGTCGCCGGTGCGGGAGAGAGTGGGGGCGTGCACGCGGTTCCGGCCCCCATCGCCTCCCTCCAAGCCCTGCGCGGGAAACGTCCCGTCGCCGCCCTGACCGCCTACGACTACCCGACCGCCCGCCTGCTGGACGAGGCGGGAGTGGACCTGCTGCTGGTGGGGGATTCGCTGGGGATGGTCGTCCTGGGGCATCCCGACACCACCTCGGTGACCCTGGCCGACATGGAGCATCATGTGCGGGCCGTGGCCCGGGCGGGGACCCGGGCACCGGTGGGGGGCGACCTGCCGTTCCGCACGTACGACACGCCGTCGATGGCGGTGGAGTCGGCGCGCCGGCTCACCGCTGCGGGCGCCGCGTGGGTGAAGGCGGAGGGCGGTCGGGAGATCCTGCCACAGGTGGAGGCCATCCTGGGGGCGGGGATCCCGTTCTGCGGCCACCTGGGCATGCTCCCGCAACATGTGCTGGAGGAGGGGGGCAAGTACCGGGTCAAGGGGCGTGACGATGCCGGCCGGGCCGGCCTGCTGGCGGATGCGGCCGCCCTGGAGGCGGCGGGGGCGTTCGCCTGTGTCCTCGAGTTGGTGACGCCACCCGTCGCCGCGGAGATCACCGGCGCGGCGCGGCGGATGCTGACGATCGGGATCGGGTCGGGCCCGGACTGCGACGGGCAGATCCTGGTGACGCACGACCTGGTGGGGGCGTTCCCGTGGTTCACCCCGAAGTTTGTCACCCCGAGGGTGCGGACGGGCGAGGCGATCCGGGACGCGGCGGCGGGGTGGGTCCGGGACCTGGCGGCCGGCCGGTGATGCCGGGCCGGTCGTCGTCGGGTTCCGATCAGGGCTCGACCAGGACCGGCATCCCGACCCAGGCCATCTGGCGCAGGAAGTCGGCGTTCCAGTTCGCCAGCCGGAAGCAGCCATGGCTTTCGGTGCGGCCGACCTGTTCCGGCGAGGGGGTGCCGTGGATGCCGTAGCCCGGCCGGTCGAGACCGATCCAGGCCACCCCGACGGGATTGTTGGGGCCCGGTGGGATGACCAGGCGGCGCCCCAAGCGTCGGCCCTCCTCCGATTCGGGGAACACCCGGGGGTCGAACGTGTAGTTGGGTTCGGCGACGAGGGTGACGACGTGCAGGTCGCCCACCGGCCGGCGGTCGGCGATGCGTCCGATGCTGCACGGGAAGTGGGCGATCAGGATGCCGGACTCGTCGAAGGCGCGGAGGTGGCGATGGGACAGGCTGATCCGGACCCGGGCGGCCCGGCGGGGGGTGGGGAAGCGGGCGGCGGGCACGGCCAGCACGGTTCCGGGGGTGATCCGTGACCAGTCGATGGTCGGGTTGAGCTGCCGGAGCAATCGGGGGTGGGCGTGGGTGCGTTCGGCCACCCGCTCGAGGAGGTTCTCGTGGGGCAGCCCGGAAGCCTGGGACTTGTCCCACCAGGTGGTCGGGGTCGGGGCCAGTCCCGTGAGGTCGGCCTCGCCGACGGTGTACGGGCCGATCGCGGGCCGGTCGATGCGCAGGACGGCCCGGGTGGGGGCGTCGAGGCGGCCGGTCTGCTCGAGGGCCTGCTGGAGCTGGAACGAGCGGATGGCCGCCGCGGTCTGGGCTCCGAGCACCCCGTCGATCGACCCTCCGTTGATTCCGTGGGAGGCCAGCTGCACCTGCGCCTCCAGCACATCGGCCACCGGCCGGCTTCCCGGCACCGTGGCGGTGGCCGGGGTGGCGGGCGACAGCGGACCGCGGGGGGCGCCGACGACCGGGGGCAGGTCGATCGCGGCCGAGGTCCCGTTGGTGACCGGTTCCCGGGCGATCGGCGTCCGGGCGGTGTCCGGGAGGAGCGAGGGGCGGGGATCCGGGATGGCGATTCCGCCGGGGGTGGGGAGGGGGTCGACGGTTCCGCCGGGCAGCCATCCCTGCCGCCAGGCGATGCTGCCGAGGGCGAGTGCGGCCAGCAGGAGCAGCCAGCGTCCCGGGGACGGCGCCGGGCGCCGGCCGGCCTCGCCGGGGAGGCGGAATCGGGTTCTGGGTCGTGCGGGCACCGCGCCGAGTCTCCGTCAGTCCGGTTCAGACGTCGATCACCGGTCCACTGCCACCGCCCGATCCCCGATCCCCTCCCGATCCGCCCGGGGGGCGGCCCGGACCGTTGCCCGGGCGCGGGCCGAGGAAGAGTCCGGCCACGAAGGTGACGAACGAGATGATCAGCGCCCCCCAGAAGGCGGCCCAGAACCCGTCGACATGGAACCCCTTCACCAGTCCGCCCACGCCCCAGAGCAGGAGGGCGTTGATGACGAGGAGGCCGAGGCCGAAGGTCAGGAGGACCAGGGAGATCGACACCAGCACCAGCAGGGGGCGGACGAAGGCGTTGAGGAGGCCGAGGAGAAGGGAGGCGACGAGGAGGCTCCCGGTGGTGTCGTAGTGGATGCCGCCGACGATGTTGGCGGCGACGAGCACGCCGACCGTGGTGATCAGCCAGCGTTGGAGGAACTGGACGGTGCCTGCATGCACGGGGGCAATAGCGCAGAGGGGCGTGGCCGGGGCAAGGGGCAAAGCCGGGTGGGGCGGGGCCGGTGAGCGGAGATTCGACCGCACGGAACCCATCGAACTCAAAAGGGCTCCGTGCGAAGCTGAACTGCGGCGGGCAGTGCCTCGCGGAGACGCTAGCGTCCCCGCATGCGGGCTGTCCGGCCGGAACGGTGGCACAAGTCTCCCGCCGCCCGTAGCCGCGGTCGGTAGGCCGCCGGTCCCCACTTCCTCAGCCGGAACCATGCAGTCGGATCAGTCGTGTCGGCCGGATCTTCTTCCGCAGATCCTTCTTCGTTCGCTCGTTGTCCCGCGGCCGTGTGGACGTCTCGCTCACTCCCCGCCCTGCGGAAAGACCTCCGGGGCCACGGCTTTCCTCCCGACCGCATGGCTCCGGCCAGGATCCCTGCCCGTTCATCCGGAATCATGACGCGCGAGTTGCTTTGGCGCCCCGGAACCTCCTCACTCGAGGCACGGACAGGCTCTTGCACGTGGATATGGGCCAGGTTGCGCGTCTTGACTTGCGGGGGCGATTGATTCGTCGTTCGAAGACGCTCAAAGGGTGGAACACACCCGGCAAAGAATCCTTCCCTCATGAACATCATCACCACCCTGGCGGCACTTGCAGCAACCATCAGCCTTTCCCAGGCAGCCAGCTTCGACTTCACAACGACACTGAGCGGTGATCAGGAAGTGCCTCCAAACACCTCGACGCGTACCGGCACAGGGACGGCCACCTACGACTCCGCAACCAGGTTGTTGACGATCAGTGGAACGTTTACAGCGCCGGCATTTGATGTCCCTGATTCCTGGGGCGGCGGGGGTGGATTCGGATCCGGTGGGGGGTTGGTCGGGCTCGCGTCAATTTACACCAGCGCTCATGTGCATCGAGGTACTGCGGGCGTCACCGGCGACGTCGTGTTTGGACTCACCTTCGATTCCGCGCTCAGCGGATCCTTCAACGGCTCCGGCGTTCTCACGGAGTCCGACGAAACAGCCCTTTTCGCTTCAGGTCTGTACATCAATTTTCACAATGGCATTTATCCGGATGGCGAGATTCGGGGCCAATTGATCCCCGTCCCCGAACCCGAAACCTATGCCACGCTGGCAGGCCTCGGCCTCATCGGCTTCGGACTCTGGCGGCGTCGCGCGACTCGCGCGTAGGCCCGGGACTCCACCCCGGCAGAAGGCCTGCGGCGTGGGGGCGGCTACCGGGCCTCAACCCGGACGAGACCCGCGGCGCCGTCAGTGGGCCTTGGGGTAGAGCTGACCGGAAACTGCGAGGGGTCCTGTTTTCGCGGAAACGGCCCGGGGGCGAGGCACCGGGAACCCGCGGATTATCATCCGCAGCCACGGGGCGCCGCGCTGGTTTTGACTTCGGCGGGAAGCGTCCGCGCCACGCCGTTTCGGAAGCCGGACCGGGGCTTGCGGGGACGCTCGCGTCACCGCATGGAAGTGGCCCGGCAGGGACGGTGGCGCGAGGCTCCTGCCGGGCTGCGCCCTGCCGCCGCCCCGCTCCCGGCGTTCGTGGCGGAGGCCGGTAGGCCGCCGTGCCCTTCGCCATCCCTGCCCATGGCCGTCCGTGTTCCTCCGCGTCTCAGTGCCGCAAGAAATGAACCGTTCCTTCCCAACTTCGCCTTGGGCCGGCGGACGAAAGCGGCATCACTCGGGTCGGCGGGATTGCCGCTCGGGCGGAAAGGCGTTCTCTTGCTCCCACGCCAGCAACTCCTCGAAGGAGTCCTTGCCAACAATCCTGGCAGAGCCGTCAGCGTGGAGATATGCCCGTGCGACGCTCCCCCTGGGGCCGACGGTGAAGTCTGACCGTCGTGCAATGATCGTTCCACTTCGTTCACGCGCAGGAATGTCCTCAATGTTTCCGTGAAACAGCATCACCACATCCCCGGCCCCCAGGATCTCCTCAGGCTTGGTATTGGGGGCCTTGGCAATCGAGGATAGAATCCCGGGCAGCTCCGATTCGGTTGGATACCAACCGTTGTTCTCCTGAGCGTGGACCATCAGATCGAGCCCAAGGCGACGCAAGGGATACATCTTGCGCACAGGCATCTGCTCCCATTCCGCCTGATCAAAGTCTTCCGGATCCACTTCAGGTGGAGCCGAGAGTGTCCCCGGCTCACTCGACGCCACGGCGATCTCCTGATCCCTATCGCTTGCCTTGCCTAGCTCTGCCAACTGCCGTCGAAGGGCAGCGATCTCGCCCCGAAGTCTGGGCAAGTCCACAATGTCCCGCTTGAGCCGATCGATCTGTTCGTCACGCAGTTGGATCGACTCCCGTGCTTGGTGCTGTTCGGCTGTAAGCTTGCTGTGGGCTTCGTTGATGAGCGCCTGGTGATCCGCGCGCAACCGCTCCGCTTCACGTTCCCGCACGAGGTACGTGGTGGTCCCGGTCGCAGCGACGGTCGCGAGGATGGCGGCCGCGGTCTTGAGGTTCGGCAGGTTCATGAGGGTTGTGGTGATATGCGTGGCGGCGATGGCTGTGGCGGACGCGGTGGTGAGTCCGGTCAGGGCGCTTACGACAATCGTGGCACCCAAGCCCGCCGGCGCGACGACTGCCGCCTGGGTGGCGAGGGCGGTGGTGAGCAGGCCGGTCGAGAGGGCGCCGCCGCGTCTGCCGAAGATTCCGCGCAGCTTGTCGAGTGCTCGGCTCACGCGCTTGCGGGCGGCCTCCTCGCTGATGCCGAGTTCGACGCCAACCTCCCGCAACTGCCGGTTGTCCAGAAACCGCAGGACGAGCGCGTCGCGGTCCTCGGCCGGGAGTTCCTCGAGCGCGCCCTCGAGTTCGGCGGCGATCCATTCGGGTTCAGGCGCGGTCTCGTGGGTCTGCATTGCGGCGGCGGTTTGCTCGCGTTGACGGCGACGGCCCTCGGCGCGGCTGGCGTTGAGGGCATGATGCCGAGCGGTGTGATAGAGCCAGCCGGCCAGCGGTCGTCCCTCGCGAATCTCACCCGCCTTTTGGGCGAGCAGCAGAAAGACGCCTTGCGCGGTCTCCTCGGCGAGGCGGCGATCGCCCAGAATCCGCCTGGAGGTTGCGAACACCAAGTTGAGGTGGCGGTTCACCATTTGCCGGAAGGCGTCCTCGGAACGCTCCCGGACGAACGCGCGCAACAGTTCCTGATCGCTCGCTTGCATCTTCTTCCTTCTGATCTCCGCCGAGAGTCGAAACCGGACGGGGAAAGTGCGGTGGGGCTTTCCGGCAGGACACTGAGCACTCAACCGCCAACATCCAACGCCCTGGGCGGGTCCATCCGGATGAAGGGGGGATGGCATCATCGGTTGACGATCGCGGCGAGGCTCCGGTCTTCCATTCTGTGATCGGGCTTCCCTCGAACCGGGGGGCGGAAGCAGCACCGGCCGTCCCCGGGGTCACCCCCGCCATGTGCACGGGATCGGTTGTCCGGGCGAAGAGTGGCCATGCCGGGACCGTTGCGGGCTGACTCCCAACCGGCCTCACACGTGGGCACGGAGACACGGAGGGGATGTCGGGAGCGGAGCGGCGCGGTATCAAGGCACCGGGAACCCGCGGATTATCATCCGCAGCTAAGGTGCCCGGCGCCGCCTTGGAGCGGAGCCGGACGTGTGTGGGATGCCCGGGGCGGGGCGCTTCGCCGTTCGCCGATGGGCACCGTCCTCGCCGTAGCCGACGCCGATCGGCGGCCGGTGGCGTTTGGGTCCGTCCAAAGCGGTGTCGACGCCCCGCTCTGCCACCGCAGTCCATATGGGCGCCGGTCCGGAACGGTGGCGCGAGGCTCCTGCCGAGCTGCGCCCTGCAGCCGCCCCGCTCCCGGCGTTCGTGCGGGGCCTCGTGACGACGGGTGTGCCTTTCGCCCCCCGGCGTGGTCACCGGGCGGCGGCCGGGCCGGTGTCGATGGGGAACTCGAGCTGTTCCTCCCGTCCAAGGGCGCGGGCATCGATTCCGAGCCGGCGGAGCGTGGCGGCGAACTCGGTGGCGAACCCGTGCACGGTGTAGACCCGGCGGGGGGCGACGCGTCGGACCATCTCGAGGAGATCGGGATGGTCGGCATGGTCGCTCAGGGGGAACACGGCGTCGGCCCGGGACCGGTAACGGCTCCCCGGATCCAGGGCCCAGCCGGAGAGCATCGCCACCCGGCTCCGGCCGAGGCGTTGCCGGAGGGCCTCGATCCGGGCGCCGGGCGGGGCGAGGACCACGTGCCCCCGGGCCTCGTCGGGATTCCACGGGGCCGCCGGAGGCAGGGTCCGGCCCAGGGTGCGGTAGACCGTGTTCATGCGGGTGACGTTGGGATCGGGCATCACCGGGAGGCCGGTGTCGATCAGGGCGGTCTGGATCTCCTGGGCCTTGCCCAGGGAGTAGCCGAGGAGGACCGGGACCTCCCCGTTGTCCACCGTCTCGCGACAGAACCGCCGGATCGCGTCCAGCACCTGGTCGGTCGGGGGAAAGACGTACCGGGGCAGACCGAAGGTGGTCTCCATCACGAGGACATCGGCCGGTCGCGGGGTGCAGGGCTCGGTGGAGAGGCCCGGGCGGAGCTTGAAGTCGCCGGTGTACAGGAGGGAACCGTCGGGTGTCTCCAGGTGGAGCATGGCCGAGCCGAGGATATGCCCGGCGGGCAGGAGGGTGATCCGGCCCGGTTGCGCGAGCCCGAGCGACATCGCGTCGGCCGGTTCACCGAACGCGAGGGTGTGCTCGATGCGTTCCCCCGGGACCCGGGCCCGCATGAGGTGGCCGGTCTCCGGGGTGAGGACCACGCGGGCGTGCCGGCCCGTGTGGTCGCTGTGGGCGTGGGAGACGAAGACCGTCGACTCCGGCCCGACCCGGTTCCGGGCATCGAGCCACAGGTCCGGTCCGGGCAGGTGGATCGACCCGCGGCGGAGGGCGAGGTCCGGTCCGGTCATCGGGAGGGACGCTGCGGCGCGGGCCGGCTTCGGGGTGGGCGGTGCGCTACCAGCGGGGGCGGTCGGCGAGGTACAGGTGGCCGGCACGTGCCGAGCCCGCGTAGGCGTTGAGGAGGGGGAAGCCCTTGGGAAGGTTCCGTCGCACCAGGGCGTCGAGGTACAGCCAGCCCCAGCGGTAGCTGTTCACGTCGGTCACCAGCAGGCGGACCGGCGCCTCGGTGGTGTAGGGCGACAGGTACAGGGCGTTGACCGGCTTGAGGAAGTCGTGGACGGCGTAGAAGTCCTCGCGGTCCTCGGGGCTCTGGATGCGCAGGGGGAGCTGGATGCAGTCCCGGTTTCCGTACCAGGCGACCGCCCACGGGATGTCGCTCATCATGAGTTCGGACTCCGTGATGAACCCGGCCAGTTCCCGGACCACGGCCGGACGGTAGACCGGTTCCACGAGCGGGTAGGTGCGTGGGGGGAGGACCGACGTGAGGAGTGGCAGGCTGAGCACGAACCAGGCGGCGCCGACCGCCATGCGGCGGAAGAGGTCGTGTCCGAACGGCGTGCTGTCGAGCAGGGTGAAGAAGAAGGCGGCACCGTAGAGGAACACCACCGGGGCGAGCAGGCACAGGAGGTTCTCCGAGTTCACGGCGGGGACCATGAGGGACAGCTGGGTGGTGCCGAGGCACTCGACCACGAACAGGAGGCCGAGCGCGGCGAGGAGGAACCATCGGAGCCGGGAGGGGGTGCGTCCGGAGAACCTCAGGATGAGGCCGGCGAGGAAGAGGAAGGTCAGCCAGTTGCCGCCGAGGGACGGGATGCCCTCGCGGAATTTCGCGGCGCCCTCGGTGGCCAGCTTGACGCGGTACTCGGTGAAGGTGGGCTGGCGCGCGGGGGCCTGGAGGAGGCGTTCGCGATGGTCCTCGGGGAACTCGATGGTGCGGCTCTGGAGGGCGTACCCGGCCGTGCCGAAGGGATGTCCGCTCAGGTGGTGGTTGCGGGCCAGCCAGGGGCTGATGACCAGCAGGAAGGCGGCGACGGCGGCTGCGGCCATGGACCCGCGGCGCGAGCCGGCGCAGAGGAGGAAGCCGGCCACCGGGAGGATGAGCCAGCCGAAGGCGTACCGGGTGAGGCATCCGATGCCGACGAGGAGTCCGGCGAGGACGGCGAGTCCGAGGAGCGGCCCGGCGGGCGGCGGGGGCTGGGGATGGGCGAGGACCGGGGTGCGCTGGTCGATGTGGACCAGGGTGATGGCAAGGCCGAGGGTGACGGCCAGCAGGAACGGGGTGGAGAGGCCGTTGCTGCTCATGCGCCAGAACAGCTCGGTGCTGGCGAGCGCGGCGGCGGCGAGCGCGCCGGTGGCCGGGTCGAAGAGCCGTCGGCCGAGCCGCCAGGTCATCCAGGCCGCCAGCGCCAGCCAGCCGAGGTTGAAGACCGTCACCGCCACCTCGGCCCACGGGCGTTGCCCCGACTCGTCGCCGGGCACGGCGTCGCGCCACGCGGCGGGCATCGCCTTGAACAGGCCGGCCAGCAGGACGGGATAGACCGGGGGATTCTGGATGTCGGGGTGGGGCCGGCGGAGGAGGTCGGGATCCGGCTGGCCGCGTTCCACCGCCCGGTCCAGTTGCAGGCGGACGCTGAGCGGGCGGATGTAGTGGGTGGTGTACCCGCGGCCGGTGGCGATGTTGTGGGCCAACTGGGCGGTGTCCATCGCCTCCGGATTGCTGAAGTTGCGCGCCTCGGTGAGGAGGTAGAGGGCGAGGACGGCGCCGGCGGCGAGGGTGCCGGCAATCCAGACCAGCCAGCGCCGGCCGGCCCCCTCCTCGAGGAGGTGGATGTAGTCCTGGATGCCTTTGGGGGGTTGGTTCATCAGAAACCTTCGAGTCGGAACTCGTGGAGCTTGCGGTGGAGGGTGCGTCGGCTGATGCCCAGCCGGGCGGCGGCGGCGGTGCGGTTGCCGTCGCATTGCCGGAGCGCGTGGATGATCAGCTGCTTCTCCGCCTCCTTCATGGTGAGGCGGTCCGTCGGCGGTCCGTCCTGGGGGCCGGCGGCGGCACCCGGATGGGACAGTCCCGGGACGTCCGGCGGCGGGGGCGGCGCGGGTTGCCGGACGGACAGGGGGAGGTCGCGGGGCTGCACCAGGTCCCCGCGGCACATCACCACCGCGTGCTGCACGGCGGTGTTCAACTCCCGGATGTTTCCCGGCCACCGGTAGTGGAGCATCAGGTCCATCGCCTCGGTCGAGAACCCGGTCACCCCCTTGCCCGTCTCCGCGGCGTACTGGCGGAGGAAGTGCTCGGTGAGCAGGGGGATGTCGCCGATCCGTCCGCGCAGCGGGGGGAGGTGGATGGGGACCACGGCGAGGCGGTAGTAGAGGTCCTCGCGGAACGTGCCGGCCCGCACCATGGCCTGGAGGTCCTTGTTGGTGGCCGCGAGGACCCGGACATCGGCGGTGAGTGTCTTGCTGGAGCCGAGGCGTTCGAACGTGCGTTCCCCGAGGAAGCGGAGGAGCTTCACCTGGGTGGGGGCGTCGATCTCGCCGATCTCGTCGAGGAACAGGGTGCCCCCCTGGGCGGTCTCCACGCGGCCCATCCGCCGCTCGTGCGCCCCGGTGAAGGCGCCGCGTTCGTGTCCGAACAGCTCCGACTCCAGCAGGGAGGCGGGGAGGCCGGCGCAGTGGACGGTGACCAGCGGTCCGCGGGCGCGGGGGCTGAGCTGGTGGATCGTGCGGGCGATGACCTCCTTGCCCGTGCCGCTCTCGCCGGTGATGAGCACCGTGTACGGGGTGGGGGCGACCTGGCGGACCACGTCGAGGACCTCGTGGAGGGCGGGGGAGGTGCCGATGATCCCGTCGATCCCGTAGCGCTGGTCGAGGCGCTGCTGGAGCTGGACGTTCTCCGTCTCCAGGTGGCGGGCCTTGAGGGCGCGCTGGATGCGGAGCTCGAGCTCGTCGATCTGGAGCTTGCCCTTGGAGATGTAGTCGTCGGCCCCGCGCTTCATCGCCTCCACCGCCACGTCCTCCGAGCCGTAGGCGGTCATGAGGATGCAGACCGGCGGTTTGGCGAGGGACTTGGCGCGGGCGATCAGGGCGAGGCCGTCCCCGTTGGGCATGCGGAGGTCGGTGAGGAGGACGTCGAACGACTCCTTCTCCAGGAGCTGACGGGCGGCGGTGGCGTCCTCGGCCACGTAGACGTCGAACCGGTCCTCGAGCGCGGCCCGCAGGCCCTCGCGGGTGGCCTTCTCGTCGTCCACGATCAGCAGCGTCGGCGTCACGGCGGCAGTGTTAGCAGGCATGGCGGCGGGGGTCCAATGCGCGGGACGGGGAGGTGGATCAGGCGCGGACGGGGGCCGGTCGGCCGGTGCCGAGGAGCCGCGGGCTGGGCTCCATCAGCGGGAGCCAGAGCCGGAAGGTGGTGCCCTGGTGGACGCGGCTGTCCATCTCGACCCGGCCGCCGTGGTCGCGGATGATCCGCTGGACGATCATCAGGCCAAGGCCGGTGCCCTTCTCCTTGGTGGTGTAGAAGGGTTGGAAGATCCGCTGGAGCTGCTCCGGGGGGATGCCGCCCCCGGTGTCGGTGATGGAGAGCCAGACCGCGTCCGGGGTGGCGCCGGAGGCGAGGGTGAGGCGTCCGCCGCGCTGCATGGCCTGCATGGCGTTCTTGATGAGGTTGACCAGCACCTGCTTGATCTGGGCGGGGTCGCACCGGGCGGCGGGGAGGCGGGGCGCCAGGCGGTCCTCGACCTCCAGGCCCCGGTTGTCGAGCTCGGGGCGGAGCAGGTCGAGCGTGGCGCGGGCGACGTCGTTGAGGACGGCCGCCTCGAACCGCGGGGGCGTGGGACGGAGGGCCTGGAGGAACTCGGTGATGATGTAGTCCAGGCGCCCGATCTCCCCCTGGGCCACGTCGAGGTAGCCGTCCATGCGTCCGGCCAGTTCCAGCACCTCGTCGGTCCCCATCGTGTCCCCCCCGGGGCGTCCGGAGCGGCCGTCGGCGGATGCGGTGCCGCACAGGAGGCGGAGGCGCTTGATCTCGCGGGTCAGGAGCTGGAGGTGGATGTGGATGGCGTTGAGGGGATTCCCGATCTCGTGCGCGACGCTGGCGGCGAGGAGGGTGAGGGCGTGGAGGCGTTCGCTCTCGATGACCTCGGAGGTCTGCTGGCGCAGCTCGGTCTGGTCGTGGACGATGAGGACCACGCCGTCCGTGCCGTCGCGTCCGCCGGCCAGCGGGGTGGCGAGGACGCGGAGGAAGCGCGGGCGGGGGTATTCCACCTCCAGTTCCGTCCGGTACACCCCGCGGTTCTCCCCGGGGTCGCCCTGCCGCAGCCGGTCCCAGTCGAGCCCGGGCAGGAAGCGTCCGATCGGCAGCCCCTCCGCGCCGTCCGCCGGCACGCCGACCAGTCCCGGGGCGGCCTGGTTGGCGTAGAGGATCCGTCCGTCCGCATCCAGCACCAGCACGCCGTCGGCGATCGAGTTGAACACCGTCTCGAGGAACGCCCGCTCGCGGGCCAGTTGCTGGACGACCGTCTGGAGCCCCTCCGGATCGATCCGGCCGATCCGGCCCAGGACCTTGTCGAGGAAGCTCGACTTGCCCGACGCCTTGCGCTTCACAGCCATTTCTTGCGCTTGAAGTAGAAGACGGTGAGGGCGGTGAGAACGGCGGTGAGCCCCGTCACGAACCAGTAGCCGTGGCGCCAGTGGATCTCCGGGGTGTGCTGGAAGTTCATCCCGTACCAGCTGGCGATGACGGTCGCCGGGGTGGTGATCACCGTGATGATGGTGAGGAGCTTCACCACCTCGCTGGTGCGGTTGGAGGAGAGGTTGAGGTAGATCTGGAGGATGCCGGTGATGGAGTCGATGTACCCCTGGGCCAGCTCGGAGATGCGGAACAGTCCGTCGTAGACGTCGCGGTAGTACGGCACGAGGTGGGCGCGGATGAGCTTGAACTCGCCGCGGGCGAACCGGGCGAGGACCTCGCGCTGGGGGCCGATGATCTGGCGCAGGTGATGGACCTCCTTCTTCACCTGGATCAGCCGCTGGAGGGTCTGGGGTTCGGGATGCTGGAGGACGTCGTCCTCGAGGTCGGAGATCTCGAGGCTGAGTTCGTCCAGCGCCGGCTTGTAGTGTTCCACCAGGGCGTCGAGGAGGGCGTGGGCGACGCGGTCGGGGGCCCGGGCGACGTGCACCGTGCTCTTCAGGCAGCGTTCCTCGGTCTGCTGGATCGGCCGCAGGGGGACGGGGTGGTAGGTGACGAGGAAGTTCTTCCCGAGGAAGAAGTTCAGTTCGCTGGTGGCGAACACGCCGTCCTTGCGGCTGTAGTCGACCGCGTGGATGACCATGAACAGGTAGGGGGCGAAATGGTCGTCCTCCTTCGGCTCGTAGGTCTCCACCTTGGGCGACTGGCTCAGGTTGATGCAGTCGTCGATCGACAGGGGGTGGAAATGGAAGACGCCCTCGAGGATCTGGCGGGTTTCCTCCGGGGTGGCCGCCTCGAGATCGACCCAGAGGAACAGGTTGGTGTCCGCCAGGAGGGTCGGCATGAGGAACACCTCGATGTCGCGGCTGTGCAACCGGCCCTGGGTGGTGAAGGCGAACGAGCGGATCATGAGCGGCGGGCTCAGAGTCGCGAAAGCGGACGGGCGGGGCAAGACACCACGGCGTCCTCCGGAGCGCCGAGCTCCTGCGAGGCGGGGGCACGGCGGGGAGAACCCGTATTCATCCGCAGATTTCGCCGATTTCCGCAGATGCCGGGAGGCTCCGGAGCAGGGGAGGGAGAACGACAACAAAGGGTGCGAAGGGGCGAAGATCAGGGATGCCTTCCCTCGTTCGGGGCCCTGCGGCCCGCTGCCTGCGATTCCCCGCAGCCGCGGCCGTCAGGCCGCGGGTCCGTGCCCCGGAGCGTTGCCGCCGATGGCCGTTCGTGTTCTTCGTAGCGGCGGCCGTTAGGCCGCCGTGCCCCCTGCTTCCTTCGAGCCGCGCTGCCGCTTCGGGTGGGTCCCTCGTAGCCGCGGCCGATAGGCCGGCGGTCCGCTCCTCGAAGCTCCACCGCTCATCGCCGCTCGCATTCCTCCGCGTCTCAGCGCCTCCGCGGGAAAAAAGTCTCTTCCTCCCACTTCCCTCTGAGTGCCGAAGGGGTCAAAGCCCGCTTTTGACACAAGCGGCTGGAGCCTGGGCCTGCTTGAGCCCGTGGGCGGACGCCACGGCGAGCCGGACGCTGGACACGGCGGGGCGGATGACCGGGTTGACCGTGGAGGGGACTGCCTGTGGTTGGGCGTCGGTCCCTGCCGGGACCGAACCGCTCGCGGGAGCTCGCGGCTCCGGATGGGCGCGGAGGCACCTGCGGCAACCCGGCTCTTCTCCGCGCGGGGTCGGGGTCGGAATCGGAATCGATCTCCCTCCACCCGGCCCCTCTTCGCCTTCTTCCGGAGCGCCGAGCTCCTGCGAGGCGGGGGCAAAAGGGCGAAGGTCGTCGATCCGGTAGTTCTCTCCGTGTCTCCGTGCCCCTGTGAGAGATCGCCTCAGGGCTGATTCCGGATGGGCCTCACACAGCGACACGAAGACACGGAGGGGATGCCGGGAGCGGAGCGGGGCGGTGGCGAGGCGCCGGGGACCGCGGATTATCATCCGCAGCTACGGGGCGTCGCGCGGATCTGGACTGGCGTGGGACGGGGCTCGCGGGGACGCCCGCGCCACCGCAGGTGGGCCCGGGGCCTGGAGGCAGCACCGGCCGTCTCATGACCGCCGCCACTCATGCGGGTGGGGAGGGTTTGGCCGTCGGTCCCTTTCGGGACCGAACCGCTCGCGGGAGCTCGCGGCTCCGGATGCGCGCGGAGGCGCGAGGCTCCCGCCGCCCGTAGCCGCGGCCGATAGGCCGCCGGTCACCACTTCCTCAGAGCTCCACCGCCCGTGGCGGTCCGTGTTCCTCCGCGTTCTCCGAGAGGCACCGGGGGCGTGCGCAGGGAGGGAGCCATTGACGAGCGGGCAGGTGAGGCGAAGCGTTGCCTGGCGAATGATTTCCGGGGAACTCAACACCGACGTGCTGGTCGTTGGCGCGGGCATGGCGGGATTGATGGCTGCCGCCGAACTGCAGCAGGCCGGCCGGTCGGTCCGGGTTCTCGACAAGGGACGCGGGGTCGGCGGACGCCTCGCCAGCCGCAGGATCGACGGGGTCACGTTTGACCACGGGGCCCAGTGCCTCACCACCCGCGATTCCCGCCTCGCGGTCGGAACGTGGCGCGATCGTTTGGGCGATGTGCTGGTGGCATGGCGCCCGGGATCGACCGCGGAGGACCGGGAACGCTGCCACTGGCGCGGGAAACCCTCCATGTCCGCGGTGGCCAAGCATCTGGCGCGCGGGTTGGAGGTGCATCTGGAAGCCGTTGTGACGGGCCTGTGTCGGGACGGAGACCGGTGGAGCGCCACCACCGCCAGCGGCGCCACCTTCTCCGCCCGGGCCGTGGTGCTCACGCCGCCGGTGCCCCAGTCGCTCGCGTTGCTCGACGCGGGCGGCGTGCCGATCGCAACCGAACTCCGTTCCCGGCTGACCGCGATCGAATACGATCGGTGCCTCGCGGTGATGGCCCTGCTGGACGGGCCGTCCCGCGTCCCTCCTCCGGGTGGCGTGGCGCCGACCTCGGGTCCCATTGCCTGGATCACCGACAACCTGCTGAAGGGAATCTCGTCGGAACCGGCCGTGACCCTGCATACGACTCCCGGGTTCAGCGCGAAACACTGGGATCGCGATCGGCAGGAGAGCGGGCGAGTCCTGCTCGACGCGGGTGCGGAGTGGCTGGGCGCCGGGGTTCGGACGTTTCAGGTGCACGGTTGGCGGTACAGCCGGCCGCGGGTCCTTGATCCGGACCGTTGCCGGGTCGTCGATGCGTCGGGGTCGTTGATCCTGGCGGGGGACGCCTTCGGATGCGGGGGAGTCGAGGGAGCCGCCTTGTCCGGGTTGGCGGCGGCGGAATCGATTCTGCAGGCTTGGTGATGGTTGACCGCACGCCGGGCGGGTGCACCGGTGGAGCGGGAATGAAGGGGAGGACAGAAGGGGTCAACGCCCGTTTTTTGCACAAGTGGCTGGAACCCGCACCCGCTTGAGGCCCGTGGTGACCGTGCGGGGGCCTGCCCGTCGTTGGGCATCGGTCCCTTCCGGGACCGAACCGCTCGCAGGAGCTCGCGGCTCCGGATGGGCGCGGAGGCGCCGGCGGCAACCTGGCGCCCATCCCTCCCTCCGGGGATCGGATCGGAGTCGACCTCCCCACGTTCCCTTCCATCAGCCCGGTTTTCCGGAGCGCCGAGCTCCTGTGAGGCGGGGGCGCCGGGGCGGAAGGGAACCTTCATCCGCAGATGAGGGGGCGGCCGGCATCAGGCGGACGGCGGGAAGACCCACAGTGCCGGACGTCCGACGTTGCAGTGAACCGCCCGGCCCAGCGGTGTGAATGCCGCCCAGGAGTAGTAGAGATTGTTCCGGGCCAGATTGCCGGCGACGAACCCGGTGTGTGGTCGGGCGAGAGAGCGCAGGCGGATCCGGGCCGCCGGGATCGGGTAGAAGATGTTCTGGAGGACGGCCCGGGGGTTGCCGTCCTCGCCGATGATCCCGGGGAATCGCCGGATCCAAGTTCCCGCATCCAGACCGGCCGCGGCGGCCCCCCGGTCGGCTGCGAGGACGACAGCCCGGCTCAGAGCCGGAAGCACGAGCAGGCTGATGAAGGTCCAGAGGGTCATCCAGCAGGCGAGCCCGATCAACGCGAGGCCGGTGGGCAGCGCTGCAAGACCGAACGCCATCGTGCCGAGGAGGGAGCCGGCCAGGTTCCAGAGAAGCAGCATGAGGAATGCGCGGAGGTGCAACGCCTGTCCGATCTGCCAACGGCGTCGGAACAGTTCGACCTCCAGCTCCGGCCGCGGCAATCGCTCCCGCCAGCTCTCTGGCAGAAGGACCTCGGCCCGACGGCCCAGTCCGATGATGCCACCGGTGAAGGCCGGATCGTCCACCGCCTGGAACAACACCGCCGCCCCGCCGGTGCAATTCCCCGGTCGGAGGGGAGCCCCGACGATGGCGCGGTGGAGGAACCCGCGTCCGAATGCCATCCCGAGCATCGAGACCGCCAGACCCATCCCGAAGCCGCCGGTCCAACGCAGGCTCAGCGCCCCGAGGCTGCCAATCCCGACGAGGACCAGTGAGTGCACCGCGACGCCGCGGATCCATCGGCGAAGGAACGTGGAGCGTCTCCGGCGGGGCGGCGGCATCAGAATCCATCCGCCCACCGCATCGAACACCGCCTGCACTCCCAACACGCCGAGGGCGATGGCCCACGGGTGGACCGCGGCAAGCCCGTCGCGTTGGGTCCTCAGCACCACGAGTCCGGCGACCGCCGTGATGACCCAGAATCCCACGTTCGTGATGCCCAGCCGCAATCGACGCCGGGCCAGGGAGGATTGCTCCGATGTCAGTTCGCCGCCTCCGTGGACCCCGTCCGCAGGGGGCACGCCGGGTTTCGGGGACGACGTCGGTGAGGACCCCGGGGGCCGGGTGTCGACGCCGATCGAACCTGCTGGAGCCTGAAGCGCTGCCACCCGGCCAACGTTCCGCGGTTGGTCGGAACTGCAACCGGGGACGGGGGGTGCATGGTTGACCGGACGCGGGTTGGGTGCACCGGTGGAACGGGAATGAAGAAGGCCGATCTGCCCACCAAGATCTGTGTCGCCTGTGCCCGACCCTTCGCCTGGCGCAAGAAGTGGGAGCGGGATTGGGATCATGTCCGGTACTGCTCCGACGCCTGCCGTCGCGGGGTCCATCCGCTGGCCTGTCGCACGACCGGGCGCGCGCCGCATTCGGGAAGGTCCTGATCCTGCAGGCGACTTGCGGAGGCGCGGATTCGACGCTTTCTAGCGGGGTGCGGATCCGTTCGGCCCGGACGCTTCGTGGCGTCCTTGTTTCCCTTCGACTCGGTTGGCTGTTGCTCTCCGTGGCAACCGGCCGGGCTCCGGCGTGCGGAGCGGCAGTTGCCGGACAGCCCCGGGATGAGTCCGCAGCCCTCTTCGACGAGCCCCTGGTGGTCCTGGATATCACCCTCAAACCGGAGGACTGGGAGGCCCTCTCGCTGCAGACCCTGGAGGAGCCGAAGCTCCATGCCGAATCCACGGTGCGTTGGGGGGATCGCACCTGGAAGAACGTCGGCATCAAGCTCAAGGGGTCCTACGGGAGTTTCCAACCGGCCGCGGAGCGTCCCGGCCTGACCCTCGACTTCGACAAGTTCAAGGGATGCCGCCCCTTCGTGGGGTTGACCAAGTTGCATCTGAACAACGGCGCCCAGGACGAATCCCGCCTCCATGAATGGCTGGGCGGTGAGCTGGCGCGGGCTGCCGGCGTGCCCGCGGGCCGCTGCACCCATGCCTGGCTGCGACTGCAGGGCGTCGACCGCGGGGTGTACGTGGTTCGGGAGGCTTTCACCCCGGAGATGCTTTCGGCGTGGTTCGGTCCACCGGGCCGCGGGGAGCTTCATGATCCCGGGCGCGGCGGGGACCTGGACCCGCACATGAAGCGGCGCGGTGGCAACGCGGACTCCGACGGAAGCCTGGGCGCCCTCATCGACGCCTGCGGGCGGGCCGATCCGGCGGACCGGGCGACCGCCCTCGCCGCGGCCCTGGACATCGGGGCCTTCACCGCCTTCACCGCGGCCGAGGTGCTCCTGGGCCATTGGGACGGCTACGCGCTGGCGGCCAACAACTACCGGGCCTACCGACGGCCGCAGGACGGCCGCTTCGTGTTCCTCGCCCATGGGATGGACCAGATTCTCGGCGACCCCGATGCCCCGCTGTTCACGGACTTCCAGGGCATGGTCGCCGGGGCCTTGCGGGAGATCCCGGGGCAGTCGCACGCCTGGGCTGCGGAGCTGCGTCGGCAGGTGGACACCGTGTGGAGCCGGGAAGGCTGGGAGGGTCGGATCCGAGCCCGTGCATCGATGCTGGCGGCCGCCGTGGAGGTGCACGACCCGGACCAAGCGTCGACCCTGCGCGAGCTCGGGGCGGATCTTGCCCGTCGGTTTGGGGAACGCCTGGCGTTCGCCCGTCCGGCCACCCGCACGTCTCCGCGGGCTCTTGCCCATGCCCGATCAGGCCCGGTTCTCCTCGCGGACGGCTGGCATCCCGACCGTGATCCGCATCCGGAGATGGTTTTCCAGGTGCCGACCGACACCGATCGCACCTGGCGCCTGGGTGCGGAGCGCCCCGGGGTGGGATCGTGGCGTCAGACGCTGGATCTGCCCCCCGGCCGGTACCGGTTCTCGGCGCGGGTCACGACCTCCGGGGTCTCGGTCGAGGACTTCGAGTCACCGCGCGGGGCCGGGTTGCGGGTGTTGGGAGGGGAGGTCCGATCCCGCTCCTGGGTCCGTGGCAACCGGCGCGAGCGGCAGTGCCGGCTGGAGTTCGAGGCCAGTGGCCCGGTCTGCCTCCTGCTCGAGCTGCGTGCGGGATCCGGCGTGGCCGGATTCGACGCGGATTCCTTGTGGCTGGAACCGCGGTGAGGACGTGTCCTTACGACCCTCAGCCGGGAGTCGTCCCGTCCCCGTCCGGGGTCCGGAAGCCTGCCAGGCCCTTGTAGCGGGCCACCTCCGGCGGCAGCGTCCGCAGCATCCGCCGGAAGGCCTCCCCGGCGCCGGTCGCCGCGAGCACTTCCCGCAGCGGCCACACCCGAACGTGGATCAGGAACAACAGCGTCCGTCCACCGGGTCCGCATCGCAGGAACGCCTGCTCCTCCAGACGGAACCATGCCGATTCCGGACCCAGTCCGTCCAACCGCGCCCGGCCGCGGGATGGATGCAGGTCCAGTTCCCCGCTGGCGGCGAGGCCCCAGTTCTCCCGCTCGTACACGCGGTCGGGCTCCAGTTGATCGAGAAACCGCGCGATCCTGGGTCCCAGTTCCCGGTTCAAGCCCGGTACCGGGGCATGAACCTCCGCCAGACCCTTCCCCACCTTCTCCCGTGGATCCCACCCGCTCGGGAAACACACGCTGCCCCCGGCGAACACGAACCCGTCCGCATCGTGCTCCAGAAGGACGAAGTCCGGAGCCCATCGTTTCGACACCTCCAACGCCCGTTCCCGCGGCGTCCCTGCCGGGATGGAACGGGTCAGGGCACCGTCCAGGACACCTTCCGCATCGCTCCAGAGCCGATCCGCCGCCTCCGTCCACACGAAGACCTCGTCCCGCCGTTCCGCCAGGAGTTGACCCCGCTCCCCGAGTATTCCGGGGCCGGGTTCGCCCCGCTCCAGCCATCCGGTACGACCCGGCCGGAGGTGGAATCGGAACGCGAAGGAATCGCCCGCGAACAGCCGGCCCAGACCGGTCCACGGCGGGCACGGGCCATAAGTCATCCGCCCGGATGCAGGTTCACCGGGTGCCATGGGTCAATGGGGGGTGCGCTCCGACCGCAGCCATTCGGATTGGCCGAGCGGTCCCCCCGAGAGCCGAATCCTTCGGAGCCTCCGGGCCGTCAGCAGTATCCATGCGTCAGGCTCGGTTGTGTCGGCTGGATCATACGGCCCGGCTTGGAATGGATTCGGCCGCCATCCCCTACGGGCTGTCGCGACGTCTCTCGATGAAAAGCGGTGGGAAACTCGGGTCAACGCCGGTTGTAGATTTCGCGACGATGGCCGACGTAGTGAAGGAAGATGCGGCCGGCCGCCAGGTCGAACTCGTAGAGCACGCGGTAATCTCCGACCCGCAGCTTGAATTCAGGCCGGCCAGCCAGGCGTTGGTGAGGAAACGAATCCAACCGCGAGCCCATGTCGTCCACCCTGCTCTGAACCGAGGTGCGGGTGTCGGCTGGAAGCGCGTCGAAGGACCGAACAAAGATTGCCGACCAGATTTGGAGCGCGGCCGCCACCGCGGATCAAGGCTGGCGGGTGATGAAATGGCCGGTCGCGATCTCTCGACGCGATTGATCCAGCCTTTCTTTGACTTCATCCGACAGTTCCAACTGGTCCTCCAAGTAGTCGGCGATCCAAGCCTGGAGGGCTTCAATCTCCTCGCGCTTCAGCCTGGGAATGGCCGCCTCGATCTCTTGAACTGTGCTCATGGGAAAGACTTAAACGGCGGCTTCTCCTCCGGCAAGCCTCCCGGTTCTTCCCTCTGGAACCTCGCGGAGCAACGCCGGGTTGTGGCACAGAACGGCCGCGGCGATGAGCGGAAGAATCCGTCGACCCGTCCGCAGGCGACGGAGGACTCACCTCGGAGTTACCCGACAGCTCCAAGTCATCGCCGGGAGACGGTCGGTCGTCGGCGAACGTGGATGGCCTTGAGGTAGCGGGCTTCGGGGAAGGTGGCGGGATGGTCGGGTGCGTGGCCGGTCACGCGAACCTCCGTCCAGCCCCCGCCGGGAAGACCGAGCGCCCGCCGCACGGCGCCCAGGAACTCCTCCTCGGTGACATGGGCCGAGCACGAGGCGGCGACGAGCCAGCCCCCGGGACGTACCCGGCGGGCGCAGTCGGCCGCCAGGCGTCCGTAGGCGGCGATCGCCCCGGTGCGTTCGGTCTCGCGCCGGGCCAGCGAGGGCGGGTCGCAGACGACGACGTCGAACGAGCGCCGCGGACCGGTGGCCAGCCAGGCGAAGGCGTCGGCCTGGACGGTCTCATGGACGGCGCGGGCCACCGAGGGGTCCTCGGCGTTCAAGGCGAAGTTCGCCCGGGCGGCGGCGAGGGCGTGGGGACTGAGGTCGAGGTCGGTCACCCGGATCGCACCGCCACGGGCCGCATGGAGCGAGAACCCGCCGCTGAAGCTGAAGGCGTTCAGGACCTCGGCGCCCGAACTCATCCCGCCCACGAGGCGGCGGTTGTCGCGCTGGTCGAGGAAGAACCCCGTCTTCTGGCCCCGGACAACATCGGAACGGAACCGCAGCCGGTCCTCGGTGAAGACGACCGACTCCGCGGTGTCGGTGCCGATGAGGTTGGAGCCGTCCTGCCAGCCGTCGGCGGTGTCCGGGGTCTGTGCGTTGCGGCTGAGCCGGAGCACCACGCGTCGGCCGTCGCCGAGTTCCGTCAGGTGTCGGCGCAGCCTGGGGAGCCAGGGACGCCACGCGGTGGTGTAGAGCTTGAGCACCCAGGTGTCGGCGTACTGGTCGAGCACCAGCCCCGGCCAGCCGTCGCTCTCGCCGTTCACCAGCCGGCAGCCGTTGGTCGCGGCATCGAGGATCCCCGCACGCCTTCCGAAGGCCGCGGTCCATCGCTGGATCCACCAGGCGTCGTCGACTGTCACCGGGCTTCCCGTGTGGAGGATCCGGAGGCGGATGGGAGACGCGGGGTCGAACAGGGCGAGGGCGAGGAAGCGGTCGTGGCGGTCGTACACGACGGCGATTTCCCCGGGGTCGCCGGGCCGGTTCAGGGAACGGATCCGGTCGGCATAGACCCAGGGATGTCCCGAGTGCACCGCCCGTTCGGCCGCCGGCGTCAGCCGCGCCCGCAGTCGGGGGCGGGCGGGCGGGGGCGGGCCGGCGTCGGGATTCATGGGGCGTCCGCCGTGTCCTGCAGCGAGGCGAGGACCGCCGGATCCCGGACATCGACCCAGCGTCCCTCGATCCGGAGCCCGGCCACCCGGAGCCCGGCGTCGACCATGGCGATGAGGGCGTCGGTCAGCTCGAACTCCCCGCGGGGTGAGCGCTGGAGACGGGCGGTGAAGTCGAAAAGGCGGGGCCGGAAGATGTAGATCCCGGCGTTGTACCACACCGGTTGCCCGGGCCGGGGCCAGCCATCCGCCCGGAGCGCGTCGAGCTGGGCCGGCGAGGGCTTCTCGACCAGCCGGGTGAGGCAGAAGGCGTCGTCGAAGAAATTCAGCCCGCCCTGGGTGACGTCCTGTCCCTCGGTGACGGTCACCAGGGCCTCGAACGGCCCGCCCCGCCAGCGGGCGACCATGTCCTGGTAGGTCTGTGGGCGGACGAGGATGTCGCCGTAGGTGAGGAGGAAGTCGTCGGTTCCGACGAACTCCCGGGCCAGTTCCGGCGCCTTGCCCGTTCCGTCCTGGACCTCCTGGCGGGCGTAGGCGAGGCGCATGCCGATGCGGGAACCGTCGCCGAAGTGGTTCTCGATCACCTCCGCCCGCCATCCGGTGATGAGGCAGGCCTCGTGGATGCCGGCGTCGCGGAGGCCTTCCAGGATGTGCTCCAGGATGGGCCGCCCCTGGACCGGCAGCATGGGTTTGGGAAGGTCGCTGGTGAGGGCACCCATGCGGGTGCCCTTTCCGGCGGCGAGGAGGACGGCCTTCATGGCGGGGTGCGGGAGGGGCAGGCCGTGGAGGCGGTCGGCGGGGAGCTGCGGGGAGCGGTCAGGCCCCGAACTTGTCGAACATCTTGGCGTTCGCCTGCATGAGGCGGATCAGGTACTTCGCCTCGAAGATCCCCAGGGAGCCGGAGTTCGCACCCGTCTCGGTGAACCGGTCCAGCTTGTCATGGCCGCTGTAGGCGGAGTGGAGGAGGACCGGCTGCGGATGCCAGGAGTGGCCCTTGACCGCGCACGGGGTGGAGTGGTCGCCGGTGATGGCGAGCACGTCCGGCTTGCGGGCGAGCAGCACGGGCAGGGCGGCGTCGAACTCCTCGATCGCCTTCACCTTGGCGGCGAAGTTCCCGTCCTCGCCGGCCTTGTCGGTGTACTTGAAGTGGATGAAAAAGAAGTCGTGGTCGTCGTAGAGCCGGACATAGTGCTCGAACTGCTCCCGGATCGTCTGGGCGCCCTCGACGATCGTCATGCCGACCAGTTGGGCGAGGCCCTTGTACATGGGGTACACGGCGAGGGCGGCGGGGCGGAGCTGGTAGCGTTCCTGGAAGGTGGGGATGGCCGGCTGATGGGCGATGCCGCGGAGGAGGAAGCCGTTGGCCGGGCGCTCGTTCTTCAGCACCGGCAGGGCGGCCTTGTAGAAGTCGGCGATCAGCTTCGCGACCTTCTTCTGGCCGGCGTTCGATGCCTGGACCGGCTTGGCGGCGGCGATCGGGAGGCCCTCGCGGTTCGGGTCGGTGTCGGTGAGGGGGCCCTCGAGGCCGGCGCCGCGGAAGATGACCACGAAGCGGTGTTCCTTGCCCGGGGTGATGATCACCTGGGTGGTGCCGATCTTCTTGATCTTCGCGGCGAGCAGGGCGCAGAGGCGTTCGCAGGTCTCGGTGGGGATCCGTCCGGCGCGGCGGTCGGTGACCAGGCCCTTGTCGTCGAGGGTGCAGAAGTTGGCCCGGGCGCAGACGTCGCCCGCCTTGAGTTCCACGCCGAGGCCCAGGGCCTCGATCACGCCCCGGCCGACCTCGAACTCGAGCGGGTCGTATCCGAAGAGGGCGAGGTGGCCGGGGCCGCTGCCCGGGGTGATGCCCGGGGCGACGGGGATCATGCGCCCCTGGGCCGAGCCGCTGCGGTTGAGGGCGTCGAGGTTCGGGGTGCGGGCCGCCTCCAGCGGGGTGAGGTTCCCGTGGGCCGCCGTGGCGATGTCGCCCAGTCCGTCCAGCACCACCAGCACCAGCTTGGCACCGGTCTGGATCGTCAGCTTCGAATACATCGCGTCGAGGTTGCTCATAGGCGGCGGCGAAAATGGCGGGGTGGCCCGGGGCGGTCAACGCTCCGGGTGGGCGCCCGATCAAGGAGCGGCCATTGCGAGGATCAGCGGCCGACAACGACGGAAAGAGGCCTCGATTTCCGGGAATGGGGGGACGAGCGCCTGTTCCATGGCATCTGCGAGACAGGTTCGCGGGATCCGATCGGTCTCGATCAGGTAGCGGGCGTCGGCAAGGTCGAGCTCATCCAGGCCGCGCATCATCTTCGTCAGGACCAGGTCCACGGTCGCCGGACGCCATAGCTCGAGCCAGCGGGTCGCCGGCCGCGGGAGGCGGACGAGGTGGTCTTCCCAACACCGGCGCAGGATCACCATGTCGGCCGGGAAGAGATGTGTGATGTACAGACCTTCGGACTGGAGGTTCCGATTTGTCTGGTCCTGTGCCGCCCAGAATCCGTCATCCGCGGTCAGTGCCTCGGTCTGGCTCATGGGGATGATGGCATCGACATCCAGTGACCTGGCGATGGAGTCCGGCGGTGTTGGGAATCCCAACTGGATCGCTGCCCGGCCGTAGAGGATCAGCCGGACGGGGTGATCGAGATGCCCGTCGAGGGTGGTCAGGATTCGGGAGGCGTTGTCCATCGGTCGGGGCTGGGTCGAATCCACTGGGCGCGTGTTCCCCGTCCGGCGCGGGTCCACCCGGTCATGGCGACGAATCGTGTCGGGTGGGGCAGGATGCCCTCCGGCACGTCGGGTGCCTTGGGCAAGAGGTCGATCAGGCGGGTCCAGAAGGGGTTGTCCGGCTCGAACTGGTGTCCGGCCCGAGCCACTGCGGCGAGCATCGCCTCGCAGCGCTCCATTCGGGCGAGGCGGGCGAGGATCGCCGGGTCGTTGCCCGCCGCCGCCACCATGGCAGCCCCCATGCGAAGGGCTTCCGGCGACCACTCGATACCGCCGTGCAGCAGGGCGATCGCCAGTTCCTCGTTTGAAACACGTTCCGGTCCCGGGTCCTGTGGGGCGTCCCCGGCCGCTCCGGCGTAGTAACGGCATCCCCGTCCGACGGCGAGGGCCATCAGGTTCTGCGCTCCGCCCAGCCCCCTGCCCCCGAGCTTGCGAAGCAGTGGGGACAGGTGTTCGGTCGTTCCCATACGACGGCTCGTGGTCACCACCCCCGGATCCTAGTGCTCCCGGATGCCATGCTCAATCCCCGCCCCCTGATGCGGGTCCGGCAGACCCGCTGCAGCTGGATCGGGCGTGGCAGCGAGTTCCCGTCCGCAGCAGCCTCGTCCTTTGTGTCATCCCCCCCGGGGCGGTCAACAGAGGGGTTGCCATCGGACCGCCGCGGCCCATGGTGGGGTTCCTGCGATGAGTTCGTGCGCCGTTTCCGCCCCGTCCGCCGCCGGCACCCCGGCGGTTTCCCCGATCCCTCTGGTCCCGCGTCCGCGCCTGCCGGAGTGGCTGAAGGTCCAGTTGCCCACCAGCAGCGCCTTTGTCCGCACCCGTGCCCTGCTGGGCGACCTCCGGCTGAACACGGTGTGCGAGAGCGCGAAGTGCCCGAACCACTGGGAGTGTTGGAGCCGGGGGACGGCCACCTTCATGATCGCGGGCGACCGTTGCACCCGGGCGTGCGGATTCTGCGCGGTCGACACCGCCCGTCCGCTGCCGCTGGACCCGGGCGAGCCCGGGCGGGTGGCCGAGGCGACCCGGCGGATGGGTCTGAAGCACGTCGTCATCACGGCGGTGGCCCGGGACGACCTGGCCGACGGCGGGGCGGCCCATTTCGAGTCCACCATCGCGGCGGTGCGGGAGCTGAATCCGGGGATCGTGGTCGAGGTGCTCACGCCGGACTTTCTGGATCGTGACGCGGCGCTCGACCGGGTGCTGGCGGCGCGGCCGGACATCTTCAACCACAACCTCGAGACCGTGCGCCGCCTCACGCCGTCGGTCCGGCACCGGGCCACCTACGACCGTTCCCTGACCGTCCTGCGCAAGGCGAAGGAGCGCGGCGGTTCGGGGATGCACACCAAGTCCGGGATGATGCTGGGACTGGGGGAGCATCCGGAGGAGGTGCGGGAGTCGATGGCCGACCTCCGGGCGGCGGGGGTCGACATCCTGACGCTGGGCCAGTACCTGCAGCCGACGCGGCAGCATCTGCCGGTGGTTTCCTTCGTTCCCCCGGCGGTGTTCGACGAGTACCGGATGCTGGGGGAATCCATGGGATTCGTCCACGTGGCGAGCGGGCCTCTGGTGCGGAGCTCGTACCACGCCGACGAGTTCCAGCCGGGGATCGCGGCCGGGGAGCCCGCGGAACGGGCCTAGCCCGGGCTGGCCCGGGCCGGGTGTGCGGCTCCTACTCCGTGGCCGGGGCGTCGGTCGGGGCCGGTCCGAGGGTCAGGTCGACCAACTCGCCCGGCAGGACCCGGAATCCGCCGGGGATGGCCACGAGGATGGGGAGTCCGTATTCGGCCGACGGGCTGGCGGCGGGCCGGATGGGATCGATCGAGAGGGTGCCGCCGGGCCGTGGGGGCAGGAGTTCGGGGAGGATGGGTTCCAGCTGGGTGCCGGTGCGGAGGATCTCGGAGTCGGCCGACTGCCCGGAACGGCCGCGGCTCCGGAGTCGGACCTTCTGTCCCGGGACCGGCTCGGTGGTGAACGGTTGCCGGAGGTAGGCCACGATGTGCTGGGAGCGGTCGGCGCTGATGGTGAGGATCGGCTCCCCGGCGAGGACGTTCTCGCCGTCGTGCCGATGGACCATGCTGACGAACCCGTCCATGGGGGCGAGCAGGGGCACGGGACGCAACTGGATCTCGATGGCCTCGAGGGCGCGCTCCTCGACCGCGAGGGCGGCGCGGACCGAGCTGGGGAGGTCGGCGTCGATCTTCCGGCTGTTCGGCTCGAACTCCGCCATCGCCCGGGCGAGTTCATCGACCAGGACCGTCTGTTCGGCGACCTGGTCGCGGAGTGAGTCGCGGTCGCGCTCGGCGACCTGGACATCGAAGATGGAGGCGACGGGGAACGGGGTGCCGTTGGTGGTCTGGAGGTTCCGGACCCGATCCAGCTCGAACTCCTGGAATGCCAGCTGGGCCCGCAGGTCGGCCAGTTTCACCCGGTCGCGCATCCAGTCGAGGCGGAGGTTGAGGTAGTTGATCTCGTTGTTGTCGCGGCGGAGGCGCGGTTCGATGGCGGTGCGGGCGAGTTCGATCCGGGCCTTGCTCAGTTCCGCCTGGGCCTCGACCAGGCGGGGGTCCGCGAGGATCAGTTCGGCCACCGCCTGTCCGGCGGCCACCTGTTCCAGGGGGGCGACCAGCACCCGGGTGAGGCGTCCCGGCACCGTGCTGCTGACCAGGGTGCGACGGCTTTCCGCCTCGCCCACGATCGCGGCCGGTCCCTCATAGGAACGCCACTGGAACACCACCAGGGTGACGAGGGCGGCGAACACCAGGAACGGGACCACGTTGACACGGATCTCCCGGAAGATCGTGCCCGGCGGGCTGGGGATGGGGGGGAGGCGTTCCATGTCAGACCTCCGATTCCTCCTCGGCCCGAAGGCTGGTCACCCGGGACACCCCGGGGAAGGACTTCACCTCGGTCATCAGCTCGTCCATGCGGCCGGCGTCGCGGAGCAGGAGCCGGTAGGAGAGGTCCGCGCCGTCGTGGCCCTGGGCGCTCCGCTGGCTGGCCACCACCGTGCGGCGTGCGTGGCGTTCCAGCAGGAGGGCCAGGTCGGGGAGTTCACCCAGCGGACGTCCCCAGTGCAGGTTCAGGATCAGGTCGAACCGGTGCCGGCTGCCGAACTGGGTCCAGTGCAGGTAGAGCATCAGGAGGGCGAACAGGGCGCTGCCGATGACCGCCGTGCCGAACTTCCGGGTCCCGGCCGCCATGCCGATGGTGATGCTGGCGAGGATGTAGCTGGTGTCGAGGGTGTCGCGGAGGATGTTCCGGAAGCGGACGATGGCGAACACGGCCATGAGGCCGAAGGCGATGAGGAGGTTGTTGGCCATCACCATCATCACCAGGGCGACGATCACACAGAGGACCACCAGCGAGTTGACGAACGAGCGGGAGTAGCTGAGGCCGGAGTGGCAGATCATGTAGATCCAGGCCACGACGTGCCCGCACAGGAACGCGATCAGGAGGCCCAGCACCATGCCGCGGACGTCGTCCGGTGCGGTGCCGAAGTTGGCGCGGGTGATCCAGTCCATGGTGTTCCCCATCGTTCAGGCCTCCTGGAGCAGCCCGGCGATCCGGTCCTGCCGCTCCTGGCGTCGCCGCTCCGAGGCGCCGTAGTCCAGCCCCGGGGGCAGCATCGGCCCCTCGCGCTGGAAGTGGTGTTCCCCCTTGGCGGCGATCCCGTCGGCGTACTTCGACGCGGATCCCTGCCGCAGGTTGAAGACGCGCACCATCTCCTTGAACCAGTCGGGGAACCGTCCGGTGAACTTGAGTTCGAGGATCACCAGGTTGCCGAACACGCGGCTCGGGTCGTCCATCCGGGCGCTGAATCGGGTGACGAACTCCGGGGAGATGAGGACGTTGCGGTCCATGGTGACGCGGACGGAGTTGTCCGACGGGCTGATCCATGCCTCCCGCTCATAGAAGACGTGGGCGGTGGGGGCGGCGCGGTCGCGCAGCATCAGCTGGACGAACCGCTGGATGGCGACGAGCTGCCGGGGGTCGCCCGAGACGAGGTCCTCCGGTCCCGGCAACTGTCCGGCCAGGACCGCCTCCACGGCCTGCCGCTTCACCCCGCCGCGCTGCTTCAGGATCGCCTCGTTCATCCGGCGCTTGATCTCGAAGTAGATCGGCGTGGTGGGGTTGTCCTCGTAGAACCGGAGACGCAACTTGTAGCGGTTCTTGTTGCCATTGATCGTCCCCCAGTAGATCGCCAGGTCGTCGGAGTCGAGATACAGGTTGTGGATCGTGTAGGAAAGGTTCGGCCGCCCCGCCCCGTACTCGTCGATCTCGAGGTACGAACGCACGAAGTCCCGGATCATCAGGGCGAGATCCTCCGGGATGACATACTTCAGCTCCCAGCGCTGAAGCTGCATCTGGTCTTCGGCCATTCTCTTACTTGGACTTCAGTCGGGTCTCCGGGCTGTGTGTGCTGTCGGCCATGCCCTCCTCGGGCTTCCGGGTTGCCGCCCAGACGTGACGCAATCGACGCCAGACTGTCAAGCGGCCCTCCGGAAACGCAGTGCTGCGAAAGGAGGAGTCGACGGAAAGGACTTAGCAGTCGCCGTGCCGGTTGCCGGGGATGGGGCGGGGTATCGGTCCGGGATTGAATGGGTTGACCGGTATTCCGTCCGACGACAGGTTGATTCCACTTCATATGCGTACCCTGATCCCCCTTTCCCTCGTGTCCGGGCTCGCCCTCTGGGGCGGGTTGCGGGCGGCCGATGTCGACGTCAGCAAGCTCCCGCCGGCCTCCGGCAAGGCCGGGGTGACGTTCGAGAAGGACATCCGTCCCCTGTTCGAGAAGTCCTGCTTCAAGTGTCACGGGCCCGAGAAGCAGAAGGGGGATCTCCGACTCGACACCCTGGAGGCGACCCTGAAGGGCGGCGAGGGCGGCCCGAGCGTGGTGGCCAAGGACAGCGCCAAGAGCACGATCGTCCACACCGTGGCGCGCCTCGACGAGGACTATGCCATGCCTCCCGAGGGCAAGGGGGATCCGTGGACCAAGGAGCAGGTCGGCCTCCTCCGCGCCTGGATCGACCAGGGCGCGAAGTGATCAGGGGATCACCCGGACCCGGAAGTAGTACGGGATCCGCGCATCCAGCGCCGGCAGGGTGACCTGCTGGTCCGATCCGTCGCCGTACACGAGTTCCGAGTAGGGGATCCAGTCGACGAGATCCTGGCTGCCCTCGAGGAGGTATTCGCGATCGGGCCGGGTGTTCCACGACACCCGGACGGTCCGGTTGGGGAGTTCCGCCGGTGCCTCCACCCGGAGGAAGGAGTCCGGGTCCGACGGATCCGTCCCAGCCTGGAACTCCCGCAGGTCGCTCATCCCGTCGAGATCGGAGTCCGTCCCGGCCGGACGCGGATCGGTGTTGCCGAGGAACTCGATCTCCCAGAGGTCGGAGATGCCGTTCCGGTTGTCGTCGGGGAAGGTGTAGGTGCCGGCGAAGACGAGGGCGTTGGTGGTCCCGCCCAGTTGACCGGACTGCGGGGGCGGGGTGACGTGGAAGGGCACCGGCTGCCAGGTAATGGTGTAGTCGCCCGGGGGCACGTTGGTGGGGAAATGCCGGCCCCGGCCGGCGATCAGGGCCGGTCCGTCGAGGTGGAACCGGGCCTGGGCGAGGTTGTTCGACACCACGAGGAGCGTTGACGGGACCGTGTTGATGTCGACCCCGATGTCATCGATCAGCCAGCCGAGGCGGTCGATGGCGCTGAAGCTGAACATCTGGTAGTTGAACCGGAAGCGGACGACCCGGCCGAGGTACCGGGAGATGTCGATCTCGACCTCCTCCCATCCGTCCGACGCCTCCTCCGGGTTGGCCCAGAGGGCGTTCCAGCTGGCGCCGTTGTCGGCCGACACGGCGATCTGGGCGATCTCCAGGCTGAAGTCGGCGAAGTCGTCGCCGGTGGACGGGGTGGTGAAGTCGTAGTGATGCCAGAAGCGGAGGGTGGCGCGGTTGCCGCCGAGGAGGCTCACGGCGGGGCTGACGAGGTCGGTGATGGCGAGGTCGACGACCTCGCCGCCGAGGTTGGTACCCCAGCAGTTGGTGCCGGAGCGGGCGGTGACGCCGAAGCGGTTCACCGGACGCCCGTACTGCCAGGCCGAGTTGAGGAAGGCGCCGGAATCCTCCTCGTCGTCGAAGAACCCCCCGGTGAGCCCGTCGTCGTTGAACACCGCCCAGCCCGTCCGTCCGGACTCGAGGTCGTCGACCCACGGCGGGGTGACCGGACGGAGGGTCCGCAGGCGGTGGAGCGCCCCGTCGTTGTCGTCGACCGCCGCGTTGCCCGCAGCGTCGCGGCTGACCACCTGGTAGTAGTAGTCCCGGTCGGGGATCAGTCCGGTGAGGAGCACCTCGTGGTAGGTGGCCAGCTCGGCGCTGTAGGCGGTGCGGGTGAGGAACGTGGGGTCGCCGGGACTCTCGCCGTACCGCACCAGCGCGTCCGACGGCTTGTCCGTCTCCCAGAACACATAGGCCTCGTTGTACGAGGGCTCGTGATCCACGCCGAAGGCGGCGGGCGCCACGGTGTCGACCGCCGCGAAGGTGCCGGCGGTGCGGCCGGCGTCGTCGAGATAGACGGCGTCGATCCGGTCGCCGTGCGCGGCGGGCAGCCGCGGGACGGCCTCCCCCGGCGGCAGCGGCGGACCGGCGGGCGCCGCACCCGGCGGCCGGTCGACCAGCACCAGCCGTCCCCGGAAGATGCCGGGCACCGGGGTGGCGAAGCACTCGACCGTCACCGGTCCCGCCTGGCCGGCGACCGACACCCCGACCGGCACCGAGGTCTCGCCGATGCGCCGGGCGTCGGTCACCTCGACCACCGCCGAGGCGGGGATGGTGTACGCGATGCGGTCGAAGGCGACGGTGGAGATGCCCCCGAGGCCCGGCAGGAGGAACTCGAGGGCGTTGCCCAGCACGGTGGCGCGGTTGTCGGGTGCGGGGGCGTCCGCCGGGACCGCCTCGAGGGGGAAGGAGAAGTAGACCACGCGGCCCCGGCTGTCGCTGCCGGTCCGAGGATGCCGCAACCCGACCACCCGCCCGTCCTCCTGCAGGAACACCGGGGCGGCATTGGTGGACACCTGGAGGTGGTCGGGGCCGTCCTCCCAGACGATCCCGAGGATGTCGATGAAGAACCCGCTGGGGAACGCCTGGTAGTCGAGTCCGATGGTGGCCCCGCTCCCGACCGGATCCCCCGGCACGCTTTCGACGAACGTGGCGCCCTGGTCGACCAGGTACTCGTCCACGTGCAGCACCCGACGCCGGAAGTCCTCCTGCTGTTGTTCGTCGAGGCGCGAGAGGAGGTCGAAGGACGCGATGAAGAGGGATCCGCCGGCGTCGGCGTAGGCGGTGAGGGCCGCGATCAGCCCCGGGGGCGGGGACTGGAGTTCCTCCGGCCGCCACAGCACGAGGCGGTAGGGCTTGAGGTCCTCGAAGCGGGGGGCGACACCCCGTGCCCCGGTGTCCCAGACCTCGTAGTCGACCCCGAGCTGGTCGAGGGTGTCGGTCCAGGTCTCCGGCCCGGGGTAGGGCGACTCGCTGAGGATCCCGTCGGGTCCGAAGATGGCCTCGGGACTGTAGACCAGCAGGGCGGTGGGGGTGCGGGGGCCGACGAACCGGAACATCCGGCCGCCGTTGTCGTTGGTGCTGGTGTTCCCGGCCGGGTCGGTCGAGACGACGTGGAACAGGTAGGTCTCGCCCGGGGTCACCGCGGGCAGCTCGACGCGGTGGCGCTGCCGGAAGGCGGGATCGGACACCACCTGGGTGACGGCGTTGGAGGGGCCGAAGACCACCCGGGAGTTCGCCGGTTCGCCGGTGAGCCAGGTGATGCCGACCCGGCCGAACTGCCCGGCGGCGACCACGTCCGAAATCGCTGGCGGCTGGGCGTCGACCATCGCCGTCGCCCGACGTTCCCCGGGCGGGTCCGCATCCACATACACCGCCGTGAGCACGTCGCCGTCCACGCCGCTGAGGAGTCCGTCGGCCGGATCGGCCGGGGCGTCGGTGATGTCGATCGTCCCGGTGAAGGTCCCCCCGTTCCCGGCCGGTTGCAGGGTGACCGTCAGGCCGTCCGGTTCACGCGGGCCGGACACCCGCACGGCGACCGACGTGTTCCCGGTGAGCTGCTGGTCGACCACCCGGAGCAGGGCGGTGGCGGGGGAGCGGTAGGCGGGGCGGTCCCACGAGACCACGCCCTCGCCGGGGGCGGGCAGCTGGCCGGAGACCACGAGGGCGAAGTCCTGGCCGGGGGTGGGGGTGGGCCCGCCGCGGATGTCCTGGACCACGTTCACGCCGCGGACCCGGACCACGTACTCCCCGGCGATCGGGGTGGAGAGGTGGACCGCCTCGACGTTGTTGATCGGGTCCCCCACCGGCGTGCCGGCGACCGACTCGCCGTCGGCGAAGGCATTGCCGCGGTAGAGGATGCCGTTGGGGTCGACGACCTCGAGGTCGAGGTCGTTGACCAGGGCCGGGATGGCGGCGGGGAGGCCGGGGACGTCGGTGTAGACCAGGGTGACCTTGAGGGTGTCGTCCGGGCCGACCACCACCCGGCGCTCGAAGACGTCGCCGGAGGCGAGGACCGGCCCCTGGTCGGTGAACTCGTGGCGGCGGTCGGAATCGATCAGGTTCTCCAGGTCGATCCGACCCCATCCCTCGTCGTTGTTCGGCACCGGCCCGGTGTCCCCGACCACGACGCCCGGGTCGAAGGGATCGTCGATGTCGCCCGGGACCACGCCGGTGGACATGTCGATGGCCGAGTTGATGAGGGCGGCCTTGACGAGGGCGGGCGACGGGGTGAGGCCGCCGCGGGTGGTGCGGTACCACTGGATGAACACCGCGCAGGCGCCGCTGGCGTGGGGGCCGGACTGGGAGGTGCCGCCCTGGTAGAGGTAGTACTCGTCGATCGGCGACCAGGCGTTCTCCTCGCCCGAGGCGGCGGACTTGAGGGAGGCGATCCACGTGCCGGGGGCGACGATGTCCGGCTTGATCCGGCCGTCCTCGGCCGGGCCGCGGCTGGAGAAGTCGGCCATCACCTCGGGGCCGGAATCGTAGATGCCGAAGGTGTAGCGGCTGTTCTCGGTGGCGCCGGTGGCGATCACGTTCTTGGCCACCGCCGGGGTGCCGATGGTCTGCCCGCCCGGGCCGGAGTTGCCGGCGCTGAACTCGAGGACGTACTGCTGGTCGCCCGGGGTGACCGCGTCGGCATCGCGCACCAGTGCGTCGAATTCCGCCGCGGTCAGGTCGTACCTGCCCTGGGTGTCGTCACCCCAGGAGTTGGATCCCACGTAGGCGCCGGCCCGGACGGCGTCGCGTGTCAGGTGCTCGAAGGAGGGCGGCGGGCGGTAGTTGCCCTGCCCGTCGAAGATCCGCTGGGCGACGATGTGGGCCCCGGGGGCGACCCCGAGTCCGTAGAGGAACCCCTCCTCGTCCGTGGTTCCCACGGCCGCGTTGCCGGCGACGATCCCCGCCACGTGGGTGCCGTGGCTGTGTTCGTCCGAGGCGTCCGGCAGGTTGTCGTAGGCGAACAGGGCGTCGACCCGTCCCTCCAGGTCCGGGTGCATGAACTCCAGGTCGCCGAGGTCGAGCCCGGAGTCCGCGACCGCCACGGTGACCCCGGCGCCGTCGAACCCGAGCTGATGCACCGCCGCCCGCGTGCCGGCCTCGAAGTCGTCGCCGGCCACGATCTTGGTCGCGATCTCGTCGAAGAGCCGCATGCGTCGGGCGGGCTCGATCCACACCACCGCCGACGAGCCGGCCAGTCGCCAGAGGCGCCGGGCGTCGACCGTTCCCTCGGCGAAGGTGCCCACGGCGAACTGCCGCAGGCGGGTGGTCCCGCGGAGCTGCCGGGCGACGGCGGCCTTCCCGGCGGGGGTCACCCCGGGGTGGAGGAGCAGCCGCACCGGCACCTCGCCGCCGCCGGCCGCCCGAAGGATCGAGGCGAGGTCGGCATCGACCTTGTGACGGGGTTCGAACGGGCCGAGCCATCGGATGAACGGCAGGGCGCGGATGGCCTCCGGACGGGCGCCGGAGAGGCGGGCGATGAAGGCGTTCTCGGGGATGAAGTGCAGCAGTTCGACCCCCAGGGGTGCCAGCGCCTCCCGTCCGGCCGGATCGGGGCGTCCCTCGAACTGGACCAGGAAGAGCCCGTCGACCGTCGTCTCCCCGACGGCGGCCCGCGCCGCGGCCCGGGAACGGTCGGGTTCGGGTGTCTCGATGCTCCCGTTGCGCAGACGGATGGCCGGCCCTGCCATCGCCATCCCCCCGCCGGATCCCGGGTCCGCCGCCAGCAGCCCGAGCAGCAGCAGGACCAGGAGGGCGGGGACACGGTTCATGGGTGAGAGGCTAGCCAGTCGCGTGCCGGAAACAAGGCGACCTCATGGACAGCCGATGTCCGACCCCGTGCGGCAGGATGCGGGCATGAAACGCGAACTTCGTGGCGGGCCCCGCCGGCAGCTCGACCTCTCCCTCCCGGCCGTCCCGCCGAGTGTCCGGCGCCCCCGTCGGCCCTGCTCGCGGGAGCGGGCGGCCTGGTGGTTCGACCAGATGCGCCGGGCGGCGGGCGGGGAGTCGTGACCCGCGGACGCGAGCCGCGGGGGCGGGAAGGTCAGGCCCGGGCTCCGGGACGACCTCGGGTCAGTGACCCGGGTTGGCCACCGGGCCGACCCGGAAGTAGCAGGCGTCGGCCGACAGCGGCCGGGTGGTGATCCCCGGGCTGGCGGGATCGGTGGGGACCGGTTCCCAGGGGCCGTGCAGCGGGTCGGGGGCCGTCTCCAGGGCGAGCTCGGGCGGCCAGGACAGGGTGATGCCCGCCCGGGACCGGGAGAGGCGCAGGGCCGGATCGTCCCGTCGTCGCAGGGCGTGGACCAGGGTGTGGCGGGCGACGGCCCGGCCGAGTTCCCCCCCGGCCCGGTTGGCGCTCTGGAAGTGGATCCCGCCGTAGATCCGGCTGATGCCCGCCTCGTCGGCCGCCTCGGAGAAGCTTCCGAAGGCCCGTTCCACCCCCGAGAGTCCGTCGGATTCCAGCGCGAACGCGAACCGGTCGTCGCCGTTGACGTGGGCCAGCACGGCCGCCGCGGCGGCGCTGAACGTGCTGTGCCCGGAGACGTACTCGGGAAAGGGCGGGGTGTCGACCAGCGGGAGCCAGCCGGCATCGGACTGCGTGGCGGGATGTCCGTCCCCGGCTGCGGCCCGGATGGCGGTGACCGGCCGCCACCCGTCGTGGGCATACTTCGAGTCCCAGGTCGCGATCGCCGCGTCGGCCAGGGCGAGGTTGAGCACGGCGAAGACGCGGGCGGTCTCGACCAGGTCCCCGTTCCCCCGGGACGCCATCCACAACCGGGCGATCCGGTTCCAGTGCCCCGGCGGGGTGACGGTTCCGGGACCGTCGGCCCAGAACCGGGCGATCGCGGTCTGGTCGGGTGTCCGAAGGGTGCTGTCGCGGGCCCCGAGGCGGCGGACCTCCTCGAACTCCGCGGCCCAGGCGTCGGTGGCCGGCGGCGGGGGCGGTCCGGGCCGGAAGGCGTCGGGCCGCGGGAGCAGGAACGGCATCATCACCGCCCATTGGGGCAGGAGGGCGCTGTCGAAGAGGGGCGGGGTGGGTTCCCACCGGCCCGGCCCCGGCGAGGGCCGGTGGTCGATCCCGCGCTGGGATCCGTCGAACTCCCGCTCGCGGATCAGGTCGAGCGCCACGGCCCGGCCCCAGGCCACCCCGTCCCGGACGGGGTTCCCGCCGGGTATCGCGGCGAGTTCCGCCTGGAGCGCGGCGTCGAAGGCGATGGTGAACGCCGGCCACGCGTGGCGCAGGACCTGGTTGGCGGCGGCCGCGGCGGCGGCCGGGGCCGAGGCCCCGGCCGGGGGCGTGCCGTGGTCGCGGTGGTTCCGGTAGGGCCCGCCGAGGGCGTTCACGGCGTCGAACTGCGCCAGGTGCAGGATCGCCAGCCAGCGCGAGGCGGCGGGGGGCGGGGTGTTGGAGAAGCGCACCGCCTCGACAGCGTCCCGGTTCGCCCGCTCGACCGGCGTCTCCGCCGCCAGCGACGTCCCGCCGGCCGCGAGCCCCAGGCACGCCGCGTACACGGCCACCGTCCGATGGAGGAAGGGGGGCATCGGTCAGCGCCCGCGGGGCGTCAGGGCGGCGGTGGGGACGGGGGTCGACTCCAGGGGACCCCAGGCGTCGCCCGCCTCGACCCGGTGCCGGTGGCTGGTCCCGAGATGCCCGGTCACCCAGTTGTCGCCCCAGGCGAACACCACGCCGTCGGCCCGCAGCGCGAGGGTGAAGTCGTTCCCGGCTGAGACATCCGACCAGGTCGCATCGGCGCCGACCGGGACGGGGGTGGAGCGGTTGACGGTGGTGCCGTCGCCGACCTGGAACGAGCTGTTCAGTCCCCAGGCGTGGAGCGAGCCGTCGGGGAGGATGGCGGCGGCGTGCCGGAATCCGGCGCTCACGCGCACGACGTTGGTGAGGGTGGGATGGGCCGTGGGAGTGGATCGTGAGGTGCGGGTGCCGTCGCCCAACTGGTTCTCCCGGTTCCGTCCCCAGCCCCACAGCGACCGGTCGGATTTCACGGCGAGGACGAAGTCGCCGCCGGCGGCGACGTCGACCCAGTCGCTGTCGGTTCCCACCTGGGCCGGGCCGGTGCGGTCGGCGGTGGTGCCGTCGCCGAGTTGCCCGTTTCCGTTCTCGCCCCAGGCCCAGAGGCGGCCCTGGTCGTCCAGCGCGACCGAGAAGGCGCCCCCGGCGGCGGCCCGGACGACCGGTGCCGGTAGCCCGGCGACCGGGAGCGGGGTGGTCCGGTTGGTGATCGTCCCGTCGCCGAGTTGCCCGGAGCGATTCGAGCCCCAGGCCCACAGGCCGCCGGCGGCGTCGATCGCGAGGGTGTGGTTCGCGGCGTCGACCGACCGCCAGTCGGTCCGGTCGCCGACCTGCGTGGGAACGTCCACCCAGCCGTTCCCTCCCGGCACGCCCGTCTGTCCGTCGAAACCCTGCCCCCAGGCCCAGAGCGTCCCGTCCTCCAGGACCGCGACCGTGTGGGCGTCGACCGCCAGCGAGCGGACGTCGACCAATCCGGGCAGGGGTGCCGGGAAGTGCAGGTTGTCCGAGGTGCCGTTCCCGACCGGTGAGTTGCCCCAGGAGAGGAGGTCGGCGCCGCCGCCGGCGATGGCCGACCGGGCCCGGCCGGCGGCGAGGAGGGCGCCGGGCCGGGGGGCGGTGACCACCGGGGTCGGAACCGGACGGTCCTGTCCCCGGCGTCCGATCCCCAGCTGTCCGTTCCCATTCCCTCCCCAGCCCCAGAGGAAGCCGTCGTCGTCGATGCCGATGCCGAAGCCCGAGCCGGCGGCGACGGCCCGCCAGGGGGTGGTCCCGATCCGGCCGGGGGAAACCCGGACCCGTTCCGGCTGGTCGTCGAGCACCCCGTTGTTCATTCCCCAGCCCCAGAGCGAACCGTCGAGACGCAGGCCGAGGACGTGGTCGGAACCGACGCTGACATACCACCAGTCGGTCGCGACCCCGACCCGTGTGGGAATGGGCCGCGGGGCGAGGTCGCCCAGCCCGAGCATCCCGCCGTTCGACCCCCACGCCCAGAGGCTGCCATCGGACTTCATGGCGACGCTCGTCGAACCGCCGGCGTCGATGTCGACCCAGTCGGTGTCGGTGCCGACCTGGGCCGGGAGGCTGCGCGAGCGGTCGGTTCCCCCGCCCAGCTGTCCCTGGTTGTTGTTGCCCCACGCCCACAGAGAGCCGTCCCGGGCGATGGCCAGCACATGGCTGTTTCCGGCCCGGGCCATCCGCCAGCGGTGGACGAACGCCCCCTGGACGGGGGTGGCCACGGTCTCGGTGTGGCCGTGGCCCAGTTGTCCGAAGAGGTTCTCGCCCCAGGTCCACAGGCCGCCGTCGGACCGCAGGGCGATGCTGAACCGCGGCCCGGCGTCGACATCGACCCAGTCGTTCGCGTCCCCGAGCCGGACGGGCGCGGTCTGCCGGAGGCCGGATCCGTCGCCGACCTGCGACGAGGAGTTGACACCCCAGGCCCAGAGCGTGCCGTCGTCGCGGATTCCCAGGCCGTGGAAGTCGCCCGAGGCCACCGCGGTCCAGTGTCCGTCGCCGGCCACGGGGGTGGGCACGAGCTTGTCCTGGGTGTCGCCGGTGCCGAGGTTGCCGTTCCCGTTCTCGCCCCAGGCATGGAGGGCCCCGTCGGTCCGGGTGGCGTAGGACTGGTAGAGGCCGGTCGTCAGGTGACGCGGCCGGACCGGGACCGGGGCGAGGGTCAAGGTCCCGGCGTCGGTCGTGCCGTCGACGACCGGGGCATCGAGCCGGGCCACGGCTGATTCCCGTCCGTCGTCCGTCGCCCGGCGGGCGATCACGTGGATCGCCCCGGCGGAGGTGGGGGCCGCGGGGAACTCGAAGGCGCCGTCCGGACCCGTGGTCACCGCGGCGAGGCCGAACCCGGTGAGCGACACGGTGACCCCGGCCGCCGGTTGTCCGTCGGCATCCCGCACCACGCCTGTGATCCGGGTGACGCTGGAATCGACGGCCACGGTGACGCCGATGGTGGCGGTCGCGCCCTGGTTGGAGGCGGTGATGAAGGCGGTGCCGACCGCCACGGCGGTGAGACTTCCGGTCGCGTCCACGCGGACCACGGCCGGGTTGCTGGTCCGGAAGGTGGTTCCCGCCTCCGCCGACCCGGCCGCCTCGGTCGAGCCGTCGGCATGCACCGCCAGCACCTGGACCCGCCCGGTCGCGCCCGGGGGGGAGAGGAAGGCGGGATCGACGGTGATGCGGAGGGATTCGGGGATCCGCGGGGGTTCGTCGGTGAAGGTGAGGGGCGGTGCCGGGAGGGTGGCATCCTGGCGGGTGCGGAAGAAGCCGCTGACGGCGTAACGGTTCCGTTCGCCCGACGTGTTCACCGCCACGATCCGGACGAGGTCGTCGCCGAGGCCGTCGGGCAGGCTGCCCGGGGTGGCGCCGAAGGCGTCGGGTGCCGACACGTTCCGCAGGCGGAAGTTGCCCAGGATGTCGGGCACGGCCGACTGGGCCCCGGCCTGGACGGTCCAGGTGGGGTCGAGGCGACCGGGGCGGTCCAGGGGTGGGGAGACCCCGGCCGCCGCCTCCAGGTCGCCCACGCCGTCGCCGTCGGTGTCCGCCCGCCGGGCGTCGAGGTCATGGAACCGTTCGAGCGCATTGGCCAGCCCGTCGCCGTCGAGGTCGAGGACCGCGTCGGATGGATCGGCCGGGTCGAGCCCCATCTCCCGTTCCCAGTCGTCCGGCATGCCGTCGAGGTCCTCGTCGACCGGCAGTTCCACGCCCAGCTGGAGGCGGGCGCGGGCGCGGAGTTTCCCGATGCGTTCCCGGAGTCCGCCGGGCCCCTCGGAATCCTCGCACACACAGGCGGCCTCCTGGGCCGGGTTGTAGGCGATCGGGCCGCCGAAGACGGTGACAAGGGAGTAGAGGATGAAGGCGCGTTCGTAGCAGTAGGCGTTGGCGGGGCTGGGCCCGGGGAACTGGCCGTCGCACACCGAGGCCATCGACGTGAAGAAGTTGAAGTCGCAGTCCGCCTTCGGCGCCCCGCAGGTTCCGTAGCAGCGGTCGTGGTTGTCGCACGGCGTCGTGAAGCAGAACTCGCGCTGGGCGTAGGACAGCGTCGGGGCGAAGCCGATCGGCACCAGGCCGCAGTTGGTCAGCCGATTCCCCCCGCCCATGGCCTCGGCCCCGCAGCCGTTGGCGCTCGGCTCGGGCGGTTCGCACTTCTCCACGTCGCTCGTCGCCTCGTACGGCGGACAGATCCCGCCCCATCCGGCCAGCGTCAGCCCGCTGCCGGGATCGGACACCACGGTCGACCCGTCGTCGGTCACGTGCCCGCTGCTCACGATCTCGAACCGCTCGGTGTCGTGGTTGAAGCTCAGGATGTAGGCGATCGATCCGGGGGCGAGGCCGCTCATGTTCGGGTACTCCACCCGCACCGGCCGGTCGGCGTCGAACGTCGCCCCGCCCGGCTGGAAGGTCCACGCGAACGGCGGCGCCGCCCCGTCGGGCATCGGCATCGGGATCCGGTCGAAATGCACCGCATCCAGCGACACGGTCGCGGGACGTTCCGGGGTGACCCGGGTGCCGTCGGGATGCCGCATGGAGTTCGCCGGGATCGTCATGCGCAGGCCCTCGATGCCCTCGCAGGTGACCTCGAGGTCGGTGGTGCCGTCAAAGGCCCGCTGGTTGGCCGGGTTCATGCGGGGCAGGTGGACCGGGGCGGGCAGGCTGTTGTCGGCATGGGCCACCGTCACCACGGCGAAGTGGAGGGCCGGGAAGCTGTTGGTCGGGATGGTCCGGCCGTCGAGGCGGTCGGCCCGGGCCCCCTCGATGTGCAGGTGACCCATGCCGGACGGGACGTCGCCGAAGCCGAACCGGCCCTCGGCATCCGACGTGGTCGCCTGGCGGTAGGGGCCCACGGCCAGTTCGCAGACGGCGCCCCCGATGGGCCGGCTGGTGTTGTCGAGGACCACGCCGGTGAAGGTGCCGGGGCCGGTGCGGTTGCGTTCGATGCCATGGACCACGAACGCGGCCGGGTGTGCCGGCGCTTCGGCCACCGATGCCTCGACCACGTTCTGGCCCGCGCGGGAGCCAGCCCGGAGGAGGACCGATGCATGGCCGGTCCGGCCGGCGCGCACCGTGATCTCCGTGGCGTCGCCTTCCAACGGCGCCTGACGCACCACCGTCCCGTCGCGTCCGCCCGGCTCGAGGCGGCCGCCGCCCCCGACCACCCGGAAGGTGATCTCGGCGCCGGCGACCGGGTTCAGGCCGTCGCTGGCCCAGGCGCGGAGCGGCTCGGGGGTGAGGGTGCCGGACTCGATCCGCTGCGGATGTCCGCCGCCCACGCTGACCCGCGCCACCGGGCCCGGGGTCGCGGAGGCGCAGAACCAGGCCGGGTCGGCCACGCCGTCGGCCGTGACGGTCAGACGGTTGTTCGCGCAGCCGGCATCGCGTCCCAGCGTCCACCACGCCCGCACCTCGCCGGCCGCGTCCGTCCGCAGTTCCAGACCGAGGGACCCGTTGGTGTCGGCGCTCGGCGAACGGGTCCAGTCGGTGACCGCCTCCGTCCCCCCGGCGGGTCGGACCCGGCCGTTGCTCCGGGTCACCGCCATCCGCACCCGCACCCCGGCGAGCGGCGTGCCGTCGGGTTGCTCGGCGCGAATCACCACGGGCTCGCCCAGCCGGGACAGGTACCGTCCCGACTGGCCGTCACCCGAAACCGCCACCAGCCGCGGACCGTCGGGAGTCCGACGAAGGACATCGATCTGGCGGAGCACCCGGTTTCCGAGGAGGTCCTCGGCGACGACCGTGACCCGGTTGGCACCGGGCGCCAGCGGGACGCCGCCGCGCTCGAAGGTGCCGTTCGGTCCGATGCCGACATCCACCGTCGCCGCCAGGGGGCTGTCGGCCGGGAAGTCGGTGACGGCCGTGGGTGCCGCGCCCTCGGCGGGTTCGGCGTGGACCCACACCCGCAGTCCCTGGAACCCGGACAGCATGTCCCCCACACGGCCGGCGACGAGCACGCGGTCCGCGGCGGTTTCGACCCCGTCGTCGGGGAAGTCGATGAACGCCTGGGGCGGCTGGGAGTCCTGGAGCACCTCGACGGGATGCCCCGGGCTGGTGCGGCCGTCGTCGGCAACGGCGGAGACCAGGAGACGGTTCAGGCGGTTGGCGGCCAGGGGGACGGCAACGGTGAAGGTGCCGCCGGTGGCCACGCGATTGCTGGCCGAGGCCGCGCCGCCGTCGATCCGGATGAAGGTCCCCTCGGGCCCGGTTCCCGTGAGTTCGAGCAGGCTGCCCCCGGTCACGCCCGGCCCCGCGACCAGCTGCGGGGCATCGGGCGGCCGCGGAGGATTGGCCCGCAGCAGATCGGTCCCGTCCCCGTACTCCTCCCGATTGCTCCGGCCATCGCCGTCCAAGTCCCCGTCGGCATCGGAGGGATCCAGCGGATCGAGATGGGGCCGGTGGGCCAGCTCGAACAGGTCGTCGATTCCGTCGCCGTCCAGGTCGTGTGGCGCGGACCGGGGGACGCGTTCGACCCGATAGAACCGCTGGGCGAATCCGGACGCGGCATCGGGGTCGAGGAGTTCGACGGTGTCGGGGTCGAAGGGCCGGGGCTGGTCGGCGAGGGCCGCTGGAAGACCGACCGTCGCCGGGTCGTCGCTGCGCCGCAGGATGTGGTAGGCGCCGGGGTCGTGGGCGATCTCGACCGCCGGGTGGCCGGTCCCGGTGATCCGGGCGGTGCGGATCAGGAGCTCCGGACCGGCCGCGTGCCCGGGGTCCACGAGGGCGAGGGCGAGGAGTCCGGCGACGAGGCAGCGGGCAGCGGTGCCGCGGCCGCGGGACGTGTGCGGGAATGCGGAGAAATCCATGGGGCGTGGGGGGAACCTTCCGGGGAGGTTCCTACCACGCCGGGGGACGATGGGGAAGCGGGAGGGCGAGGGGCGGGGCCGGCCGCGCGGGAGCGCAGCCCTCCGGACGGGGGCGGGGAGTTGTCCGGGGCCGCACGCTCCTGCGTGCGGGCCCGCGAAGCGGGATGGGGGTTGCCCCGTGGCTGCGGCCTCGACGGAGCGAGGCCCTTCGGACGATGGACGCATGGCACCCCGCGCAGGAGCGCAGCGCTCCGGAAAGGGGCGAAGGGCGCGTCGACTCCGTCAGTCCGCGAGCCGGTAGAAGCGGGTGTTGTCGGCCGATCCCGGCGTCCAGGTGGCCGATCCGTCGGGTCCGGCCGTCGGCGTCACCGTCCGGCGCTCCCAGACCCGCAGGTCCGCGGACTCCTCGATGACCACCCCGCCCGGCGGGGCCGGGGTGAAGGTCAGGACCACGCCGGATTCGCCCCGATGGATTCCGAGTGCCGGGCCTTCATCCGGGAGGATCTCCACCTCCAGGTCGAGCCGGGGTTTCTCGGCGTCGGTCGCCAGGACGCTTTCCCGGGTGTGGAACTGGGGGAAGGTCGGGGCCCCGGTGAAGTTGCCCGGTTGAAGGGAGGTGGCGACCAGTCGGAGGCGTCCTTCCCGGAGCGCGGCGACGAGGAATCCGTGGATCGCCGGGTTGGCGGAGTCGATGTCGAACCGGAGCGGCGTGCCGGTGGGCACCGGATCGCCGGCCGGGAAGCCGTCGATGGTTCCCACGGCGAAGGGATCGACGGGGAACGGTTCGGGCGAGGGCTTTCCGACGTTGTTCGAGACGTCGACCAGCGAGCCGTCGGGCAGGAACCCGGCGGCGAAGGCGTTGCGGGTGCCCACCGATCCCTCGCCGCCCGAGATGTAGGGGCCGTCCTCGGCGAAGGTTTCCGCGGTGAATCCGTTGCGGAACCCGGCGCCGAACAGTTCCACCGGACGGCCCGCGTCCGGATCGGCCACCCGACGCGGATCCCCCTCGGGCAGGTGGCTCTCGAACGGGTCCGAGGTGCCGTCGTAGCGCCATGCCTGGTCGCGGTTGATGGTCAGGGTGACGCGGGCGCGAATCACCCGGTAGCGGGTCGGGGCCAGTCCGGCGGGGATGGATTCCGAGGTGGTCCATCCAAGGAGGAACTGGCCGCTGCGGGAATCGGATGTCGATTCCGGGTTGAGCGTGCCGAAGACCGAGGCGCTGGCGCGGGAGCCGGGTGTGGCGTTGAAGGAGTACATCCAGCGGTCGAAGTCGCAGACGACGCCCGCCATCGAACGGATCTCCGGCGTGTCCGCCGCGGCGGTCCGGTCCCCGGCTCCCGCCATCAGGACCAGCAAGCCGAGCATTGCCATGTGCCGTCGGCCCCGCTGCCGGTTCCGCCGATGGTCACCTCCGAGGCATCCTCCGTGGGGAGCGCCTCCCGTCATTCGTGTCGTGTTCATGTCCGGGGTGCGTCGGGTTCCGACGCGATGGGACGTCACGCTATCCGGTCCGCGCCGACCGGGCTTCCGGGCGGTTGCCAAAGATTGTCGTGCGGGGATGTCGCCCGGTTGCGGGCATCGTCGGCGGGTTGCTGCCCCGCCTCCGATTCCGGCTGGCCGGGGGGGGCGGCGGGTTTGTTGTGGGGATTCCAATCCCCGGGGCACTTTGCAGTTCCTGCCGGGACCGGATCCGCTATGACGGACAGCATTCGCTGTCATGAAGGTTCGCGAGCAGACGGGATCCCGGATGGTGCTGGCCGGCATTCCCGGCCGGGCGGTGTGGATGGTGTTCTGTGCCGGGGTCGGGTTGCTGATCAGCGGGGTGTGCGGCGCCTTCTCCTGGATGATCTACCACGAAGGGGGTGGGCTTGGATTCGCCCACCTGCCGCTCGGGTTCGGATTCCTGATGGGACAGGCATTCCTCTGGATCGGCCTGGTCACCCTCGCGGTCGGGCGCATGGTTCTCGTCCTCGACACGTCGACGGGAACGGGGGAGTACCGGGTCCGGTCTCCGATCATCGAGGCCGGCAAGCCGTGCCGCTTCCGGCTGGAGGACATCGACAGCATCGCCCTCGAGACCCATGTGGAGGACCGGACGCGGGGTCCGGATCGCGCGGCGGGTCCGGTGACGGTCCACCGGCTCCGGCTGCGACTGAACCATCCGCGCCGGGCGATCGTGCTCGACGAGACCCAGAATGGCCGGGTGGAACGTCTGGAGATCCTGGGCGGGCGGGTGGCGGGGTTCCTGGGAAGGCCGATTTTGCGGGACGACGAATCCGGGGCGGCCGGGGACGGGTCTTCCGACGGGTGACGGGTGGCCCCGCCGATTCCGGCTGGCCCGTGGGGGGGCGGGGCGGTTGACTCGGCGGCATGCACCTGAACCACGGCCTGCACCTGGCCTACTGCACCAACATCCACCGGGGCGAGACCTGGGCGGAGACGCTGGCGATGCTGGAACGGCACACGCTGGCGGTCCGGCGCCGGGTCTGCCCCGACCGGCCGTACGCCATCGGCCTGCGCCTCGGTGAACCGGCGTCGCGGGAGTTGGCGGAACCGGCCACCCTCCGCGCGTTCCGCGAGTGGCTGCGTCGGAACAACTGCTACGTCTTCACGATCAACGGATTTCCCTACGGACGGTTCCACGGCACGCGGGTGAAGGAGCAGGTGTACGCGCCCGACTGGACCACGGACGACCGCCGCCTCTACACCGAGCGCCTGTTCACCCTGCTGGCGGAGCTGCTTCCGGACGGCGTGTCGGGGAGCGTCAGCACCGTCCCCGTTTCCTTCAAGGGGTTCCGCCTCGACGCCCGGGCGCGTCGGCAGGCGCGGGACCAGCTCTGGCGGTGCGTGGAGTTCCTCGAGCGGCTGGGACGTGAGACCGGCCGCGACCTGCATCTCGGCCTCGAGCCCGAGCCGATGTGCGAGCTGGAGACGACGGCCGAGGCGGTGGAGTGGTTCGAGGAGATGGCGGCCGATCGTCCCGGCGACCTGCGGCTGCGGGAGCATCTCGGGGTGAACTACGACTGCTGCCACCTGGCCATCGAGTATGAGGCGCCCGACGCGGCGCTGGGCCGGTTGCGGAAGGCGGGGATCCGGATCAGCAAGATCCACCTGAGCAACGCCCTTCGGGTGGCCCCCACCCCGGAGGCCCGGGAGGCGCTCCGGGCGTTTGTCGACACGGTGTACTTCCACCAGGTGGTCGAGCGGCGTCCCGACGGCGAGTTGGTCCGTTATGCGGACCTCGACGAGGCGCTGGTGACGCGGGTGGAGGACGGGCCGCAGGCGGAGCGCGAGTGGCGGGTTCATTTCCACATCCCGCTCCATGCCGAGCCGGGCGGCGTGTTCGGCACCACGGCGGCCCACGTGGGCGGGGTGCTCGACGTCGTCCGGAGCGACCCGCGGATCTGCCAGCATTTCGAGATGGAGACCTACACCTGGGAGGTGTTGCCGTCGGGGCTCAAGCAGCAGTCGGTGGTGGACCAGCTGGAGGGCGAGTACCGCTGGACCCTGGCCGAGCTGGCCCGCCGCGGGTTCGTCCCGGTGTAGCGGGTGGATTTCGGAGGGACTCACACCGAGGCGCGGAGACACGGAGGGGATTCTCCGGGAGGGGACGACGGGCGGGTGTGTCGGGACGGGCCCCGGGTCGACATCCGCAGCCACGGACAAGGGAGTCGATGGCCCCGGGGGCTCCGGGGGGCGATCATCCTGTTCTCTGTCGTCACCCTCCGGGACTGTGCTGCTCCGGGTGGCCGAGCCCGTGATCGCCGGGGTTGACCGGCCGACGATGCCTGCCGTCCAATCGACGGCCATGGACCGGAGCCTTCGTTCGTTCGTTCGGTCCGGGAGGTTGTTCCTGTTCGGGGCCTGGATGCTCCTCGCCGGGACATCGCCCGGAATGGCCCTCGGCGTGGGCGGCGATCTGCGCGTCGGGGACGACGGCGGTGCGGAGCTCCGATGGAACGCCGATCCGGGTCGGGTCTACGAGATCGAGTGGGCGGCGGATCCGTCGGGTCCCTGGGCGGTCCTGCCCGGGTCGGAAGGGCGGCGAACCGCATCGGCATCCCTTGAGACCCTTCCGGTGGAGGTGGCGACGTCGGCCCGGTTCTACCGGGTCCGTCGCCTGGACACGGTGCCGCCGACGCCCGTCTGGACCGTTCCCCCGGATGGATCACCCGCGGCCCGGCGGGACACGGCGGTGGCGGTCCGGCTTGCGGACGAGTCGGGGATCCTGCCCGAATCCATCGTGCTGACGGTGGGCGGGGGTGGGCCGGTCGCCTGGGGCGACCCCCGGCTGACGTTGACCGGCGACGTGCTGACCTACCGTCCGGATCCCGGTCAGTTCCTCGGCGGGTTTGGCGAGCAGGTGGAGGTTCGTGTGGCCGTGGCCGACCGGGCGGGCAACGAACCCGCCGACCTGCGCTGGTCCTTCCGGTTGGAGCGGGAGGCTGTGGTGGCGCCGGGGGTCCGATGGGTCACGGGGACGGGGGGTGTGGCCGATCCGGAGGATCCGTGCGGGCTGGTGTTGGAGTCGGTGGAGGGGGACGTCCATGTGTACCGGCTCGCGGGGGACGCATCGTGCGTGACGGTGGGGACGCACCTGATTCTCGCCGGCCCTGCCGATGGGTTCACGAGGACCGTGGTGGAGATCGTGGAGCCGTTGGCCGATGGGCGGATCACGGTGCTCACGCGGCCCGCGCTTCCCGCGGAGCTGCTCCTCGGGGGGAGTCTGGTGCCGGACGGCTGGGAACCGGTGGATGGGCTCCCCGCGCTGCAGGCGGTTCGGGAGTTCCAGTGGGCGGGGTTGCCGCTGGATTTCTCGGTTGGCCTGGGGCGTGCGCTGGTGGACACGGCGGCATTGGATGTGCGCGTGGGCGGCGAGTTCGCCCTGGAGGGCGGACTGAGCGTCGCCGCCGTGTTCGAGGGGTTGCGGTTGACCGAGTTCGAGGCGGTGGTCAACGGAAGGGCGTCCTTCCGGTTGGGTGCCACGGCCCGGGCGATGGCCGCGGGGACCGCCTCCGGCCGGGTGCCCGTGTACGGGCCGGTCACCCGGTCGTTCACCGGGTTCATCGGCCCCGTCCCGGTGTGGGTGGAACTGGGCCTGGCGTTGGATGTCGGCTACGAGGCGTCGTTCACCGGGACCGCGCGCTGGGAGGCGTCGGTCGAGGCGACGAAGGACTTCATGATGGGGCGCCGCTGGGATGGTTCCGCGTGGCGGGTGCTGCGGAACGACCCGGGGCTCGGGCTCACGCTGGTCGGCCCCGAATGGGAGCTGGAGGGGACGGCGGGACTCCGGGTCTTCCTCCAGCCCCGGATCACGCTCGAAGCCTACGGGGTTGCGGGTCTCACCGCCGACCTGACGCCCCATGTCGACCTGACGGGCGAGGCCCGGCTGGATCCGCCCGAGGCGACGCTGGCCCTGCATGCCGGGCTGGATGCCGGGTTGGCGGTCGACCTGGCCTTCTGGGATGCGGCCTGGGGGGCGCTGCCCGCGGAGCGATTCTCCCTGCTGCCGCGGACCCGGCTCTGGGAGTGGAACGAACCCGGGCGGGCGCCGGAGATCGCCCCCTTGGCCGATGTGTCCGTCGGCGCGGGCGAGGTGGTGGTCGTGGCGGCCGAGGTCCGGGGTGCCACGCCGATGGACCTGCGCTGGCTCCGCGAGGGGGTGCCCGTCAACGAGGACGAGCGGATCGAGGGCACGCGGTCGGACACCCTGCGGATCCGCGGGGCGCTGCCCGGGGACTCGGGGAGCTACACGCTGCGGGCGGAGAATGCCGTCGGCTCTACCAACGCCCCGATGCGGATCACCGTCCAGCCGTCGGCTCCCGCGGGGATGGCCCCCATTCCCGGCGGCTGGTTCAACATGGGTCCCTCCCCGGAGCCCGGCGTGCCGGCGACCGTGCCGGGTGACGTCTTCGTCAGCCCGTTCTTCATGGACCGCCACCTGGTGACCCGGGCGCTGTGGACCGAGGTGCACACCTGGGCCGTCGCCAACGGGTATGTGATCGCCCAACCGTCGGGAATCCAGTCCAAGCCCGACAACCATCCGGTGGTGGACATCGGCCGCTGGCACGACCTGCTGAAGTGGTGCAACGCCCGATCCGAGCGGGAGGGACTGGTGCCGGCGTACTATTCCGACGAGGCCCTCGCGCGGGTGTTCCGGACGGGACAGGGTGCGGTGCATGTGAACTGGCACGCGGGGTACCGCCTGCCCACCGAGGCGGAGTGGGAGAGGGCGGCGCGCGGTGGGGCGGAACGTCGCCGGTTCCCGTGGGGCGACACCATCAGCCATGAGCAGGCCAACTACCTGGCCGCCCCGGACCCGGGCCGGCGGGCGTTCGACGTGAATCCCGTGTCCGGGTACCATCCCGACCACTTCACCGCCCCGATCCCGTACTCCAATCCGGTCGATGCGTTCCCGCCGAACGCCTACGGGTTGTTCGACATGTACGGGAACGTGTTCCAGATGTGCTGGGACTACAACGGTCCCTACAGCAGCGTGACGACGCGGATTGATCCTCGCGGACCACCGGCGTCCTACGGTCCGCACCACATCCTCCGCGGCCACGCCTGGTCCTTCAACGCGCACGAGGACGGCGTGGCCTTCCGGATCACCAGCCAGGTCTACCCCCGGGGGTTCCGCTGTGTCCGGGGCGACACCCGTTGAGCGATGGCCCTCCTCACCGGCTCGACCGCGATCAGCTTCGGTCATGGCGGCGGCGTGGGCCTGAGCGCCCTGTTGTGGCAGGCGTTCTACATCCACCAGTTGATCGCCTTCACGTGCAACAAAAACATTGCGCAACGAAAACATTGCACACTACATCGGTTGCATGGAGCTGCGAATCGGATCCCCGGCGACGGGTGACAACTACTACCCGAGGCCGGCGCTGATCAAGAAGCTGCTCCGCGCCTTGGAACGGGACAATGTCGCCTTTCTCGGCCCGCGACGTACGGGCAAGACCTCCTGCCTGGAGCAGATCAAGGCACAGCCCGGGACGTTCGTGCCGGTCCTCCTCAATCTGGAGAAGCATGACACGGTGGAGGCATGGCTTTCGGCCATGCTGGAGGAACTCAGGACCGTTCTCGAGCAACCGAAGGGGCGCATGGATGAACTGGCCGAGAAGGCCAAATCCCTCGTCGCCGGCATCCGGAAGATCGAACTGCCCGGCGGGGTTGGCGTTGAACTCGCCAGTTCAAACGGCAGGGCGCCGTGGCGGAAGCCGGCCGACGAGTTTCTGGGCCTGCTGGTCCGGTCGGATATCCCGATCCTGTTCCTGCTCGATGAGTTCCCCACGTTCCTGAAGTTGGTGGCGAGGCATCGCTCTCGGGACGAGGTCGAGGCGGTGTTGAACTGGTTCCGCGCCGCCCGGCATGAACTCAAGGAGAAGCGGGTCCGGTTCCTCGTCACCGGCTCCATCGGGCTGAAGGGCGTGGTGCGGAGTCTGGGCCTCGCCCCCTCGGTCAACGAGTTTGACACCCATGAGATTCCCCCATTGAGCGATGCGGAGGCGATGGGACTGCTGGCCAGGCTGGCGGAGGACAATGGGATTCCCCTCGGCACGACAGGCCAGCGAAGGATCCTCCACCTGCTCGGTGCGAACTGGCCCATCCTGCTGCAGATATTCATCTCCGAGATCCAGGACAGCGAGTTTTCGAAGCCCCCCACCAACGCCCAGCTCGAAGCGATCTACCGCGACCGGTTGGTCAACGGCGGTCGCAACCAGTATTGCGACGGCATGTTCGACCGGTTGAAGGACGCCTTCTCCGAGACCGAGCGCCGCCTCGCCCGGGAAATCCTCAAGGCCGTCTGCCGCTCGCCCGAGGGACTGGGCCGGGAGGAGTTCGACCGCCTTCACGAGAAGCTGGAGCCCACTCTGAGCCAGACCGCGGCGGGTATCGAGGAACTCGACCATGTGCTCGATACGCTGAAGCACGACGGATACCTGCTTCAGGATCCCGGCGGCCCGCGCCGGACGCGCTTCGGCTCGAACATCCTCCGCGACTTCTGGCTCCGCAAAACCGCCTGACTGCATGACCCCGCAACCTGTCGCCCTCCACAATCCCGCCCTGCTGGCGCCGGACGCCCTGCTGGCGCAGTTCACGGCCCGCCGGCCGATGCTTGAAACGCTGCTGGGCATCGTCCGGGGGAACCGGCGCGGCCAGCCACAGCAGCACTGCCTGCTCATCGGTGCGCGGGGCATGGGCAAGACCACCACGCTCTGGGCTGTGGCACATCGGGTCCATCGTGATGCCGTGCTCGCCGGGGACTGGCAACCGGTCGTCTTCGATGAGGAAAGCCGCCGTGTCGGCGACCTCGCCGACTTCTGGCTCGAGTGCATCCGCCAGTGGGAGCACGTCACCCGGTCTCCCGGCTCCCAGGCCGACCATTTGTTGTCCGCGGCCGGGGCGGACATCGAGGATCGGGCCCGCGACACGTTCCTGCGGCTTGTCGACCGGAGCGGTCGGCGCGCGTTGCTTCTGATCGACAACCTGAACGATGTCCTCAGTGCGATCTCGGAGCCGGAGCCGCTGCACCGGTTGCGCGCCTTCCTGATGCAGGACTCGCGCGTCATGATCATCGGCGGGGCCACGCGGTATTTCGACGAGATCACCTCCGTGGATCAGCCGTTCTATGACTTCTTCCGCTGTTTCGAGTTGCGCCCGCTGACCGCCGAGGAAACCGAAGGCTGCCTGCTCGCGCTGGCGCAGAACCGGGGTGGTGAATCCGGTGGGAGGATCGAGCAGACCCTGCAGGAACGGCAGGGTACCGTGCGCGCCCTGCACCTGCTCACGGGCGGCAATCCACGTCTGGTGAAGACCTTCTATCGCCTGCTGGTCGAAGGGCTGCGGGGCGACATCCGGGTCGATCTGGAGCGGCTCATGGATGAGTTCACCCCCTATTTCAAGGCCATCGTGGACGCGCTCTCCGGACAGCAGCAGCGCATCTTCGACGCCGTGGCGTTAGCTTGGGATCCGGTGGAAGTCGCCTCCATCGCGACCGCCACGCGGTTGCCCAGCAATCAGGTCAGCGCCCAGCTCCGCTCGCTGGTGAAAGCCGGACTGCTTCGCGAGGCGGCGGGCGGGCCCAAGCGCAAGACCTACCTGCTCGCCGACCGCTTCTCGAACATCCACTACCTCATGCGCCACGGTCGGGCGGCGCGGAACCGGCTCGACTGGTTCGTGGCCCTCGTCCGCATCGTCTTCCCCGACCGGGCTGCGGCGGACGTTCTGGCCCGGGCGGCTCGTGAGGCGGCGGAGTGCGGCCCGGAGGGCCGGTTCGACGCGCGTTCGGTGCTCCACAGCGCGATGGACCGGGCGGACTCCGCCGAGGATCGGCACGCTCTTGTGCACGCGACATTGCGCGAGGCGTGGGACAGCGACGCCTCGGAATCGCTGGACGAATGGTTCGACGCCGTGCGCGCGCAGGCGGAACTGCCCGAGGCCGGCATCATCGGCATGCCGGCGGAGTTGAGGCGAAAGCTCGGCTACAGGCCGGAGGAGGCACGCTGGTGGCATCAACTTACGTTTTTTCTACGGGAGAAGGGGGCGTGGCCGATGGCGGAAGCCGCTTATCGCAAGGCCATCGAGCTTGATCCGAAGTGGGCGTTTCCGAGGAACGATTTGGGTAACCTTCTAATGAACCACCTCGGGCGGCCTGCGGAGGCGGAGGCGACCTATCGCCAAGCCATCGAAATTGACCCGACGTTTGCACATCCGTGGAGCAACTTGGGCAACCTGCTTACTATCCACCTTGGCCGGTCCACCGAGGCGGAGGCAGCCTATCGCCGGGCCATCGAACTCGACCCAAAGCTTTCAATTCCGTGGAACAACTTGGGCAACCTGCTCCAAGACCACCTCGGGCGACCCGCCGAGGCGGAGGCGGCCTATCGGCGGGCCATTGAACTCGATCCAGGGTATGCGTCTCCTTGGAACAATTTGGGCAACCTGCTAATGAACCATCTTGCGCGGCCCAGCGAGGCGGAGGCGGCTTATCGCCGGGCCATCGAACTCGATCCTGAGTATGCGTCTCCTTGGATCGGTCTGGCGGAGTTACTCAGCCGGTCGTCGGGCACCGAGGATAAAGCTCGCCAGTGTGCCGTCCGGGCGCTTTCGCTCAAGCCGGAGTCCGGTTTTTCCCGACACCTGTTCCTCCGGGTTTGTGGCGAATTTGCTGAGGACTGGCGGGCGGAGCTTCCCAACCTCGTTGCCTGGTGTCTCGGCCATCCCTATGCCGACGAGGTCTTTGAATTCACCGTGGATGGGTTGCTGCGCTTGGCACGGCTGTCCGCCCCTGCCGAGGCGATAGCCTTCCTCGATTCCCTGCCGGATGCTACGCCCTTCCAAACCGTGCGCGATGCCTTTGTGGCCCACGACCATCGCGACCATCTCCAAGCCCTTGCCCCGGAACGTCAGACCGTTGTGCTCGCGCTGCTCGAGCGCCTGACGGCCGTCCCAGCCGAGAGCGAGGGGAAGCGTGCTCCGGCCAAAGCCAAGCCGACCGCGGCCAAGGGTAAGGGTGCGAAGAAGTAGGCCTTGTTGCCGCAAGGCGACTTGGTACCGGCGCGTCGGCGTCGGGCCCGTCAGGCCCCCCCCGCGGTGGCGGGCAAACTGGCCACCCCGGGAACCCGGGGCGGCCAGCAGATCCTGTTCATCCCGTCCGGGGGGGATCTCACGGGCTCGGGACGAGGCGGAAGAAGGCGCTGCTCCCGGAGGGCGTGACCGTCAGCGGTGAGCTCCCCTCCAGGTCCTGCCAGGCGGGTGGGAGCAGCCCGGGGGAACGCTGAAGCCGATGGCCGGCCGGCCACGTCAACTGCAGCCCGGAAGGCGTCCAGACGAATCCGATCTCCGGCCGATCCGGTCCGGCGATTCCGTCGAGGAAATACCGTGTGCCCCCGGCGAGGAGGGTGCCGTCGGCGAGGATCGTCAGGGGCGCCCCGACCCCGGCCGACGTGCCCGGATGCTGGAAGGACAGGTCGAGGGATCCGTCGGCATGGAGGCGGGTCAGGAAGGAACGCGGCTGTCCGTTCACCCGGGTGAACTGGCCGCTGATCACGAGGCGCCCGTCGGACTGCAGGACCCCCGTGTTGATCTGGAAATCGGTGGTGACCCGGAACGATTCGTCCACCGAACCGTCGGCCCGCAGCCGCAGCGCGGAGTACACCGGGCCGTTGACCACGGGCTGGAAGGTGCCGAACACGAGGATGCCGCCGTCCGGGGTGACGGGGCCGAGCGCGTGGAAGCTCATGCGGCCGGCGGTGCCCGTGGCGGCCGCGGAATCGGTCGGCGGCACGAACCCGATGTCGAGCGAGCCGTCGGCCAGGAGCCGGGCGACGCCGTGGCGCACCGCCCCATGGGCGTGGGTGAACGCCCCGCCGACATAGATCCGGTCGTCGCCGCGGAGGATCATCGACCGCACCTGTCCCGGCAGGTCACGGGACGGATTGGCGAGGAGCATCCGCAGGCCGGGCGCGAGGACGAAGGCCGGGTCGGGCAGCCCGTCGGGCATCAGCCGGATCAGCCCGGTGCAGGTGCCGCCGGCGAAGTTGTCGAAGTTCCCGGCGACGAGGATCCGGCCGTCCGACTGCACGGCCACCGCGAGCGGCAGGTTCTGGGCGTCGCCGGTGAAGCGGTTGTCCTGTTCGAACTCCGGATCGTAGGTACCGTCGGGCAGCAGGCGGACGATCCCCCGCTGCGGGGCGAAGCAGGTGGCGCCTTCCACGTTGCAGGGGCCGGTGCGGGTGCTCAGCCGGCCGACCACCAGGAGCTTGCCGTCGGGTTGCCGGAGGATCGCGGTGATCCGGTTGTCGGTGTGCGGGTCGGGCACGAGGAGGTTCGACGGGGAGAGGTGGTTGGTGTCGGGAGTGCCGTCCTCGAAGAGGCGGATGACCCGGTCGGCCAGCGCAGCGAAGAGCAGCCCGCCGGGCGCCGGGGTGGTGACCGTCGACGGGACGCCGGCGAACGAACGATCGATGGTGCCCGGCACCTTCGGATCCGGCTGGACCAGGACCGGGATGAACCCGCTGGCGACGGCGCCGCCCGGATTCACGACATGGACCTGGAACAGGCCCGAGTCCTCGACCCGCAGGCCGGACAGTTCGAGCGTCGGCCCGGTGGCGCCCTCGATGTCCTGGAACAGTGTCGAGCCGGCCTGGAGATTCCGGCGCCACTGGTACTGGAAGGGGCCGGTTCCGGAGGCGACCACGGAAAGGGTGACGGTGGATCCCGCGGTGGGGGTCCGCCGTGCGGTGACCTCGGCGATTTGCGGGGGGGCGGGGATGGGTTGGAGCGGGCCGCCGACGAGGCGGGCCACGTTGGTCCGCGCCACGCCGCCCAGCGCATGGAAGTCGCCGCCGACCACGATCACGTTTCCGGGAGAGACGGCCACGGTGGCGAAGCCCCCGGGATGACCGGGGTGGGTGGGCGCCGGCGGGTTGAAGTCGGGGTCGACCGTCCCGTTCGGCCACAGCCGGGCGATGCCCGGCCGCGGCCGGCCGCCGATCCGGGTGAAGTTGCCGAGGACCAGGAGCCGGCCGTCGGCCTGCGGGACGATCCGGGAGACCGTCGTGCCGTCGATCGCCGAGAGGCTGGGAACGGGGTTGAACGCGGGATCCGGCGAACCATCGGGCAGCAGGCGGATCACCCCGAGGTTCCGCTGGGGCAGGACGTCCGTCCGCACGAAGGTGCCGGCCACGAGGATCCGGCCGTCGTCGAGGCGGACGATGTCCGTCACCCCGCTCCCGGTCAGCCCGGGGAGGGGGCCGCGGCGGAAGGCCGGCTCCTGGGCGCCGTTCGCGGTGAGTTGGATGACGCCGTGGCCCCGCTCGTCGAGGTTCGTCCGGCCCGACACCAGGGCGCCGTCGGCCGGGGCCGGGATGATGACGCCGCCGCCGCCGGACAGCGGGGCCTGGGGCACGAACAGGACGTCCCGTTCGCCGGATGCCGAAAGCCGGGCGTATCCGCCGGGCAGGGGCACGCCGTTCCAGGTGGGCGACGCCACGAGGAGCCGGCCGTCGGGGGTTTCCGAGAACCGGTTCGAGGGATCCCCGGAGACCCCGTCGGGATTGAACCCGGGGTCCAGCCGGCCGTCGTTGCCGAGGACGACCACGCCGGAGTGTCCCCGGCCGCCGTAGTCGGCGAGGATGCTGCCGGCCAGGAGGACCCGGCCGGAGGAGAGCGGCAGGACCTGGGTGGGGAAGGACACGCCGGCCAGGCCGGAGGTGTCGAACGCCGGATCCACCTCGCGGGCGTCGCCGACCAGGCGGGCCAGCCGGACGCGGTTGGTGCCGTGGAACCGGGTGAACCCGCCGCCGGCCAGGAGACGCCCCTGGGCGTCGAACGCGAGGGTGGTCACCGGGGCGTCGGTGCCTGCGCCGGGATCCGTTTCACGCCACACCGCGCCCGGGAGGGCGGGCAGGACAGCCAGGGTGGCGGTGGCCGCCGGCGCGCTGCCGAGCGCGTTGGAGACCACCACCGAGTACTCGCCGGCGTCGTCCGGCGTGACCGGATCCACCACGAGCTGGCGCCCGGTTGCGTCGGGAATCACCTCCCCGCGCCGACGCCAGACATAGGTGAAGGGCGGTGCGCCCTCGGCCGTGACGTCGAAGCGGGCCCGGGCCCCATCGGTCACCTCCTGCGATACCGGCCCGGCCACGACGGTGGGCGCGGCGGCCGGGTCGCCCAGGATCCGGAACGCCCCGTTCAGGATCGCGAAGTTGTCCCCGAAGGTGAACCCGGCGGCATACAGGCTGCCGTCGGACGCCGGTGCGAACCAGGTGAGGGAGAGCGCCAGCAGGGAGGTGGGCGACTGGGCGGGATTCGCGTAGCCCACATCCACCGAGCCGTCGGCATTGAGGCGGTTGACCGGCCGGGAACCCGAGGTGAACAGGACCTTGCCGTCGGCCTGCACCGCGACCACCCGGGCCCCGAATCCCGGGTCGATCGCGGCGTTGAACGCCGCATCGAGGGACCCGTCGAGGTTCAGCCGGTTCACCTTCCGGTTCAGGGTCTGACCCCGATAGGTGGCGAGGCCGGTGAAGGCGACCTGTCCGCCGGGCGAGCTGGCCATGCCGCCGAACGTGGGGTTCGGGATCACGGCACGGCCCCCGTCGGCGAATCCACCGTCGAACCCGCCCGACGCCGTGAGCCGCGTCAGCTCGTAGCTGGCGCCGGCGCCGCCGATGCCCGCGATCACCGCGTGGAGGGTGTCGCCCGGACCGCGCATCAGCTGGAGGGCGTTGGCACCCAGCAGCCCCATCGCCGCCAGCGCCGGCGGGGTGAACCCGGGGTCGCGGGACCCGTCGGACCGGAACCGCAGCACCGCCAGCCGGATCCCGTCGACCGTTCCCTTGCCGGACGCGTAGAACGTGTCGCCGGGGCCGGCGAGGAGGGCGGTCGGCTCGATCCCGGCCGCTTCGGCGGGAGCTGCGGCCACCGATCCGTCGGCGTTGAGGATGGCCAGGCCGGGGGCCGGCGTGTCGCCGAGGTGGGAGAACCTCCCCGCGATCACGGGGCGGCCGTCGGGAAGGGCGAGGATGGCGCTGATGTTTCCCGCGTTCGTGGTGCCGGCCACGAGCACCTGTCCGTTGAAGACGACCGGAGGGGTGATCGCCCGCGGGGTGGCCAGGCTCAGGGAGGTATCCACCGAGCCGGTGGCGGTGAGCCGGACCAGTCCGGCGCGGCCCGTGCCGCCGTAGTTGGTGAAGGATCCGCCGACGTACACTCCACCGCCGGGGATCGGTGCGAGGGCGGACGGGATCGAGTCGGTGCCGGCGACGGTCACGAACTGGGTGTCGCGTGATCCGGCGGACTGGGCCGACAGGAGGTTCTGGGTGAGGGCGAGGAGCAGCACCCGCAGCAGCGAGGACGGACTCATGGATGGACCTGGGGGGGATGTCAGGAGTCTCCACCCCACCACCGGGGACGCCCCGGTGCCTGCGGATGGACGACAACCGTCCTGACGAGGAAAACCCTTCCGTGGCCGGTCCGGGCTGGCGAGCGGAATCTTGTCCGGCGGCCAGCCCGGTCATCGCCCGCGACGGAAACAGATGGATCGTTGGGCCGGACGCTCCGTGTCGGTAGGCTGGGGGGCATGGAACTGGATCCGGAGTCGATCAACACGCGGACCGTCTACGAATGGATGATCGGGACCATCCTGCCCCGGCCGATCGCCTGGGTGTCGACGGTGGACCCCGCCGGGCGGACGAACCTGGCCCCGTTCAGCTTCTTCCAGGGCGTCTGCGCGCGGCCGCCCACGCTGATGTTCTGTCCGGTGAACGACCGCCATGGACGTCCCAAGGACACCCTGCGGAACCTCGAGGCCACGGGGGAGTTCGTGGTGAACACCGTGCCGCGCGCGTTGGCGGAGTCGATGAATGCGACCTCGGCCACCCTCCCGCACGGGGAGAGCGAGTTCGACCGTTTCGGGGTCGCCCCCGTGCCGTCCGTCTGCGTCCGCCCGCCACGGGTCGCCGGAACCCCGGTGGCGTTCGAGTGCCGGCTCGACCGGGTGGTCCGGATCAGCGAGGGCCCCGCCGGGGGAAACGCGGTGTTCGGACGGATCGTCCGGATCCATGCCGACGAATCCGTCCTCGACGCATCCGGCCGGCCCGACCCGGTGCGGTTGGATCTCATCGGTCGCCTGGGGGGCGACGCCTATGTGCGCCTGACCGACCGGTTCCGTCTCGACCGTCCGGCATGACCGCGGACGGGCCAACCGAGAGTGTCTTCCCGGCAAGTCGTGTCTGGCCGATGGATCCGGACCCGGGTAGGTTTCGCCGACGCCCCGCCCGGCTGCCGGTCCCCGTCGGCCGCCGGGTGTCACGATGGCATCCGACGATCCAACTGAACTCCGATGAAGATCCTCTGCGGAACCGACTTCACCCCGAACAGCCATGATGCCGCCCGGGTGGCGTCGGCATGGGCCCGACGTTTCAAGGACACCCTGGTGCTCGCCCACGTGGTGCAGCGGCCGGCGGTGAAGGGGCTGGATGAGACGGTGTGGGAGGGATACCTCGCGCCGTTCCGCGAGGAGCTGGCGCAGCATGCCGAGCGGTTGACCCAGGAGGGGACCACGGTGAAGACCGAGCTCCGGGTGGGCGGGGCCGGCGAGGAGCTGACCGCCCTGGCCGGGCGGAAGGGGACCCGGCTGAACGTGGTCTCATCCGTCGGGCGCATCGCCGTGAGCCGCCTGCTGGTCGGGAGCGTCGCCGAGCGCATCGCGGAGTCGTCGCCGGTCCCGACGCTGGTGGTCCGGAAGCCCGCCCCGCTGATCGGCTGGGGCGAGGGACGCCGGCCGCTGAAGATCCTGGTGGCCGCCGATTTCTCGCCCACCACCGAGGCGGCGCTGGGGTGGGTGCGGGAGTTCCAGGCGGCGGGCGACTGCGAGGTGACCGTGGCGTACATCGACTGGCCCCCGCGCGAACGGTCGCGGCTGGGGGTGACCGGTTCGGTGACCCTCGGCGACAACCCGCCCGAGGTGCAGTCCGCCCTCGAGCGCGACCTGACCGAGCACGCCCGGCAGTTCCTCGGCGACAGCGCCCGGGTGGTGGTGGTGGCGTCGTGGGGACGTCCGGCGGTGAAGACGGTGGAACTGGCGACCGATTCCGGGGCCGACCTGATCGTGACCGGGGCGCACCAGGTGCATGGCCTGCGTCGCCTCTGGCACAGTTCCTTCTCGCGGGTGTTGCTCCATGATTCGCCCACCAACGTGGTGGTGGTGCCGGCGGCGGCCGGTGCCGCGTCGGCCGCCGTGCCGATCCCGACCGTCAGCCGGGTGCTGGTCACCACCGATTTCTCGGCACTGGGCAACCGGGCCGTGGCCAAGGCGTGCGCCATCCTGCCTCCGGGCGGGACGATCCGCCTGCTGCATGTGCTGCCGCCGCGACAGACGCCGAACCCGCTGATCGGCGGGCGCACCCAGGGCCGGCTCCAGACCAAGGCCGACCACGAGCGGGCGCGGCGGGACGTGGAGCGGAAGCTCCAGGCGCTGGTCCCGACGGATGCCGCCGCGCGGTTCCTCCAGGCGGAGTTCGAGGTGGTGGAGGCGGAGAACACCGCGGATGCGATCCATCACGCGGCGGAGCGTTTCGGAGCCCATGTGATCTGCCTCAGTTCCCATGGGCGTTCGGGCGTCTCCCGGGCCCTGCTGGGGTCGGTGGCCGGCGAGGTGATGAAGCGCTCCCACCGCTCGGTTCTGGTGGTCCGGGACGAGGTGGAGTGAGCGCCCCCCGGAGCCTCCGGTCAGCGCCCCCGGCTACCGCCGGGAGGCGATCAGGGTCAGGATCCCGGCGAAGGCCAGCACGGCGAGGATCGCCCCGAGGATCTTCCAGACGCTGTAAGGACGCTCGCCCGCGATGCGGCCGGTGGAGCCGTTGACCACCACCTGGTAGGACTTGTGGTGGTGGTCGTAGGTGAGGAGCCAGACCGGCACCAGGATGTGCTTGAAGGTCTGGCCCGACCAGTCGGCGTGGACCCGGAGGTTCCGATGGGTGTCGCCCGGCACCTGTCGGGCGCACAGGGCGTGCAGTTCCCCGGTCATGCGCTCCCGGGCCCGGGTGGCTGCGGCATCCAGGTCGATCTGGTACCGCTCGACCGTCCAGCCGGCCAGGTAGCCGGTGTTGTACGGGACTAGGTCGGCGGTGGGAAACGGTTCCACCGCGGCCAGCAACTTCGGCTTCACCCCGCGGGAACCCGCCACCAGCGAATCGTCGAAGAAATGTCGCAGCGAACCCCGGCTGCTTTCCCATCGGGTCCGCCGCGCCCGACGTGTCTGCCGTCGGCCCTGGGCGTCGGTGTAATGCTCGGTGACGTAGTAATGGTAGCCGCTCTCGGCCTCCCAGTCGGCCGCCACGTGGGCGTCGAATGTCCAGTAGGGGAGGTAGATCCCGTGCAGGGTGTCGGTGAGGGCGTGGCGGGCGAGGGAACCCGGGGCGAACCAGCGGGTGGCGTACCAGCGGCGCATCGACTCCCGCACCGCCGCCTCGCCCACCTTGAGCGGCAGGAGGCTTTCCGGCCCGAGGATCGCTTCGACCTCCTCGTAGGGGACGAGGGCGGCGGCGCCGCAGAAGTCACAGCGCTGGCCGACACGGGCGGGGTCGAACACCGAGATGGCGTCGCAATGCTGGCAGCGGACCTCGGTGCGTTGTTCCTGCCAGCCCTGGCGGTCGGCCGGGAGGTTGTGGAGCATGGCGAGCAGGTCGTGCTCCTTGATCGCCCCGCCCTCCGCGGCCGCCTCCAGTTGCTCCTGGGCGGGCGACCGGTTGCCGCAGTAGCCGCAGACCAGCTCCTGCCGGGCCGGATCCCAGGTGGCCTCCGCGCCGCAGGCCGGGCAGGAGAACTTGCGGTGCGCCCGGGCCGGGTCGGACCCGGACCCGGGCAGCGGCGGGGGGGCGTCGCTCATGGGACGTCCGGTGTCGGCGACCTGGATGCGGCCTAGCCGCGCAGGAATTCGTCGAGGGCCTGCCGGGTGACCCGCCAGGTGGAGCCGATCCGGCGCCCCTTCAGCGAGCCGTCGGCGAGGGTGGACAGGACGTCCTCTTCGGACACCCCGAGCAGTTCGGCCACCTGCGTCGGGCTGAGCAGCTCCGGCAGTCCGGGGGCGGCAGGGGCGGGGGCGCCGCCGGTGCCCGCGGCGGCCGGCGGGGTGCCCTGGGCACCGCCCAGCAGGCCGCCGGGCTGGTTCATCAGCTGCTGGGCCAGGCCGAATCCCATGGCGATCTCCGCCGCGTTGCCCGCCGCCCCGCCGCCGCCCTGGCCGCTCCCCAGGCTCTCGGCAAACCGCAGTTTCACGTAGTCGTTCAGGTTGCCGATCGCCGCCATGCTCGACCGCTTGTCGATCGCCTGCTCCACCTCGGCCGGCACCGACACGTTCTCCACCACGAAACTCCCCAGCTCGAGGCCGTACCGGGTGGACAGGATCGGGTTCAGCACCGGCATCAGCGCCTCCCCCAGTTCGGTGTAGCGGGTGGCCACGTCCAGCACCGGCACCTGGGACGACGCCAAGGCGTCGGTGAAGGCGCTCACCAGGCGCGAGCGCATCGTGTCCTGGAACTCGTCGAGGCGGAAATGATGGTCCGTTCCCGCCACTTCGCGCAGGAAGGTCTGGGGGTTGGAGACCTTGAAGTCGTAGGTGCCGTAGGCCCGGACGCGGACGATCCCGAAGTCCGGATCCCGGAGCATGAACGGGTTGCCGGTGCCCCATTTGCACCCGGTGAAGAGCCGCGTGTTGACGAAGTAGACATCCGCCTTGAAGGGCGACTCGAACCCGTACTTCCACCCCTTGAGCGTGCTGAGGATGGGGATGTTGTCGGTGTTGAGGGTGTGCTTGCCCGGGCCGAAGGTGTCGCCGAACGCGCCGAGGTAGAGGAACTGGGCGACCTGGGATTCGCGGACGATCAGCTGGGCGCCGCGCTTGATCTCCTTGTCCTGGTCGGGAAACCGCCAGCTCAGCGTGTCGCGGGTGTCGTCCTCCCACTGGATGATTTCGAGGAACTGCGTCTTCAGGTAATCCATCAGGCCCATGGGGTCTCCTTTTCTCGGCGGGTTGAAGTGACGGGCGGCATCATGGGCGGATCCGTCGTCGCGCCCAGTGGAAATTCCCGCCGGGGTTGCAGCCGGGAGAATCCGGACGGGGTCATCCACCGGCCGGAATTCTCACTCCTGATTGGCACGCAGCTAGCTTCTGGAGTCGGCTGTGGCCTTCGGGCTGCACACGCCAAGGAAGTTCGTGTGTTGAGTGGGGACCCATCCGCCCTTTTCGGGGCGGGTGGGTTTTCCGCTTTCGGGGGCGGGCCGGGGGCGGATCAGGACCGGACGCCGAGTCCGATCTCCTCGCGGAGGTAGCGGAGGCTTCGGGTGAGTTCGCCCTCCTGTTTCTCCGCGTCGTTGCCGTCGAAGGAGTCCCGCGGGGTGCCCTTGCGGGCGAGGGCGAGGAAGGCGGCCAGCTCGGAGGCGGGTTTCTTGGGGAAGGCCTCCCAGAAGGCGGGTTCCAGGTAGGGGAACTCGATGGCGAAGCCGCCGATGGTCTCCACGTTCACCGCCACGCCCGGGCAGAGCTCGGCGAAGCGCTTGAAGTAGGCGGCATGATCGAGGCAGCCGCCCTCGCCGAAGGCGGTCCACTGGATCTTGCACCCCTTCGGGGTCTCCCAGATGGCCGAATCGCGCAGGCTGGTGGTGACCGCATACCGGCCGAGCTTCTCCAGGCTCTGGAGGGGATCCTCCAGCGTCCAGGCGGCGTTGCCCGAGTCCATGTTCACCCCCACGTACTCCGGTCCGGCGGCCTCGACCAGGCCGACGAGTTCGTCGGCGGTCATGTCCCCGGCGTGGTTCTCCATGGCCACCGTGACGCCGAGATCCATGGCGAGGGCGCGTTGGCTCTTCAGGACGCGGACGGTGTCGGCGATGCGGGCCCCGATGCCTCCCTCCGAGCGGCGGTCCTCGCGGGCGCCGAGGACGACGCGGAACGCCGGCGACCCGAGGGCGTGGGCGAGGCGCAGGCCGAGGGCCAGGTGTTCCTCGGCGGTGCCCCAGTCCTTTTTGAACGTCCGGGAGGTGGGGCAGATGCTCCAGGATCCGAGGAGGATCTCCAGTCCCTGGTCGGCGGCGTGCTTCCGCAGCTCGCGGGCATCCGACAGTTCCAGGCTGCCGAGGGCGGGCAGGTCGGTGATGAAGAGGGTGTCGAGCCGGAGGCGGGCGGCGTAGTCGACGAGGTCCCGGCCCTTCAGGCCCAGCCGGCGGACGGCGAAGTTGTCCATGCCGAGCCGGATCCGCTTCCCGTTGCGGTCGAGCAGCGGGGTGGCGGCGCGGAGGGCGAGGGGGCCGGCGGCGACGGCGGCCCCGGCGAGGGCCACGGAGGACAGGAAACGGCGGCGGTTCATGGGTGCTGGTCCGGTTGTGGCACAGGAACCCGGACCGCCGCAAGCAGGCCGGATGGCCAGGCTGCATGGCCCGCGCCTACAGCCGGGCGACGAGCAGTTCGCGCTGGAAGATCAGGTCCTTGGGCAGGAACTGGTAGATCTTCATGAACAGCTCGTCGTGCGACAGGATCTCGCGGCGCCAGTCGTCGGGGTTCATCTCCTGCAGTTCGTCGAACGCCGCGCGGTCGAAGCCCGGGAGTTCGTCGGTGTCGAAGTCCTCGTACCGCGGCACCCAGCCCAGGGCCGCCTCGTGGGCGCCGGCCCGTCCGGCGCAGCGGTCGAGGATCCAGCGCAGGACCCGCATGTTCTCGCCGAAGCCCGGCCAGAGGAACCGGCCGTCGGCCCCGCGCCGGAACCAGTTCACGTGGAACACCCGCGGCGGGTACTTGATGCGTTTCCGCATGTCGAGCCAGTGGCGGAAGTACCGGCCCATGTTGTAGCCGCAGAAGGGGAGCATGGCCATGGGATCGCGCCGCACCTGGCCCTGTCCGCCCACCGCCGCGGCGGTCATCTCGCTGCCCATGGTGGCGCCGAGGAACACCCCGTGGGACCAGTTGAACGCCTCGAAGACCAGGGGGACGGTGGTGGCGCGGCGTCCGCCGAAGATGATGGCGTCGATGGGCACGCCGCGTGGGTCGTTGACCTCCGGCGCGAGGCCGGGGTTGTTGATCGCGGGGGCGGTGAAGCGGCTGTTCGGGTGGGCGGCCTTCTCGGTGGAGGCAGGCGTCCACGGATGCCCCCGCCAGTCGAGGCATTCCGCCGGGGGCGGATCGTCATGTCCCTCCCACCAGACCGTGCCGTCGGGCTTGAGGGCGACGTTGGTGTAGATCGTGTCCCGGGCGATCGTCCGCATGGCCGTGGGGTTGGTCCGGGCATTGGTGCCCGGGGCCACCCCGAAGTAGCCGGCCTCGGGATTGATCGCCCACAGGCGTCCGTCGGCCCCGGGCTGCATCCAGGCGATGTCGTCGCCCACGGTGGTCACCCTCCAGCCGGCGAACCGGTCCGGGGGGACCATCATGGCGAAGTTGGTCTTGCCGCAGGCGCTGGGGAAGGCGGCGGCGACGAAGCGCTTCTCGCCTTCGGGCGATTCCACGCCGAGGATCAGCATGTGCTCGGCCATCCAGCCGTCCCGCCGCCCGTGCCAGGACGCCACCCGGAGGGCGAGGCACTTCTTCCCCAGGAGCACGTTCCCGCCGTAGCCGGACCCGACCGAGATGATGGCGTCGTCCTGCGGGAAATGGCAGATGAGGCGGCGTTCGGGATGCAGGTCGAGCAGGCAGTGGAGGCCGCGGTTGAACCGGTTCGAGTCCCCCAGCTCCCGCCAGGCGACGGTTCCCATCCGCGCCATGATGCGCATGTTGAGAACCACGTAGATCGAGTCGGTCAGTTCCACCCCGACCCGGGTGAGGGGCGATCCCGGCGGGCCCATCAGGTAGGGCACCACGTACATCGTCCGGCCGCGCATCCCGCCGCGGGTCAGGTGGGCGAGCCGGTCGTACATCGACGCCGGGTCGGCCCAGTTGTTGGTGGGGCCGGCCTCCTCCTCGGTGTCGGTGCAGATGTAGGTGCACTGCTCCACCCGGGCGACGTCGTTGGGGTTCGACCGGTGGTAGTAGCAGCCCGGGAGCTTCTCCTGGTTGAGGCGGATCAGGATCCCCTCGTCGACCGCCTGCCGGTACAGCCGGTCCTTCTCTGCGTCCGAACCGTCGCACCACACCACCGCATCCGGTCGGCAGTGCCCCACCTGCTCCTCCACCCAGCGGAGGACATGGGGGTTCGAGGTGTTCGGGGTGCCGACGGCCTGCGTCTCGCTTTCGCTCATTCCGGGATCAGCCTAGCAGCGCTGCGGGACGGGTCCCCGCGGAAATTGGCCGGAAGTCACCGGGGATGGTCCGCCTCCGGGGGATCCGGCCGGGGGAATTAGACGTCCTCCAGCCGGCCGGTGCTGTCGCCCACCCGCTCGGCCCGGACCCCGGCCCGGTCGAGCATGGCGGTGTACAGGTTGGTCATGGGGGTGATGCCCGGCAGCTTGAGGTGGCGTCCGGGCGTCAGCGTGCCGCCGCCGCCGCCGGCCAGCACCACCGGCAGGTCGTCGTGGTTGTGCCGGTTGCCGTCGCCGATCGCACACCCGTACACCAGCATCGAGTTGTGCAGCACGCTGGTCCCGTCGGCATCCTGCATCGCGTCGAGGCGCCGGAGGAACCGGGCGAACCGCTCCATGTACCAGCGCTCGATCTTCGCCACCTTGGCGATCTTCTCCTGGTTGCCCATGTGATGGGTGAGGAAGTGGTGTCCCTCGGCGATGCCGAGGTCGGGGAAGGGCCGGTTGCTGCCCTCGGGGGCGACGCAGTAGCTGACCACCCGGGTGGAGTCGGTCTGGAAGGCGAGGGCCATCAGGTCGTACATGAGGTCGACGTGTTCCTCGTGGCGCGCGGGGATGCCGGCGGGCTGGTCCGGCGGGGCATCGGGGAGGGGGAACTGCTCGTTCTTCTCGATCTGGCGTTCCAACTGCCGCACCCCGGCGAGGTACTCGTCCACCTTGTGACGGTCGTTCCGACCGAGGTTCCGGTTGAGGCGCCGGACGTCGTCGAGGACGAAGTCGAGCACGCTGCGACGGCGTTCGAGCCGCGCCCGGAGCCGGGCGTCCCGTTCGGCGGCGGGTCCGGTCCCGAACAGGCGCTCGAACACCGCGCGGGGGTTCGGCTCGGGGGAAAGGGGCAGGGTCTCGGACGCCCACGAGATGTTGTACTGGTAGGCGCAGGGGTATCCGGTGTCGCACGCCCCGTAGAGGCGGGTGCCCTCGACGCCGAGCTGGAGGGAGTCGATGCGGGTGAGGTGGCCGATCTGACGGGCGGCGATCTGGTCGACCGAGATCCCGAGGTGCAGGCGGGAGCCGAGGGTCTTCCAGGCATGGCATCCGGTGAGGAACGACGCCCCGGAGCGGGCATGGTCGCCGGGACCGTCGCCCCAGTTGTTGGCCGCGTCGTGCGCCAGGTGGGTGATGATCTGGAACCGGTCCCGGAGCCCTTCCATCGGCGCGAAGGTCTCGTTGAGCTGGTAGTCGCGTCCCGTGCCCCGCGGTTCCCACCGGGCGTAGTTCGAGCCGTTGGCGAAGGCGATGAAGCCCATGCGGAGCGGCATGCCGGACGCGGTGGTGGCGGGGGCCGGGGCGGCCGTGGCGGCCAGCGCGCCGGGGAGGGATTCGAGGGTCGGCAGGGCGACGCACACGCCGAGCCCGCGGAGGAAGGTGCGGCGGTTGGTGGGGAACGGGCGGTTCATGGCTGGGAGGGGGCGGGGGTGGGGACGGTCTCGGACGCCGACGGCAGGACGGCGGCGGGCTCGACGAGGGCGGGCGGGGGTTCCGGGGGACGGTTGCGACGGCGCTGGGGCCGGCGTTTCTCCGGGGGCGGAATGGGCGGGATGGCGAGACGCGGGGCGTCCTTCGTCCCGCCGGCATCCCCACGGCGCATCTGGAAGGCGGGACTCCCGATGATCCCGTCCAGGAGGGTGGAGAACCGGCCGCCGTCTGCCGCCACGGCCGCCGCCACCCGGTCGACCGTGACCGCGTCGGCCGGTTCGAGTCCGCGCCCGAGGGCATAGGTGAGGAGTTTCTCGGTCACGCCGCGATAGAAGCGGTCCTTGCGGGAGGCGAACAGGTTCCGGAGGTCGTCCACCCCCTTGAGCGTCTCGCCGGTCACCGCCCTCTCCGCCGCCTCGATCGGCTGGCCGTTCTCGCTGTCGCGCCAGCGGCCGACCAGGTCGAAGTTCTCCAGCACGACGCCGATCGGGTCGAAGTGGGCGTGGCAGGCGGCGCAGGACTTGTTCTCCCGATGGGCCGCCAGCTGCTCCCGGACCGTTCGCGCGGCGGTTCCCCGGGAGGCGCCGTCCTCGTCCAGCGGTGGGACGTCCGGAGGCGGAGGCGGCGGCTGGACGGCCAGCAGGTTCTCGAGCACGAACAGCCCGCGCTTCACCGGCGAGGTGCGGTTCGGATTGGAGGTGGAAACCAGGAAGCTCCCGTGGGTGAGGATTCCCCCGCGGCGGGTTTCGGGGGCCAGGGAGACCTTCCGGAACCCGTCGCCCTCCACGTCGGGGATCCCATAGTACCGGGCCAGGGGCCCGTTGAGGAACGAGTAGTCGGCGGTGACCAGCTCGATCAGGTCGCGGTCCTCGCGGGCGATGTGCTCGAACAGCATCTCCGTCTCGCGCTTCATCGCGCCGCGGACCGGGTTGAGGTCGCCGTCGCGCGAGATGGCGGTCATCAGCACGTTCCGTGTCCGGAGCCATTGCCCGGGGAAGTCCTCGAAGAACCGGCCCGACCGCGGATCCTCGAGCATCCGCCGGACCTGCCCCCGCAGGTTCTCCCTCAGCCGTCCCTCCCCGGCGAGCCGCAGCAGCTCGTCGTCGGGCAGGCTCAGCCAGAGGAGATACGACAGCCGGGAGGCCAGGGCGTACTCGTCGATCGGGTGCACGGACGCGGGATCATCGGGCAGCGGCTGGGTCTCGGCGCGGAAGAAGAACCGGGGCGAGGTGAGGATGGCGGTGAGGGCCTGGGCGACGCCGCGCTCGAAGGTGTCGCCCCGCAACGCCAGCCGCGTCAGGCCGTCGAGGGTCTCGTCGTCGACCGGTCGACGGAACGCGCGGGTCGCCACCCGTCCGAGGATCTCGCGGGCGTAGGCGGCCCGCTCGTCCGGCGCCCCGGGCGCCGGGCCCCGGTGGAAGATCCGGCGGTGGGGTTCCGGATACTCGGCGAACTCCGCCCCCAGCGGCCCGGTCACCCGCACCCGGGCCCGGAGCTCGAGGTGGTTGGTCCGGCCCTTGAAGTCGGGACTGCGGGCGTCGGTGGTGAACTCCAGCGTGTGGCGCCCCGCCGGCAACCGGACCGTCTGCGAGTAGCGGTAGTGCTTGTAACCCCCGACCTCCACCCGGTCCTCCGCCAGCCGGCTCCCGCCGAGGTGCAGGGCGAAATCGTAGGCGCCACCGTATTCCTGCCATCCGCCGAGCTGGAACTGGACGTCCACCCGGTACTCGGCCGCGCGCCCGGCCTCGAACTCGGCCGCATGCACCGTCCGGTGCCCGGTCTCGGAACGGGTCGCCGTCACCGCCCGGCCGAGATCCTGGACCGGCTCGCGGGGTGCGTCCTGGACCACCTGGCCGACGACGTGTTCGGCGATGTCGAAGTAGCGCTCGAGGAGTCCCGGGGGGAGCGTCTGGAAGTCGCCGATGTTGTCGAAGCCGAACGCGGTGTCGTCGGGCGGCAGCCGGTCGCGCAGGCGCAGCCGGGCACCGGCCCCGTCGCTGCTGTAGGACTGTTCCTCGGCGAAGTCATGGCCGAACAGGTCGTGGACCGAGTTCTCGTACTCGATCCGGTTGAGCCGGCGGATGGTCACCCGGCCGGGATCGGGTCGGGTGAAATCCACGCCGAGGGTCTCCCCGGCGATCCAGTCGGCGAGGGCCTGGCGTCGGGCGTCGTCCGGCATGTCGGCCCCGGCGGGTGGCATGAAGCCGTGGCGGAGGAGGGTCCAGGCCTTCTCCCAATCCCGACCGTTCTCCCGCAGCGTCCCGGGCTGCAGCAGCGCCTCCAGGTCGAACCCGCCCTTGCGCGATCCGTCGCCATGGCACTCGAAGCAGTATTCGCGGATCAGGGCCGGGCCGTCGGCCCCCGGCCCCGCGGCCGTCAGGATGCCCGCGGTGAGCAGGAGGGCGCCGACGCCCGGAACCCGGCGGATCCAGGACGGTCGACGGACCGGGCCGTGGGAGGATGGGAAACGGTCCGAAGTCATGCGGAGGGAGTTCGCGGAAAATCATGTCCCCCGGAAGGATTTCTGTCCATGCCCTTGGGATCATGGGGTGAGCTTATGGATTGCAAATTCAAACACTCGATTTGAAATTGATCGGTATGGTTCGTGAATCGGCAGGGTTGTTGGAGCGTTATCTGGGGCAATTCCCCTGTGTGGCGCTGCTGGGTGTCCGGCAGTGCGGCAAGACCACCCTGCTGCGGGAGTTGCCGGCCCCGTGGAAGATCTTCGACCTGGACCGGCGTGCCGACGTCGACCTGGTGTCCCGCGATCCGGACACCTTCCTGCGGCTGAATCCGCGCCAGGTGGCGCTGGATGAGGTGCAGAATGTGCCGGGGGTGTTCCCGGCGCTTCGCGTCGCCATCGACGAACACCGCGGGGAGAAAGGGCGCTATGTGCTCACCGGGTCCAGTTCCCCTGCGCTGCTGCGGTCGGTGTCCGAGAGCCTTGCCGGCAGGGTCGGGATCATCGAGATGGCTCCGTTCACCTGGGCGGAGGTCACGGGGACTGTCGGGCGGGATTGCCTCCTGGGCAGGTTGCGGGACCGGAAGCTGGGGGCGGCAGGACTGATTGATGGCCTGCTCCCCCGGGGTGACATCCGGCAGGCGCATGCGTACTGGTTCCAGGGCGGGTACCCGGAGCCGTGGCTGCACGACGACCGGGATTTCCGGGTTCAGTGGGCCGAGCAATACCTGCAGACCTACCTCCAACGGGACGTGAAACGGCTTTTCCCCGGGCTCGATGAGACCCGCTTCCGGCGGTTCCTTGAGATGCTCGGGGGATTGTCGGGTCGCGTCCTGAACTACTCGGAAGTTGCCCGGGCGCTCGGGGTTTCGCAGCCGACGGCGCGGGACTATCTGGACATCGCCCACGGGACCTTCGTCTGGCGCACGGTTCCGGCGTACACCCGCGACACCGTCAAGCGGGTCGTCAAGCATCCGCGCGGATACGTCCGCGACAGCGGCCTCCTGCACCGGCTCCTCCGGATTCCGGATCTCGAGGCGCTGTTGAGCCACCCGCAGATGGGCGCATCGTGGGAGGGGATGGTGGTGGAGGAGATCCTGCGCCAGTTGGCATCGGCGGGGGTCCCCCATGAGGCCGCCCACTACCGCACCGGCGCCGGTGCCGAGGTCGACCTCGTGGTCACGGCCGACTTCGGATGCGTGGCCTTCGAGATCAAGCATGCCTCGACGGTGGGCGGTCGGGAGTTGCGGGCACTCCGGGATTTCGTGGCCGCCCACCGGGCCCGGGTCGGGATCGTCATCCACAACGACACCGTCCCCCGCCAGCTGGAGGACCGGATCGTGGGGGTGCCGTTCACGCATCTTTGAGCCTTTCGGGATTCTCCGGGCGGGCTTTCACGGGTGACCGGACGCCGGCATTGCCGGCTTGCCCCGGTCCGGTCGGACCGTACGTTGCCGCGCGTGTCGTGGTTCACCGACCGCCGCCTGTTCCTGATCGCCGTCGTCCTGTACGGCGTCAGCACGCTGTTCGCGATGCTCGGGTGGCGGCGGAACTTCCGGGAGGACCAGCGGGCGCTGTACATGCTGCTCGGGGCCGGCCTGATCTTCCACACCCTGGCCATGGTGGCCCGCGGTTTCAGCCTGCAGCGCTGCCCGATCAACAACCTCTTCGAGGCCACCCTGTTCCTCACCTGGACCACCGGCATCACCTACGCGGTCCTCGGCGGGTTCCACCGGCTCCGATTCCTCGGCGTGTTCGTCGCCCCCCTCCTCCTGGTCGTGGGCGTGTTCGCGCTGATGCCCGCGCTGGATGTCCGGACGGGTCGCCGGGAGTTCAGCCACGGATGGGAGAGCCTGCATGCGGCGTTCATCCTGCTCGCCTACGGGGCGTTCGGCCTGGGGGCGCTGGCCGCGGTGGCCTACCTGCTCCAGGCCCACAATCTCCGCTTCCACAAGGCCAGGGCTCTGATGGCCAAGCTGCCCCCCATCACCCGACTGGAATCCGTCACCAGCGGACTGCTCCTCGCCGGGCTGATCCTGCTTTCGGGCGGGCTCGTGGCCGGGGGCTTCTACCTCAAGTCGGCCCGCGGTTCGTTCGTGTCGACCGATCCCTTCGTCCTCTATGCCGGGTTCACCTGGTGCCTGTACTTGGGGCTGGTGGCGGCGCGGTGGATGTTCGGACAGCGGGGACGTCGGCTGGCGTATGCCGTGGTGGGGAGCTTCGCCTTTGTCCTGCTGACCTTCTGGGGGGTGTTCCTCCTCTCCGGACTGCATGCGCCGGCGACGGCCGGCCCGGGGTCGCAACGGGAGTCCGGGACGGGCTTCCAGCCCGGTGGCCGTCCCGTCGTCCTGGCCTCCCAACTTCCCCGCTGATGTCCCTCCTCGTCATCGGCCTCAGCCACCACACCGCCCCGGTGGAGGTGCGGGAGCAGTTCGCCTTCGGCGAGCACGCGATCCCGGTGGCCCTGGAGTCCCTCCGCACCGCGGGCCTGGCGCAGGAGGCGGTGCTGTTGTCGACCTGCAACCGGGTGGAGCTCTACGCGGCGGTCGAGGGCGACGCCCGGGAGGTGGGCCGGGCGTTGCGGGAGTTCCTGATCCACGACCGGCGGTGCGCGGCGCCGGCCGACGGCGTCCTCTACACCCTTTCGGATCAGGCCGCGGTGGAGCACCTGTTCGCCGTCGCGGCGGGGCTCGATTCGCTGGTGCTGGGCGAGACCGAGATCCTGGGCCAGCTCAAGCAGGCCTACTCCCGGGCGCTGGCCGGCGGATTCACCGGACGCCGGCTCAACCGCGCCTTCCAGCGCGCATTCAGCGTGGCCAAGCAGATCCGGACCGAGACCCAGATCCAGCGCGGCAACACCAGCGTGGCCTCGGTGGCGGTCGACCTGGCCGAGCGGATCTTCGACGTGCTCGACGACCGCGACGTGATGGTCATCGGCGCCGGCGACACCAGCGAGAAGACCGCCCGGGCGTTGATGGGCCGGGGGGCGCGCAGCCTGATCGTGTCGAACCGGTCGTTCGACCGCGCGGCGGTCCTTGCCGAGGAACTCGGCGGCCGGGCGATCCATTTCGACGCCTGGGAACGGGAGTTCGGCGGGGTGGACATCATCATCAGCAGCACCAGCGCCCCCCACTACGTGCTCGACTGCGCCCGGCTGCAGAAGCTCATGGCCGGCCGGAGCCCCCGGCCGCTCCTGCTCATCGACCTCGCCGTCCCGCGGGACATCGACCCGGAGGTCGAGCGGCTCGACGACGTCTTCGTCTACAACGTCGACCACCTCCAGGGCATTGCCGACGAGCATGTCCGGCTGCGCCGGAAGGAACGCGAGCGGTGTTCCGAGATCATCCGCCAGCGGGCCGCCGACCTCCTCCGGTCCGAGCCGCCCCTTGCCGGTCCGCTGGGCACCCCGCGCCCGGCGGCCTGAGGTCCCGAGGCCCGATGGGATCCCTTTACCCCGAGTGAAACCCTTCATTCTCTGCACCCGTGGGAGCGCGTTGGCGCTGGCCCAGTCGCAGCGCGTCCTGAACGATGCCCGGGCGCTGTTCCCCGACCGGACCTTCGAGCTGAGCGTGGTCCGCACCACCGGCGACCACCTCCAGACCGCGTCGCTCGCCAATCCCGACCAGTCCCTGCCCAAGGGGCTCTTCACCAAGGAACTGGAGACCGACCTGCTGTCGGGCGCCGCCGACCTGGCGGTGCACAGTCTCAAGGACCTGCCCACCGGCCTGCCGGACGGACTCATCCTCGGCGCCGTGGGCCCGCGGGCGGACGTGCGCGACGTTCTGGTCTACCGGGAGGGAACCGGGGATCCGGCTCCGGCGCCGTCGGGCGATTGGACGCCGGGCGAGGTGCCCGTGCGGGGGTATCCCCCGGGTCTTCGCCCGTCCCGACTTCTGCAGGGGGCGATCGTGGCCACCAGCAGCACCCGACGGGCGGCCCTTCTGCAGGCGGGCCGTCCCGACCTGCAGGTGATCCCGATCCGGGGAAATGTCGGCACCCGGCTTCGGAAGCTGGCCGATGGCGGGCCGTTCGATGCCACGATTCTTGCGGCGGCGGGGTTGGTCCGACTGGGGATGTTCATCGGCCCCCGCGGCCGGCTGATGCTGGATCCGACCCTGCGTCCGGGCCACGGGTGTGTTCCGCCGCCCCCGGGTCTTCTGGCAACCGTGCTGGAGCCCGAGGAACTGCTGCCCGCGGTGGGGCAGGGGGCGGTGGGATTGGAGATTCGCGGTGACGACCCGGTTGCCGCCGGGGTGGCGGCGGCCCTGAACCACGTGAACACCTGGTGGTCGGTCACCGCGGAGCGGGCCTTCCTCGAGGCCATGGGCGGCGGGTGCCAGAGCCCGGTGGCCGGCATGGCCCGGGTGTTGGGACATCAGGTCCACCTGGAAGTGGCCGCCGTGCTCGATGGCCACGTCCGCCGCGCCTCGGGCCGTCGGCCGGTCCGCGAGGCCGCCCGGCTCGGACAGGATCTGGCCCGGGAAATCCTCGGTGCGGCATCCGTCGGCTGACCTGGCCGGATCCACCGGGGCGGATGGCGTGGGCTCCGGCATCAGCCGCGCGATGGCCTTGCCCCGTTGGGTGATGACAATCTCCCCGCCCGCGGCTTGAAACCAGCCTGACGGGGCTGCACCTTCCGAATGCGACAGCGGCGTACCGCTGTTCGAGGTGATCGTCCGAATGAAAACCATCCAGCTCATTGTACCGGAGGTTCTGCTCCTCGATCCCGCGCAATCCATGGCTGGATTGGAGCGCCGCAGCCAGTTCCTTCTCGCCTTGAAGTACTTCGAGCTGGGAGAACTCAGCTCAGGTCAAGCCGCCCGGATGTGCGGTTTGAGCCGCCCTGCGTTCCTGTTGGAAGCCGGACGCTACGGAGTCCCGGTGGCCGAGTTGGATCAGGATGAGTTGGAGGCGGAGTTTGCTCATGCCTGACCGGTTCACCGGCCCCGTAGTCTGCAATACGGGACCTGTGCTGGCCTTGTCACGGGTCGGTCAGGTGGGGCTGCTGGCACGCCTGTTTCCGGAAGTGGTCGTCCCGATGGAGGTGATCGAGGAACTGCTCCAGACACCCCATGGCGACGTGGCCATCCTGCGGCGCGAGTTGGCTCAGTTCCGGCAGTTGACGACGCCCGCCGAACCGGACCCGCTGCTCTCAGCCCAACTCGATGCGGGAGAGGCGGCGGTCATCGCGACCGCAATGAAGCTCGGGCACCTGGCAGTCCTGCTGGATGAGCGCAAAGGTCGCCGCATCGCCACCCACGTTTACCACCTTCCGCTGTTGGGCACCGGGGGGCTCTTGGTCGCCGCCAAGCAACGAGGCTTGGTTCCGCACGTACGCCCGTTGCTCGACGGGATGGTCGCAGCCGGCTACCACCTCGGGCCAATCCTCATCGCCGAATGTCTGCGCCGTGCGAAGGAGTAGTCAGGCAGGCTCTCCCAACCTGGACATCCTGGGACTGGCCAACCCGACGGCCGGTGTGCAGGTGTGGAAGGACAGCGATTCGCCGTCCACCGCCTCGCGCCGTGGGGAGTACTTCCACCATGCCCTGACGGTGGCCAACGGGACCTATCCGCTGGTGACAGCCAAGTCGCTGTACGGAGCCACGGAGACGACGACGGTGGGCCGGTCGTTTGTCCCGCCCGCCACGGAGACATTCGGCTACGACTCGGACGGCAACCTGACCTCCGACGGTCGTTGGACTGCCTACGTGTGGGATGGGGAGAACCGGCTGGTGGAGATGCGCCGGGATGGCGGGCTTCTGGTGGATCCGGCGGAGGCGAAGGCGGAAGAGGTGGGCCCGGCTGATGTCCAGACGGAGACAGGCCTCGGCCGAATCGATCAGGCCGTTATGGAAGTCGTCGAGGGTGAGGTGGACGAAGTCGGGGGAGAGCCTGCGACCGATCTGGCGCTTGTTTTCAAGGCTGCATCGAGGCCGGCCGCGGTGTCCGGGGCGAGGCCTTTCGTCGGCCTCCGCTACGCTCCGGCCTCCTCAAGTCCTCGCCCCGGACACCACCCCAAGTTGGAGTCTCCTTTTGTTCCCCCAACCCAGTCTCCTTTTGTTCCCACCCCGACACGACGCGAACCAGCGCACACGGGCCGACTCCGAGTCAGCCCGGACGCGACGTCAGATGAAGCGTTGTCGATCCGCGGTGAAGTCCTCCTGGCGCAACACCATCGCGTCGGAGTACGATGGTTGCCGCTGGTGTCCGGAGAGGATTCCGAGTACTCGTTCGACGGGGTCGGAAGCTTGGAACAAGAATTTGCCGCCGATGGTTGTGTTCTCAAGCGCCTCGTTTACTTGGTGATAAGACTCAAGCGTCGCACAATCGTGATACCAAGGAAATCTGTCCCTCTATTTCTTCTCGGAGCACTGCCTGGCTGCGATATCGCCAGCGGCGTGAAGTATGTTGCTCCAAGCGCAATGTCGGTTGGATTAGAGTCACACAACGGCAGGTTCTTGACGGTGCCGGGGAATGCTGTTCTGAACGGTCAAACAATGGGGCCTCAAGAGAATCTGCTCTATGTGCTTGTTGTCTGTCCGGGATTGGCCGCAAGCGGGCACGGAACCGGCACTGACCACCAACCAGGGGTCAATGCATACACTTCGTTTTGGGAAACGCCGAATGGAGAAGTGTCAGTGACGGTGAAGTGGGACAAGCGTGCAGACACGGTTAGCATCGGTGAACACCGGTACCAACGGGAGGCAGGAAGTGCTTTTGTGATCGTGTGGCAGCCAAACGGGGTCTTGGATGTGACGCAGTTGCCGAGTCCAGGTCCCGACGCGGACGCCAAGACCGCTCTTGGGTTCATACAGAAACGCATGACGAACGACGCCCTCATTGCAGGTGTTCGACTGATGGAGAGTAGATCGCCATGACCCGGATCATGCTGTGCAAGTCGCGTCTGATTCCGTGGGATCCTGGGATGTCAGGGCAGACTGGGTGTCTTCGTCTTGTTGAAAGGACGCCACGCGTGCAGTCTGATCAACGTCAATGCTTGCATATGAAGACGTCATGTCATCTCTGTGTGGTTGTGGAAAGGTTGTAAAATGACGACCCGGCAACAACGGTGTCGATGGTCGCTTTCCATCTTGCTCTGGCTTGGGCTGTTGGCGGGCTGTTGCGGAATCCCTGCAAGCTATCAGCCGGTCGCCGAATTCAGACGGAAGCATCCCAAGGAATTTGAAAGGTATGCCTATTTGAATCCCATTTCTCTCGAAACCTACGTCATCATCTGGGGGGAGAGAGCCGGTGCTTACAGTTATATTCTGGAGGAAGCGAAACGGCTGTTCGGGGAAACGGAAGGTGTCAAGCAGTTTGTCGAGAGTATGGCGGAGCGCGAAGGGAAAGATCGGCGGCTTATACTCGAGTTCTTTGGCGATCTTGAAAGCGCAAGTTCTGGTGGTGGAGCGGTCTGCCAATACGAGTGGAGCGACGGGAAATCAAGGGAGGTCGGGTTTCTGGTTCTCAAGGCCGGTGATGTGATCAAGCGTGAACCTTGGATCACCGACTATCCCGTCGAGCGGAATGAGTAGGGGTGGGCTTCCGGTTGTCCCGCTCACGAATGTGAAGGAATGAATTGGCGCCCAGGCTGCGCCGGAGTCAGTGGGCAGACACCGGTTGGTTGCCTGTCGGCCCGCTCGTGTCGGCCGGATCTTCTTCCGCAGGTCGTTCGTATCCGTCCGGGGAACCCCATCCTGACGGAAGCGGCCGTGGGCTGGAAGTGTCGGGGGGATGAAACGCATCCGTCGTACTCCCGAACAGATCCGGATCCTCTCCGAGCAGTTCCGCGGGTCGGGCCTCACACAGCGGCAGTTCGCCCGTCGAACCGGTGTCTGCGTGGGCTCGGTCCGGCGCTGGCTCCGGGCATCCCGCTCATCGACTGCCCCGGGGTCGCCCCGGTTCGTCGAGGTCCTCCCTCTGCCGATCGGGCAGGCGGCAGAACCGGTGTCCTGCCGACTTGAGCTCCCGGGCGGGCTCGTCCTCTGCCTGTCCCGTCCTCCTTCGCCGGCCTACCTCGCGGCGGTGGCCGCCGAGTGCGGGTGCGGATCAGACGCATTCAGGGGCGGCGTGGCGGACGATCCGGTGCCCCGCGCGGTGGCGGCTGGGAGAATGGGTTCAGCAGCTTCACGCCCGTGGATTCGACATCGGCCACGTTTCGGGTGACCAAGGTCAACTGGTGCGTCAGCGCGGTGGCGGCGAGAAGACCATCCACCGGGGCAATCGGTTGAAGCGATCCCATCGCACCCCATCGGTCCGCGACACCCAGGTCCACGGGCAGGATGCGTTCCTCGTAGTGCCGGGTGACCGACTCCAGCCACGCTTCCAGGGCGTCAGCCTGTCGCGGATCGCGGGCCCGGATCCGTTCAATCCCACGTCGGATCTCGCCCAGGACAAGGACGCTGACGAACAGCTGATGCTCGGGGGATTGCTCGAACCAGGTCCGCACTCCCGGATCACACCGATCCTGCTTCCGGAGTTCACTCAGGATGTTGGTGTCCAACAGGAACCCGCTCATAGCTCCACGGGGCGATCTGCCTGCGCACCTCGCTCGAAGTCCCGGTCATCGCCGACCGACGGCATGGCCAGCAAGGCGTCCTTGAACGAGGGACGCTTGTCCGGCGTGCCGAGCAGGGCTTCGCGAAGGATCCGGCGGTGCTCCTCCTCCATGGATACACCGTGAGCTCCGGCCCGCTCCTTGAGCTTACGGACCACCTTTTCCTCGATCTGTCGGACGACCAATTGACGCATGGCGTGTTCCTGTTTCGTGTCTGCTATCAATGATATCAATCCCCGGCCCAATCGTCGAGCGGGTCCTTGAAGTCAGACTGGACCGCGGGTCGGCGATCACTCCCGACGATCGTGCGGCCATGTCCGCGGTAGAGATGCCGCGTCGGCGTCGTGCCAAAGCAAGGTCATGCCCCAGCTGGCGTAGGGCACGGCTCAGAGGCACGGGATTTCGCCGTGGTGCTTCTGGATGGGCATCGGGTCGGGCTCCGCGACCGGATGCGTCGGGACCGTTCGGTGTGGCTTCCGGCCCGGGACAAGGAGGTTCCCGGCCCTACTCCCCCCGGCTCGGGTCGGAGGAGGGGCTTCGGTCCGGAATCTCGTCGAGCGGGTCCGGCGCGGCCTCGTCCTCCGGGGAGGTGATCCCCGACGCATCACCGAGCACCGACCGCAGTTCCCCGAGGTTTGCCCGGCCATAGCCGCCGTGGCGTTCCACCTCGGCCTCGGCCTCGACGGTGAACCGGGTCCAAGGCACCGCCTGGAGACGCTCGGGCGGGATCGGCCTGCCGGTCACCTCGCACACCCCGTAGGTCCCCCGGTGAAGCCGGTCGAGGGCGGCGCCGATCTCCCCCAGCAGGCCGGATTCCACCTGCAGTTCGGCCAGCGCCAGGTCGTGGTCGAACTGGTCCGAGGCCGTGTCCGCCTGACTCTCGCTGTGGGGCTCCAGGGCCGCCTGGACATCCGCCCGGAGCGCCGACTGGTCGCCGGTGAGCCGGGCCTGCAGGGCGAGGAGGAGCCGGTGGTACGGGCGCCATCGGGCGGGGACCGGAGGCTGCGGGGTGCCGGTCGAACCGAGGATGTCGGAGGTCTTCATGGGAGGTGTTCGCCCATCAGACTGGACCCGCCAGCTCCGGATGGCCATTCCGATGTTGGCCGGTGACACCCCCGGGTTGTGCGCCGGGCGCCGGTCGGGAGTGACGGGCATTGCGCCTTGAGTCGGTGGTGGCAAAATGGTGTCGAAATGAATATCACGGTGAAGGATGTGCCGGAGGAGCTTCACCGGCGGCTTCGTGAAGCGGCGGACCAGAGCGGCCGCAGCCTCAACAAGATGATCCTCTTTGCCCTGGAGCAGTCCTTCGCTCCCCGCAGGGTGGATCGGGGACCGCTGGTGGGACGGATCCGGAGACGCCGGGAGGGGATGGGTGTCTGGCTTGAGGATGATTCCCTCCGGGCGGCGATCGACGAGGGGCGGGCCTGAGACTGTACACCTGCGATCGGCGCGTCCTGCGCGCGTGTCCGGATCTGGCGGTCGAACCACCGGGCTGAACGAGGGGCCGGCGTCCGACCCGGGACCGGGACTTTGCAGGTCGCCGTGCGGCGGCCGCCGGCCGGCTCGGAAGATCTGCGGCTCGGAAAATCTGTTGCCGGCCCGGCCCGGGGTTTGGGACGGTCCGGGTCCCGTGCTGAACCGATGGCGATCCCGCTTCCGGGACCCGGTCGGCGCGGTGCCGACACCATGTCCACTCCGACCTTCCAGTACGTGTCCCACCGTTGGGATGACGCCACCGCCGCCGCCCTCCAGGGCGTCGACCGCCTCGTCTACCGTTCCAACTGCCTGGGAGCCGACCAACGCATCACCAACACCGGCGGAGGCAACACCTCCTCCAAGCTCCGGGAGCGGGATCCGCTGACCGGCGAGGAGGTCGAGGTGCTGTGGGTGAAGGGTTCCGGCGGCGACCTGCGCACGAGCCGTCGGGAGAACTTCTCGTCGCTCTACCAAGACCGCCTCGTCGACCTGCAGCGCATCTATGCCGGTCGGGCCGACAAGGGGCTGAAGTCCGCGGCGGAGGACGACATGGTGGGCATGTACCCGCACTGCACCTTCAACCTCAACCCGCGGGCGTCGTCCATCGACACCCCCCTGCACAGCTTCATCCCGGGGCGTCATGTCGACCACATGCACCCCAACGCGATCATCGCCATCGCCGCATCGGCCCGGTGCGAGGAGCTGACCCGGGAGATCTTCGGCGGGGAGATGGCGTATGTCCCGTGGATGCGTCCCGGCTTCGAGCTGGGGCTGGCGATGCAGGAGATCTGCCGCCGCCAGCCGGCGGTGCGGGCCATCATGATGGGCCAGCATGGGTTCATCTCGTGGGACGATGACGACCGGGTGTGCTACCAGCGGACCCTGGAATTCATCGAGAAGGCCTCGGCCCACATCGAGGCGCGGTACGCGGAGAAGGGCGGCGATGCGGCGGCGTTCGGCGGGGCGAAGTACCGGTCCCTCGAGCCGGCGGAACGGACCGCGCGGCTCGCCTCGATCCTGCCGTGGCTCCGGGGCCGAGTGAGCCAGCAGCGGCGGTTCGTGGCCACGGTGCAGGACGACGAGAAGATCCTGCGCTTCGTCAACTCCCACGACGCCCCCCGCCTGGCGGAGCTCGGCACGAGCTGCCCCGACCACTTCCTCCGCACCAAGATCAAGCCGCTCTACGTCGATTGGAACCCGCAGGTCGAGGATCTGGACGCGTTGCGTGGCAAGCTCGAGTCGGGCCTGGAGGCGTATCGCAAGGACTACGCGGCCTACTACGAGCGGTGCCGCCGGCCCGATTCGCCCGCGATGCGCGACCCCAACCCCACCGTGGTGCTGATCCCCGGCCTCGGGATGATCGCCTGGGGCAAGGACAAGTCGGAGAGCCGGGTGACGGCCGAGTTCTACAACTGCGCGGTGGAGGTGATGCGCGGGGCCGAGGCGATCGACCGCTACATCGCCCTTCCCCAGCAGGAGGCGTTCGACATCGAGTACTGGCTGCTCGAGGAGGCCAAGCTGAAGCGGATGCCACCCGAGAAGGAGCTGGCCCGCCAGGTGGTGCTGGTCATCGGGGCCGGGTCGGGCATCGGACGCGAGACCGCCCTCCGGCTGAGCCGCGAGGGGGCGCAGATCGTCTGCGTCGACCTCAACGAGGCCGCCGCCCAGGCCACCGCCCGGGAGATCACCGACAAGGTCGGCGAGGGCATCGGCGTGGCCGGTTCGGGACTCAGCGCCTGCGGACCGGCGGTCGGTCTCGCAGCCGATGTCACCCGCCGGGAGAGCATCCGCGCGATGCTCGACCGGGTGGCCATCGCGTACGGCGGATTCGATTCGATCTGCGTCACCGCCGGCATTTTCGTGCCGAGCGACACCACGGGGCACATCCCCGATGACAAGTGGGCGCTCACCTTCGCCATCAACGTCACCGGCAGCTACCTGGTCGCCGACGAGGCGGCGGTCACCTGGCGGGCGCAGGGTCTTCCCGGGAACCTTGTCCTGACCACCAGTGCCAACGCGGTGGTGGCAAAGAAGGGCAGCGTCGCCTACGACACCTCCAAGGCCGCCGCCAACCACCTGGTGCGCGAACTCGCCCTGGAGCTCAGTCCCCTGGTCCGGGTGAACGGCGTGGCGCCGGCCACCGTGGTGCAGGGTTCGGCCATGTTCCCCCGGGACCGGGTGATCGGTTCCCTGGCGAAGTACAAGATTCCCTACGCGGACGACGAGGCGACCGAGTCGCTGGTCCGGAAGCTGGCGCAGTTCTACGCCGACCGGACGCTGACCAAGTCGCCGATCACCCCGGCGGACCAGGCGGAGGCGTATTTCCTCCTGGTGACCGGGCGTCTGAGCAAGACCACCGGGCAGGTGATCACGGTGGACGGCGGCCTCCACGAGGCGTTCCTCCGGTAGGCCGGGCCGGCCGCTCGACAAGCGGCCTGTCCGAACCCATCTTCGCCCGCCCATGTCGGACCGCCCGCTGGTCATCGCCGGACGCACGTTCGGATCGCGCCTGTTCCTCGGAACGGGGAAGTTCTCCTCGCCCGAGTCGATGCGCGACGCCCTCGCGGCCAGCGGCACCGCCATGGTGACGGTGGCCCTCCGCCGGGCCGACCTGTCCGGTGGGCGGGATCCCTTTGCCAACATCCTCGAGTTCATCGACCCGGACCGCTACCTGGTCCTGCCCAACACCAGCGGCGCGATGAACGCCGGCGAGGCGGTCCGCCTGGCGCGCCTGGCCCACGCCGCCGGGCTGCCCAAGTGGGTGAAGCTCGAGATCCATCCGGATCCCCGCTATCTGCTGCCGGACCCGATTGAGACGCTGGCGGCGGCGGAGATCCTGGTGAAGGAGGGATTCGTGGTCCTTCCCTACATCAATGCCGACCCCGTGCTGGCCAAGCGCCTCCAGGAGGCCGGCACCGCCGCGGTTATGCCCCTCGGATCGCCCATCGGATCGCATCGCGGCCTCCAGACCCGGGACCAGATCCGCATCATCCTCGAGCAGGCCACCGTGCCCGTGGTGGTGGACGCGGGGATCGGCGCCCCCAGCCATGCCGCCGAGGCGATGGAACTCGGGGCCGATGCCGTCCTGGTGAACACGGCGGTGGCCGTGGCGGCGGATCCCGTCCGGATGGCGGTCGCCTTCCGCCAGGCAGTGGAGGCGGGCCGGGAGGCGTTCGAGGTCGGTCTCGGGCGCCCCTCGGATGAGGCCCAACCCACCAGCCCCCTCACCGGGTTCCTCGGCTGACCTGCGGTTCGTCGACCCGCCGCAGTCGGAACAGGCGGGCATCGCCGGCTGCGGGAAGATCCAGCCGATGTGCGTCGCCGGGGCCGTCCCCGGGATCCCCGCCCTCCACCGGTGACCATCCGCCCGCGTCGCCGGCCGGCAGGCCGTCCGACGCCCACTCGACGCGCCACTCCGGTCCGCCGGTCCACTCCAGCCGGATCCCGTCGGGAGTCCGGGACACGTCCAGTTGCGGCGGGGTGGCGGTTTCCAGCCGGATGGCCCCCAGCTGGATGCGGGCCCACGCCGAGCCCGTATTGTCGCCGAGGAACAGGAAATCGGGGGTTTCGTAGGGGTCGAGCAGACCGACGAACGAGGTGTAGTCCCGGAGCGGACCGGTGAGGACCGGGACCGATTCCCGGTGGAGACGGTAGGTGTCGCCGGACACCTCGAGCCGGTATTGGGCGAGCGCGGTCGTGGGGTCGATGTCCACGCCCTCGCCCGGGGTGAACAGGGGGGCGTCGGCCTGCGCCCAGATGCGGTCGGTCCAGAACGCGAGTTCGATGGCCTTCAGGTCGTGGCAGACCACCAGCAGGGAACATCCGGCGCGATTGGGTCGGGTGTGCTCCTCGGCGATCAGCTGCAGCTGGAAATGGAGGGAGAACCCGGTCCGGCGGTCCAGCGGCCCGGGAGCGGTCCGCCCCCAGCCGGCCACCTCGGCCGGCAGCGGGCCGGTGTCGAGTCCGGTGGAGGTGTCGGACGCCGTCCATCGGGCGCTGCCCTGGGTGGTGACGTAGGACCAGGCCTGGGTGTGCGGGGGCGAATCGGCCGCCGGCTCGAACAGGACCTGGGCCCGGAGCAGGGGCAGGAGCAGCAGCGGCAGGATGGCGGTTGCCGGAAGGCGACGGATCCCGGCCAGCCGGGCGCCGCCGTCCTTTCCCGACCGGTGCACTGGAGCCGATCGATCGATGGCCGGGTCAGGGTTCGACGGTCTGGAGGAAGCGGAAGGCGCCGTTCTCCACGGTGATGATCACCGCGGGTTTGGTGGCGTTGCGCTGGGCGTCGAGGCGGGTGCGTCCGGTGACCCCCTCGAAGTCCGTGGCGGCGAGGGCGGCCTTGAGGGCGGCCGGTTCGGTGGAGCCGGCCTTCTTCAGCGCCTCGGCCAATGCCTGGGCGGAGTCGAAGCCGAGGGCGGCCATGGCGTCGGGGGTCTCGCCGGGGTAGCGGCTGCGGTAGGCCTCCACGAAATCCCGGACGCGCTGGGCGTCCTGCACCGGGGAGAAGTGGGTGGAGTAGAAGGTGTTCTTCAGGGCGTCGGCCCCGGCGATCTGGATCAGCTCGGGTGCCTCCCATCCGTCGCCGCCGAAGATCGGGACGGTCAGCCCCAGCTCGCGGGCCTGCCGCACGATGAGCCCCACCTCGGTGTAGTAGCCCGGCACGCAGATCGCCTCGGGGTTGAGCGCCTTGAGGGCGGTGAGCTGGGCCTTGAAGTCCTTGTCCTTCGACGCGTACTTCTGCTCGGAGATGACCTCCCCCCCGGCGGCGACGAAGGGTTCCCGGAAGTACTGGGCGAGGCCCACGCTGTAGGGCGAGGCGACATCCGACAGGATCGCCACCCGGCGCACCTTGAGGGTCTTGCTGGCGAACCCGGCGAGGATCCGGCCCTGGAAGGGGTCGGTGAAACACATCCGGAACACGCAGTCGCCGATCTCGGTGACCTTGGGGTTGGTCGACGAGGGCGAGATCATGGGGATGCCCGCCGCCTGGCAGATCGGGCCCGCCTCGAGGGAACGTCCGGAGGCCACCTCGCCCAGCACGGCGACCACGCGGTCGCGGGAGAGGAACTTCTTCACGATGGTGGCGGATTCGCCGGCGAGGGAGCGGTTGTCCTCGGTGGCCAGCTCCAGCTTCTTCCCCAGGACCCCGCCGGCGGCGTTGATCTGCTCGATGGCGAGCACGGTGCCCTTGTGGGACGACTGGCCGAAGGCGGCCTCGCTCCCCGTGAGGGAGGCGTACTCGCCCACCCGGATCACGGTGGCATCGGCCGCGGGGTCACCGGATGGCTTGCAGCCGGCCGTGACGACGGCGGCGGCGAGCAGTCCGAGAAACAGGCGGCGTGGGGAGGGAGTCGGGGTGGTCATGGTGGATCGGCTGTCGATGTCCCCGTCCGGTGGTCGACCGCCCGGACGGGACGCCCGACGCTACGGCCCCCCGTCGTCCCGTTCAACCCGCCATTGGGCCGGGGACGTGCCTGCGAGCCCGATCGGTCCCGCAAGGGACCGACGCCCCGTTCTCCCCGTAGCCGCCGCCGATCGGCGGCCGGTCCGGCTTCGCTTCGCCCACCCCTGCGGGGTCCTGGCGGACCCCGACGGACTCACCCGCTGGCGCGGGTTCATCCCTCCACAGCCCGAGGGGCGCCGGGCGCGATGGGGGCTAGCCCGCGAGCTATCCCTCCCGGGGACGAGGTTCGGCGGCCACGACCTCGTGGATCTCCAGGAGACCGAACTCCGGCCACCGGCCGTCCTTTGGACGGTCCTGCTGGCGGGCCTTGCCCAGCACCAGGCGGGAGCCGTCGGATGTGAACCGGAGCCCGGTGATGCGGTGCTTGGCGTCGACGGCGTGGAGGTTGCGGCCGGTTTCGCGGTCGAAGAGGGCGAGATTCCATGTGCCCTGGAACAGGCGGCCGGCCATGGCGAAGAGGCGGCCGGAGGGATGGAAGGCCAGCGTCTCCATCAGTCCCTGGCCGCTCTCCCCGTCGTGGGTCTGGTCCAGGCGCGTGCCCGTGCGCCAGTCGAACCGTTGCCAGCGCTGGACCCCGTTGCCGGCCATCGGATCGCGCATCGGGCCCATGCCGCAGACGTAGATCTCGCGGCCGTCCGGACTGAACCGCAGGGCGAACACGCCCCCGAGGTAATGGTGGCTCTTGATGATGCCCCAACTGGTCAGACCGTCGTCGGTCCAGCCCCCGACCTGTCGTCCGCTGTCTACCTCCCACACGCGGACCTCCCCCATGAGGTTGCCGGCGGCCATGTGGCGGGAGTCGGGCGAGAAGGCCACGGCCTGGACGGACGGCACGTGGGGCAGGGCATGGAGCAGGGCGCCGGTGTCGGCGTCGAACACCTTGACCGAGGGCTCGGTCTCCGGGGCCGGCTCGTACCGGTAGCCCCCGGGGAGATACTGCCCGGTGACCGAGGCCACCCGGCGTCCATCGGGCGAGGCGGCGAGATCCCAGGACCAGAACCGGTGGGCGGTCACGCTCCGGAGGAGGCGGCCGGCGTCCAGGTCATGCCAGTGCAGCACGCCGTCGTAGCCGCCGGACACGAGGACCCGTCCGCCCGGGAGCAGCGCCACGCCGCTGGCGTAGCTGGCATGGCCGCCGATGCGCCGCGATTCGCCCGACGCCAGGTCCACCGCCAGCACCGAGCCGTCGAGGCAGGCGGCGTAGGCCGTCCGGTCGTCCGGCGAAAGTTCCAGGGCCAGCACCGCCGCGGGCAGCGTCACCTCGCGGAGGTTCTTCAGGCGGGGTTCGGTCGGGGAATCGGGATCGGCCATGGCGGGAGTCCGGTTCAGGCCAGCAGTCCGGGGATTGGTTCGGCGCGGTCCTCGACCCGGTGGAAGCTCGGGAGGTCCGGCAGGTCGTACGGGGCGTACGGGTCGATGCCGAGGGCGGAGAAGAGGGTGGCGAACAGGTGCCGCTCGTCGTAGGCCGCGCCGTCCACGTCCACGCCGTCGGCATCCGTCGCCCCCACCACCACGCCCCGCCGGATGCCGGCGCCGGTCATCATCAGCGACCAGGCGTTGGGATAATGGTCGCGTCCGCGGGCCTGGTTGAGCCAGGGCGTGCGGCCGAACTCGCCCATGGCGATGACCAGCGTGCTGTCGAGCAGGCCGCGGTCGTCGAGGTCGGTGACGAGCTGGAAGATCACGTTGTCGAGTTCCGGCGCGAGGAGCTGGTAGATCTCGTTGTGGAACACGTGGCTGTCCCACGGCATGCCGTTCGCCACCATGACGAACGGCGCGTCGTTCTCCACGAGGTGACGGGCCAGCAGGGCGTGCTGGGCGAAGGCCCCCGGGCCGTAGCGCTCGCGGTCGGCCGCCGGCAGGCGGTCGAGGTCGAACAGGTGGGCGCAGCTCATCAGCCCCTTCACCCGCTCGAACACGGCGTTCTGCGAGGCGGCCGCGGCGCTCCGGCGCTCGTTCTCGAACCGGCGGGTGAGGAAGCGCCGCAGCGCGTTCCGCGCCTCGTGGTCGTCGGACGTGATGTCCGCCGCGCGGGCGACGTTCTCGATGCGGAACTCGCCGCCCACCCGGACGGGGGCGTACTCGGCGCCGAGCCAGCCCGCCCAGTTGCCGGCCTTGAACTGCTTGAACTCGTTCCCCTCGGGGCAGGGGTCGAGGAGGATGAAGTTCGGGACCGGGTTCTCGAGGTGTCCGAGCTGCTGGGCGAGCACCGATCCGAGGCTGGGCCGGACGAAGGGCGGACGCGGCGCCGCGCCGCGGTTCAGCAGGTCGATCCCCTGGAGGTGCTCGCTCTGCGAGGTCTTCATCGAGCGCACCACGGCGAGGCGGTCGGCGATGCCCGCGCAGCGGGGCATGAGCTCGCTGAACTGCACGCCGGGGAGGCGGGTGGGGATGGCGCGGAACGGACCGCCGGAGATGCGGCCCGGCTTGGGGTCCCAAGTCTCGAACTGGCTGGGGGCGCCGCAAAGCCAGAGGAGGATGCAGCGCCGGGCGTTGCGTCGGACCTGCTGGGCGAACGCCGGGACGGAGAACAAACCGGCCCAGCTGGCCACCGACACCGCACCGCCGCCGGCCAGCCCGGTAAGGAACCGGCGCCGGTGCAGCACGTGGTCGGAGTGGCCGCACAGCGATCCGGCCAGTCCTTCGTGGGTCCGCGGCAGGGGCATCGGCCCCGGGAATAGGCGAAACCGTCGCCGCGGGCAACGGGGGAGGTGGAGCGTCCGCACCGGGCCCCGCGGCATCGCCGCGTCGCCGGTCCGCGCCTTCTTTCGCTGGCGATGACGGACCGCGCTGCCAGCCTCGGGTCATGCGTCGACCTTTTCGCAAGGCCCTGTTCCGGCTGCTGGCCGGCATCCCGCTTTTCCTCGCGACGGTCACCCGGGCGCAGGATGCGGACGGATGGTTCCCGTTCCGGCCCCCGGCCGACAGTCCGGCGCCGGGAAGCGCGCTCGACCTGCGGTCGCTCAACGAGCGGATTGCCGGGGAACACGGGGTGATCCGGGCGGCGGACGGCGGGTTCGTCCGGTCGGCCGACGGTCAGCCGGTCCGGTTCTGGGCGGTGAACGGGCCGCCCGAGGAGGCCCGCGACCCGGCCGCCCTGCGCGACGTGGCCCGCCGCCTCGCCCGACAGGGCGTGAACCTCGTGCGGGTGCATCGGCCGGTGTTCGACGAACGCGGCGGGGTCGATCCGGACCGGATCCGGTGGATGCACGACGTGGTGACGGCGATGAAGGCCGAGGGCATCTACACCCTGTTCTCCATCTACTTTCCCCTGTGGTTCAAGCCGGCGGCCGACTGCCCGTTCCTCGAGGGCTACGACGGGACCCGGCATCCGTTCGCCGCGCTGATGTTCAATCCGGGGTTCCAGGCCCGGTACCGGTCGTGGTGGGAGGCGTTGCTGGCGGTGCCGGGTCCCGACGGGCGCCGGCTGGCGGACGAGCCGGCGGTCATGGGGCTGGAGGTGCAGAACGAGGACTCGTTCTTCTTCTGGACCTTTGCCGACCGGAACCTGCCCGAGCCGCAGCTGCGGATGCTGGAGAGCCGGTTCGCGGAATGGGCCGCCGCGCGGCACGGGTCGGTCAACCGTGCCCTGGAGGCCTGGAATGGGAGCCGGCTGGAACGCGACGACCCCGCGGGCGGCCGGCTCGGTTTCCGTCCCCTGTGGAACATCGCCAACGAACGCACCGCCCGAGACCGGGACACGGCCGCGTTCCTCCTCGAGACCCAGGCGGGGTTCTACCGCGAGACGATCGCCTTCCTCCGCTGGCTTGGGTTCCGCGGGACGATCACCGCCTCCAACTGGACCACGGCGGACAACCGGGTCCTGGGGCCGCTGGAGAAGCTCAGCTACACGGTCGGGGATTTCATCGACCGCCACGGCTACCACTCCTGCCGGCACGAGGGCGAGAACGCCGCGTGGTCGATCCGGCCGGGGCACACCTACCTGGACCGGAGTGCGCTGCGGTTCGATCCCGACAAGCCGGGCGGGCCGCGGGTGTACAACCATCCGGTGATGGACATCGAGTACGACGGCCATCCCAGCATGATCTCCGAGACCACGTGGAATCGTCCGAACCGGCATCGGCCCGAGGCGCCGCTCTTCCTCGCCGTCTACGGGGCGTTGCAGGGGTCCGACGCGGTCGTGCACTTCGCGCACGACGGGGTGGACTGGGCGGTGAAGCCGCGCTTCTGGATGCAGCCATGGACGCTGATGGCACCCTCGCAGTTCGGCCAGTTCCCCGTGGCGGCCCGGGTCTTCCGCGAGGGACGGGTACGTCCCGGCGCGGTGCTGGCGGACCTCGCCCTCAACACCAATGACCTCGTGGCGCTGCGCGGGACCCCGCTGCCGCACGACGCGGCCTTCGACGAGCTCCGCCTCAAGGACGTGCCCGAGGGCGTGGAGGTGGGGCCGGGACAGCGGATCGACCCGCTGGTGCATTTCGCCGGACGGGCGGTGGTGCGGTTCACCAACGGCCCGGCGGCCACCCGCCTCGCCGACCTCCGTCCGCACGTCGACCGCTCCCGCTCCACCGTGACGGCCACCACCGGGGAGCTCGCCCTCGACTTCGGGAAGGGCCTCCTGCGGATCGACGCCCCGTCGGCCCAGGGCGTGAGCGGGGACCTGTCCGGTGCGGGCGAGGTGCGGCTGCGCGACCTGACGGTGGCGTCGGATCTCGACCAGTTGCACCTCGTGGTGGTGTCGCTCGACGGCCTCCCGCTCGATCGTTCGGCGCGGATGCTGCTGCAGGTGATGACCGAGGAGCGGACCACCGGATGGGCCACCGAGGAAGTGGAAGGCGGGTTGCGGCGGATCACCTCGATCGGGACCGATCCCTGGGAGGTGCGGGAGGTCCGCGGCGTGGTGCGGTTCACGGGGGGCGATCCCGGGCGCCTCCGGATCACGCCGCTCGACCTGTCGGGAAACCCCGCCGGTCCCGCCCGTCCGGGTCCGGTGCTGTCGCTGGAGCCGCGGACCCTGTACTACCTCGTGACCCGCTGAGCCGGTCCGGCTCAAACCACCACGACGTCGTTCGTGAGGGTGCCCACGCCGGAGATGTCGATGGTCACCCGGTCGCCGGCGGCGAGGGTGAACTCGTTGGGGGGGACGACGCCGGTGCCGGTGAGCAAGATGGCTCCGCGGCGGAACGTCTGGCTGCGGAACAGGTATTCGCCCAGTTCGGCGAACGGGCGCTTGATGTTCCCCACCGCCACCGACCCCTCGAACACCCCGGCGCCCGCCCGCTCGATGCGCACCGAGATCGTCCATTGCCGGACCGCGGACTCGTCGACCCCGATGGTGATGAACGGTCCGAGGGCGCAGGAGCGGGAGTAGACCTTGGCCTGGGGCAGGTAGAGGAGGTTCTCGCCCTCGATGTCGCGCGAGCTCATGTCGTTCCCCGCGGTGTAGCCCACCACCTCCGCCCGGGAGTTGAACACCAGTGCCAGTTCCGGCTCGGGAACATTCCACCGGGCATCGGCCCGGATCCCCACCGCCTCCCCGGGCCCGACCACCTTGCCGGGCGAGGCCTTGAAGAAGATCTCCGGCCGGGGGGCGTCGTACACCCGGTCGTAGGCGGTCGCGCTGAAGTCGGATTCCTCCATCCGCGCCGTCTTGCTCCGGAGATAGGTCACCCCGGCCGCCCAGACCTCCTGTCGGGCCACCGGCGCCCGCAGACGGACGCCGTCGGCCGCCACGGACCGCAGCCCCCCGGCGTCCACCAGCCGTTTCACGGCCGCGACGACATCGGGTGCCTCCAGCAGGGACTCGAGGCAGGTCACCCCGGCGGTCGAGAGGTCGAGGATGTCCGGACCGTCGATCTGGACGCCGACGCGCGGGTAGGGATGGGTGGGGGAGGTGAACCGGCAGAGCTTCATGGGCGAAAAATGGCCGAGGCGCGGTCCGGGCGGAAGGGATTTGATCCGCGGCCGGCGCCGGGCGGATCCGGAGGGTGCGACCGGAAGCGGCCCAGCCGGTGGCGCGAGGCTCCAGCCGAGCCCCCGGCGGATTCACCATCCGCCGCCACCTGGCGCGTTCGTGGCGGAGGCCGGTAGGCCGCCGTTCCCGAGCCCCGCAGCCCCC
>CAZGIK010000004.1:0-165383 GCA_964525755.1 uncultured Verrucomicrobiota bacterium
CGCACACGTCCCGTCTCCGCTCCAAAGCGGCGTGGCGCTCACACTTCCCGCCGCAGTCCAAGTTCGCCCGGCAGCCGCGCCTGCGGATGATGATCCGCAGTCTCTGCCGCCCCCCGCGGACCCGATCCCTGACAGGATCACGGATCCAGGCCGCTTCCAGGTCGACACGGTCCATCGTCTGCCTAAGGTGATCTCGTGTCATGAGAATCGAGATCGAGCGCGAAGAGGATGGCAGGTGGCTTGCCGAGATCTCCGATCTGCCGGGTGTCCTTGCATATGGGGAGACCGAGCAGGTCGCCGTGTCCAAGGTCAAGGCATTGGCGTTGCGCGTCTTGGCGGACCGCCTTGAGCACGGAGAGGACGTGCCCGAGTTGACGGAAGTCTTCACGGCGGCGGCATGAGCCAATGGGGATCACGAAAGGCTCGGGTGGTCTTGGCCGCCCTCTCGAGGATTGGATGGCAGGTCAAGCGACAGGCCGGAGGCTCGCACAAGGTTCTCGCACGCGATGGGTGGGATGATTTTGTCTTCGCATTTCACGACGGGGACGAGATCGGGCCCCGCATGATGGCTCGCATTGCGAGGCGGACCGGGCTGGAGCCCAATGACCTTTGACGGGAGCCCGGCGCTCCGAACGATTCCGATCCCCAGACGTGATGGGTGCCAGGTTGACGCCGGTGCCGATCGGATCCCGTTCCGGCTTCCAAAGCGGCGTGGCGCTGACACTTCCCGCCGCAGTACAAGTTCGCCCGGCAGCCGTGGCTGCGGAGGATGATCCGTGGTCCCTCCCGCCCGGGTTCCCGGCATCGCCTCCGTGTCTCGGTGTGAGTCGATCCGGACCCGCCAGGACGCGATCCCCCACAGGCTCACGGATCGAGGGCTACTCCGTCGGGTCGTCGAAGAGGACCCGGAGGTCGTCGAGGGTCAGGCCCTGGGAGAAGCGTTCCTCGCCCAGCACGTCGTCGGCCAACAACCGCTTCTGCTTCTGCAGCACCCGGATCTTGTCCTCGATGCTGTCCTTCACCAGCAACCGGTAGGCGATGACCGTGTTCCGCTGGCCGATCCGATGGGTCCGGTCGATCGCCTGGGCCTCAACCGCCGGGTTCCACCACGGATCGAACAGCACCACGTAGCTGGCCGACGCGAGGTTGAGACCGGACCCGCCGGCCTTCAGCGAGATGAGGAACACCGCGGCCCCTTCCCGGGCGTTGAAGGCGTCGACCAGTTCGCCCCGGTCCTCGGTGTCGCCGGTGAGCAGGTGCTCCGGCCACCCCCGCGCCCGCACCGCCTCCTGCAGGATCTCCAGCATCCCCACGAACTGGGAGAAGACGAGGACCTTGCGCCCCTCCTCCATCAACGGCTCGAGGACATCCATGAGGGACTCCACCTTGGTCGACGGTTCTTTGCGGTGCTGCGGATCGACCAGTCCCGGGTGGCAGCAGATCTGGCGCAGCCGCAGCAGGGAGCTCAGGAAGTGGAACCGCAGGCCGTCGAGTTCGGATGCCGACCGGATCGCGCCGAGCATGGCCCGGGCGCGCTTGAACTCCGCCCGGTACAGGGTCGCCTGGACGCCCTCCATCTCGCAGTGGAGATCCTCCTCGATGCGTGGCGGAAGGTCCTGGGCCACCTGGTCCTTGGTGCGGCGGAGGAGGAACGGCCGCAGGCGGGCGGCCAGGCGCTGGCGGGAATGGCCGTCGGCCGACTTGCCGAAGCGCCGCTCGAACTCGGCGCGCGGCCCCAGCGCCCCGGGCATGGCGAAGGCCATCAGGCTCCACAGGTCCAGCAGGCGGTTCTCGATGGGCGTGCCGGTCAGGGCCAGCCGATGGATCGCCGTGGCGGACCGGAGGGCCCGGGCGGTCTGGGAGTCCGGGTTCTTCGCCGCCTGAGCCTCGTCGGCAATCACCGCCAGCCATTCCACCGAGGCGATCGGTCCGGCGAGGAGGCGGAGCTGGACGTAGTTCACCACCAGGGCGTCGCAGTCCGACACGGCCGACGCAAGATCGCCCGCGGCGTCCATGGACCAGACCCGGACCCTGAGGCCGGGAAGGAACCGCGCGGCCTCGGATTTCCAGTTCGGGGCCACGCTCTTGGGACAGACGATGAGCACGGGCCGGTCCGCCCCCTCGCCGCCCCGCGCCCGCAGCCACGCGATCCATGCGAGGGTCTGCAGGGTCTTGCCCAGGCCCATGTCGTCGGCCAGCACGCCGCCGAAGGAGTTCTCCGACAGGTAGGCGAGGAAATGGAAGCCCTCGACCTGGTACGGACGCAGGGTGGCCTGCACCCCGGTCGGGATCTCCGGGGTGACCCGGGCCCGGATCTCCGCCGCCCGTTGCCGGATGGCCTCGACCTGTTCCGCGGCGAGGAAGGATTCAGCGGCGGCATCGGCCAGCTGAAATGCATGCACCCGCTGGGGGGTCGGGTCGAGGTCGCGCCCGTCGAGCCCCAGCCGGGCCAGTTGACGTTCCTGCGCCTCGTCCAGCCCCCATTCCAGCCGACGCCACCCGCGCTCCGGCAACCGGGTCCAGGCCCCCTTGGCCTCCAGCAGCAGGCGAAGCTCCTCGCGGGTGAAGGTCTCGCCGCCGGCCTGCACGGACAGCGACAGGTCGAACCAGTCGATCCCCACCGGCTCGCATTCGACCGTCACCACCGCCGTCACGGCGTCCCGCCGGAGGGACTCCAGCTCGGGGGAGAGCTCGACCGTGATCTCCGGCGGGAGTGTCCGGAGCCATTCGGCGAACCGTCCGGGAAACTCCGGGGTGATCCGGGACGCCCAACCGCTGCAGAAGAGATCCCATCGGAGCCCCAGCCGCCCGAGACACCCGGCGGCCGTCCCGAGCTGGGCGCGGTCGAACTCGACCGGGACCCCGGGCCCGGGCTTGTAGTGGATGCTGGGCCTCCAGCCATCGTCGGCCAGATACTCCACCGTCCGGCCATCCGGGCCCACGGCGCGGCCGTTCATCCGGACCCGCTCGGTGACGGTTCCCCGGAGGGATTCCGACAGGATCTCGCCGGCGAGGATCACCCGGAGGGGGACCACCCGGCGCACCGCCGCCACGCGGGCGGGCAGTTCGATGCCGAGGGAGGTCAGAAAGCGGGCGCCCTCGGGACTTTCGACCACCGAGGCGGGGATCGGGTTGGCGACCTCGTAGGACAGAAGGCCCGGTTGGTGGGGTGCCTGCCACAGGGTGGTGAGGCTGATGACCAGGTCCGGGCGGCCGGCGGCGGTCAGCATCGGACCTTCCGGGCGTGTCCCCTCCGGGGTGACGGCCTCGATGAGGTAGGGCTCGTCCTCGGACGCCGGTTCGGTCAGCCGCCAGCGCAGGGGTTCCTCCGGCCGGCGGAGCGGCCCGCCGGCGGCGCAGTGGATGAGGTCCAGGTGCGCCTCGTCCCGGGGCAGGCGGTCGATCAGGCGGAGGAGCGGGACGGCCGCCGCCTTGGACAGGAGTCCCCGGAACAGCCGCTGGCCGCGCACATCCCCGCGCTGCCAGAGGGCGACGATGGCCGTCCAGGCCGCGGCAACCTCCGCGGGCGGCTGCCACCGCATCGCGAGATACTCCCCGAAGAACCGGTCCAGATGCGCACCCAGCAGCGGTTTCCATCGGCCGGTCTCCGGATCAAGGGCCTCCAGTCCGGCGCTTCCCGGTCCGACGAGGACGCGCACCCGGCGCACCTCGGCCTGAGCCGACAGCGCCTCCGCCTCCAGCGTCCGCACTTTTCCCTGGTCGGCATGGATCGCCTCCCGCCACCGACGCGCCTCCTGCTCGTTCCAGTGGGCGGCCAGTTCCGGGCCCGGCCGGATGCTGGTCGCCAGCCGTCGCATGAACGCCGGCGGTTCGACCGGCAGCCCGCTCCGCTCGTCGCTCACGTAGAGCCAGAAGTCGAGGATCGAGGCGAGGTCGGGCTCCAGCGGGTACCGGTCCGAAGAATCATACCTCCACGCGGAGGGAGGTTGACCGCTCAGAATCAGGCAGTCGACGTCGGAGAGCGCCTTCCGGCTCCGGCTCCGTGTGTGGACGGTCCCGACGTTTCCGACGAACCGGTGCTCGGCCGTGGTCAGGGCTCTGCCGAGTGCCTCCGACAGCGCGGTGGCCAGTGGATTGGCCTTCCGGGGCCGCCTGGCGGCCTTCTCCGCTGTCGAGGAGTCCGGTTCCGGCGCATCGACGACAACCGCCTCGCGCTGGACGGCGAGGGCGACGGCGAGGGCGTGGAGGCACGGTACCGGGCGGGGACAGGAACACCTGACGGTCCACTCCCCCGACTTCTTCGGCGTGAGACGCACCTCGTTGTCCCGGTATTGCAAGACCGTACAGCGGATTGCCCCGCGCCCGTTTTGCCGCACCAACTTGCCCACACGCCCTTTCGCCAGCAGGGATTCGGCCCGTCGCAGGTCGCCGACGGTGGTGTTCTCCAGCAAGCGGGCCAGTCCGGCCTTCTCCAACCGGGTGATGGTCAGGGCGTCACTCATTCGGCGGCCGGCAGGGACATCGGGAGGCGGCGATGCATCGGCGGAACCTACGGACCCGCCCCGCCCCGGCGCAAGGTGCAGGCGCTCCGGGAGGAGCCCGACCGGACGTTCACGCCGCCGCGGTGTGGCCTTCGGCGAGGCGCCCGTTTCCAACTTGCCCCCGGGGTGGACGGCATCGCGCCGCCTCCTCACAGTCCCTCCCGGCCCATGAGCACCGTCCGAATCCACCTCCACCGCGTCGCGACTGCCATCGTCCTGCTGCTGGTCATGGCCGGCACCCCGTCCCGACTGGCCGCCCAACCGGCCCCCGCCCCGCTGACCCGGGCCCACTCCCACAACGACTACGAGCACCCACGGCCCCTCCTCGACGCCCTCGATCACCGTTTTGGCAGCGTCGAGGCGGATATCCACCTGGTCGATGGACAGTTGCTCGTGGCCCACGATCGCGACCGGGTGACACCCGGGCGGACTCTGGAGACGCTGTACCTCGCCCCCCTCCACGAACGGGTGCGTCGCCTGGGCGGGGTGTATCCGGGATTCCGGGGCTTCACCCTGCTGGTCGACTTCAAGTCCGACGCCGGGCCCACCTACGCCGCCCTGCGGGAGGTGCTGGCACGGCATGTGGACATGCTGACCCGGCTGGAGGCGGGCACGCTGGTCCCGGGGGCGGTGACCGTCATCCTTTCCGGCAACCGGCCCACCGCCACCCTCGCGGCGGAAGGCGACCGCCTGTGCTTCATCGACGGCCGGCTCGACGACCTCGACCGCAACCCTCCGCCCAGCCTCGTCCCGCTGGTGTCCGAGAGTTGGCGTTCGGTGTTCCGATGGGACGGACTCGGGGAATTCCCGGAACCGGAACGGCGTCGTCTGGGCGAGTTGGTCGCCCGGGCCCATGGGCAGGGGCGTCGACTCCGATTCTGGGCCGTGCCCGACCGCGCCACCGCCTGGCGGGAACTCGATGTCGCCGGGGTCGACCTGATCAACACCGACCGCCTGGCCGACCTGGAAGCCTACCTTTCCGCGCCGGGGCGGTAAGAGCCTGTCCGGAAACTCCGAGGGCGTGTCCGGTGTTCATCGGCGCCAGCGGTCCTCGCCGCGGAGATAGGGATTCGTGCGTTTCGGGGAATCGCCGGGGATCGCCTCCCGGAACTTCCGCGCCAGGCGGGCCAGCGCGGGCCAGTCCGACCGGTCGAGGATCTCCGGGGTGAGGAGGGTCGACCCGACCCCCACCGCCACCGCCCCGGCCTGGAGGAACGCGGCCACGTTCCCCAGCCCGATCCCGCCGGTCGGCACCAGCCTCAGGCCCGGCAGGGGCGCGCGGAGCGCCTTCAGGTAGCCCGGGCCGAGCGTGTCGGCAGGAAAGAGCTTCACATGGTCCGCCCCCGATTCCTGCACCTGCACGCATTCGGTGGGTGTGTACGCCCCCAGCATCACCGGCACGTCGGCCGAATGGGCCACCTCCACGAGCGCGGTGCGCGCGATCGGGCTCACCAGGAATTCGGCCCCCGCACCGATCGCCCGCGCGGCGGTGTCCGCATCCAGCACCGTACCCACCCCCACCAGGCATCTCCCCGAGTGGAGCCGCACCAGGTCCGCGACGACCCGTTCCCAGTCCGGCGTGGTGGTGGTGACCTCCAGGGTCGTCACCCCCCCCTCCGCGAGGGCGTCGGCCATCGGCACCACCTGGTCCGCCGACCGGCCGCGGATCACCGCGATCAGCCGATCCGCCTCGATCCGACGACACCGTTGCTCCCGGGCGTTCATCCGCAGGAAAACCCGGTCAGGCCATCAGCGCCGGGACCAGTTCGCCATGGATGTCGGTGAGCCGGTAGTCCCGCCCCTCGAACCGGTAGGTGAGGCGGGTGTGTTCGATGCCCAGCAGGTGGAGGATGGTGGCGTGGAGGTCGTGCACGTTCACCGGATCCTCCACGATGTTGTATCCGAAGTCATCCGTCCGGCCGATGACCGTTCCCGCCCGGATGCCGCCTCCGGCGAGCCAGAGGGAGAAGCAGCGCGGATGATGGTCCCGGCCGAAGTTGTCCTTGGTGATCTGGCCCTGGCTGTAGGCCGTCCGGCCGAACTCGCCCCCCCAGATCACCAGGGTGTCGTCGAGCATCCCGCGTTGCTTGAGGTCCCGGATCAGCGCCGCGCTGGCCCGGTCGGTCTGGCCCGCCTGGTTGCGGATCCCACCCGGAAGTCCCCCGTGATGGTCCCAGTCGCGATGGCAGAGCTGGATGAACCGGACGCCCCGCTCCGCGAGGCGGCGCGCCAGGAGGCAGTTGTTGGCGAACGAGGCCTTGCCCGGCTCGGCGCCGTACATCGCCCGGACAGACTCCGGCTCGCTGCCGATGTCCATCAGGTCCGGCACGCTCGTCTGCATGCGGAACGCCAGCTCGTAGTTCTCGATGTGGGTGGCGATCGACGGGTCACCCAGTCGGCCCAGTTGCCGCCGGTTGAATGCCTGCATGGCGTCCAGCAGGCGGCGACGGGACGACTGGCTGAGCCCGGGCGGATCGGACACGTACAGCACCGGATCCCCCTGCGAGCGGAACTGCACCCCCTGGAAATTCCCCGGGAGGAACCCGTTGCCCCAGTAGCGTGCCTGCAACGGCTGGCCACCGCCGCCGCTGGTCAGGACCACGAAGGCCGGCAGGTTCTCGTTCTCCGATCCCAGCCCGTACGCCACCCACGCCCCCATCGTCGGCCGACCCGGCTGCTGGTGTCCGGTGCCGAAGAAGGTCACCGCCGGATCGTGGTTGATCGGCTCGGTGAACATCGACCGGACGAGGGTGATCTCGTCAACGATCCCTGCGGTGTGCGGCAGCAGTTCGCTGATCTCCGCGCCACTCCTTCCCGCCCGACGGAAGGCGAACGGGGACCCCACACAGAGGAGGGCCTTCTGTCCGGCGGTCATCCCGGTGATCCGCTGCCCCTGCCGGACGCTGGGTGGAAGTTCCTCCCCGGTCATCTCCACGAGCCGGGGTTTCGGGTCGAACAGGTCGAGATGGGACGGGGCCCCGGACTGGAAGAGGTAGATCACGCGGCGCGCCCTGGCGGCGTGATGCAGACCGCCCAAGGCACCCGATGGGCCCGCAGCCCCCGTGCCGGCGTGCCCGGAGCGTGCCAGGAGCATCCCGAGCGCCGCGGCCCCGAGGGATGTGGTGCTCCCGGTCAGGAACGCGCGTCGGGACAACGTCGCGCGGAGCGGATCAGGGATTGCCGAAGGATCCATTTGTTGTGCCGGAATCCTGCCACGCCCCGTCCGCCGGGCAAAGGGACGAGTCGATGGAAACTTCCGCCGCCCAAGTCCCGAGGTGACAGGCAGGGTGGCGGCCGTGGGCGCTTCGACCGGGGCGCCCCCGCGGCGGCCTTTCCCCGGTGACAGGCACCCATTGGCGGGCGCCCCGCCACGGTGGTGACAGGCTCGATCGCGGCGTGGGGCGTTTCCATGGGGACAGGCACCATCGCCCGTGGGCCAGGGGGGACAGGAGTGACAGGCTCCATGGATTGGGCGATCAGGCGGGCCACGGGGGTGACAGACTCCTCCGAATGTAATGGATTGGGCGATCGGGCGGGCCACGGGGTGACAGTCTCCTTCGCATGTAACCTTCGCCTTCCCTTGGCGTAGTTCCCCTTGTCATGCGCATGGCCCGTATCAAGGCCGCCCCCGGCGGCCCAGCCGCCGACGGCTCCTCCGTCTTCCACTGCATCTCCCGCACCGTCGGCGGCCAACGCCTCCTCACCGACCTCTGATCTGCCGCCCTCGTCCCCAAACATCACAGTCCGTGGTCCGGACCGGTCGGCTTCCCCCTTGCCTCCCGGGCAGGGCGAGTCCCAAGCTGCCGCATGGCAGCCGCTGCCGACGCTTCCCGCATCGACGACGAGTTTTATCTTCCCGCCGACGCCTTCTTCCGGACCCATGCCGGGACGGCGCTCACCTACGACGACGTCACCCTGGCGACGCGCTACTCCGAGATCCTGCCGCGCGATGCGCAACTCGATGTCCGGTTGGCCGAGGGGATCGAGTTGCACATACCGGTCCTCTCGGCCGACATGGACACGGTGACCGAGTCGGCCATGGCGATCGCGATGGCGCTGAACGGGGGCCTCGGACTGATCCACTACAACATGGCCGACCGGGAGCAGCTCTCGGAGGTCTCGCGGGTGAAGAACCATGTCCACGGGCTCATCCAGGAGCCGATCAAGGTCAGCCCCGACCAGCGGATTGGGGAGGTCCTCGACCTCATCGCGAAGAAGCGTTTCAGTTTCAGCACGTTCCCGGTGGTCGACGCGGCGGGGCGGCTTCTGGGTCTGCTTCCGGGGCATGTGGTGAAGCCCCGCTACGCGCAGCGGAAGGTGGCCGAGGCGCTCCAGCCCCGGGCCCAGGTGCGCACCATTCCGGTCCGGGAACTCGGACCCGACCCCATCGCACGGGCCGACCGCTTCTTCACCGATCATCCGGGCATCCACAAGCTGCTGGTGGTCGACGAGGAAGACCGCCTGCACGGACTCTTCACCCTGAGCGACGTCGAGCGGATCACCCAGGAGCGGAGTGCCCAGCTCAAACCCGCCCGCGACGCCCGGTTCCGGCTGCTCTGCGGGGCGGCCATTGCCACCTCCCGCCGGCCGGATGGCACGCTCGATGCCGAGCGCATCCGCGAGCATGTGGGGCATCTGGTGGATCGCGGGGTGGACCTGGTGGCGGTATCGACCGCCCACGGGCACACCCGGGGCGTGGGAGAAACCGTCCGCCTGATCCGCACGGCGTTCCCTGCCCTCCCGATCCTTGCGGGCAACGTCACCACCGGTGCCGGGGTGGAGTTCCTGGCCGCCTGCGGTGCCAGCAGTGTCAAGGTGGGACAGGGTCCCGGGTCGATCTGCACCACCCGGATCGTGGCCGGGGTGGGCATTCCCCAGCTCACCGCCCTTCACGTGTGCACCCGGGCCGCGGCGGATTCCGGGGTCACGGTGGTGGCGGACGGCGGCATCACCAAGTCGGGCGACATGGTGAAGGCGCTGACCCTGGCGGACGCCGCCCTGTGCGGCGGGCTGCTGGCGGGCTGCAGCGAGGCTCCCGGCCAGATCATGGAGATCAACGGCAAGCTGTATAAGCAGTACCGTGGGATGGGCAGCCTGGCGGCGATGCAGGCCGGGTCGGCCGCGCGCTATGGGCACACGGCCGACACCACCCGCAAGGCCGCTGCCGAAGGGGTTGAGGCGCTCAAGGAGGTGGCCGGATCGGTCGACACCATCCTCGCCCAGCTCATCGGCGGCCTGCAGTCGGGCATGGGCTACCTCGGGGCCGCCAACCTGGCATCCCTCCGCACCCAGGCCCGCTACATCCGGGTGAGTCCCGCCGGCCAGCGCGAGGCCGCCCCCCACGACATCATCGAGGTGAAACCCACCGGCACGGGCCGTTGAGAGCCTGAGCCGGAAACTCCGAGGGGTCAGAACCGGTACGAGTCGTTGGTCCGGCCGCATTGCGGACACCGGCTCCGCTCCACTTCCGGATCGTCGGTGTAGACCAGCCCACAATCCCCGCAGCGGAACACCCGGTCGGGATCGCGCGCCGGATGGAAGGAGCGCTGCCGGTAGGCGTCATACAACGCCAGCAGGGCCAGTCCGCCGCCCAGCGCGATCACGTACAGGCTGATGAGTCGTTCGGGCGTCATCGGACGGCGCCGGGAACGGCGTTGGACCCGGTGCCGGCCGGCACCAGCCTCCACCGGAAACGAAGGTCGACCCATTGCAGCCGGTCGGCATCCCATGGCGACGCGCCATCGATCGGGGGCAGCGGACGGAACTGCAGCGCCCGGGCACGGTCGAGTGCGGACTCGTCGGCCGGCCGATGCCCGCAGGATTCCCGCAGGCGCGCGCTGAGGACCTGTCCCCCGGGCCCCACCAGGGCCTCCACGCGGCTGGGGCCGATGATCTCGGCCACACGCCACTCGGGGAGTCCGTCGGCCGGCGATTCCAGCCGTGCGCTCCCCGCCGGATCGACCTCCAGTCGGCTCGCGGTCCGGAGCGGCAGCGGGGCCGCTCCGGCGGTGATGCGCCCGGGCGCATCGGGACGTCCCTCGGGAACCCCCGGGCCCGGCGCCGCGGCCGGGAGCCATCGCCCCGACCCGTTGTCGAGCCACCGCGGGGTCAGGTTCCATTCGAACAGCTGGTAGGACGTCCGCGGGAGGCTGCGCTCGGCGGCCCGGGAGAAGGCGCCGTCCTCCAGGGCGATCACCTTGCGCGGGGACGAGATCCATCCCGCACCGGCGATCCAGTCCAGTCCCGCCGGGTCGGTCATCCACGCGACGGCGGTGCGCCGGCCGTCCGCAGCACTCCGGAGGGATGGCACGACCGCCCAGCGATGCAGCACGCCCAGCTGGATGAGGAACAGGACGCAGATCGTCCCCACCCAGCGGGCACGGCTCCATTCGGCCCTGGGAAGGGTGGCGTTCACCGTTCGGGTTGGGTGGCGAGAACCACCTGGGCCACGCCGGCACGCCGGGCCAGTTCCCCCACCTGCAGCAGGCGGTCGTAGGGGAGCCTGCGGTCGGCATGGATCACCACCACGGCGGAGGTTCCCAGACGGTCGACCGCCGCCGCGAGGCGTCCGGCCAGCTGGCCGGGGGCGATCAGCTGGTTCTCGAAGTACGTCCTTCCCTCCACATCCAGCGCCACCGGCAGGGTGATCGCCCCGGGGTGGAGTGCCGGCACGTTCGTTCCGGCCGGCATCCGCAGCTCGGTTCCCGTGGGAAGGATCAGCAGGTCCTTGAAGAGCAGGAAGAACGCCATGGGGAACAGGACGCAGAGGAACGGCACGGCGTCGAACCGCCCATGGGCGAGGCGGAGGCTGCGGGGAAACTTCATCCGCGGTGCCCCCCGTTCGCCGGGCGCCCGTCGCCCAGCATCCGCAAGGCCTCGGCACTCGCCCGCTCGAGGTCGAGGACGATGCTGTTCACCCGGCCGATCAGGTAGTTGTAGCCGATGTAGGCGACGATCGCGATGGCGAGGCCTCCGGCGGCCGAGTAGAGCGACTGCCAGAGGTGGCGGAACAGGATCGCGGGAGCCACCACCGTCCCGGCGGCCTGCAGTTCCCCGAACACGCCGATGAACCCGAAGAGGGTCCCGAGCAGGCCGACCAGCGGCGCAGTCTGGGCGATGGTCGCGAGGACGTTCAACCGGGCCTCGAGGCGCGGCACCTCGACCAGTCCGACCTCCTCGATGGCCTCCTGCACCCGTTCACGGCCCCCTTCCCGTGCCAGAATCGCCGCCTTGGTCAGCCGGGACACCGGACCCGGGGTGGCGTCACAGATCGAGATCGCCTCGACCACGTTGTCCCGGCGGAGGACGTTCCGCACGCCGGCGAGGAACTCGGTCGCGTTGATCTGCTCCCGGTGGTAGGTGAGGTACCGGTCCAGCATCACCGCCAGCATGACCGCGCTGAGCAGGAGCAACGGGACCAGCATCAGCCCGAACCGCGCCAGCAGTCCCGGGACCAGCACATCCGCCGTACCGGCCACGGCGTTGGTGGTCTGGGCCAGGATCGCGCCAATCAGCATGGGCCGCGTTATAGGGCGCCCGGGCCCGGCGGGGCCAGCGTGTTCGCAGGGTCGGGATCGGACCCGCCGCCCCCCGGCAAAACGGTCTGGCCCGATGCGCCCCGCCCGGGTCAGCCTCCGCGCATGTCCCGTCGACACACCCTTGCCGCCCTGGCCCTGGCCGTCGCCTGCCTTGGGACGGTCGCGATCGCCCAGGACCGCCCCACCTCCGAGGATCAGCCATGGAAGTGGGAGCAGATGGACCACGGCCCCTTCTTCGCCAGCAACCTGCAGGGGCCGGCCCCGGCCCTGAAGACCCTCACCCTGCGACTGGGGGATGACCCTGGGGCGGCCGTGAGTTTCGACACCATGACGCTGCGATGGAACGCCGCCTGGACCGGGGGATTCCTCCGCCTGCCCCGCAAGCGGGACGGCATGGAGGGCACGCCGGTCCCGTGGGGCCGGGTGCAGCTGACCAATGCCCCCGGGCCGGCCTGGGACCTCGACGGCAGCCTGGCGGATCCGCGCACCGGCCCCCATGAGCGCCTGCCCGACGCGTGGGGCCGTTGGCGGGGAGTCCACCTCCATGGCGACCAGGCCATCCTCCATTACGAAGCCGGGGGCATCGGTTTCCTGGAACTCAACACGTTCACCCGCCACGGGGACCGGGATGTCTTCACCCGCTCGATCCAGTTCCTCGACCGCTCCGGGCCGCGCATCCTCCGCCTGATGACTGTCGCCGGCGCGGAACCCGTCGTCGAAAACGCCCTCGAGAGCCATCTGGCGGTGGGGCCGGACGAGGAAGTCAGTGTGGCGATCGGGGACGCGCCCCCCGGCACCCGCCTTGTGCGGGATTCCGACGGCCACCTGCTGCTGCACCTGCCCGCCTGCCGGGCCGGGGAAGCCTTCCGGGTTCACCTGAGCCGCGGGACGATCCGCTCGCGGGCCGACTTCCACGCCGTCGCCCCGCCGACGCCCGCGCGTCGCCGCCTGCTCGGTCTGCTCCCGCCGTCCGACGCCTTCGATCTCCGTCCCCTGACCCGGGGTGGTCCCGGCCGCTGGGGTGCCCCGCTGGAGGCACCCGGGCAGCTCCAGACCAGCGGGGCCGACGACGACGCGTATGTGGTCGACACCCTTCCCGTGCCCGAGGACAACCCCTACCGCTCGTGGATCCGGCTGAGCGGGCTGGATTTCTTCGCCGACGCAACCCGCGCGGCCGTCTGCTCGGTGAGCGGGGACGTGTGGATCGTGTCGGGGATCGACGGCGACCTGGGCGGTGTCCGGTGGCAGCGCTTTGCCACCGGCCTGTTCCAGCCGCTCGGCCTGCGGATCGTCGACGGCCGGGTCCATGTCCTCGGCCGGGACCAGATCACGCGGCTGCACGACCTCGACGGCGACGGCGAGGCGGACCACTACGAGAACTTCAACAACGACGTCACCATCACCGACCACTACCACGAGTTCTGCCTCGGGCTGGAGACCGACCGGGCGGGCAACTTCTACTTCAACAAGGGCGGCAACCTGGGCCGGGCGCGGATTCCGCACCAGGGGACGCTCCTGCGGGTGCCGTCCGACGGCAGCCGGCTCGAGGTGGTGGCCACCGGGCTCCGGGCGCCCAACGGGCTGGGCATGGGACCGGGCGACGAGATCACAACCTCCGACAACGAGGGCAACTGGGTTCCGGCCAGCCGGGTGAACCGGATGCGCCCCGGCGGGTTCTACGGGCATGTGTTCACCGCCCATCGCACGCCGCCCCCGACGGACTCCTACGACCCGCCCATCTTCTGGCTGCCGAAGAACGTGGACAACTCGAGCGGCGGCCAGGTGTGGGTGACCAGTGACCGGTGGGGTCCGCTGGGCGGCGACATGCTCCACACCAGCTACGGCCAGAGCGCGCTCTTCAAGGTCTTCCAGGAGGAGGTCGACGGCGTGCTCCAGGGCGGCGTGTGGCGGTTTCCGTTGAAGTTCGACTCCGGGATCATGCGCGGCCGGTTCAACCCCGGGGATGGCCAGCTGTATGTCGTCGGCCTCGTCATCTGGCAGAGCAACGGCACACGGAAGGGCGCCTTCCACCGGATCCGCCACACCGGGAAACCGGTCCACCTGCCCCGCCATCTGCGGGTGCGTCCCGACGGGGTCGAACTCGAGTTCACCTCCCCCCTCGATCCCGCCAGCGTCCGCGACCCGGACAACTGGGCCGTGGAGCGATGGAACTACCAATGGACGGAGAAGTACGGCTCGCCCGAGTTCAGCGTCGCCGATCCCTCCCGCAAGGGCCGGGACCCGGTGCCGGTGGAGGAGGTGGACCTCAGCGCCGATGGCACGCGGGTCCGGCTGCGGCTGGGCGTGGTAGAGCCCGTGATGCAGCAGCGCATCAGGTTCCGCGTCCGCGCCGCCGACGGCACCGAGGTGGACCAGGAGGTGTACCACACCATCCACCGGGTGCCGACCGGGCGGTGACCGGGGGTCTCCTCCCGGGAGGGGGGCTGGTCCGGATCAACCCCGGCCGATCCATCCGCGGCGCCAGAAATACGCCGCCAACCCGGCGGTGATCACGCCGCAGACGACCCAGAACGTGGCGTAACCATGGCTCCAGCCGAGTTCCGGGATGCGTTCGAAGTTCATCCCGTAGACGCCGGCCACGAAGGTGATCGGGATGAAGAAGCTCGCCATCAGGGTGAGCACCTTCATGACCTCGTTCATGCGGTTCGAAACCGCCGACATGAACAGGTCATTGAGACCCGCCGCCATTTCGCGGTGGGTTTCCACGATGTCCATGACCTGCACGGAATGGTCGTGCACGTCCCGGAAGTAGGCGCGGACCACCTCCGGGATCCGGCCCGACTCGTCGCGGTACAGCGCGGCGGTCACCTCCCGCATCGGCCACATCACCCGGCGCAGCACCGTCAACTCCCGCTTCATGCGATGGATCCGGTGCTGGACGTCGGTCGTCGGGCGTTCGAGGATCAGGGCCTCGAGTTCCTCCAGGCGTTCCCCGTAGTGCTCGAGGATCGGGAAGCAGTGGTCGACCATCGCGTCGAGCAGGGCGTAGGCGAGGTACGAGGCGTCGAGGGTCCTCAGGCGGGAACCCGGGCGCCGGATGCGTTCGCGGATGGGATTGAAGACGTCGCCCTCGAGCTCCTGGACCGTGAGGACGGTGTCCGGCCAGAGGAAAAGGCTCACCTGTTCGTCCACCAGCGAGGACTCCCCGAGGCGGATCATCCGGACGACGAGGAAGAGATGGTCGGGATACGCCTCCAGCTTGGGCCGCTGCGGCGCCCGCACCGCGTCCTCCGCCGCGAGCGTGTGGAAGCCGAAGTGCTGGCGGAGGCGGTTGATGATCCACGGGTGGAGCCCGTCGACATTGATCCACCGGTTGCGGGCCCACGCCGGGCGGGGTTCGGCGAGGAAGGTGTCGAGATCCTCCACCACGCGCCGCTCGGTCCGGTCGGGTCCGTAGTCGATGCATTCCACGCGGAAGCTCCCCGGCGCCGGTGGTGAATCCGCATCGACGAGGGATTCGATGCCCGGCGGGGTCCCGGGCTCGGCTCGGCTCGGGCCGCCGGGGAGTGCCGCCCGGCTCAGCCCGGGGAGGGCGAGCCAGTTGCCGATGCCGCGGACGGCACCGGAGAATCGGGAAAGGGCCTCACCCGCCGCGGCGGGCAGTTTCCGGGGATCGAGGGAGGCTTTCGCCATGGCCCCACCCTGAACCAGCGGCCCTCGAAACGCCCGCCCGGAATTCGTCCCATCGGCGGGGTGTCATTCCCCCACAGCCTCCAGGGGCAGCAGGTCGATGCGCCGAAAATACACCTCCGATCCCTCGCACTGGAGGAGGATCCGACCCGAGTCCGGCCACGCCGCCCGGGCCGAATTCACCCGGACCCCGTTCAGCCACACGGTGATCCGATCCCCGTCGCAGCGGCACTCCACCCGGTTCCATTCCCCGGCCGGATGCTCCAGCCCACCCGGTGCGCGGAATCCGGTGACATCCCGCCATCGCGACGACTTGCCCGAGCGGTTCACCCGACCCCATCGGCGGACCTCGGCGTCGGCTCCCTGTTCGTCCCACCAGAACCAGCCCTCCGGATCGCGATCCGGGCGCACCGGCACCCGGATGCGGGGTTCGATGGTCGACCCGTCGCGGTCGTCGCCCCGGATCAGGAGGAAATCGCCGACGGCTCCCTCGAACAGGTTGCACTCGATCGCCGCCATGAAGGCGCCTCCGCCGTCGTGGCTGTTGCCGTCGGGTCCCCGGGCATGGAGGAAGATCCCCGAGTCCCGGGCCCGCCCCACCCGGTCGTTCCAGCTCCAGTTCCAATCCCCCCATCGGAACTCCACCACGAGGTGGTAGTTCCGGTGGCTGCCGGTCGTTCCGAGATACCCGAGGCCGTCTCCGCTGATCCGAAGCCATCCGTTGGTCACGGTGAAGACGTTCCTCGGATCGGCGCCACCGGTGTCCACCAGCCATGGGCGCCAGCCGTCGAGGTCCCGTCCATTGAAGAGCCGGACCGTCCCCGGCCCGGGAACCCCGGCCGGATCGTCCGCCTGCAGCGTGCCCGCGGCGAGAAGGACTCCGAGGATCGCCGACCGGACACCCTGCCACCTTCCGCACATCGGGCCCATGCCCGGAGCACACCGCGTCGGCCGGCCGGGAACAAGCATTGTCAGCGCGTGGCGGCCTGACATGGTCCGGCTTCCGACACCGCAACGTGACCGCACCGTGCCCGTGAACCTCGATGAACTCGGATGGGATCCCGGCTGGCAGGCCGCCTGGGATTCCCGGGGCTGTGCCGGGGCCGTCCCGGCCCGGGTGGTGGCCGAGAACCGCCACGCCTGCACCGTGGTGGGGGCGTCGGGCGACTTTCCGGCCACCGTCCCCGGCCGGCTCCTCCACCGCGCCGCCTCCCCGGCCGACCTGCCCAAGGTGGGCGACTGGGTGGCGGTGGCACCGATGCCCGGGGAAGACAAGGGGGTGGTTGAGGCGGTGCTTCCGCGGCGCACGGTCCTCCGACGCAAGGTCAGCGGCCGCACCTCCGAGGTGCAGGTGCTGGCGGCGAACGTCGACATCGCCCTGGTCCTCCAGGCCCTCGACCAGACCCTCAATGCGCGCCGCCTGGAGCGGTTCCTGGTGATGGTCAACGAGGGCGGGGTGGAGCCGGTGGTGGTCCTGAACAAGGCCGACCTTTGTCCCGATCCCGCCACGGTGGCCGCGCAGCTCCGGGCATCCTGCGGCGGCCGGGAGCCGGTGGTGGTCAGCGCCCGGACCGGACGCGGGGTTCCCCAGTTGCTGCGCCGGCTGCCCCGGGCGTCCACCGTCGTGCTCCTCGGCACCTCCGGCGTGGGCAAGTCGAGCCTCCTCAACCGGTTCGCCGGCGAGCGCCTTCAGGAGACCCTTCCGGTGCGCGACGCGGACGCCAAGGGCCGGCACACCACCACGTGGCGCGAACTGGTGCCCCTGCCCGGCGGTGCCCTGATGATCGACAGCCCCGGCGTGAGGGAGTTCCACCTGTGGAGCGCCGACGACGGCCTGGACCAGGCGTTCCCGGAGATCACCGCCCTGGCGGAGGGCTGTCGTTTCCGAGACTGCCGCCACGAGGCGGAGGCGGGGTGCGCGGTCCGCGAGGCGGCCGAGGCCGGGCGTCTCGATCCCGCCCGCCACGCCGCCTTCCGCAAGCTCCAGGCCGAACTGGCCTCGGTGACCACCCGCGCCCGGGAACGGGCCCGTCATCGGCCGTCCACCGAACGCCGCCCCGGGCGTCGGGATCCCCTCCCCGACGACGGCGACGAGGAAGGCTGAGCCGGAACGATGCCAGCGGATCCGCCGGGCCGGGTCCCCGGCGATCACGACGCCAATTCCCGTGTAGCCTCTGCGGCGCCCTTGGGGTAAACGAGGCACATCCCCCGGGGCGGAGTGTCCGACCACGGGGAAAAGGATTCTCTCCCTCCCATGATCGCCTCCCTCCTTCGGGTCCTCCTCGGAAAGGTCGTTCCCGGACTGCTGGTCATTGCGTCCCTCCGGGCCGAACTGCCTCCGGCAACCATCTCCTGGACCGGGAGTGCCGACGGGAACTGGAACAATCCTTCGAACTGGGACCCTGCCCGCGTGCCGCTGGCCACGGACCATGTCTCGGTACCGGCCACCGCCGGGGAAGGCTTGACCGTCAATGTATCGCCCTCGGTCGCCAGTCTGCGGATCGGGACCGCCCGGGTGATCCTCCCGGCCGGCCGGACCCTGGCCACATCCGAAGGTTCCGAGGTGGCAGCAGCCGGCACGCTGGAGGTCCACGGCGCCCTCGCGGGCGCCCCGGTCGCGGTGGCCGGCCGGATGGTCTGGAATGCCGGCCGGATCTGGACCGGGATACGGGTCCTGTCGGGTGGAACGCTGGAACTGGCGACCGACGCCGACAAGCAGTTGAGCTCCAATACCGCGGCGACGCCGGCGTACATCGACAATGCCGGCACTCTACGCCGCCTCGAGGGGCGGATCCTCGCGTGGGACAGCGCCCAGGTGACCAACCGTGGGACACTGCGGATCGATGGGGGAGGCACGGTTTTCGCCTACTGCTGCGGGGGCGGCGCCGCCCGTCTGGAAAACACCGGAACGGTGGTCGTCAACGGACCGGTCGAGGGTACGGGCCTGGGCGATGTCCACCTGGACCAGCGCGGGACGGTCGAGGTGCCGGCCGGGGTGCTGGTGCTGGCCTCGTCGAGCGACTGGGCCGACGACACGCGGGTGACCGGCCCGGGAACCGTCCGGTTCGCCGCCAGCACAGCGACCTTCGGCGGCCGGGTCACCGCCGGCGGCCCGATCGTGCTCGACGGGGCCGCCTGGACCGGCGCCCTGCGGGTGGTCGGACCGGTGCCGGTGGTGGCCGTGGGGGGCCGGGTCTACGGCGCCCTGACCGTCTCCGAGGAATCCACCCTGCGGATCCAGGGGGCCGGGCTGAATCTCTCGTCAAACAGCTCGGCCACTCCCGCCACCCTCACCAACCATGGAACCCTCCGCTGGGAAGGCGGCCGGATCCTTGCCTGGGACAGCTCGATCCTCGTCAACACCGGGACCATCGACCTGGCAACCGACGGCCCGTTCATCCAGTACTGCTGCGGGGGCGGCGAGTCGCGCCTCGAGAACCTCGGGACGATCCGGAAGACCGCCGGCGAGGGGGATGCCCAACTCGGCGACACGATCCTGACCCAAGGCGGGGCGATCGGCGCCGAGTCCGGCCGCCTTCTCATCACCCGGGCCAGCCTCTGGAGCGACGGGACGAGGATCACCGGCGACGGGATCGTCCTCCCGGGCGACTTCCATCAGTTCACCGGCACCGTCACCCTGGATGGGCCCCTTCTCCTGGCCGGGGGAAACCTCCACGGGACCGGGTCCCTGACCGGGTCCCATCCGATGACCTGGGCGACCGGCCGGCTTTACGGCGAGCTCACCATCGGCTCGGGCACCCTCCTCCGGATCATCCCCGGGGACGGGTTCTACCATTATCTTTCCTCCAACAACGCCAACACACCGGCCCGCCTGATCAACCGCGGGACGGTCCGATGGGAGGGCATCCAGCTGGTCGCCTGGGACAGCAGCGTCATCCGCAACGAGGGCCGATGGGAACTGGCGGCGGACGGAGCGGCCTGGGACTACTGCTGCGGAGGCGGACCGGGGACCTTTGAGAACATCGGGACGCTCGTGAAGGTGGCCGGCGACGGGACCACGGCCCTCAACACCCTCCACATCGACAACTCGGGGACGGTGCGCGTCGACACGGGGACGGTTTCCGCCAACTACCATTCCGTCTGGCGGGACGGGTCACGGATCGAGGGCGCGGGACGCGTGCGATTCGCCAGTGGCGATTCGACGCTGGAGGGGCGTCTGGTGGTGACCGGAACCGCCGAACTGGCCGGGGCCAACATCCGCGGCACCGGACGATTGGCCGGGCCCGGACGGATCGAGTGGACCGCCTCACGGCTCTGGGAGCAGCTGACCATCGACGCCGGCGCCCGACTGGTGGTCGTCGGCGAAGGGATCCACTACCTGTCCTCGAACAACGCCAACCAGCCGGCCATCCTCACCAATCTCGGCGTGCTCTCCTGGCAGGGGCCGGCCCCCATCACGGCGTGGGACAGCAGCCGGATCGTCAACCGCGGGGAGATGCGCCTCGAGGCCGACGGGGTCGCGGTCCAGTACTGCTGCGGCGGCGGATGGTCGACCCTGCTCAACGAGGGCGTCCTCACCAAGGTGGGCACCCCGGGAACGACCTCCCTGCTCGAGACCTTCCTCGACCAGCGGGGCACGATCACGGTGGCGGCGGGCTCGCTCGACATCCTTCGCGACGCCCGCTGGAGCGCCCAACCGGTGGTCCGCGGCGCCGGACGACTGCGCCTGGTCGGGGGCACCCAGGAGTTCGTCGACCCGGTCCGAGTCGAGGGCACCCTCGAACTCGCCGGGGCGGCCCTGGTCGGGAACGCCGTCCTCGGCGGACCGGGGATCACCGAATGGTCGGCCGGCCGGCTCTACAACGGGCTCACCGTCGCGCCGGACGGGCGCCTCCACCTGACCGGAAGCCTGCAGATGTCCTCCAACAACTCGGCAACCCCGGCCACGTTGACCAACCACGGGATGGTCCGCTGGACCGGGGGGACCATCACCGCCTGGGACCAGTCCCGGATCGCCAATCCCGGCACCTGGGACCTCGCCACCACCGGGACCGCATTCAGCTACTGCTGCGGGGGCGGCTTCGCGAACTTCATCAACACCGGCACCGTCCGTCTCGACGTCGACGGCGCCACGGCCGTTTTCTCATCCATCGGCTTCATCAACCGGGGGAGGCTGGAACTCGAGGCCGGAGCCCTGCAGGTCACCCCCTCGCTTACCTTCGAGCCCGAGGGAACCCTGGCCATCGGGGTGGACGGACCGCCCGAAGCCCCCTCCCACGGCCGGGTGCTGCTCCAGAGCACCGCCACCCTCGGGGGGCGGTTCGAGTTGAACCCCGCCGACGGATTCGAGCCGGCGCCCGACACCGCGCTGCGAATCCTGACCACCGGCGTCCGCCAGGGCGCCTTCAGTCCGGAAATCCTGCCCGACGCCCCCGAGACCCGCGCCTGGTCCCTCGGGTACGGCAGCGGACACGTCGACGCCTTCCTCACCGACCCGTGCTTCGCCGGCGGCCTCATCGCCTGGTACGCCGGTGAGGGCAGCGCCGCCGATCTCGCCGGGGCGAATCCCGGCACCCTGTTCGGCGGCGCCGGCTTCGCCGAGGGCTACATCGGGCAGGCCTTCGCCCTGGACGGCATCGACGACCATGTCCGCCTGGGCAACTGGACTCCCGGACCCGCCTGGACGGTCGAGGCATGGGTGAACACCAGCAACACCCCGGCGGGGCGCCGTACGATCGTCGGCGGGGTCGACGCCTGTCGCGACTGGGGACTCATGATGGTCGACGGACATTGGACCGTCCCCTTCCGCCCGCCCGGGGAATGTTCCGGAGGTATCCTGTCGGTCGACCCGGCTGAGCCGGGCCGGTGGTACCATGTGGCCGGCACGTTCGACGGGACCACGGTGCGGCTGTATGTCGATGGAATCCTCCAGGGTGAGGCGGTGGCCGAACCCCACTACGCCCCCACGCCAAACGGCACCTGGATCGGCGGCTCCGTGTGCTGCGGGGAATACTTTTCCGGTCGCATCGACGAGGTCGGGGTCCACGACCGGGCCCTACCCCCGGAACGCATCCTCGCCCTCGTGGAAAACGGCGTCCGCGGCCGCTGCGCCGGCGTGGGCCTCTACGCCATCCAGTTCTCGCCCACCGGGCCCATCCGCACGCCGGTCGACCAGCTCGCCATCCGGTTCAACCAGCCGATCAACCCCGCCACCTTCACCGCCGACGACGTGCGGGTCACCACGCCGTCGGGTCCGCTGCCGGCCGGCTCCGTCTCCATCCTGTCCGCCGAACCGGCCGACGGCCGGGCCTTCCGGATCACCCTGCCGGCCCAGTCGGCCGAGGGGGCCTATCAGGTCGAGATCGGTCCGGACATCGCCGACCTCGCCGGCGGCACGATGACCGGGGACCATCCCTTCCGGGCGGCGTTCACCATCGACCGGACCAGCCCCCGGGTGGTCGGCTTCACACCGGTCTCGCCGGCGGTGGAACGGGTGGAGTCGCTCGCGTTCACCCTGGACGAACCTCTCGACCCCGCCAGCGTCACCGCGGCCGACCTCACCCTGACCGGGCCGTCGAACCCCGGCGTCCGACAGGTGGTGACGGAGGCCGACGGGACGCGGTTCCGTTTCCAACTCCACGCCGCGCTCGCCGCCGGCACCTACACGGTGCGGTTCGGCCCGGACGTCCGCGACCCGGCCGGCAACCCGCTGGACACGGACGGCGACGGCACCCCGGGCGAGGCCGGTGAGGACGCCTACGAGGCCACGTTGGAAGTGCGTTCGTCCGATGTGGCCCTGCTCTCGCTGACCGTTCCCGCCGGGGCGCTCATGGGCCAAGGCATCCCCGTGGTCGTCGCCCTCACCAACCGCGGCACCGCGTCGGCCACGGGCCCGTGGGCCAACCAGATCCGACTCGCCACCGACGGCTCGGGGACCGGCGCACAAACCATCGGCACCTTCACCTTCAACGGGACGATTCCCCCCGGCGGCGGACTGGTCCTGACCCAGACCGTGATCCTGCCCTCCGGGGTGATCGGCGCCCGGCATGTCGGCGTGGTGCTCGACGTGGGCGGCCGCCTGGTCGAGGAGGATCGGGACAACAATGCCGGCTACGCCCAGGTGCCCATCGCCATCAGCGCCGCCGACCTCGTCATCGACTCGCTCACGGCCGACCCGTCTGCCGTCCTCGGCGCGCCCCTTGCCATCCGGTGGGAGGTCCGCAATGCGGGCAGTTCAGCGACCGTCGCCGCCGGGGTGGACCGGGTCTACCTGGCGCCCTCGACCAACACCCTCGCCGGCGCGGTCCTCCTGGCGACCGTTCCCGGCGAGGTCCTCGGGGCCGGCGGCACCTACCAGCGGGAGATCGCCCCGGTGCTTCCGCTCGGGGTGGGACTGCCTCCGGGCGGCTACCACGTGCGGGTCGACACCGACGCCGCCAACGCCCAGGCCGAGTCCCGCGAGGACAACAATCGGGGCACCGCCCCGGTTGCGGTGACCCTGCCCCCCCTCCCCGACCTCGCCCTGGCCGAGCTTGATCCGCCGGGATTCGTCGCCCCCGGCGCCGAGGCCACCCTGCGGTGGACCGTCACCAACCGCGGCGCCCTTGCCGCCCCCGGGCCGTGGAGCGAGGCGGTCGCGCTGGTGGATGTCACCGGGCAACGGATTCCCCTGGGCGAGTTCCGATGGACCAACGCCCTCGCCCCCGGGGAATGGCAGGTCCGCACCCAGGCGCTCACCCTCCCCGTCAGCCTCCCGGCCGGCGACCTCCACCTCGAGGTGGGCGTCGACCACCGCGCCGAGGTGGTGGAGTCGGACGAAACCAACAACCTCGTCCGCTCCGACTCCCCGACCACCGTCCCCAACGTCCTCGGGCTGTCGTTCAACGTCGCCGAACTGGCCGAGGGCGGCCCGACGGCCGTCGGCACCATCACCCGCAACGGCGACCGCAGTGTCCCCCTGCTCGTCCAGCTGGCCGTCACCCCGCCGGGCGAACTGGAGGTTCCGCCTGAGATCACCATCCCCGTCGGCGCTGCGGCGGTCACCTTCCCCGCCGCCGGCGCGGTCGATGGTCTGCCCGATGCCGACGCCCTCGTGCGGGTCGAGGTGATGGCGGACGAGCATGCCTCCGGGTTTGCCGCGATCCGGGTGGTGAACGTCGACCGCCCCGCTCTCCAGATCACCGTGACCACCAACCGGGTGCGCGAGGGCCTGACCCTCGCCGCCACCCTCGCCCATGACGGGCCCACGAACACCGCGGTGGTGGCGTTCCTGTCGTCCGATCCCCCCGGCCGCCTGCTCCTGCCGGGCACGGTCGAGATCCCCGTCGGGTCCGACCGGGTGGTCCACACCTGGATCGCCCCCGACAACACCGCCCTCGAGCCCGACCTTCCGGTCACCGTCACCGCCGTCGCACCCGGATTCCAGCTGGCGACGCGCGAGATCGTGGTGATCGACGACGACCTCCTCGCGCTCTCCGTCGACGCGACCCTCGACCGGATCAGCGAAGCCGCCGGGGCCCAGGCCACGGCCGTGACCGTGCGCCGGCCGGTGGCGACGCCGGTCGCGTTGACGGTGGACCTGATTCCCACCAGTCCCGGCATCCTGCTGCTTCCCGCCTTCGCCACCATTCCCGCCGGCCAGGCGGAGATCTCGTTCCCGGTCGGCGTGGTCGACGACGCCCTGGTGAACGGCGAGCGGTCGGTGACGGTCCGGGTGTTCGTGCGGGCCACCGGCACGTTGGAACACGTGGCCGAGGCGCCGTCCCTCGGGTTGACCGTCGTCGACGACGACGGCCCCGCCCTGCGGCTCACCCTGGACCGGGAGGTGTCGGCCGAGGGCCTCGCGACGGCCGCCATCGGCACGGTGCGGCGCAACACCGCCCCCACCGCGCCGCTGACCGTCCAGCTCGCCTCCGACAACCCGGCCGAGGCCACTGTGCCGGCCAGCGTGGTCATCCCGGCCGGCGCGGAATCGGCCACCTTCCCCGTGACGACCGTCGCCGACGGGGTGTCCGACGGCACCCGCGCCGTCCTCGTGTCGGCGGGCGCACCCGGGTTCGCATCGGGCACCGCCCGCCTGCTGGTGACCGACACCGACCAGCCCGACCTCGTCATCAGCCGGCTGACCGCGCCTTCATCGGCCGAGGCCGACGGCCTGGTCGACGTGGGCTATCGGGTCCGGAACGAGGGTCTCGCGACCGCGCGCGGGCCGTTTGTCACCCGGGTGTTCGTCAGCACCGACGCGGTGGTCGGGGGCGACACGTTGCTCGGCCAGTACACCTTCGAGGGCGAGCTGCCGCCGGGGCAGTTCCTGGAACAGGCCGCACGGTTCCGGATGCCCCGCACCACCGGGCCGCACTGGTTCGTGGTGGTGACCGATGCCGGCGGCGCGGTGGAGGAGTTGCGGGAGGACAACAACAGCCGGATCACCGCCACCCCCACCGAATCCCTTGCCGGGTACACCGCCACGGTGGCCACGGAGCTCGAGGCCGCCCCGGCGGGCACCCCGGTTCCGCTGGCCGGACGGGCGGTTCGGCGCGGGAGCGACACCCCGGCGGCCGGCGTGCCGGTGCAGGTGCAGGTGATGATCCGCGGCACCCGCCGGGTCCTGTCGGCCGTCACCGACACCGCCGGCGAGTTCGCCGTGACGTTCCAGCCGCTGCCCAACGAGGCGGGACGCTACCAGGTGGGCGCCGCCCATCCCGGCGAGGCGGCCGTCCCCGTGCAGGACGCCTTCACCCTGCTCGGGTTCGCCGCCCGACCCGACCCGGCCCGGCTCGCCCTGACCGAGGGCTCCCCGGCCTCGACGGTCATCGAGCTGGTCAACCTCGGCGACCTTCCCCTGTCCGGCCTCGCCACGACCGTGCTCGACGCGGTGGGGAACCTCGACGTCGAGGCCGTCCTGGAGGCCGACGCGGTGGCCGCCGGCGGCACCAACCGGCTCACCGTCACCGTGTCGGCCCGGGACCTGACGTACACCTTCGGCCGGTTCGGCGTCCGGGTGGATTCCGCCGAGGGGGCCTCGATCATCGTTCCGGTCGACTTCACCATCGAGGCCCTCCGCGCCCGGCTGGTCGCCGGGCCGGGCCGACTCCTGGCCGGGGCCACCCGGGGACGTCAGACGGCGGTGGAGTTCGACGTGGTCAACGCCGGCGGCGATGCCAGCGGCGCCCTTTCGGTCTCCCTCCCCGAGGTGCCCTGGCTGGCCCTGGCCTCCGCCAATCCCCTGCCCGACCTGCCACCGGGCGCCACCAACCGGGTGACCCTGCTCCTCACCCCGCCGGCCGACGTTCCCCTCGGCCCCTATGCGGGCGCCCTCGTGCTCAACGGGGCGGAGACGTCCCTGGGCGTGCCGTTCGAGTTCCGGGTGGTGTCCGACGCCAAGGGAGCCCTGCTGGTCCGGGCCGAGGACGAGTTCACCTACTACGCCACCGGCAATCCCCCGGTGACCAACGCCGCCGTGGTGGTCCGCGACACCGTCAGCCGCCAGGTGGTGACCAACGGGGTGACCGGTGCCGACGGCACGTTCTTCGCCGACGGCCTGTTCGAGGGCTACTACGACATCGAGGTCTCGGCGCCCAAGCGCACCACCGACCGGCCGACCCGGCTGCTCGTCGCCGGGCAGACCAACCGCGTCAACGCCTTCCTGTCCCGGCAGACCGTCGAGTACGTCTGGACGGTGGTCCCCACCGAAATTGAGGACCGGACCCGGATCGTCATCGAAACGACCTTCGAGACGGTGGTGCCTGTGCCGGTGGTCACCGTCACGCCGACGGTCATCGATCTGGCGGAGATGGTCGGGGACGAGATGCAGGTGGACATCGCCATCTCCAACCACGGCCTGATCGCCGCGCAGGCCATGAGCATCGAGTTCGATTCCCATCCCGACTTCACCTTCACCCCGCTGGTCGGGGACATCGGCACCCTGCCGGCCAACAGCTCGATCGTGGTCCCGTTGGTGATCCGGAGGACCGCCCCGTCCCTCCGGGCCGCCCTCGCGGCGGGCGGACGCGCCGGACTGGCGGCCGGCACCGGTCCCTGCTGGGGCTCGGGCCGGGTCCGTCACAAGCTGAAGTGCGGCGAGCGCGACAGCGAGTACGCCACCGGCATCGGCGTCCGGAACGCCGGCAACTGCGGCAGCACCGCCGGCATCCGCAACCCGGGCTGGGGTTGGGGCGGTGGCGGCGGGGGTGGTGGTGGCGGCGGCGGCGGGGGCGGCGGGGGTGGCAGCGGCTACTTCACCGGGCCGTCCATCGCCCAGAAGGAGAACTGCGACTGCAACCAGAACGGCTTCGTCCCGAAATGCTTCGAGCTCGGCGCCAGCTCCGGTCTGCTCGGCAGCGCCGTCAGCCAGGGCGCCTCGGCCATCCTCTCCCCGTTCAACGGCAACGCCGAGGTGAAGATGAACGGCTCGGTCAAGGCCTGCACCTGCTGCGACGAGAACGGCGAGGGCATCAAGATCGAGGGCAATGCCGAGGTTGAGGCCGGCGTCACCGTCAGCATCCCGCTCGTCGGCAAACGCCTCCGCGAGGGACAGGCCGCCGGCGCCGGCATGGTGTTCCTCGAGGCGGGGATCGGATGCGACCTCCTCGTCGGCGGGAAGATCAAGGGCACCGCCCAGGCCAGCACCGACTGCCACCTCGCCAACCCCAAGGCCTGCGTGAGCTTCACCGGCGAGATCCCCGCCGGCGTCGAGTGCGGCGCCGCCGGACTCATGACCTACGAGGTCGGCGGCAAGGAGGTCGAGTCGACCGGCGTGAAGGTGTCCGTGGGTCTCAACGGCGGGATGAAGGTCACCTACAGCTACTGTTCCGACGGCAAGGCCACCGGGCAGATCTGCATGAGCGCCATCACGGCCGACGCCGTGGCGTCGGCCGAGCTGGACGGCCAGGGGATCAACTTCAAGGCCACCGCCGAGTTGCGGGCCGAGGAATGCTACGACCTTGGCGACTCGGGCAGCCTGGCTGCGGCGCCTGATCCGGTCCGCGAGGCCGTCCTCCAGCTGCGCACCGCGGCGCTCGACGCCCTGGCGGACGTGGAGAACCAGCGTGCCGCCCAGGAGGCGCGCCTGGCCACGGCCGGCGCCGCGGCCGCCCGCTCCGCCCGCCCCGCCTCCGGCGGCGCCGGCATCTGCGCCCGGGTCAAGCTCCGCATCGAGCAGGACCTCATCCTCACCCGCAGCGCCTTCAACGCCACCCTCGAGCTGATCAACCGCGACGAGCAGCTCCCGCTCGAGAACGTCTTCGTGACCGTCCAGGTGTACGACCGCGACGGACGGGCGGCCACCGACCTCTTCGGGATCCGGCCCCCGGTGCTGTCGAACCTCTCCGGTGTCGACGGCACCGGAACCGTGGCACCGAACGACCGGGGCTCGGCCTCGTTCATCCTCGTCCCCACCCGCGACGCCGCGCCCGAGGAACCCACCGAGTACGCGGTCGGCGGCCTGCTCACCTACTGGCTCGAGGGCCGTGAGGTCAGCGTGCCGCTCGAACCGGTCACCATCACCGTCCTCCCCGACCCGCGCCTCGTGATCCAGTACTTCCACGAGCGCGACGTGTTCTCCGACGACCCGTTCACCCGCGACGTCATCGAGCCGACCGTCCCGTACAACCTCGCGGTGATGGTCGCCAACCGCGGACGGGGCGACGCCCGGAATGTCCGGATCGTCTCCGGCCAGCCGCAGATCATCGAGAACGAGAAGGGCCTGGCCATCGAGTTCAAGATCCTCGCCACCCAGGTCGCCGGCGAGGAGGTCACCCCGTCGCTCACCGCCGACTTCGGCGAGATCCGGGGCGGTGAGATTGGGATCGCCCGGTGGCTGATGACCTCCACCCTCCAGGGCCTGTTCCTCGACTACACCGCCACCTTCGAGCACGTCGACAGCCTCGGGAAGACCAACCTGTCGCTGGTCGACGCCGTGACCATCCACGAGATGATCCGCCTGGTGGAGGCCGGGGGAACGTTCGCCGACGGGCGGCCGGATTTCCTCGTGAACGACTGGCCCGATGCCGATGACCTGCCCGACGCGCTCTACCTGAGCGACGGCAGCACCAACGCGGTCGAGGTGGTCCGCTCGGCCCGGGTGGACGGGACGCTGGGCAACGGCCCCGGCTCGGTCCTCCTCACCGCCACGGCCCCCGCCGGTTGGACCTACTTCCGCGTGCCCGACCCGTCGGGTGGCCGCCTCCGTCTGACCCGGGTCACCCGCGCCGACGGGCGGGAGATCTCCGTCGGCACCAATGCGTGGACGACCGACCGCACGTTCATCGGACGCGCGCAGCGTCCGGTGTACGAGGCGATGGTGCACTTCCTCGACCACGACAGTCCGGGCGCCTACACGCTGGAGTTCGAGCCCTTCCCGGCCGGCGACACCACCCCGCCCGTCTCCGCGGTGAAGCCGCTGGCGTCGAACAGCTTCGCCACCATCCCGCTGATCTGGGACGGCGGCGATGAGCCGGGCGGCAGCGGCCTGGCGGGTTTCGACGTGTTCGTGTCGGTCGACGACGGACCGTTCCTCCCCTGGCTGCAGGGGACGACCACCCGTGGCGGGATCTATGCCGGCGAGGTCGGACGCCGGTATGCCTTCTACAGCGTGGCCGTCGACCAGGCCGGCAACCGGGAGGCGCCGCCCCTTGTGCCCGACACCGTCACCACCGTGACCCGCGCCAACACCGCGCCCCAGGTCGTGGCGGTCGAGCCGGTGACGATCGACGAGGGACGGACCCTCGACCTCGCGCTCCGGGCGACCGACGCCGAGGCGCCGCCGCAGGCCCTCACCTGGACGCTCGGGGAGGACGCCCCGGCCGGGGCCACCGTCGATCCCTCGACCGGACGCCTCCGCTGGGAGACCGGCGAATCGGACGGTCCCGGCACCAACCGGTTCACCCTCGTGGTGCGGGACAACGGCAGTCCGTCGCTTGCCGCCACCACATCGGTCCAGGTGGTGGTGCGCGAGGTGAACACGACACCGGTCCTGCCGGTGATCCCGGACTGGGTGCTCAACGAACGGGAGCTGCTCGTCTTCACCAACCGGGCGACCGACATCGACCTGCCGGCCCAACGGATCACCTACACCCTGGGAGCCGGGACGCCGGTCGGATCGAGCCTGCATCCCGACACCGGCGTGTTCCGCTGGCAGCCGGCCGACTTCCAGGGCGGGACGACCAACGAGTTCACCGTCTTCGCCCGGGACCACGGGGACCCAAGCCTGGCGGCGGTCCGCACGTTCCGGGTCGTGGTCCGCGACACCCGCGGGGATTTCAGCCTGACCCTGGGAAGAACGAATGCGCTGCGCGGTGCGTCGGGCAGCGTGCCCGTGTCGATCGGGACCGGCCTGGGCCTGGAGCACGTGGAGTTCCTGCTCGACCAGTCCACGGCCGACCTGTCCGGTCTGCGGCTCGATCCGATTTCCGCCCAGGTTGCCACCGCCACCCTGGTCCCGGCCGGGGCCAACCGGTCACGGATCCGGTTCGAGCCCCTCGCCGGCGGGGTACTCCAGGGAGCCGATGAAGCCCTCGCAGACCTGCACTTCGAGGCGGTCGCCGGCGAGGAATCGGTCGCCGTCCGGCTCCTCCCGTCCCAGGTGCGGGCCCTGCGCGAGGACGGTGTCCTCCTGGAACGGGCCCAGGTCCGGCCGGGCCGGGTCTTCGTCGTCGGCGCCCAACCCCTCCTCGCCGATCCCGACCCGGAGGGCGACGTGCTCCACCTCCGGCTCTTCGGCCGGCCCGGATTCCGGTACCGGATCGAGCGGGCGGCGCGGATCGACGATGTCGACGCCTGGCTGCCCGCCGGGGAGGCGACCGCCGGGGAGGACGGGACGCCCGTCGACCTGCCCCGCCCATCGACCGGGGTGGAACTGTACCGCGCGGTGGAGATCAGCGGGCCGTAGGCCGGCCACGGGGCATCACCCGGGGTCCGGCAAGGGGCGGTCCGCGGGGGAACTCACCCCAGCCGCCGCCGGATTGCCCGGCAGGCGGCGGCGATGTCGGGCGCCCGGAGGATCGCCGACACGATGCAGACCCGGGTGGCGCCGGCGTCGAGGACCTCGTCGAGATTGCCCTCGTGGATGCCGCCGATGGCGAACCACGGCAGCTCGAGGTTCGCGGCCGCCCAGCGGACGTACTCGAGGGTCACGGCGGGACGGCCGGGCTTGGTGCCGGTGGCGTACACCGGTCCCACCGCCACGTAGTCCGCACCGGCCGCCACCGCCCGACGGGCCTGGTCCGGCGCATGGGAACTCAGCCCGAGGCGCATCGTCGTCCCCCCGCACAGCGCCTCGGCCCGGTCATGCCCGGCATCGAAGAAATCCTCCTGGCCCACATGGACACAGTCGACACCCAGCCGCCGGCCGAGTTCCCAGTGGTCGTTCAGGACGAACCATGCCCCGGCCGCCGCGACGACCGGCCGGACCTGTTCGGCCAACCGGGCCACGGCGTCGGGCGATTCCCCCTTGGCCCGGAGCTGGACGATGTCCGCCCCGCCCTCGCACAGCGCCGCGGCCACCGCGGCCGGGTCCCGGCCGTCGAGGTAGGCGGTGTCGACGAATCCGTAGAGACGGCAATCAGCCAGCGGCTTCACGGCAGGGAGGAGGCGGCGGCTCAGCGACGGCGGCGGGTGGTGCGTTCCTGGAGCCAGGCGTGGTCCACCCGGCTCCGGGTTCCCGGAACCCCGCTGTGCACGGAGTGGAAATCGCCGTTGAACGGCGGGTTGTTGAAGTTCCCGTCGGTCCACTTGCGGCCCTCGGCATGGCCGTCGGCGAAGGCGAAGTTGGACACCTTCCCGTGATAGTTCCCGGGGACGTGGTACACCCCGGGCGGGTTGGCGGGCATGATCACGCCGAAGAACGGGCGGCAGATGCTCTTCGGATGGATCTCGCCGAAGACGAAGGTTCCCGACGGGTTGGTCGTCTCGCTCACCTTGCGGTAGACCTCGTAGCGCTGCGCGTCGCCCTGGTTGTTGTACGGGCCCGAATCCTGCCAGCCCACGAACGAGTTCATGGCGTAGCTGCGGGGATTGGACTGGGTGCGTCCGTTGATCCGCTCGGTATGCTTGTCGCCGGGGCACTTGAAGCTGCCCTTGGCGGTGATGTAGCTGGCGAGGAGCGCCACCCGCGGATTGATCAGGCCGCCGCTGGTCTGCTCCAGCTGGTTGTTGCCGTCCCGCCCCTCCACCCAGTACTTGGCCACGTAGTTCGGCGGCGGGTTGAGCAGGTTGACGTTGGGATCCCCCGCCCCGTTGGGCGGGAAATAGTCGTTGAAGTCGGTCGCATAGACCATCGACGCGGTGATCAGCTGCTTCTCGTTGTTGAGGCAGGCGATCCCGGTGGCCTTCTGCTTCGCCTTGGCCAGCGCCGGCAGGAGCATCCCGGCCAGGATGGCGATGATGGCGATCACCACCAGCAGTTCGATGAGGGTGAAACCGCTTCGGGCCGGAAGGTTCTGGCGATGATTCATCAGGCGGACGGGATGCGTGGAACGGCCGGAAACGTGGGGGCCGCGAGCGGTCAGGGCAATTCCGAAAGCAGGGCCTCGAGCTCCGCCTGCGGCCCCTCGTGATGCTGTTCCACCGCCAGGGCAAGCGCCCGACGGAACGCCGCCACGGCCGCCTCGCGCCGGCCCTCGGCGAGGTCGCATCGGCCGATCAGGATCTGAACCACCATCCAGTCGGGACGGCGGGCCAGCGCGGCCTCGAAGTGGGTCCGGGCCTCGGTCAGCTCCCCCCGGTCGTAGAGGGCCTTCCCGAGGCTGAACCGGGCCAGCTCGTTGTCCGGGAACCGGGCCACCATGTCGCGCTGACGCTGCAACGGATCGTTCACCGGCCGACCGTCGGGTCCATCCGGCCGGCCGTCAACGGCCGGTCCGGGGGGGCGGCGTCACGCCCGGGGCTTTCCGCGGAGCAACGTCACCAACTCGCGCAGCTGGGGCACCCGCAGCCAGTGGCTGAGCCCGAGGTACAGCAGCGCCGCGGCGCCCGAGGGGAGGAACACCCCGGCCAGGCGGGTGCCGAGATGGGCGTGGCCGAGGGAGCGGTCGGTCCAGGCCGCCACCCCCCAGGCCGCGAGGCCCGCCGCCACCGCCGCCGCCCCGACGGCGGCGCCCACGGGGACGAGGTCGCGGAGGGAGAACTTCGGCTGCTTGCGACGGAACGCGTAGAGCAGGAGCCCGGTGTTGAGGGCGGCGCTGAGGGAATTGGCCATGCCCATGCCCCCCTGACGGAAGGCCGGGATCAGCACCAGCGCGAGCGCGAGGTTGGTGGCGAGGCAGAAGAGGCTGATCCGCAGGGGGGTGCGGGTGTCGCCCAGGGCGTAGAACGCCCGGGCCAGGATGTTGTTCAGCGAGAACGCCAGCAGCCCGGGCGCCAGGCAGGTCAGGGCGAAGGCCGCCCGGGCGGTGGAATCGGCCGTGAAGCTGCCGCGCTCGAAGAGCAGGCGCACGATCGGCTCCGCCAGCACGAGGAGGAGGACCGACGCCAGGCCGTTGAGGAAGACCAGCTGGAGCATCCCCTCGCGCAGGGCCGACCGGAACTCGGGATATTTCCGGTCCGCCGCCAGCCCGCTCAACTCGGTCAGCAGGTAGGTGGCCAGCGAGACGCCGACCACCCCCTGGGGCAGTTCGAGGAGGCGGATGGCGTAGTTGAACGAGGCGACGACCTCCTCCGCCTCCCGGTAGGCGATGGCCTGGGTGACCACCACGTTGACCTGGTAGGCCGCCGCCCCGAGCACCGCCGGCGCCATGCGACGCACCACCTCGCGGACGGTCGGATCCCCCCACGGGCTCACCCAGCGGTAGCGGAAGCCGTCCCGCCGCAGCGCGGGCCACTGGACCGCCGCCTGGAGGAATCCGGCGAGGACCACGCCCACGGCCAGGCCGAACACCTGTTCCGACCGCTCGGCGCCGAACCACGGCGCGAGGAAGTACACCGAGGCGATCATCACCACGTTCAGGACCGCCGCCCCGAGGGCGGGGAGGAAGTAGTGGCCGCGGGCGTTGAGCACGCCGATGAACAGGGCGGCCAGGCAGACGAAGCCCAGGTAGGGGAACATCACCCGGAGAAGCCGGGCCACGAGTTCGTCTCGGGCCGCCATCGGCACGAACTCGATGGCCAGTGTCAGTCCGGCGATGCCCAGCACCACCACGGCCGCCACCACCAGGACGAGGGCCGACAGCACGGCGTTCGCCGCGTGCCACATGGCGGGCTCGCCGTCGTTGCGTTCCCGGTCCTTGAACACCGGGATGAAGGCGGCGGTGAGCGCGCCCTCGCCCAGGAGCCTCCGGAACAGGTTCGGGATCGTGTAGGCGAAGTAGAACGCGCTCGCCACCCCGCGGTCGCCCATGAAGGCGGCATAGACCGCCTCCCGGACGAAGCCCAGCACGCGGCTCATCAGCGTGGCCGCCGCGGCCGCGCCGGAGGATCTCAGCATTCGGGACATGCGCGGGGGATCGGGAATCGACGCCCGACGCTACTCGCCGGCAGGGACCGGGACGATCCGGGAGATCTTGTCCGCCACCACCCCGGTGAACCATCCGCCGTACTCCGCCAGGTACAGCGCGCCGTCGGGTCCCTGCTGCATGGCCATGATCCCGGCGGTGAACCCCCGGGCGAACGGCACGGTCTCCGTCACCCGGTTGCCGTCGGGATCCACCCGCGCAAACCGGATCCATTTCCGCACCCAGTCGGCGTAGAACATGCCGTTGGACCACGTCGGGGGAAACGCCCGCTCCCCGCGCGGGCGCAGGAACGGACCGCTGGTGGCGTTGGCCCCGTTGTCGTGCACCCACGTGACCCATGGGGCCACCGCGTCGGGCAGCGGACAGTCCCCGCCGTAGGTCCCCAGGTTCTCCCCCATGCAGCGGGGCCACCCGTAGTTGCCCCCGGGCCGGAGCCAGTTGATCTCCTCCCAGTCCTCCTTCCGGTCATACCCCACCTCGCCCACGTATACGTTGCCGGTCACCGGATCGATGTTCATCGAGTACGGATTGCGATGCCCGTAGGTGTAGACCGCCGGATGCGCATCGGGGCGGCCCACGAACGGGTTGTCGCCCGGGATGCTCCCGTCGAGGTTCAGCCGGAGGGTCTTGCCCCGCAGGTCGGACAGCACCTGCGGCGGGTTGGTCGGGTCCGCATGGAAGGACTCGGTGTCGCTCGAGACGTTGTTGTCGCCGGTGGTGACGTAGAGCTTGCGGTCGACCGGATTGAACTCGAGCGCGCCGCCCTGGTGGAATCCGCGGGTCGACGGGATGGCGATCAGGACCTTCCTGCTTTCCGGGACGATCCGCGTGGCCCGTTCCGGCCGGTCGACCGTGAAGCGGGCGACCACGTTGGTCCACGCCGTGGCGTTCGTCGGCACGTGGGGGGCGTAGTGGACGTAGAGGTGCCCGTTGCGGAGGTAGTCCGGATCGAACTCCAGCCCGTGCAGTCCGCGTTCGTTCGCCTCCCGGCCGGGGATCGGTTCCCAGCAGACATCCAGCCGGGCGATCTCCTCGTGGCGCCCCGACGCCGGGTCCCACGCCCAGATGTTCCCCCGCCGCCCGGTGAACCACAGGCGGCCGTCGGGCGAGAACTTCAGGTACACCGGCTCCGGGATGCCGCCCATGACGAGGATCTCGTAGCGGAACCCGCGCGGCACGCGGACCGACCGGGTGGCCTCGGCGCGCTGGGCCGGATCGGCCGCCGCGCCGGGCTCGTCGGCCGCGGCCCGATGGAATGCCAGGAGGGCGAGGAGGCCCCCGAGGAGATGACGTGTCATGCGGCCGCAGACGCTGGGCCATCACCCGGTCGAATCAATCCCGAAACGGCTCCGCCGCATGGATGCGGCTCAACCGGCCGCACGCAGGGTGCCGCCGTCGACCTCCCACCGGTGCAGGCGGGCTCCCAGCTCGTGCGGCCAGCTCTCCTCGGTGCAGGTCATGAACACCTGTCCGCCCGACCGGTGGCTCCGCTCCAGCAGCGGCAGCAGGCCGGCCCGGCGTCGGGCGTCGAGCTCGCCCATCACGTCGTCGATCAGCAGGACCGGCAGGCTGCCGTGCACCTCGGCCAGCATCTCCGCCTGGGCCATCTTGAGCGCGAGCACCACGCTCCGCTTCTGGCCCTCGCTCCCGAAGGCCGCCACCGGACGGTCGTCGAGGGTGAGGTGCAGGTCGTCCCGATGGGGCCCGACCAGCGTGGTCCGATACGCCCGTTCCCGCGGCCGGGTCCGGGCGAGTTCCGTCGCAAGGTCCCCGCGGCAGCTCGGCGCGTATTCCATCCGCAGGGCGTCGGCCCCGTGGGCGATGCGTCCATGGGCGGCGGCGGCCACCGGGGCGATGCGCGGCACCAGGTCCCGGCGCTCGGCCACCAGCTGTTCCCCGAGCATCACCAGCTCCCGGGTGAACCCGTCGAGCGCGCCCTCGTCCGGCGGATTCCCCCGCAGGAGGGCGTTCCGTGACCGCAGGGCCTGGGTGTAGCGGAGCAGCAACGCCAGGTAGCCGGGCCGGGTCTGGGCGAGGAGCAGGTCGAGGAACCGCCGCCGGACCCGCGCCGCACCCTTCACCAACTGGAGGTCCTCGGTGCAGAACACCACCGCGCGCAGGGTGCCGAGATAGTCGGCGAGGCGCCGGACCGGGCGTTCGTCGAGGGAGAGCCGACGTTCCCGCGGCGACCAGTAGGCCTTCACCTCGTGGGTCCCCTGCCCGACCACGGTGGCGCCCACGAAATACCCGCGGGCCCCGTGGCGGATCATCTGGGCGCCACCCACCCCCCGGAACGAGCGCAGGGTGGCGATGAGGTAGACGGCCTCGAGGAGGTTGGTCTTGCCCTGCCCGTTGGCCCCGAGGAACACATGGAACCCGGGCTCGAACGCGGCCTCCATCCGCGGATAGTTGCGGAAGTCGCGCAGCTTGAGGGCGGCCACGTGCACGGGTGGACGGTCAGGCCAGGACCCCGCGGACGACGTCCCCGGCGATGTCGGTGAGCCGGAAGTCGCGTCCCTGGTAGCGGTAGGTCAGGCGCTCGTGGTCGATCCCCAGCAGGTGCAGCAGCGTGGCGTGCAGGTCGTGCACATGGACCGGGTCCTCGACCACGTTGTAGCCGAAGTCATCCGTGGCGCCGTAGACCGTTCCCGCCCGGACCCCGCCGCCCGCCATCCACATGGAGAAGCAGCGCGGATGGTGGTCCCGTCCGTAGTCGGTCGCCGTGAGCTTCCCCTGGGAGTAGGCCGTCCGGCCGAACTCGCCGCCCCAGATCACCAGCGTGTCGTCGAGCAGTCCCCGCTGCCGCAGGTCGGTCAGCAGGCCATGGCAGGGCTGGTCGGTCTCGCGGCACTGCTGCCGGATGCCCCCCGGCAAGCCGCCGTGCTGGTCCCAGCCCTGGTGGTAGAGCTGGATGAACTTCACCCCCCGCTCCGCCAACCGTCGCGCCATCAGGCAGTTCGCGGCGAACGATCCCGGGGTCCGCACGTCCGGGCCGTAGAGGTCGAGCACGTGGCCCGGCTCCGACCCGATGTCGGTGGCCTCGGGCACGGACGCCTGCATCCGGTGGGCCATCTCGTACTGGGCGATCCGGGCGTCGAGCCCGGGGTCGTCGAGTCGTTCCCGGGCCAGTCCATGCAGTTCCCGCAACCCCGAGAGCATCCGCCGCCGGCCCTCGGCCGACAGTCCCGGCGGGTCATTGAGGTACAGCACCGGCTCGCGCCCCGCGCGGAACTGGGTGCCCTGGTACTGCGAGGGGAGGAATCCGTTGCCCCAGAGCCGCGAGTACAGCGGCTGTCCCCCCTTGCCCTTCGTCACCAGCACCACGAAGGCCGGCAGGTTCTCGTTGTCGGAACCCAGCCCGTACTGGACCCAGGCGCCGATGCTCGGCCGGCCGGAGATCTGGGATCCGGTCTGGAGGAAGGTGATGGCCGGGTCGTGGTTGATCGCCTCGGTGTGGACCGACCGGATCACGCACAACTCGTCGACCACTTTCGCGGTGTGGGGCAGCAGGTCGCTGACCCAAGTCCCGGAACGCCCATGCTGGCGGAACGGGAAGATCGAGCCGGCCAACGGCAGCGACGCCTGGTTCCCGGACATCCCGGTCAGCCGCTGGCCCCGTCGGACGGACTCCGGAAGCTCCTCCCCGTTGCGGGCGTTGAGGACCGGCTTGTGGTCCCACGTCTCCAACTGCGACGGGCCGCCACTCTGGAAGAGGTAGATCACCCGACGCACCCGGGGCGGATGATGGGGCAACCCGGCTACGCCGCCGCCCGGGGCTCCGGCCGCCCGGGCGCTTCCGCCGGCGAGGAGGTGGGCCAGGGCGATGCCCCCGAGGCCGAGACCGGATCGGGTGAGGAAATCCCGCCGGCTCCACCCGGCGATGGATTGCGGTCCGGAACAGGAAGCGGATGGGTTCATGTCAGCGCTGGGTCACGAATTCGTCGTGGTTGAGGACGGCACTGGCCACGGCCGTGGCCGCCGCGAGGCGGACCGCCGGGAGGTCGGCCGGCCGCGGGGCGGACCCCACGCCCAGGAAGGCCTCGGCCCCGGACGGATCGGTCGCGAACAGGGCCTCCTGCCCGTCGAACATCCGCACCAGGACGTCCGACTCCGCCGCATCGGGCCGGCGCCCGAGCAACCGCAGGAACACCGCCTCCACGAACCGGCCGGTGTCGTCGCCACACTCCCGCAGGACTCCCGCGGCGAGCACCCGCGCGGCCTCGAGGTACTGGGGATCGTTCAGGAGCACGAGCGCCTGGAGCGGGGTGGCGGTGGATTCCCGCTTGGCCGTGCACACCTCGCGCGCGGTGGCGTCGAAGGTGAGCATCGACGGCGGCGGCGCGGTGCGTCGCCAGAAGGTGTACAGGCTGCGGCGGTACAGGCCGGCGCCGGTGTCGGGCCGGTAGGATTTCCCCGTCCCCGACTCCTCCCAGACACCCGGCGGCTGGTAGGGCTTGACGCTGCGTCCGCCCACCCGGCCGACCAGCAGGCCGCTGGCCGCCAGCGCCCGGTCCCGGACCACCTCGCCGGCCAGCCGATGCCGCGGTCCGCGGGCAAGGAGCCGGTTGTCCGGATCGATCGCCCGCAGCCGGTCATCGGCCCGGGAGTCCTGCCGGTAGGTGGCACTGGTCACGATGAGCCGGTGCAGGGCCTTCCGGTCCCAGCCGCCGTCCCGGAACCCGGCCGCCAGCCAGTCGAGCAGCTCCGGATGCGTCGGCGCCCGGCCCTGGATGCCGAAGTCCTCCACTGTCGACACCAGACCCTGCCCGAAGTGCAGCTTCCAGAACCGGTTGACCGCCACCCGCGCGGTCAGGGGATTGGACGGATCGGTGAGCCATCGGGCCAGGCCGAGGCGGTTCCTCGGGGCCCCTTCCGGCCAGGGCAGGATCCGGTCAGGTACGGCCGGCGTCACCGCGTCGCCCGGGGCATCATAGGCGCCCCGGTTCAGGACGAAGGTCGGACGCCGCCCGTCCATCTCGCGCATCACCATCATCTCCCGCACCCGGGTGACGAACGCATCCTCGGCCTCGCGCGCCCCGCGCAGGGCCTCCCGGGCCGTCCGCACCCCGGGATCCCCCCGTCGCACCCACTGCTCCCGCCGCGCCCCGGCATCCGGATCGCCGGCGTCTCCGGCCAACCGGCGGGCCTCCCACGGGGTGAGGTCGGTGTCGAACACCCGGAGGTCGTCCAGCCGACCGCCCCGCAGCCCGTTGTCCCGGAACCGGGCCCCGAGGGAGAGCCACAGGCCGTCGACATCCGAGTCGCCCCATTCCCGCCGGTGCCGGATGTCGCGGGTCAGCCCGTCCCGCACCACCTCGCAGTCGGCCCGCACGCCGTCGAGATACACCGCCATGCCCGCCGCGCGGCTGGAGCCGTCGTAGGTCACCGTGACCCGGGTCCACGCCGCGGGATCGAGCGGTTGGCGGGTGCGGATGGCGGCCGCGTTCCCGGGCCAGAAATGGATCAGCCCGAAGAACACGCGGCCCTGGTCGAGGACCACCTCGTAGCCGCGGCTCCCGGAATCGGTCCACGCCCGGGAGCCGTGGAGCACGACGGCCCGCGCATGCAGGGCGCCGGGCTGGAGACGGAACGCGAGGCTGAACGGGTCGTTCCTCGAGAACCGGCCGACCCCTCCGCAGGTGACGGCATCATCCCCGTTGAACGCCACCGCCCGGCCTTCCGCCCCGGGGACCAATTCACCCACCCCGGTGGCCGCACGCGACGGGTCCACGCGATCCGGGGAACGGCCGCCCTCGGCCTCATCGAACGGGAACCAAGCCACCGGGGCCGGCACATCCTGGGAGCCCACCGGGGCATCCGGGTCCATCCGACCGGCCGCGGCGGCCACCTCGGACCGCAACGCCGCCTCCGCCACCCCGACCGCCTCGCGCAGGCGCCGGTGCTCCTCCTCCTGCCCCGGGGCATAGAGCAGCATGGCCGGGGTCGGCGTGGACTGGGTGAAATGGGAATAGAGGCCGGACTCGTCGATGTTGTTGAAGAACGCCGCGAGGCCGTAGTAGTCGCGCTGGCTGACCGGGTCGTACTTGTGGTCGTGGCATCGGGCGCACTCCAGGGTCAGGCCGAGCATCGCGGTGCCGAAGGTGTGGACCCGGTCGGCCACGTACTCCGCCCGCCATTCCTCCTCGATGCTCCCCCCCTCGTTGGTCTGCCGATGGAGGCGGTTGAAGGCGGTGGCCAGCATCTGGTCGGCCGTCGCCCCGGGAAGGAGATCCCCCGCCAGTTGCCACCCGAGGAACCGGTCGTACGGCAAGTTATCGTTGAAGGACCGGATCACCCAGTCCCGCCAGGGGGACAGGTCGACGTCGACATCGGACTGGTACCCGTAGGTGTCGGCGAAACGCGCCAGGTCCATCCACTCCACCGCCATCCGCTCCCCGTAGGCCGCCGAGGCCAGGAGCCGGTCGACCTGACGCTCATAGGCGTCGGGCGACCGGTCGGCGAGGAACGTCTCCAGTTCCTCCGGGGTCGGGGGGAGGCCGGTCAGGTGGAGGCTCACCCGGCGCAGGAGCGTCGTCCGGTCGGCCTCGGGGGCTGGCTTCAGTCCGGCGGCGGCCAGGCCGGCGAAGACGAACCGGTCGATCCCGTTCCGGACACGGTCCGGCCAGGGGGCGACCGGAAGCGGGGGGCGGACGACCGGCTCGAAGGCCCAGTGCCGGCCCCAGGGGGCCCCGGCGGCCACCCACTGGCGCAGGGTCTCCCGCTGGCTGTCGGAGAGCTCCCGATGCGACTCCGGCGGGGGCATCCGGTCGTCCGGGTCATCGGTCAGGATGCGTGCCACCAGGCCGCTGTCCTCCGGCCGGCCCGGGACCACCGCCGCCCGGCCCTTGGCATTGACCGCCACGGCCCCCTCCCGGGTGTCCAGGCGGAGTCCCGCCTTGCGACCGGTTTCCGACGGCCCGTGGCAGTGGAAGCACTTGTCGGACAGGATGGGCAGGACCTCCCGACGGAAGTCGGGCCCCGACGCCAGGGCGCCCACGGCCAGCCATCCGGCCAGGAGGGCGTGGAGGGCGGTCGCGGGGAACGGAACCAGGCGGAAACAGGCGGACCGGGACGGCACGGCGGGAACCTACCGCGAGGTCCGTCGACAGGCGAACCGAAACCCGGCGCCGGATCATCCGACGCCGAGACGGTCGCGGAGGGCCGATTCGACGTTGGGCGGCACGAACGGGGTCACGCGGCCGCCCAGGCGGGCGATCTCCTTCACGATCCGGGAGCTGAGGAAGGAGTAGGTGTCGCGCGGCATCAGGAAGATCGTCTCGATGCTCTCGTCGAGCTTGCGGTTCATCAGGGCGAGCTGGAACTCGAACTCGAAGTCGCTGACCGCCCGGAGTCCCCGGACGATCGCCCCGGCGCCCACCTCGACGGCATAGTTCACCAGGAGGCCGGTGAAGGCGCGGGCCTCGACGTTCGGCAGATGCCGGACCGAGTCCGCCACCAGCCGCGTGCGCTCGTCCCGGTCGAACAGCGGCTGCTTCGCCTCGTTGGCGGCCACCGCCACGATCACCCGGTCGAAGAGCTTCGCCGCCCGCTCGGTGACGTCGAGGTGCCCGTTGGTGAACGGGTCGAAGCTTCCCGGGTAGATCGCCGTGCGCATGGACGGGGCATATCAGCCGGCCGGACGTTTGCCGACCGGAAAACCGGTGTCGCTCACCGGCGGCGGAAGGTGAGCCGGAAGAAACCCTGCCCGGCATCCGACGTCACCCCCAGGCGCAGCATCTGTCCCCCGGCCCGGGGCACCCGCACCGCACCGTCGACCGGGGTCCACCCGTCGGCCGTCAGCCCGACGCTCCCCAGCACCCCGATCTCGAGATCCTCCAGCCCGAGGGCCAGCGGGACCTCGAGCTCCACCCGGTCTCCGAATGGTGACACCCGCGGCGCCGGACCCGGCCCTGCCACCAGCGGCAGCGTCCCCAAGGCGTACTCCACCAGGTTCGGCAGGTCGTCCCCGTCGGGATCGTCGTCCGGGCCGTCCAGTCCGGCGGGCAGCGACTGGACCGCCACCCAGTCGGCGAATCCCGCCGGGCCGGTGCTCCACGCCGGGCTGGGAGGGGCGGCCCGCCAGTTGGCCACGTCGTTCCCGTACGCCGTCTCCAGCCTCCGCACCAGGGCGCTCCCCGCACCGTCCGCCGCCACGGGCCACGGGAACGAATCGGAGTAGTTCACCCGGTCGACCCGGACAAACCGCCGGATGCCGTCGGACCCCGGTCCCCCGGGCTCCGACAGTTCAAGGGTCTCCCCGGAGTTGCTGAGCCCTCCCCCCTCCCATTCCAGGATCGTTGTTCCCTGGGGAACGGCATAGGCCTGCCCGAACGCCGTCCGGTCGCGGACCAGGAGGACCCGGCCGCCCGGGGGCAGGGTCAGCGGCGGGTCGATGGGGAAGAGGAACTCGATCCCGCCGGTGAACCGCCACGGCTCCCCGCTGGCCGGGTCGAACAGGGTGACCGGGCTCCCGGCGAGGTTCACCAGCTCGACGTACTCGGCCGCCCCGTCGCCGGGCGGGTGGTACATCACCTCGGAGATCACCACCGGACCGACCCGCGGGGCGGCATTGGCGGCTCCCGGGGTGGGGGCGGACAGGGCGACGAAGTTGTACGTCCGCGTCGACGCCTTGTAGTGGCGTCCCAGGGATTCGTCGGGCCGGCTGGCCCCGAACTCCTCGGTCTCGAGATAGTCGGGCACCAGGCCCCCGCCGGGGCCGAGGAGACGCACGGTGTCGCCATCCGCTCCCAGGGCAAACGGTGTCAGGCACCCGGGATCCCGTCCCGGCGCCCCGAACGTCTCGGCCTCCCGGAACACCCGGTACCCGCCGCCCGGAAGGACCGTGCCGTCGGCGATCCGGTACTTGTACGGATCGGGCCCGCTGTCGCTCAGGTACCAGCCGCCGATGTCCACCGGGACCGCCCCCGCGTTGTGCAGTTCGATCCAGTCCCCGTCCGTCCCCCCGCCCCGGGCCAGCACCTCGTTGATGACGATCACCCCGGGCGGGAGGAAGGGATAGTCGGCCGGGTCGAACACATAGCCCGCGCCCAGATCGACCCGGCTCCCGTCGGGATCCGGCGCATGGGCCGGATCCCCCGCGTCGATCGCCGGCGAGCCCGGCCGCAGCGAGAAGTCGTACCCGGCCGCATCGGTGAAGAGCGGATCGGCCAGCAGGTTGGCCTCGCCGGATAACGGCAGGGTGTCGGACATCGAGTACCGGACGACCGCCACCGAGAGTGCGTCGACATCCACCGGGACGTCCCGGCTGCGCGAGAAGATGGAGTTCGCGATCTGCGCCGAGCCGCCGCCGTCGAGGAGGTTCTTCTCGTACACGGCCACGGCGGTGTCGTTCCGGGCGAAGGTGTTGCCGTCGATCACCGCCAGCGATCCCGTGTCCTTGATGCCGACGCCGAGGGCGCAGCCGACGATCAGGTTGTGGCGGAGGATCACGTGGGACCCCTGCCCCACCGAGACGCCCTTGTCCGAGTTGTTGAAGATCACGTTCCCCTCGACGAGCAGGTTCACGCAGCCCTCGCCCACGTCGATCCCGTCGCTGTTGGGACCGCGGAACGAATGGATCCGGTTGTCCCGGATCACCCCGTCGACCACGCCGTCGAAGTCGATCGCGTCGGTGTCCGGGCTCGCCGCGCCGGTGAAGGTGCAGCGTTCCACCCGCCCGGCCCCCTGCTTGACGTTGATGCCGTCGCCGGTGAACTGGATGTGGATCCGGCTGTCGAGCAGGGTGGTGCTTCCGCCCCGCGCGAACACCGGGAACGGCGTCTCGATGTTGGCGTGGTCGATCCGGACATCCGACCGCAGGTTGGACACCGCGGCGACCTCGTTCACCGGGTCGTTCCCGAGGGACGCATCGCGCACGACGACATGGGACAGGACCGAGGGACCGGTGGCGTCGACGATGGCGATGGCCCCCCATGGGCGGCCGGGGGTCAGGGCCTCGAACCGGACCGGGGCCGCCGCGGTGCCGGCGACCCTCAGGGCCCCGTGGACCCGGAGGTCGGCGGCCGGAGGCAACCTCACGGTCACCCCCTCACCAATCGTGAGCGTGACCCCGGGGGGCACCTCGACGGTTCCCTTGGCGAGGTAGACCGCACCGGCGGGTCCGAGGGTCGTGTCGGCGGCGATCACCAGGGGGAGGACCTGCTCGCCGGTCGGAACAAAGCCGGCCCGGAGCTGGAAGTCCGACCGGCCCACGAGCGTGCGCCGGGGACCCGCGGTGGACCCGTCGCTCCAGCCGGCAAACCGGAAGCCGGGCGCGGGCTCGGCCTCCAGCTCGAGCGGGAGCCCGGGGAACACGCGGACGGCGTTGGTGTACTCGGGAAGGAAGGGAACCCCGTGCAGCCGGAGGCGCCCGCCGGCGGGGGGATCGATCTCGAGCCCGAGCATCGAGGTTCCCGAAATGCCGAGGTGGTTGGCGATCCCGGCAAGAACCCCGTTGGCCCGGCCGGCGGCGAACTGACGGATCTCCTGCATCTCCCCCTCGCGGACCGACCGCGAGGCAAACCCGCCCCGGGTCCCCCACCGGGCGATGTGCCGGTCGATCTCCGGATCCACCTCCGCGTCCAACCGGGCGAGGATCGACGCGATGCGGTCCGGGTGGAACGTCGTCGAGAGGTGGACCGCGTAGCGCTGGGCGAGGAACTGGCGGAAGCCGCTGTTGGCCGTCATCGCGGCGAACAGCGGATCGTCCGCCTTCATGTTGTCGATGAGCGAACTCGACAGGTTGTTCAGGTTGAAGCCGCGGTCGAGGTCGGGAATCACCCAGCGCCACCGCGCCCCGGGCTCACGGGCCCGCCAGAATTCCCGGTTGTGCCGCCAGCTGGTGTTGTTGACGAAGTCCTCGACCGCCACGTAGTCGGCGTAGCTCGCCACGTCGACCCGGGCCTCGACCCGGGCGTATTGGGCGGGATCGGACAGGTTGTTGGTCCGCACCAGGGCCAGCAGGTCCCGGTAGGCGTCGGCATCGCCGGTCTGCACCACCAGGCTCACCACGTTGCCGATGGTGTGGGCGTACTCGAGGTAGTCGTAGCCGTCGGACGGCAACCGGTGGCGGTTGGCGAAGTACAGGGCGTCGAGCTTCTCCCGCAGGTTGTAGATCCCCCAGTAGGCGCCGTTGATGTAGCCCGCCACCGGACGGTAGTCCTGCACGTCGTTGTCCATCTGCCCGCGCACGATCGACGGGGTCATGGCGTCCCGCAGCATCAGCTGCGGCCAGTCGTCGCCGCCGTTGCGGAGGACGAACTCGCTGAACCGGCCGACCTTGCGGCCGGGATACACCGGATGCGCCACGACGTCGTCCCCATACCGCCCCCGCAGCGTCACCGTCAGCGGCTTCTGCGGGAACCGCCAGATGTTCTCCCCGGCGATCTTCACCCCCGCGTTCACACCGAACCCGCCCCCGCCCGCGGGCTCATGGAATTCGAGGTGGACCGGTGCCTCCCGCCCCTTGTGCACGTTGTCGTAGATGGCGATGTCCGTCCCGAAGAACAGGGCGGGCTCGACGGCGACCGACACCACCGGCAGCGGACGCACGGGCTCGTCGACGAAGTAGGTGTGGGTGCCGACCGGACCCGGCGCCCGACCGGGCACGAAGGTCCGGGCGCGGAGGACCGTGGTCGCCCCGATCTCCAGCGGTTCCCCGTAGGCGGGCGAGTCCCCGGTGGGAACCGAGCCGTCCCGGGTGTACCGGATCACCGCGCCCGGCGACGGGGCCGACAGCGTCACGCTCCAGGTCCCCTCCCGGAATCCCCCCGGCGGGACGAAGGACACCGGGTCCGATGGACGGAGTTCCGTCACGGCCGACGTCCGGTTGGCCGCGCCGGGCGTCGGCTCGCCGAAGAACACCCACTCGCCGGTGTCCGGATCGCGTCCCATGGAGATGTCCGGGTACTGCTGGCCGAAGGTCACGCTGTCGACCACGGCCACGGTCCCCTCCAGCCGACGGGCCACCAGTTCGAGCTCGAACGTGAGGTCGGAACTGCCGGCCGTCCGCTGATGCACCTCCACGGCGAGCACGTTGACCCCGGGACGCAGCCATTCCGGGTCGATGGCCAGGGTGTCGAAGACCCCCTCGATCGAGGTGTTGCTCGCAAAGGTCAGGTGGTTCACCGGCCCGGGCGGCATCCGCACCCGTCCCACCTCGACCCCGTTCAGGTGGACCACCGCCCCGTCGTCGGCGAGCAGGCGCAGGTCGACCTGCTGTAGGGAGCCCGGATCGGCCACGTCGAACCGTCGACGGAAGTAGGCCGCCGGGTGCTTGCTGACGGAACTCGGGCCGTGGCTGATCACCGTGGCCTCGTCCCCGTCGCCATACCCGAGCGGCGCCGGTCCCTCGGCCCACGACGCATCGTTGAAGCCCGCCTCCGTCCAGCCCGGACCGGGGTCCAGTCCGAGGTCGTTGTACCGCCAGACCGAACCGGCCGGCACCAGCGTCACCGGGTCGATCCGTCCCTCGAACCGGAACAGTCCCAACGCCTCGCCCTCGGCGGACAGCCGGAACGGGGCGTGGTGACGTCTGGTGACAAACGACGACCACGGCGAGAATTCCCTTCGGAAGGTCTCCCCGGGTCCGGCATTGAACCCGTCGGCCCGGACCACCAGGTAGCCCCCGGCCGCGATGCGCGTCCCCGCGGGGAACGGCCAGCGGGTGGGACTGGCGAGGTCGTCGGTCAGGTAATACCCGTCGAGATCGACCTCCGTCCCCCCCGCGTTGTGGATCTCCACCCAGTCGGAGTAGTCGTCGAAATCGACGTTGTCCGGGGCGATGGTGACGTTGGAGGCGAGGAACTCGTTCAGGCGGAGGACCGGTCCGGCGGGCGCGGCCCCGGTGCCCGGGACCGCCGTCGCCAGGGCGACGAGCAGCATCGCGAGCGCCCGCAACACCCGGGACACGGTCGGGATGGAGCCCGGTGCCTGACAGGGAATTGTCACGAACCGGATGCTCGGGTGTGACGATTTGCGGTCAAGTCCCGTCCGGTCCGGCGAAGACGCCGGTCAGCGCCACCAGACGGCCAGCGCGGGGCCGATCACGAGGGCGGGCAGGTAGTTGGCGAGGGGAACCTTCCGGACCCCCAGGACCACGGGCACGGCGGTCATCAGCAGCAGGCCCGTCTGGACCAGGGCCGGCTCGAGCAGGGCCCGACGTTCCATCCACGGGACCAGATACGCCAGGGCGGTCACCAGGCTCCCCTGCCAGACGGCAACGCCCAGCAGGACGAGCGGCAGGTGACGCACCGCCGGCGCCGGCAGGCCCAGGAGGGAAAGCGACTCGATCACCCCCTTGAGGACCAGCGGACGCCAGTCCGCCCCGAGGCCCTGGGCGGCGCAGCCGAGCCAGGCGAGCGGCGAGACGGCGAGGAGGCGGAACAGGTCCCACGCCCTCCCCTCCCCCCCCGCCGCGGCGGAATGTCCCCACAGCCGGGCGGCATCGCGTCCGACGCGGTTCGAGAGGGTCTGGAGCCGGAGGAGTCGTCCGACGACGTTCCCCGCGACCAGGGCCGCCATCCCGATGGCGAGCTGCCGCAGGACGGCCGCCGGGCCGTTGCCGAGGTGGAATCCCACGAGGGTCACGCCGACGTACAGGACCCCGAAGCCGAGGAACATCTGCCAGGACCGCTGACGCGACACCGGCACGCCCGGGCTTCCCCGGGCGGCGCGCACCGCGGCGACCGCCAGCAATGCGGCATGGACCCAGACCCCCGTCACGCCGCAAACCCTCCCCGTTTCCCTCCCGGGGCTCAATGGAGATCCGGCCGGCGCGACGCCCCCCGGGGTGCCCGGTCAGCCCCGCGGCTTCAGCTGGGGGAACAGGATCACGTCGCGGATGCTCTCCTGTCCCAGGAGCATCATGCAGAGGCGGTCGATGCCGATGCCGATGCCGCCCGCCGGGGGCATTCCGTGCTCGAGGGCGACGAGGAAGTCCTCGTCGAGCTTCTGCTGCTCGCCGCCCGCCTGGGACTCGAGCCGTTCCCGCTGCTCCACCGGGTCGTTCTGCTCGGTGTAGCCGGGGGAGATCTCCTGGCCGTTGATGCAGCACTCGAACACCTCGACCGTGGTGGGATCCTCCGGCGACAGCTTGGCCAGCGGCACCAGTTCACGCGGCAGGTGGGTGACGAAGGTCGGCTGGATCAGGGTCGGCTCCACCAGCTTCTCGAACACCGCGCCGGTCACCTCGAAATCCTCGTACCCGGCGGCGATGTCCCCGCCCAGCTTCAGATCCTCGACCGCGCGGCGGCGACGTTCCTCCGGGGTGAGGCGGAACCAGTCGTCGCCGGCCTTCTCCCGGACGAGGTCCTTGTACCGGGCGCGGCGCCAGGTGGTGAGGTCGATGGTCTTGTAGACCTGTCCCTCGGGGTTCCGGTGCTCGATGACCAGCGTCCCGAGGACGCTGAGGGCGACGTGCTGGATGAGCGACTCGACGGTTTCCATCATGCTCGCGTAGTCCCCGTAGGCCTCGTAGGCCTCGAGCATGGTGAACTCCGGGTTGTGGCGCCGCGACAGGCCCTCGTTGCGGAAGTTGCGGCCGATCTCGAACACCTTGTCGATCCCGCCCACCAGCAGGCGCTTGAGGTACAGCTCGAGGGCGATCCGGAGGTAGAAGTCGCAGCCGAGGGCGTTGTGGAAGGTCTTGAACGGCTGCGCCGCGGCCCCGCCCGGGATGGCCTGCATCATCGGGGTCTCCACCTCCACGTAGCCGCGCCCGTGGAAGAAGGCGCGGATCTCGCGGATCACCGCCGACCGGAGCAGGAAGGTCTTCCGGACCTCGTCGTTGGCGATCAGGTCGAGGTAGCGCTGGCGGTAGCGGGTCTCGGTGTCCTCCAGTCCGTGCCACTTGCCCGGGGGCGGCCGCAGCGCCTTGGCGAGGACGGTGAAGGTCTCGACCTTGACGCTCGGCTCGCCGCTCCGGGTGCGGAACAGGGTGCCGGTCACCCCCACGAAATCCGCCAGGTCGAGGTGCCGGAAAATGTCGTAGGCCTCCTCGCCGAGGGTCTGCTTCTGGGCGTAGACCTGGATCCGGCCCGAGCCGTCGCGGAGGTCGAGGAACTGGCTCTTCCCCATGTCCCGATGGGCGGTGATCCGTCCGGCGATCGCCACGGGCGCCCCCTCGTCGAGGGCCCCCGCCTCGAACCGTTCCCGGGCGGTGCCGCAGCCGGTGCCCGGGGTGAACTTGTTCATGAAGGGGTTCACGCCCCGGGCCCGCAGCCCCGCGAGCTTGGCCTTGCGCTGTTCGATCAGGGAATTGGTGTCGTCCATCACCGGGCGCGGATGGAACCACGCCGCTCCCGGCCACGGCAAGCACCGCCCCACCCGGCGCCCGACCCGCACGCCGCCCCGCGTTTTCACCCAGGCGTGACCGGGACGTCCCCGTTCCGACGTCATCCGCGGCCAGCGTGAACCCCGTGGTCGAGATCGCATCGGCTCCCCTCCCGAACCGGACCGGCCCGGCCCGCCCGGACGGGTGTCCGCCGGTGAGGGTCCGACGGACGGTCCGCAACGTGGTCCGGACCGTCCTTCTCGGGCTCGGGCACCGGATCCTGTCGGTCGACGACCCGGTGGGCGTGGCCGGCCTCCCCGACCCGCTGCTGTTCGCCATCAACCACAGCCAGCGGTTGGAGGCGTTGCTGGTGCCGTCTTGGCTGATCGCCACGCGCGGGTTCCGGCCGGTGCATTTCCTCCAGGACTGGAACTTCCAGCTGATCCCCGGCCTGGCGTGGATCCTCCGGCTGAACGATCCGATCCTGGTCGACCGCAAGCCGGCCCGGCCCGCCTGGCTGAACCGGTTCCGTCCCCGCATCACCGATCCCCGGCCCGCCATGGAACAGGCCCGGATCCGCCTCGCGGCCGGCGCCTCGGTGGGGGTGTTCCCCGAGGGCACCATCAACCGCCGGCCCGATGTCCTGCTGCGCGGCCTCACCGGCACGGCCCGCCTGTCGGTGGCCACCGGCGTGCCGATCCTGCCCATCGGCCTCCGCTTCCCGCGGCACCGAGGCACGGGGCCCATCTCCGATCTGGAACCGTTCTCGATCCACGTCGGCCGGCCCCTGAACCCGCCGTCCGATCCGGGTCCCGACGCCACGACCGCCGTCCATCACCGATTGATGTCCGAACTGGCCCGTCTCTCCGGACGGAGCTGGAGTCCGGACCACCCACGCACCCATCGCCATGAAAGAACTCAGCCACCTGTCCGTCGTCCGGATTGAGGACGACTGGGGCCGGGCCCTCGCGCTCTCGGTCCTCCGCGCCACCTACCGCGACGAGAAGGCCTGGATCGGGGACGATGCCCGGCTGCTGGACCCGGAGGAGGTCCGACGCCGGGACGTCTCCTGGTTCGTGGCCCTGGTGGATTCGCAACCCGCCGGCGTCCTGCGGGTGCTCTACAACCCGCCGCTGGGACTGTATGCCACCTACCAGTTCCAGATGCTGGACGACGGGTTCGACCTCGGGGACTTCATCCAGAACCGGCGCGTCGCCGAGATCGGCCGCTTTGCGGTCATGCCGGACCAGCGGTCGACCTTCCTCGTCGCCGCCGCCCTGATGCGGGAGGCGGTCCGCGACACGGTCCGGCGCGGATTCGACCACTACGTGACCGATGTCTTCGAGGGGGAACGGCACAGTCCCCTCGGGTTCCACCAGCGCGTTCTCGGCTTCCGGCCGGTCGCCACCCATGACGTCGGGGAACTGAACTGCCCGAACCGCCGGATCACCCTCGTGCTCGACATTCCGACGGCCTATCAGCGGCTGGAGGCCGGCGGTGGATGGCTCTTCCGGTACCTCACCGAGGATTGGGACGAGTCGCTGCACCGGAAGCTGTCGGCCGTGACGTCCGCGCCCGCCACCGCCTCCGCGTGACCGCCCTCGTCCGGCCGCCGCCCCGCGTCTCCACCTGCTCGAGACCGCGGCGTCCCGGTCAGGTGTCCGCCGGCGCGCGTACCCGGGCGAACATGTCGAGGCACCGCTGACGCTGCGTGGCGTGGTCGACGACCGGCCGGGGATACCCGGTCCGTCCCAGCCAGAGCGGATCCTCCCACGGCGCGTGCAGCACCGCGTCGGGCACCCCGCTGAGTTCGGGGATCCAGCGCCGGATGAACCGGCCCTCGGGGTCGAACTTCCGTCCCTGGGTCACCGGATTGAAGATGCGGAAGTAGGGCGCCGCGTCGGTGCCGGTGCCGGCGCTCCACTGCCAGCCGCCGTTGTTCGCCGCGAGGTCGCCGTCGACCAGCCGCCGCATGAACCACCGCTCCCCCCGCTGCCACGACACCAGCAGGTCCTTGGTGAGGAACATCGCGGTGATCATCCGCAGCCGGTTGTGCATCCAGCCGGTGGCCGACAGGCAGCGCATCGCCGCGTCCACGATGGGATACCCCGTCCGCCCCGCGCACCAGGCGTCGAACCGTTCGTCCCCGCCCTCCCATTCCAGCGCGTCATACTCCGGACGGAAGCATCGGGTGGCGACATGCGGATGGTTGGCGAGGACCTGGATGTAGAACTCCCGCCAGACCAGTTCCGACAGCCAGACGTCGCAGCCCTTGACCGCCGCCGGGGCCTCCCCGGCCGACGCGCGGGCGCGTTGCAGCCGCTGCAGGACCGTCCGGATGTTCACCGTGCCGAAGCGCAGGTGGGGTGAGAGGCGCGAGGTTCCCATGTCCTCCGCCGGGAAATCCCGCGCCGTGGCATAACGGGTCACCGGGCCGTCGAGGAAGGCGTCGAGTGCCGCCAGGCCGGCCCGTTCGCCCGCCGGGGGCAGGTCGGCCGGGGGCGGATGTCCCAGCGCCCCGGCATCGTCCAGGAGCGGCAGTGACGCGGGCAGCGGACCGTCACCCGGCCGTGCCGGGCCCAGGCGGGGCCGGGGATCGGGGATCGCCCGTTCCTTCCACGCCCGCGAGTAGGGGGTGAAGACCGTGAAAGGCCCGCCCGCCCGGGTGAGGATCTCCCGCTCCTCCCAGACCACCGAGTCCTTGAAGGTACGGAACTCGACGCCCGCCGTCGTCAGCGACTCGGACACCCGGGCATCGCGGGCCCGCGCGTAGGGCTCGTAGTCGCGGTTGGCGAAGACCGCCCCGGCGCCCGCCTCCCGGGCCAGTGTGGGCAGCACCTCCTCCGGCCGGCCGCGCCGCACCACCAGCCGGTGCCCGAGGGACGCCAGGTTCTGCTCCAGCGACCGCAGGGACCGGAGCAGGAACTCGACCCGCGCCGGACCCACGTCGGGGGCCTGGAGGATCGCGTCGTCCCAGACGAACACCGGCAGCACCCGCCCGCCCCGGCGGTCGGCCTCATGCAGCGCCGTGTTGTCGGACACCCGGAGATCCCGGCGGAACCAGTGGAGGATGGCCTTCAACGCCGCCGAGGCTACCACGACACCCGGCGGTCCGCACGTCGCCGCGCGCGGGCTGGATCCGCTCCACCCCGGACGACCCGGCCGCATGGGTCCGGCTCAGAGCTGTCCGCGGACAGCTCTCAGGTCAGGATCTCGTGCATCACCTCGCCGTGGACATCGGTGAGGCGCATGTCGCGGCCGCCGAACCGGAAGGTGAGGCGGGTGTGGTCGAGGCCCAGCAGGTGCAGGATCGTGGCGTGGAGGTCGTGCACGGTGACCCGGTTCTCAACCGCCTTGTAGCCGTACTCGTCGGTTGCCCCGAACACCGTCCCCCCCTGCACCCCGCCCCCGGCCAGCCAGATGGAGAAGGCGTACGGGTTGTGGTCCCGGCCATCGCTGCCCTGGGCGAACGGGGTCCGGCCGAACTCGCCGGCCCACACCACCAGGGTGGAGTCGAGCAGGCCGCGCGACCGCAGGTCGCGCAGGAGACCGGCGATGGGCTGGTCGACGAACCGCGCGTTCTTCTCGTGTCCGTCCTTCAGGTTGCTGTGCTGGTCCCAGCGGTCGCCACCGCCCGCCGGACAGGTCAGCTCGACGAACCGCACCCCCCGCTCCACCAGCCGCCGCGCCAGGAGGCACTGGGTGCCGAAGGTCCGGGTCTGCTCGACCGGGGCGTCGAGCCCGTAGAGCGCCCGGGTGGCGGCGGACTCGCCGTCGACCGCCAGCAGTTCGGGCACCGCGGACTGCATCCGGTAGGCCAGCTCGTAGTTGGCGATGGCGCTCTCCAGCGCATCGATCCGGCCCAGCCGGCCGACCACCCCGCGGTCCAGGCGGCGCATGAGGTCGAGCTTGGCCGACTGCATCCCGGGCCCGGGTTCGGTCGGCTGGATGTTGGCCACGGGATGGGCTCCCGGCTTGAACACCGAGCCCTGGAAGCTGGCGGGCAGGAATCCGCTGTTGAAGTTGTCGAGGCCGCCCGGCGGGACCAGGCCGCCGTTCAGCACCACGAACCCGGGCAGGTCCTCGTTCTCGTTCCCCAGCCCGTACCCGGTCCACGCCCCCATGCTCGGCCGGCCCTGGAGCCCGCTCCCGGTGTGCAGGAAGTAGTTGGCGCTGGTGTGCTCGGAGAACTCGCTCGTCATCGAGCGCACCACCGCGAGTTCATCGGCACACCCCGCCAGATGCGGGAACAGGTCGCTGATCCACAGCCCGCTCCGGCCGTGCCGACGGAACTCCCACGGGGAGCCCAGGGTGTTGCCGTTGTTGTTGAACTGGGTGGGCTCCATCTTCATCGCGAACGGGCGCCCGTGCTCGGCCCGGAGCCGGGGCTTGGGATCGAAGGTGTCCACCTGCGACGGCCCGCCGTCCATGTAGAGGAAGATCACGCTGCGGGCCCGGGGCGCGAAATGGGGCCGACCCGGGCCCCCGCGCGCCGCGTCCGGTCCCGCGGCGGCCCGGGCCCGGAAGCCCCCCCGTTCGGCCAGCAGCGCCGCCAACGCCAGCGCCCCGAAGCCGTTGCCGGCCCGCGCCAGCATCTCGCGCCGCGTCAGCGGGCGCCCGGGATGGAATCGGTTCACAGGCATAGCGGTCAGTTCCGGTAGATGAATTCCTTCACGTTGAACAGCACGTGCGCCAGGTCGGCCCACACCCGGACATCCCCGGGGCCGTCGACCCCGAGCCGGGCCGCCTGGGAACCGAGGAAGGCCAGTGCCGCCTCCCGCTCCTCCGGTCCGGGGTCCCGGGCGAACGCCGCCCGGTACATCGCATCCACCCGGTCGGCGGGCGGGACGTCCGACGGCAACCGCGCCGCCCAGTGCCGGGCCAGGTCGGCCACGAAGGGGTCGTTCATCAGGATCAGCGCCTGCGACGGGACGTTGGACACGTTCCGACGGCCGACGGCGTTGAAGGGGATCGGCAGGTCGAACGCGAGCAGCATGGGCGGCAGGAAATTGCGGCGCAGCTCGAGATAGAGGCTCCGGCGCCCCGCCCCGTCGGCCGGCCCGCTCTGACCCGGACGTCCCCGGCCCTCCATGAACGGCGTCAGGTGCACCGGGACGCTCGCCCCCCCGACCGCCGGGTCGAGCCGCCCGGACACCGCCAGCAGGCTGTCACGGATCGCCTCGGCCTCGAGCCGGCGCAGGTTCATCCGGTGCAGGTGGATGTTCCCCGGGTCCGCCGCCTCGGTCTCGGTGTCCCCGGGGACGCTGGAACGGCGGTAGGCCCGGGTCAGGACGAGGGCGCGGACCAGGCGCTTGGTGGAGCCGCCCAGTTCGCCGGTAAACCGGAGGGCAAGGTGGTCGAGCAGTTCCGGATGGCTCGGGGGCTCGCCCAGCACCCCGAAGTTGTCGGTCGATGCGACCAGGCCCCGGCCGAAAAGGTGGTGCCACACCCGGTTGACCGCCACCCGGGCGGTGAGCGGATTGGAGGGGTCGGCGATGCGGTCCGCGAGTTCGAGCCGGCCGCTCCCCGACCGGATTGCTGCCGGACGGGGGCCGTCGATGGCCTCGAGGAAACGCCGCGGGGCGGGATCACCCGGCAGGCGGGTGGAGCCCCGCTTGAGAACCCGCTCGTCCACCCCGGGTCCGTCGAGCATGGCCGGGGCGGTGCGGGACGACCGGGGCACGGCGGCCAGCAGCGACTGGTGTTCCCGCGCCACCGGGGCCACGGCCGCGTCGTGCACCGCGCGCGCCGGACTCCCCGGAGGACACAGGAGGTCGAGGTGCCGCACCAGCCAGTCCGCACGCCCCGGGTCGCCGGGCTCCCCGTCGGGCACCCCACCCTCCCGCGCCAGATGCATCGCCACCCGGACCAATCCGTCCACGACCTCCCGCGCCACCACCGCGCGGTCCGCATCCAGCCCGGCTCCCCCGCCGTCACCCGGGAGGGGCGGACGGACTTCGGCCTGCACCACGGCGGCGACCGCGAAGTCCCGGGTGTCCCGGGGACTGAACTCGACATGGAGCCGGTGTCCCCGGTAGGCGCCGAGGGAATGCGGGATCCAGGCCCATCCGCCGGCCGGGGCCTCCCACTCGTGCAGCAGGGCCCCGTGGAGCGGGCCGTTGACGATGAGGTGGGAGTTCACGACCGCGTAGGCCCGCCCCGCGCCGCGCACGAGATACCAGAGACGCGGGGCCCCCAGTTCGAAGTCGGCGGTCCGCAGCGTCTGGCCCGACCGCAGCCACCCGCCCAACCGGCCGGCGTCCTTGCCCGACTCGACCACCGCCAGGTCGGGCCACGCCGGATCCCGCCACGCAGCGGCCCACGGCGCCACCCCGGCCAGGAGCCGCCCGGGATCCGCGCCCCACAACACCTCGCCCGCCCGCCGCGGCCGGGTCCCGAAACTGTGCCCGTCCTGCCGCCAGGCCCCGGAATCGGGACCGGTGAAATCGAGGACGAACGACGCGGGATCCGGTTCGGCGGTGGGGGCGGAACCATCGACCGGACCGTCGGACGCGAATCGGTGCCAGGGATTCCGCGGATCGCCGGCCGCCTGGGCGAGGACCTTCTCCCAGGCGACGGCCGGTGCCTCCGCCGGGCCGGTCCCCGCGGAGGCCCGGGCGGCAAGGGCCGAGGCCGCGGCGGATTCGAGTCCGGGGAGAACCGCGGTCCCGAGGGCCTTCAGCACCGCGGGCCCGTGCGCCTCCCGCCACGCCTCCAGACGGGTCGCCGCCTCCGCCTCGGCTTCCATCGTCTCATAGCGGACCTGTCGGTACCCGCTGCCCGCCAGGTAGCCGAGGAGGGCGTAGTAGTCCCGCTGGGAGATGGCGTCGAACTTGTGGTCATGGCACCGGGCGCAGCTGATGGTCAGCCCGAGGAACGCCTTGCCCATCACGTCGAGCCGGTTGTCGAGGCGGTCGGATTCGTCCTGCCGGATGTCCACCGGCGAGTGCACCTCCTCGCCGAGGAACCAGAACCCGGTGCCGAGGATCGACTCGTTGGCGCCGGTCACCGGGTCGCGGCGGGGCGGGATGAGGTCGCCGGCAATGTGCTCGCGGACGAACCGGTCGTGGGGAAGGTCGGCATTGAACGCGCGGACCACGTAGTCCCGGTACCGCCAGGCATTGGGGATGTCCGGGTCGAACTCATGCCCGCGTGTCTCGGCCCAGCGCACCAGGTCGAGCCAGTGCCGACCCCACCGCTCCCCGAAATGCGGCGAGGCGAGCAGGCGGTCGACCACCCGCGCATAGGCGTCGGGGGAGTCATCCGCCAGGAACGCCTCCAACTCGGCCGGCGTGGGCGGCAGGCCGATCAGGTCGAGGGTGACCCGACGCAGGAGCGTGGACTTCCCGGCCTCGGGCGCCGGCTGGAGGCCGCGATCGATCAGGCCCCGGAGGATGAAGCGGTCGACCGGGTCGAGGTCCTCCGCGCCGGGAACGACCGGCGGCGCCCCGTCGACCGGCGGCCGCCAGCACCAGTGGGCGTCGCGGCGCGCCTCCAGGTCGAAACCGCCGCCGGATGCCGCGGGGGCCACGACGGTCTCCGGCCACGCCGCACCGCGTCGGATCCACTCCTCCAGCACCGCCACCGCCTCGGCCGGCAGACGGGTCTTGGGGGGCATCTGCAGTTCCTGGTTGTCGTACCGGACCGCCTCGATCAGCAGGCTGGCGCCGGGATCGCCGGGAACGACGGCCGGACGGGTCTCGCCCCCGGCCAGGAGATCCTCCCGGCTGTCGAGGTACAGCCCCCCCTTCTGCCTGCCCTCGGCGCGGCTGTGGCACCGGGCGCAATGCTCGGCCAGCAGCGGGCGCACCCGCGACTCGAAGTGCTCGATGTCGGCCGGGTCGAACGCGGCGGGCCGGCCCGGGACGGCGGCAACCACCAACCCAAGGCACCCGGCCAGGAGCATCACCCATCGGGGCAGGCTGTTGGGAATCGACACCCCGTCGACCTAGCATGCCGCCGACAGGGTGTCAGCGCCGGAATCCGGCCGAATCCGGCGGGTGCCCCCAAGGTTCCGGGTCGCCAGCGGCATCGGGTCGGGGTTTCACTGCGCGGATGTCGACCGCCCCCGGCATCCGCCTGGCCCTCTTCACCGGAGTCGGCCTTCCGTTCGAGTTCCGGGAGATCCCGCCCCCCACGCCCGGTCCGGGCGAGGCCCTGGTGTCGATCTCCCTCGCCACGATCTGCGGGTCGGACCTGCACACGGTCGACGGGCGTCGGACGGGGTCCGTGCCCTGTGTGCTGGGCCACGAGGCGGTCGGTCGGGTCGTCGCCGTCGGCCCCGGACGCGATCCGGAACTCCTCGGCCGCCGGGTGACGTGGTCCCTCGCCGACAGCTGCGGGCACTGTCGTCCCTGCCTCGACTGGGATCTGCCGCAGAAGTGCGGCCAACTCTTCAAGTACGGGCATGCCCCGGTGGGGAACGGCACCGGGCTGAACGGTTGCTACGCTTCCCACATCCTTCTCCGGGGCGGGACGGCGATCCTCCCGGTGCCCGACGTCCTCGCGGACGCGGTGGTCGCCCCGGCAAACTGCGCTCTCGCCACGATGGTCGCCGCGACGGAGCCGCTGTCGCGTGGCGGTGACTGCGCGCTGGTCCAGGGCGCGGGGCTTCTCGGGATCTACGGCTGCGCGCTGCTGAAGTCGATGGGCTGGAGGCGGGTCCTGGTGACCGACCGGCGGCCCGGACGCCTGGTGCAGGTGGCGGCGTTCGGCGGCGAGCCGGTTCCCGGGGAGGCGATGCCCGGGGTGGCCGCGGGCAGCGTCGACGCCGTGCTCGAGGTCACCGGCGATCCGGCGGTCGTCCCGGAAGGGCTCCGGGTGCTCCGGCCCGGCGGACACTACGGGTTTGTCGGCATGGTGCATCCCGGTTCGGCGCTCGACCTGACCGGGGAGCGGATCGTGCGCCAGTGCCTCACCCTTCGCGGCACCCACAACTACGCCCCGCGCCACCTGGCAACGGCCCTCCGGTTCCTCGTCGACAGCGCGGCATCCCGGCCATGGGCGTCCCTCGTCTCGACACCGGTCCCGCTCGAGTCCCTGGGGGCGGCATTCGACGACGCCCGCGCGGGGATTCATCCCCGGGTCGCCGTGGATCCCCGGGGCCGGCCGGAAACTGTTTCCGGATTGTGACTCCCACGGGACCCCGGGATGCGGCACGCTGCGGGGCATGGCCACGACGGGAATTGTCGACGAGATCCTGCGGGTGTTCCGGGACCGCGGGCACCGCAGCTACGGGGAGCAGGTGACCGAGGCGCAGCACGCGCTCCAGTGCGCGACCTTCGCCGAGGCGGCCGGGGAGCCCCGCGAGGTGGTCGCCGCGTGTCTCCTGCACGACATCGGACATCTCCTGCACGACCTCGGCGAGGACATCGCGGAGCGGGGTGTCGACGCCCGGCACGAACGGATCGGCGCCAACCGCCTCGAGGCGTGGTTCCCCCCCGCGGTCGTCGAACCCGTCCGCCTCCACGCCGAGTCCAAGCGCTACCTGTGCCACAAGGAACCGGGGTATCTCGACGGACTGTCCGAGGCATCCCGGCGCAGCCTGATGCTCCAGGGCGGCCCGATGTCCGACGAGGAGGCGGCCCGGTTCGAGTCGGGAGCCCACTACGACCATGCGGTCCGGGTGCGCCGCTACGACGACCGGGGCAAGATTCCCGACATGCCGGTGCCTGATTTCGAGTACTTCCGTCCGCTGCTCGAGTCGCTTGTCCGACCCGGATGACCCGTCCGGTCCGACCGCCGACGCCATGGACGGATCCATTCCGACGAGCGGTCCGGGCGTCGCCGCCGCCCCGGCGCCGCCCGGCCGGGGCCGGGTCGCCCTCTGGGCCGTGGTGGCGGCGTTCGGCACCTATGCCTGCATGTACGGGCTGCGGAAGCCCTTCACCGCGGCGGGATACGGCGGGGGGGAATTCCCACCGGGGTTCAAGGCCTGGCTCATCACCTCCCAGGTGCTCGGCTACACGCTGTCGAAGTTCGTCGGCATCCCGGTGATCGCGGGCATGCCCCCCCGGCGACGGGCCGGGGTGCTCGTCGGACTGGTCTGCCTCGCCCAGGTCCCCCTCGTGGCCTTCGGATTCCTGCCGCCATCCGTCAGCTGGGCCTGCCTGTTCCTGAACGGGCTTCCCCTCGGGATGGTGTTCGGACTCGTGCTGGGATTCCTCGAGGGACGACGGATGACCGAGGCCCTGGTCGCCGGGCTGTGCGCCAGCTTCATCGTCGCCGACGGCCTGGCGAAATCCGCCGGGGCGGTGCTCCTGGAGCGGGGCGTGCCCGAGCACTGGATGCCCGCCGCGGCCGGGCTGGTGTTCCTGCCGCCGCTCCTGGGCTTCGTCTGGATGCTCTCCCGGATCCCGCCGCCCGATCCACGGGACGTCCACACACGCGCGCCCCGGACGCCGATGTCCCGCGGGGACCGGGTCCGCTGGCTCCGCCGCCACGGGATGGGCATCGGATGGATCATTGTCGGCTACCTGCTGGTGACCATCCTGCGCAGCCTGCGGGCCGATTTCGCCCCGGAGCTGTGGAACGCCCTCGGCAGCGACGGCAGGCCGGGGATCTTCACCCGGTCGGAACTCTGGGTCGCCCTCGCCGTGGTCGCCGCCAACGGCACCGCATCCCTCGTCGAGGACCACCGCCGCTCGTTCCTGCTGGCGATCGGCCTGTGTGTCGGCGGCCTGCTCCTCGGCCTCGCCGCCGTCGCCGGGCAACGCGCCGGACACCTCGACGCCTTCCCCTTCATGGTGCTGCTCGGCCTCGGCCTCTACCTGCCCTACGTCGCGGTCCACACCACCCTCTTCGAACGGCTCATCGCCATGAACCGGGACCCGGGCAACATCGGCTACCTGATGTACCTCGCCGACGCGTTCGGCTACCTCGGATACGTGGGGGTGATGGCGACGCGCCTGGTGGTCCGGCCGGACGGCGGGTTCCTCGGCTTCTTCCAGGCCACGGCGGCCGCCACCCTGGGCGTGGCCGTGCTGTCGTTCCTGCTGGCCGCGGGCAGCATCCTCCGGGGCGGCACGGGGTCCCCGGGGCATCCCGCCCGGCCGGACCCCGGACCGCAGCCCGCGGGCTGATCCGGGTCTCACCTCCCGGTCGACAGGCTCCGGGCTCGGCGGATCAGATCGACCATCTCGGCCCGGTAGCCGCCCGGATCCGCCCCGAGCCCCTGCTCCGCCATCCGGAGCACCGCGGCATGGTCGAGCGTCCCCCGATGCGCCGACCCGCGGAGCAGCATGCCGAAGCCGGCCGCCGCCGCCGAGAACCTGAAGTCGGCCGACGCCGCCTCCCAGGCCACCGGCGCATCCGCCACCGGCACGGACAGCAACCGGCTGGTATCGGCATCGGGGAGCTTGTAGCGGAGCTTGAGGTGGAGCAGCTCGGACGCGCGGGCCGGATCGGTGTCGACGCGGGCGGTCTCCTCCCGGGCCGCCGCCGCATACCGCAGCGGATCCACCCCGAGCCCCGTCCCGCCCACGGGCACGACCTCGTAGAGCGCCGTGACGGCGTGCCCCGCGCCCATCTCGCCGCCGTCCTTGGTGTCGTCGTTGAAGTCGCGGTCGGCGAGCAGGCGGTTCTCGTAGCCGAGCAGCCGCCACGAGGCCACCCGGGCCGGGTTGAACTCGACCTGGATCTTCACGTCCTTCGCCACGGTCACCAGCGTCGCCTCGAGCTGCTCGTCCAGCACCCGGGCCGCCTCGCGGAAACCGTCGATGTACGCGTAGTTGCCGTTCCCGCGGTCGGCGAGCAGCTCGGTGGTGCGGTCCTGGAAGTTGCCGACGCCGTAGCCGAGCACGCTGAGGAACACCCCGGTCCGGGCCTTGGCCGTGATCAGGTCGAGAAGCTCCTCCCGGCTGGTCAGGCCGACGTTGAAATCGCCGTCGGTGCACAGCAGCACCCGGTTCACCCCCTCCTCCCGATAGCCCCGGACCGCCAGGTCATAGGCGGTGGTGATCCCAGCGCTTCCGTGGGTGGAGCCCCCGGACTTCAGACCGTCGATGGCCCGGAGGATCGCCGCCTTGTCCGAACCCGGGGTGGGCTCGAGGGCCACCCCGGCACTGCCGGCGTAGGTGACGATCGCCACCGAGTCGCGGGGCGTCAGCCGTTCCACCAGCAGCCGCAGGGTCTGGCGGACCAGGGGCAGCTTGTTCTCGGGCTGCATCGAGCCGCTCACGTCGACGAGGAACACCAGGTTGGCCGCAGGACGTTCGGCCCGCGCGATCTCCCGGGCCCGCACCGCCACCCGCACCAGGCGGTGGCCGGGAGCCCACGGGCAGTCGGCCGACTCCACCCGCATCGCCACCGGGTCGGCCCCGGTGGGCGCCGGGTCCTGGTATCGGAAATAGTTGATGAACTCCTCGAGGCGTACCGCCCCGGCCGGGGGCAGCTGCCCGTCACGGAGGAGCCGCCGGACGTTCGCGTAGCTGGCCGTGTCGACGTCGATGCCGAAGGTCGAGAGCGGCTGTTCCCGCACCGGGCGGAATGGATTCTCGGCCAACTGCTCGTAGCCCTCGCCCGCCGCCGTGACGAGTCGCGGCCGGGTGGGCGATGGCGACAACTGTTCGACCATCTTCACACCATCGCCCGCGACCGGCGGAGTGAAGTAGAGCGTCCGCCCGGCGGCGGCGGGTGGCGCCCCCTCGGTCCCCAACCGAAGCTCCACCTCGGGCCGGGCGGCGGACACGGGCGTCGGGGACGGCGCCACGGCGGATGCCAGGGGAGCCACATTGCGGCTGATCGTCACCTTGGCATCCGACGGCACGGCCCCGGGACCCCCGGGCAGGCCGCCGGCCGACGGCTCGGCCGCGGGCGCCAGGCCGTAGCGTGCGGCCAGGCGCGGCTCCGAAGACTGCTGACGGCGCAGGAGATCCCGCGCCGGATCCGCATCCGTCGCTGCGGACGCCCCCGGCGGCACGGTCGGAGCAACCTGAATCGCCAGGGTGTCCATGGGAGCCGACCCGACCGCTTGTCCGGTTGATGGCGCAGCCGACACCTTGCGTCCGGTGGCCTCGTTGGCGCGGTAGCGGAACGTGTCGAGCGACTCCGCCTCGCGACCCCCCGGGGCGTTGGTGCCCGTCCGCAGCGTCTCGAGCCGTGCCGCCAGCCAGGCGGCCCGTGTGGAGCCCGCGTCGGGCGGCGGAAGCAGCAGGCTGGCCGCGATGAGCGCCAGTCCGGCCGCCGTGGTGAACCCGAGGAGCCACTGCCACCAGGGCCGCGCCGGGCGGCTGGCCACCGGCCCGGCGGCCGGGGTGGCGGACCCGTGTGCCCGCTCCGTGGCACCGGACAGCCACGCCCTCTGGACCGGCGCGAGTGCGGGTGCAGACTCGGCAGCCAGCGCCGCACCCAGGTCGGCGGACGCACGGCGCAACGACTCCAGCTCGGCCCGCAGGACCGGATCGGCCGCGAGGGCCGCCTCGACCTCGGCCCGCTGTCCGTCGGTCAATTCACCGACCAGGTAGGCGGTCAGCTCGGGGGAATCAGGGGAAAGTTTCATGGGAGGCATCAGGGGAGAGGGACAGGGTTCACGGTTCAGGCGACGGCGGGATCGGCGTCATCCAGGGCTCGGTACCGGCCGCGCAGGGCTTTCAGCGCCTGGTGCAGGAGGACACCCACATGCGACACGCTGAGCGACGTGATCGCCGAGATCTCCTCGTAGCTCAGGTGGTTCTGGAACTTCAGCCGCACCACCTCCTGCTGGCGCAGGGGCAGCTCGGCCAGAAGTTCCAGCACGGTGCGCGCCGCATCCCGCGAGGCGGCCGCCTCGTCGGGCGCCGGCTCGGGGGACGCGGCATGGGCCAGGTCGGTTTCTTCCAAGGGTCGCATGCGGGAATCCTTTCTGTGTTGGTCAATCACCCGGTTGCGGGCCACACGGAACAGCCACGGCACCTCGCGCCCCTCCATCCCCGCCGGACCCTGCTCGCACAACCGCAGGAACGTGTCCTGCACCACGTCGCGCGCCGCCTCGAGATCGCCGGTGAGCGAAACCACGTAACGGAGCAGGGTCCCCTCATGGGCCGACATCAATTGCCGCAGCCACTCGGTTTCCGGACGCAGAAGAGAGTCATTCATGTCGCCACACACACCGTTCCCCAGGACAACGGCCAACCCGAGGTTTTCTTACACCCCTTTCCAAGAACCTCGGCAAAGCCCTCAAGCTTCAATCCAAACAAACACAAGCAACTTGGTTGACTATGAACGATCCGTGGTCATTCTGGGTGGGTTCCCGCGAATCCTCGCGACGATCGGATCATGGAATCGATCAAGAGAAGCCTCATCAAGTCGGCGAGTTACCGGCTGTTCGGACTCATCACCACCGGGGCGGTGGCCTGGATGTTCACCCGGGACCTGAGCCTGGCGCTGGGGGTGGGGATTGCCGACACGCTGGCGAAGCTCGGGCTGTTCTACTTCCACGAGCGGGCCTGGCTGCGGATTTCCTACGGTCGTCCGCAGCATCCGCTCCAGAAGTTCCCGGTCTCACGCCCGCTCTCGGAGGAACACGAGGCGGAGCTGAAGAAGAAGCTCTCCGAACTGGGCTATCTCGGGGAGAACATCTGACCCCCGCCCGGTCCCCGGGGTGAAGTGGGCTGCCGGATGCCGACGCGGGATCCGGGCAGCAAAAAGATCGCCGGGTGTACCGGCGATCTCATGAAAGGCGTCGGGCGGCGACGTCGGGAGGGTCAGGCCGCCTTGGCGGCGAGGGCGGCATTGAGCCGCAGCTGGAGGCGGGAGCGCTTCCGGCCCGCCGTCTCGGCCTTGATCACGCCCCCCTTGGAGGCCTTGGCCAGGGCGGAGACCACGCCGGTCAGGGCGGTGCCGGCCTCGTCCAGCTTCCCGGCGGCCAGCTGGGCGACAAATTTCTTCTCCAAGGTCCCCACACGGGACTTCACGGAGCGGTTGCGGGCGGCCTTGCGGGCGCTGCTGCGCATGCGCTTCTCGGCGGATTTCGTGTTCGGCATGACGTCGACTAAAAAATGGAGGCCGGACACTATCCCCCGGGCCCCCGATGTCAACGTGTTGTTGCGGCGGGTGGATTGCCCCTTGCCCGGAACGGGGATCGGCGGTTGAAGGGGCGCATGACGTACGTCTGGGCGGCATTGATCGGAACCCTGAGCGGCGTGTGCAGCGGGCTGTTCGGCGTGGGCGGCGGGATCGTCATGATCCCCGCCATGGTGATCCTCCTCCAGATGGACATGAAACGGGCCGTCGGCACCTCCCTGCTGGTGATCATCCCCACCGCCATGGTCGGAAGCTTCAAGCACTTCCGGAACGGGAACGTCGACGGGCACCTGGCGGCCCTGATCATCCCCGCCGCGCTGGTCACCGGCTACCTCGGCGCCTGGCTCACGCAGCACATCGCGTCGGCCTCCCTCCGCCGGGGCTTCGGGGTGTTCCTCGTCGGGATCGGCGTCTACCTCGTGCTCGGCCGGTTCCCGTCCACGTCGGAACCGACCCCCTCCACGCCCGCGCCCCCGCCCGCCGCCGGCACCTGACCGCCGACATCCCGTCCGCCATCGCCCCCGTCCTTCAGGTGGATCGTCTGCGTCGGGAAGGCAAAGTCGATCCCCTCGGCATCGAAGCGTTCCTTGGTCTCCAGGTTCAACTCCTGCAGGGCCCGCGTCGCCTCGGCCCAGTCGGTGCTCTTGCACCAGTACAGGATGTCGAGGTTGAGGAAGAAATCGCCGAACTTGTTGAACCGGACCAGCACGTCGGCGGTCTGCGGATGGCCGCGGTAGATCGACTCCAGCAGCTCAAGGGCCCGACGGACCTTCGGGGCCGGGGTGTCGTAGGTGATGCCCACGGCGTGGTTGAACCGGATGGTCCCGCGCCGGGTGATGTTGATCACGGTGTTGTTGCCGACGGTCTTGTTCGGGAGGGTGACGATGAAGCCCTCGAGGGTGCGGACCCGGGTGGCCCGCAGACCCATCTCCTCGACAAACCCGTCCACGCCGCCGGCCTGGATCCGGTCGCCCAGCCGGAAGGGGCGGTCGAGGAACACGGCCACAGCGCCGAACAGGTTCGCCACCGTGTCCTGCGCCGCCAGGCCGAGTGCCAGGCCGAGGACCGACACCGAGCCGAGCAGCGTCGTGATGTCCACCCCGAGGTTCTGCAGGAGGGTCAGGACCGCGAGGATGACGATCGTGAATTTCAGGAGCCGGCCGATGAGCCCCAGGAACCCGGCGTGGAATCCCCGGTCGGCATCGGCCGAGATCCGGCCGGACCAGATCGACACCACCGCATCCACCGACTTCAACAGCACCAGGATGAGCGAGGCGGCGACGGCGATCAGCGTGATCCGGTTCAAGCCCCGCTCAGCCCAGTCGGGCCAGTCGAACAGTTCCAGCCCGATGTTCAGGCAGAGCACGAACACGATCACCTTCACCGGCCCGTCGGCCAGGCCCACGAGCACGTCGTCCCATCGGGTCGCCGTCTTCCCGGCCAGGGTCCGCAGCCGGTTCTTCACCAGCCAGTCCACCGCCTTGGAGGCGTAGAACGCGATGAGGGCGTAGAGGAGGAAGGCGATGTACTGCCACAGCGGGGTGCCGAGCACCGGGGTCTGGAGGAACGGCACCCGGTCGAGTCCGAAGGAGAGCTGTCCCCGGTAGGCGTCGACGAAATCCCGTCCGAGGAGGTTCCGGGCAAGTTCCTCGGCCGCCACCATCGGCAGACCCGGGACCGGTGCCGCGGCCGGTGCCGGCGCCGCGGCCTCCTGCGCCTCGACCCGCGACCAAACACTCCAGACGACACCCGCCAGGCAGACCAGGAGGAACACCCGAAGGAACCACTCGGGGGAGAGACGTTTCCGCATCAGGACCTGCGACATAGCGGCCGCATCCGGTCGTGGCAAGGAAAGGGCCGGGAAAGGGCCGGGAACGCTTTCGTGGCACGGGGGCCGGCCCCCTACCCGCCCGGGGCCACCTCGAACCGGGCCAGCACGTTGCGGAAGAGCGCCTGGAACTTCGGGTCATGGTACAGGGCCCAGCCTGAGCCGATGCTCCCCGCATGGAACACCCGACCGCCCGCCGGTCGTTCCCACCAGATCATCTCGCCGCCCTGGTCCCACGCCGGCCGGATGGGCCGGAAGAAGTAGTCGAACGCGGCACCCCCCTTCGCCCACGGAATCACTCCGCGGGCCAGCAACACGATGCCCGGGGGATCGGCGGGGACCTCGGCCCCGGGCGGCGACGGCTCCCGCTGCAGCGCCCGGAGGGTCGACAGCCGGATGTCGAACTCGTGCCCGTTGGCCAGCGTGGTCACTCCGTCGGACGCAAACCCGAACGCCTCGTCCTCGCCGAGCCCCGTGGGATGGGGCTTGTGGAAGAGGGGATGATCCACGCCGACCGCCCGGTAGGGTCCGAAGTTCGCGGGATCGGACTGGTTGTTCCATCCGAGGGTCTCCAGTCCGACCAGATCCCATCCCGGGTACCCGCACTCGCGCAACATTCCGCCCCGACGCCCGTCCTGGCTGTGCCAGGCCTCGCCACGGCGCGTCCCGGGCAGCTGGTCCCCGGGCGCGTCGACCTTGCGGCACTCCATCACCTCGCCCCGGGAATCGAAGCTGACCCGCCAGAAGAGGCTGTTCCCGGAAAGGACCGCAAGGTTGCCGCCGCTGCCGAGATACCGCCGGAGCCCGTCCAGTGCCGCGACGGACCAGTACTCGCTGTGCCCGTTCAGCACCACCGCCGCATACCGGCGGAACAGGTCCGGGTCGCGGTGCAGGTCCACGTCGGCCGCCACGTCGAAGGGGATGCCCTCCCGGTCGAGCCACGCGTGGAGGTGGCGTTCGGCCCGCATCAGGTGGCTGTACCGGGTCGGGCCGCCGTACAGGACGTACGGCTCGGCCGCCGGCCACGGCATCCGCCGCCCCAGCTGATAGGTCCCCTGCCCGGCGGCGTGCGGACGGTAGAAGCAGAAGGCGGGCGGATCGCCCGGGGCATTGGGCAGGCCTCCGGTGCCGATCACGGCATGGAGGGAATCCGGCCACACGCCGAACGGCGCCCCGTTGTACGCCCGCCAGGTGCTGGTGGAACACACCACCAGCAGCCGCGGACGCGGGCGCCCCGGCCCCGGGGCGGACCGGACGAGGAACGTCAGGTGCCGCAACCGGTCACGCCCCGCCTCCCCATACCGCAACCGGACGGCATACACCCCGGGCCGGGCATTCGACGGCACCCGCCAGGCGAAGGATTCGGGCCAGCGGCAGTCATGGAGGTCGTCCGACGCCAGACGGAGCCCGTGCCCGCGGTCCGGATCCGTCCCCGGCTCGTAGTCACCGAACCGCGCCACCTCGGCCTGGAAGGCCGGGCCGCCGATCATCCACGTGGCCAGGTTGACGATCCGCCCGTGGCGCCGATGCCGCCCCGAATCGGCCACACGCCCGCCCGTCTCCTCGGAAAAACCCCACACCGCCAGCACGTCCCCGCCGCGCGGAACGGTCCGCGCCCGGTCGGCCCAACGCGCCCCGACCTCGGTCGCCGTCAGGCCGCGCGACCGGACCACCGGCAGCGCGATGTCGGCATCGAGGAAGCGCACCGCCTCCCCTCCCTCCCCCATCGCCCCCAGGCGCAGCGGATGCCGCCCGGTCCGGAACGGCCCGGCGAAATCCCACCGCCCCACCTCCCGGCCGTCCACCCACACGGTCTTCGTCCGGCCGTCCCACGCCGCCACCACATGCTGCCACACACCCGGGCGCACCACGCCGGGGGCGGTCCGATGCACCTGCACCTCGTCCGGGCCGGTCCCGTTCCCGAGGAAGAACCCGACATATCCCCCGGGACCGATGCCCAGCGCGAAGCCCTCGTCGCTCTGCTTGTCCTCCTGCGTGATGACCCCGGCGAGGCGCTCCACCGCCCACGGGCGGATCCACACCTCGAGCGACAGGCCCCGCGGCGTGCCCCGGATCCGTCGGGCCACATGGACGTAGGACCCCGGATGGATCGCCCGCGGTACCGCGGGGAATTCCCCCAGGCGGGCGACCACCTCGTCCCCTTCCGGATCGTCGATCCGGGTCCCGAGGCGGACGATCTCCGCCCGGTGCGGCACGGTGCTCGACAGATGGAACGCGATCCGTCGGCCGGCCACGACACTGTCGGCATCGGCATACCCATGCACCCCGGGGACCACCTCTCCCCGGTGGGGTGGGATTCCGTCGGGCGACGGCCATGCCGACCGGTCGATCGATGCCGATGCCGCCGCCAGGGCGGCCGTCTCGAGGAAGGTCCTGCGGGAAACCGGGGTCACGGCCCCGTGGAATGCCCCGGGATGCGCCGGGAGTCGAACCGAAACCGCCCCCCATCGGTCCCCGGCGTGACGCCCCCCCCGGTCCCCGTCGCCCGCCGCCCGGTTGCGAACGGCGGGACGCCCCCCCATAGTCCGTCCGACATGGTCCCCGCCGCCTTCCGACGCCGCCTCCGCTCCGCCGTGGTCCTGCTTGCCGTCGCCTGGGCCGGGATCGTCCCGACCGCCCGGGTTTCGGCCGACTGGCCCATGTTCCGCGGCGACCCGGCCCAGCGCGGCGTGGCCCAGGGTTCCCTGCCGGAGTCCCTCGCACTCCGGTGGAGCTTCGAGACCGGCGACCCGGTCTACTCGACCGCGGCCATCGTCGGCGACCGGGTCTACGTCGGATCCGGCGATTCGAACGTCTTCTGCCTCCGCCTCGACGACGGGTCGAAGGTCTGGTCCTTCGCCGCCGGGGCGCCGATCGAGGCTTCCCCCCTGGTCCTCGACGGCCGGCTGTACGTGGGCGACGCCAACACCAATTTCTTCTGCCTCGACGCCGCCACCGGCCGCGAGCTGTGGCGGACCGGGTTCGAGGACAAGGTCAAGAGCAGTGCCAACTGGTACCGGACCGCGGTCGATGCCCCGCCCCAGATCCTCGTGGGCAGCTACGACTTCCGCCTCTACAGCCTCGACCCGCTCACCGGACGCACCGGCTGGTCGTACGAGACCGGCAACTACATCAACGGATCCCCCGCCGTGTCCGACGGTTTCACCGCCTTCGGCGGATGCGACGCCCTGATCCACATCGTCGGACTGGCCGACGGGACCAAGATCCGCGAGGTCGAGGCCGGCGCCTACATCATCGGATCGGCTGCGATCGTCGACGGCCGCGCCTACCTCGGGCATTACGACAACGAGTTCCTGTGCGTCGACCTCCAGAAGGGCGAGGTGGTCTGGCGCTACCGTGACCGGGCCTTCCCCTACGCCAGTTCCCCCGCCGTGACCGCCGACCGCGTGCTGTTCGGCGGACGCGACAAGCGGCTCCACTGCGTCGACCGCACGACCGGCCGCGCCACCTGGGTCTTCCCCACCCGGGGGAAGGTCGAAAGCTCACCGGTGGTCGCCGGGGACAAGGTGGTCTTCGGCTCCGATGACGGCCGCGTCTATCTCCTCGCCCTCGCCGACGGCCGCGAGCTCTGGTCCTACGAGGTCGGCCAGCCCGTCCAGAGCTCCCCGGCGGTCGCCGGCGGACGGGTGGTGATCGGATGCGACGACGGCCACATCTACTGCTTCGGGCCCCGTTGACTCCCGTCCCACGCACCGCCTCCCCGACGGATCGGAACCGACGCGGAGATAGTACGTACAGGTATCATTTGCGTTGCCCCACCGGGTGGCATCGGCCATGGTGCGGGGCGACAAGACCGCGTCGCCAACGATCATGAGCACCATCACCATCGCCCCGGCCCCGGTCCCGTCGGGGCCGCCGCTCCAGAAGGAAACCACGGTCGGCAACTATTTCGTCTCCAACTACCCGCCGTTCGGCTTCTGGAAGCCCGAGTCCATTCCCGAGCTGGAGGCGGCGCTGGACCGGCCGCCGGTGCCCGGGGTGCCCCTCGGGCTGTACACCCACATCCCCTTCTGCCGGAAACGCTGCCACTTCTGCTACTACCGGGTCTACACCGACAAGGACGCGGCGGCGATCCGGGGGTATCTCGATGCGCTGCTGACCGAACTGACGCACTACGCGGGCCGGGCGTTCGTGGGCGGCCGGCTTCCGCGCTTCATCTACTTCGGCGGCGGGACACCCAGCTACCTGTCCCCGGCCCAGCTGGAGTACCTGACCTCCGGCATGAAGCGCCTGCTCCCGTGGGATGCGGCGGAGGAGGTGACCTTCGAGGCGGAACCGGGCACGCTGAACGACCAGAAGCTCCGCGCCATCCGCGACCTGGGCATCACCCGGCTCAGCCTCGGGATCGAGCATTTCGACGACCACATCCTCGAGATCAACGGCCGGGCCCATCGCTCCCGGGAGATCGAGCGGGCCTATGCCTACGCCCGCGAGATCGGGTTCCCGCAGGTCAACATCGACCTGATCGCCGGGATGGTGGAGGAGACCGAGGAGAAGTGGCGGGAGACGGTCGACCGGGCCGTGGCGCTCCAGCCGGACTCGGTGACGATCTACCAGATGGAGGTGCCGTACAACACGACCCTCTACCAGCGGATGAAGGCCGAGGGGAAGCTGGTCGCGCCGGTGGCGGACTGGGAGACGAAGCGGCGCTGGGTGGATCACGCGTTCCGGGAGTTCGAACGCCACGGCTACACCGTCACCAGCACCACCACCGTGGTGCGCGACCCGGCCCGGGTGAAGTTCGCCTACCGGGACGGCCTGTTCTCCGGCGCCGACCTCCTCTCGATCGGCGTCGCCAGCTTCGGCCACATCAACGGGGTCCACTACCAGAACCAGCACGACTTCGACCCGTACGTCGAAGCCCTCCGCGAGGGCCGCCTGCCTGTCTACCGGGCCCTCACCCCGAAGCCCGACGAGCGGTACATCCGCGAGTTCATCCTCGGCCTGAAGCTCGGCCGGGTGGACATCGGCCACTTCACCCGGAAGTTCGGGACGGATCCGCGCCAGTTCTTCGCCACCCCCCTCGCCACCCTGCGCGAGGCCGGCCACCTCGTGGAGACGGAGGGGACGATCGGGGTCACCCGCGACGCCCTGCTGCAGATCGACCGGCTCCTCCGGGTCTTCTTCAAGCCCGAGCACACGGTGGGCCGCTACGTCTGACCCGCCCGGCACGCACCATGGACCGACGCCGATTCCTCCACCGGACCCTCGCCGGGGCCGCGGCCTGCCTCGCCGGGTGCGCCACCCGGGATCCCGCCACCCGCGACCAGGTCGTCATGACCGTCCGCGGACCGGTCGCACCCGCCCGCCTCGGACGCACCCTGGCGCACGAGCACGTGGTGGTGGATTTCATCGGGGCCGACCGGATCAGCCCGGGACGGTACGCCACGGACCAGGCGTTCGAGCTCATCCTCCCGCACCTGGTCCGCCTGCGCGAGTCGGGCATCCACACGCTGGTGGAATGCACGCCGGCCTACATCGGGCGGCGGCCCGACTTCCTCCTGCGCCTCGCCCGGGCCAGCCGGATGCACGTGGTGACCAACACCGGGTGGTATGCCGCCGTCCAGGGCCGCTACCTGCCCCGCGAGGCCCGCGAGTGGGAGGTGGAACGGATCGCCGCCCACTGGCTGGACGAATGGATCCACGGGATCGACGGCACCGGCATCCGCCCCGGGTTCCTCAAGCTCGGCACCGGCAACGGCCCCCTCCCGGAGGTCGATGCCCGCCTGCTCCGCGCCGCGGCGCGGGTGCATCGGGAGTCCGGGCTCCGGATCTTCCTGCACAGCGGCGACGGCGACGCGGCCCGCGACGCCGTGCGGCGCCTCGACGCCGAGGGGATCGCCCCGTCCGCCCTGGTCTGGGTCCACGCCCAGAACGATCCCGGGCCGATCCAGGTGGAGCTCGCGCGGCAGGGGACCTGGATCAGCCTCGACGGCTTCTCCCTCGCCCCGGCCAGCGCGGTGCGCCACGTGGAGGCCCTCACGCTGCACCGGGACTCCGGCACGCTCGGGAAGGTCCTCGTGTCGCATGACGACGGATGGCTGGTCGACGGCGACGCGCCGTCCGGGAACCGGCTCACGCTCTTCGCCAACGGCAACGTCACGCCGTACACGGCCATCGAGAACCGGCTGCTGCCCCAGTTGCTCGGACGGGGCTTCACCCCGGAGGATCTCGACCGAATCCAGCGGCGGAATCCCCAGTCCGTGCTGGCGGTCCCCGAACGACTGATCCCCCGCGCCTGACCCACACGCCGCCATGCCCGCCAGCGCCCCCGCCCATCCGCCCAGTCGCCCGTCCATCGAGCCGCTCGACGAACTCTACCGCCGGGCCGGCCGGCCGCTGGCGGCCGTCACCCTCCTCCCCCCGGAGGCGCTGCCCGAGCCCGACCGCTCGCTGCTGGTCCACGCCCACGACATGACCAGCACGCTCGAGGAGTTCCACGGCGACGGCATCCACCTCGAGGTGCTCAGCCGGCGGGTGGAGGCGGACAGCCTGTGGCGCGAGGTGGTCTTGACCCTCGACCGGTCCGGCCGCCCGGTCGAGTTCGGCGCCATCCGGATCCACCTGGACCGCTTCCCGGAGCCCTGGCGCTCGCAGATCCTCGAGGGACGCCGGCCCTTGGGCGGCATCCTCAACGCCAGCGGCATCGACTACCGGAGCCGTCCGACGGCCTTCTTCCGGTTCGAGCCCGAGGACTTCATGTCCCGGGCCCTGCACCTCACCGGCGCCAAGGCGCTGCACGGCCGATGCAACACCCTGCGCACCGCCGACGGTGCCGTGCTCGCCGAGATCGTCGAGGTGCTGCCCCCGGCCGGATGACCCCGCGGTTGCCATCGAACGGAACCGCGGTACCGGTGAACGAGGACCAGATTCCATGAAGAAACCCGAAGAATTTGACGTGATCGTGGTGGGTGCCGGCCCGGCCGGCACCTCGGCCGCCACCGTCCTGGCCGGGCACGGACGCCGCGTGGTGGTGTTCGAGCGGGAACGCTTCCCCCGCTACCACGTGGGGGAGTCCATGATCCCCTTCACCTACCCGCCCCTCGAGCGGATCGGCATGATCCCCCGCCTCCGCCAGTCGGGCTTCGTCAAGAAGTACAGCGTGCAGTTCGTCGCCCCGTCCGGACGCGCCTCCCAGCCGTTCTACTTCTTCAACCGGTACGACCGGGAGACGATCGCCCAATCCTGGCAGGTGCTGCGGAGCGAGTTCGACCAGATGCTGGTCGAGAACGCGCGCGAACGGGGTGTGGATGTCCGCGAGGAACACTCCGTGCTCGAACTGCTCGTCGAGGACGGACGGCATGTCGGCGTCCGGGTCCGCCAACCCGACGGCTCGGAACGCGAGTTCCGCGCCCGGATGACCATCGACGCCACCGGACGCGAGGCGATCGCCGCCACCCGGAACGCCTGGCGCCGCGGTGATCCCAAGCTCAACAAGGTGGCCGTGTGGACCTACTACGAGGGCAGCCGCCGCGAGGAGGGCATCGACGAGGGCCAGACCACCGTCGCCTTCATCCCGAACAAGGGCTGGTTCTGGCACATCCCCCTCCACGGCGACCGGGTCAGCGTGGGGGTCGTCGCCGACGGACGCTACCTCACCCGCGACGGGCTCAAGGACCCGCGCGCGATCTTCGAGCGGGAGGTCCCGGAGAACCGCTGGATCGCCGAGCGGCTGGCCACCGGACGCTGCACCGGCGAGTTCTGGCTGACGTCGGAGTACACGTTCCGCTCCGAGTACTGCGCCGCCGACGGTCTGCTCCTCGTGGGGGACGCCTTCGGGTTCCTCGACCCGGTGTTCTCCAGCGGGATGATGCTGGCCCTCAAGAGCGGCGTGGCCGGGGCGGACGCCGTCCACGCCGCCCTGGAGGCGGACGACGTCGGCGCCGCCCGCTTCGAGGAGTACGGCCGCACCCTGCGCGAGGGGATCGAGAACATGCGCAAGCTGGTCTACGCGTTCTACGACCCCGAGGTGAGCTTCAAGACGGTGTCCGACCAGGACCCGGCGCTGCACGGGGACCTGACCGACTGCCTGTCGGGCGATGTGAACAAGGATTTCTCGCGCATGTTCGCCGCCTTCTCGAAGGTGACCGAGCTGCCCGAACCCCTGCCCCACGGCCGGCCGCTGGTCCGTCCCGCGGTGGCCGCCGCCTGAAGCCCGACGCTCCCATCCCTCCCATGCACCTGGTCCAGATCACCCCCGGCGCCGGGGGCATGTATTGCGGGAACTGCTTTCGCGACAACGCGCTGGTGGCGGCGCTCCGGCGTCAGGGCCACGAGACCCTGATGGTGCCGCTGTACCTGCCGATGACCCTCGACGAGGATTCCACCGTGGAGGGCACCCCGACCTTCTTCGGCGGGATCAACGTCTACCTCGAGCAGCACTCGGCGTTCTTCCGCCGGGCCCCCCGGTGGATCCATCGCCTGCTCGCCTCCCCCCGCCTGCTCCGCTGGGCCGCCGGACGCGCCGCCAAGACCCGCGCCGAGGACGTGGGGGACCTCAACGTGTCCATGCTCCGCGGCGAGGAGGGAAACCAGGCCCGTGAACTGGAGGAACTCATCGGCTGGCTCCGCCTCCAGTCCCCGCCCGACGTGGTCTTCCTGTCCAACGCCCTGCTCGTCGGGTTCACCCGCCGCCTGCAGGCCGCCCTCGGCACCCGGGTGGTCGTCTTCCTCCAGAGCGAGGAATCGTTCCTCGACTCGATCCCCGAGCCCTGGCGGACCCAGAGCTGGGAGACCCTCGCCGAACGCGGCCGGGAGGTGGACGCGTGGATCGCCCCGACCCGGTATTTCGCCGACCGCATGTCGGAGCGCCTGGGACTCGACCCGGCCCGGGTCCACGTGGTGCCCAATGGCATCCGCCTCGAAGGCTACGACACCCTTGTCCGGCCCGACCTGCCCCAGCCGGTGATGGGCTACTTCGCCCGCATGTGCCCGGAGAAGGGGCTCGACGTGGTGATCGACGCCTTCATCGAGCTGAAGCGCCGCCGGACCATCCCCGGCCTCCGGCTCCGGGTCGGCGGCGGCTGCGGGCCGGGGGACGAGGCGTTCGTCGCCCGCCAGAAGAACAAGCTGGCCGGCGCCGGGATCCTCGCCGACGCCTCGTTCCATCCGAACCTCACCCGGGAGGAGAAGCTGCAGTTCTACGCGTCGTGCGACGTGATCTCGGTTCCCGCCCGGCAGAGCGAGGCGTTCGGCCTCTACGTGATCGAATCCCTCGCCGCCGGCACCCCGCTCGTCCAGCCCGACTTCGCCACCTTCCCGGAACTGCTGGCCGACACCGGCGGCGGCGTCCTGTGCGGACCCAACAACGCCTCGGCCCTGGCCGCCGCGTTGGAGCCGCTCCTCCGCGACCGCGACCGGCTCCGCGCCCTCGGCGAGGCGGGCCGCCGCGCGGTCCGCGAGCGCTACACCGACGGCACCATGGCCCGGCAGGTGGCCGCGGTCGCGGAACGGATCCGCGCCACCGGGCCCGGACGGGCCGCTCCCGCGGACGGATCCACCCCGCCCATTCCCAACCCCTCCCGCGGATGACCCACGAGTTCCGGGCCACACGGCGCGTCGAGTTCAGCGAGACCGACCTCGCCGGCATCGTCCACTTCTCCAACTTCTTCCGCTACATGGAGACGGTGGAGCACGCCTTCTGGCGGTCCCTCGGACACTCGGTGATCCTGCGGGACTTCGACCCGCCCCTCGGCTTCCCCAGGGTCCACGCCGCGTGCGACTACAAGCGTCCCCTGCATTTCGAGGACGTCGTCGAGATGCACCTCCTCGTGGCCGCCAAGTCGGCCCGCAGCCTCTCCTTCCAGATCCGGTTCCGCCGACTGGAACCCGGCCCGCCCGTCGACGTGGCCTCCGGCCGGCTCACCGTGGTCTGCGTCGCCAAGGGACCGGACGGTCGCTTTGCCGCGGTGCCCATCCCCCCGTCGGTGGCCGACCGCATCGGCGTCGCCCCCGCGGAACTCCTCGACCAGCCCCTGGCCTGAGAGCCTGACCGGAGTTTCCGGTCCGCTCTGAGCCGCATCCAAGCGGCAGGCCCCGGTGATCCGACGTTGACGGAGCGCTTCGCTCCCATCGGACTCCCCCCATGCCGCGCGCCCTTCCCTCCGCCTTCCGCAACCGGCCCGGTCACGGCCGCATCGGCACCCTCCTCGCCTTCGTCCTCGCCCCGTTGCTCACGCTCCACGCCGCGGACCCCTGCCGCATCGAGGTGGTGGAACGGAACACCGGGTGGCCGGTGCCGCTGATCCAGTTGACCACCACCCATCACCTCCGCTTCGTGACGGACAACGCCGGGGTCGTCGCCCTCGAAGCCCCCGAACTGATGGGCCGCGAGGTCTTCCTCCATGTCGCCGGCGACGGCTACGAGGTCCCGGCGGACGGGTTTGGATACCGCGGCGTCCGGCTCACCCCCGAGCGGGGCCGGACCCATCGGGTCGAGGTCGACCGGACGATGATCGCCCGCCGCGTCGGGCGCCTCACCGGGGCCGGGCTGTTCGCCGAAAGCCAGCGCACCGGCAGGGATGCCGACTGGGTGGAAAGCGGGGTCTTCGGCTGCGACAGCGTCCAGACCGCGATTCATCGGGGTCGCCGCTTCTGGCTCTGGGGCGACACCACCCTGCCCCATTACCCCCTCGGGATATTCGACAGCCTCGGCGCCACGTCGGCCCTCCGCCCGTCCGGTTGGACCGAACCTCCGTTGAGGCCGGACTACCGGTTCTTCCGGAGGCCGGATGGACGTCCCCGGGGCATCACACCCATGCCGGGCAAGGGGCCGACCTGGGCGACGGGCCTGGTGAGCCTGCCGGCCGGGGACGGGATCGATCGCCTGGTCTGCAGCTACATGAAGATCCGCGGACACCTCGAGGACTACGAGTGGGGTCTGGCGGTCTGGAACGAGGGGGCTGAAACGTTCGAACCCCTGCGGACCCTGTGGACCCGGTCCGAAACCGCGCCCCGCCCGCCCCTGCTGCCCGTCGGCCATGCCGTGCCCTGGCGGGACGAGGCGGGTCGGGACTGGATCCTGTTCGGGCGACCGTTCCCGGCGATGCGCTGCCCGGCCACGTTTGAAGCGTGGCAGGACCCGGCCTCCTGGGAGCCCCTGACACCCCCGACCTCCCTTCGGGCGGCCGGCACCGGGAACGGGATCCAGCCCCATGCCGGGGTCCACAGCGGCGGGATCGGCTGGCATCCGTGGCGCCGCCGCTGGGTGGCCGTTTTCCTAGAGGCCGGCGGAAAGCCTTCCCGCCTCGGCGAGGTCTGGTACGCCGAGGCCGATGTGCCCACCGGCCCCTGGGGACCGGCGGTCAAGGTGCTCACCCACCGGGACTACACGTTCTACAACCCCTGCCTCCACGTCGATCTCGCCACGGCCGACTCCCCGGTCCTGCTCTTCGAGGGAACCTATTCCAAGGAGTTCTCCGGGGCGCCCGTCGCCACCCCGCGCCACGACTACAACCAGATCCTGTACCGGCTCGACCTCGACGACCCCCGGCTGGAACCCGCCCGGGCGGGCCAGCAGCGGTGACGCCCGGCTACACGCCGCCCGACGGAGGAATGCCGCAAGGGGACTCGCCATCCATCATGGCGCCGCGCAAAGGCGGGGGATCCCAACCCGGCCTGGACCTGGCCATGCGATCCCCTGGACGCGAAGGACGCCAACCACGGACTAGGCGGCTTCAATCTCCTTCAGAGTCTTCCCCGTCTCCGATTTCCATGCGGTGAGGCCGTTCGCATGCCCGCCGTGCACGACGGCCGCCGCTGCGCTCGGGCTGGAGAACTCCATGTCCTTCGTGAACACCAACCGATCGCCCTGCGGCTCCATCACGCCTTCATCCTTCAACTTCCGACGAAGGTTCCGGGTCCAAGGCCACTTCTCAGAGGACGCACGCTCCTGGGCCACCGCCTCCGAGTTCTTCAACACCAGAAAACCGTCCGGCACCGGATACCCCCGAGCCCTGAGGCCCTTGATATCGCAGAACAGCACCTGCTGCTTTGCCTTCCCGGTGTTAGTTCGGGTCGCCGGAACAAGCAACTCGACGCCGAGGACGGGGAGCAACTGGTTGATCTTCTCCAGAAAGACTTCCATGTCCTCTCGATCCGACTCCGGCAAACGGGATCCGCTCGCTTGGCCGTTTGTAATCAGTGCACGACCAGCGGCCCGTGCACTTTCAATGAGCCGACCCTCCAGGTATCGGATGTGGGCCTTCGTGAGGTTCTCATCCTTGCTGACGAAATAGAGCACCTGGTTCCAGAAGTCTTTCTCGACGTGCGCCTTGATCCGATCTCGGATTCTTTCCGCCTCGCCAATATAAAGCGCCGGCCTTCCGGACTCCGGATCCGTGCCGGTCAGGAAATACACCCCGGAACCTTCCGACTCCTCCCGGGCGAGAACGCCATCGAATTCACTCCGTGGACCGGCAACCGCCTTGCCCGTCCAGTTGGAGAGTTCGGCCGTGCGGAGGCGCTTCGGATCGCCGTGGACGAGAAAGAGCCTGATCGTGGCACTGGGCATTGGTGGAATCGGGTTGGAGAAAAGGGGATCGAGGCAGTCGGCCCGCGGTCATTCGCCCCACTGCCCGGCAAGGCCGGTCATGAAAGGACGGACAGAACGGCGGCCTGGATCCGTCGATAAGCTGCGGGGCGCAGACGCCCAACCGTGGCACGCAGCAATATCTCATGAGCCGTGAACAGCTTCCCCGGGCGGGCGAAGCTGTCCAACCGCAGGCTGCCCGCCTCGAAGTCTTCCTGTTGGATACTGACCGCCTTCGGGTCGCCATAAGGCTTGCTCGTGACCTGGCATAGCACCCAGTCCCCCCGGCCTGCGTCCGCCAGAACCACCGCCGGGCGCAGCTTCGACCGGGACAGATCAGAAAACGGGAAAGGGACCAGTACTACTGACCCCCTTGCAAATGCCGCCATGCCTCATCCTCCTCGGGGCGTCCCCAATCCTCGGTCAGAGCCAACTCACTGAGTCGGGCGGCATCGGACATCTCAGGTGACGGCTCCTCCTCCAAGATCGTCACCAACGCGCGCTGGCAGCGAGGCAAACGCACCGCCTCGGTGAGCCGGACATGCCCCTGCTCGTCAACCACAGCCTCCACCGTCCTGATCATGCCCGGAGGCTACCGGATCGCCCGACATCCGGCAACGATCAAGCCCCGGACGATCAAGCCCAGGAACGCCACCGCGACTGAACTCCGGAAGCGGGTTCAGCAGCCGAAGAACCGCCATGCCGGAACTCAGAGCTGACCGGAAACTCCGAGGGGTCCTTCTGCTGCGGTTGGCTGAAGAGAGGAGGTGACGCCTACACGCCGCCGGGGCTGACGGTGGCCAGCCAGAGAAACCGCATTCCTGCGGCCACGTGGACGCCAATACTGAAAACCCCGCAACACAGGAGGCGGCGGCGGCCCGGCTCCCGGACGCGCCAGATCGTAACCATGGCGGTTGTGAGAAGGGTAACGGCGCCGAACCACAAGAGGAGGACCCCCATTGGGAATGCCCAAAGCCATGGGACCGCCTCCGCCTGCCAGAGCGCCGCCAACACCGCGGTCGCAGCCCACGCTCCCACCAGCCCCGGGAATCCCCGACGACGCTGGCCGTTCGTCATCACCAGGATCGTCCAGGCGCACGCCGCGACGAACGAGGCGATCAGGAAGGGCAGGAACGGGTTCATCGAAGCACGGGAAACCGCTGGTGTCCGGACACCAGCGGTTTCCGGCCCGGCCCGACCGGATCAGACGGATCAGAGTTTCCGGATCCGCACGTTGCGGTAGTAGACGACCGAATTCGGATCATGGGCCTGGAAGGCGATGGTCCCGGCGTTGAGCTTCCGCTCGAAATCCTTGCCGCCCTGGCGGCCGGGCTCCTCGGTGAAGTCGTTCACCAGCTTGCCGTCGAGGTAGATCTTCACGTTGTTGCCGCGGACCACGACGTGGTGGGTGTACCAGGCGTTGTCCTTCACGTGCACCTCACGGACATCCTTGACGGAATAGACGCTGCCCGACTTCCGCCAGTCGCCCTGGGTCTGGTTGACCTGGGTCTCGTACCCGCCCCACGGCCATCCGGTGTCCTGGAACTTGGTGTGGATGTAGATGCCGCCGTTGCTGCCGGGCTCGGTCATCACGTCGACCTTCAACTCGAAGTCGGTGAAGGGTTGCTGGTCGCCGATGTAGAAGCAGTGCGACCGCTCGCCGCTGGCCCGGAAAGCCCGGTCGACGATCTTCCACGACGCCACGTTCTCGTTCACCCGCCAGCCGTCCCAGGTGCCGTCGAAGATCACCGTGAAGCCCTCCGCGTCCTTCTTCCCGAGCATCGCGCCCGGGGCATGGGGGATGCCCATCTGGACCGATGCCCCGGCCGTCGGCGTGGCGGGGGACTCGGAACCGGGTGAGGACGTGGTGCAACCGGTCGCAAGGAGCCCTGCGGCCGCCGTCAGCGTCAGCGTGTACTTGAACATTTGTCAGCCCAACATCCTCCCCCTCCACGGAATCGCCAAGGGGAAAGTCCGGCATTTCCTTTGTGTTTCCCCCGGGGGGACCGGCTGCTAGGACCGGGCCGTGACGGAACCTCTCGAGCCCTCCCCCAAGCCGTCCCGGGCCCCGGGAACGATCCGGCCGGTCTGGGTGGCGGTCTCCCTGGCATGGGGTCTGGTGGCGACGTTGCTCGCGCTCCGCTCCGGTTGGTCACGGGAGACGGCGTACATGGCCGGGATCTTCCTGACGGCTGCCCTGCTGTGGGTCAGCGAGGCGGTGCCCCTCTTCGCGACCGGGTTCCTGATCCTCGGGGCCGAGATCCTCCTGCTGGCCAACCCGGCGGGCTGGCCCGGGCTCGGGCCGGCATCGGGCGACGGCCCGACGGTGGCGGCGCTCCTGGCGGCCGCGGCGGACCCGTTGCTGCTGCTCTTCCTCGGCGGGCTGATGCTCGCGCAGTCGGCCTCCGAGGAGGGGGTGGACCGGGTGCTGAGCGGCTGGCTGCTCCGGCCGTTCGGACGCAGCCCGCGGGGTGTCCTGCTCGGGTTGCTGGTGACCACCGCGGTGCTGTCCATGTGGATGAGCAACACCGCCACCGCGGCCCTGATGCTCGCCCTCGTGGCCCCGGTCGCGGCCCGGTGCCCGGACCGGGACCCGTTCCGCAAGGCGCTCTACCTGGCGATCCCGGTCGGAGCCAACCTCGGCGGCATCGGGACGCCGGTCGCCTCCCCGCCGAACGCGATCGCCGCCAATCTCCTCCAGCAGGCCGGCGTGGGCATCCCGTTCCTGACCTGGATGCAGGTGACGCTTCCCTGCCTGGCGGTGATGCTGCTGGCCGCCTGGTGGGCGTTGTCGAGCTGGTACCCGTGCACGGTGCCCGTCCTCCCGCCCGGATCACCCCCGCCCCGACTGAGCCGCCGGGCCCGGGGGGTGGTGGCGGTGTTCATCGGCGCCATCCTCCTCTGGCTCACCGACCGCTGGCATGGGCTGCCGGCGTCGATCGTCGGGCTCCTGGTCGTCCTCGCCCTCACCCTGACCGGACTGTTCACCCCGGCCTCGCTCAAGCGGCTCGACTGGGGTGTGCTCATCCTGATCGCGGGCGGGCTGGCCCTGGGCAACGGGATGCAGGTGTCCCGGCTTGATGAGCGGATCGTCGCCTGGCTGCCCGATCCGGCTGCGGGCGGGGGACTGGGATTTCTCGCCGCGCTGCTGGGGGTGACGGCCGTGCTCGGCACGTTCATGTCCAGCACCGCGGCGGCGAACATCCTCCTGCCCCTCACCCTGACCGCCCTGTCGCCGTCGGGTGAGGCGACCCCCGCGGCGGCATCGGCCGCCGTGGGGGTCACGGTGCTGCTGGCGGCCGCCATGTTCCTCCCCAGCAGCACGCCGCCCAACGCCATCGCCCACTCGTCCCGCATGTTCGCCACGGCCGACCTGGCCCGGATCGCGGCCGTCCTCACCACGCTGGCGGTGTGCCTGGTGCTCTTCGCGATTCCCGTCCTCTCCGCCTGGGCCGGGATCGGCGCGGGGCCGTGATCCCGCGCGGGGATTGCCGGCTCCCGGTCAGCGCCCGGGAGGGGCGCCGGCGGGCGGCGGTCCCGGCGGACGCGGGGGCAGCAGCTGCAGCAGGTCCTGCTGCCGCAGGTACCACTCGCGCAGCGGCCGGCTCAGCATCGAGTCCTGGAAGGCCTTGAGGTTGGCGATGTTCAATGCCGCCTCCACCTCGTCCTTGAGCGCCTTGTGGAGGTCGCCCTTGGCGTCGGTGGCCCAGCCGCGGAAGGACCCGGTCTTGTCGTTGAGCGCCTTCGCCGCCGCCAGCCGGGTGGACTGCTCGTACTTGAACTCCACCACCTCGACGATGCTCTTGGCGACCGTGCCCTTGATCCGGCGGGAATCGTCGCGGGCCAGGAGGACGTGACGCGCCAGCTCGATGATCCGCTTCTCGACCTGCGCGACGGCGTCCGCGTCCCCGGCCGTCCCGGTGGCCTCGCGGCCCAGGTCGCGGGGGGCGTTCTCGAGCCGGCCCAGCACGGCGCGCAGAACCGCCTCCTCCAGTTCCTTGAAGAAGGCCCGCCCGCGCCCCGCAATGAGCTTCCGCTCGTCCTCGGTGAAGGTGTACCGCTGCTCGTCGAGTCCGACGAAGTTGGTGTACGACGCCGAGGCCAGGAGCTTCTCGAGGCGCGCCGTCAGGGCCCCGGCCTCCAGGCGGGGAGCCGGTTCCACCCCCGAGGGCTCCTTCTTCAGCTCGAGCTTCCATTCCAGCGGCAGGAAGGCGAACAGCGCGCGGTCCACCCCGCCGAGGGTCTCCAACTGCTCGTTCAGCGCCTTCCAGTGGGCCTCCACGCGCTCCTTGCGGTTGAGGTCCCCGATGTAGTCGAACGCGTTCTCCACCGCGAGGGAGCGGCTGGAGGCCTGGAACCAGCCGAGCATCGTGGCAAAGCCGCCGGCCATCTGCGCTGCCGGCAGGTTGACGCTGAGGTTGACCTGCTCGAGGGGAATCCGGTCCTTGGGATCGCGCGGTGCCCGGGCGGCGATGAACCGCTCGACCACCGTGTTCGGAAGGCCCCGCAGATTCGCCGAAAGATCGGCATAGGCGGCGATCACCGGACGGGAACCGTAGTCGAACCGCTGGACATCCCCGTAGCGCCCCGCGTCCTGGTCGGTGCCGAACAGCATCTTCGACTCGCGCGGCTCGGGGCTGTCGAAATACCCCCACTGGATGGCCGCCCGATCGTGGGGCAGCACCCGGTCCCCGGACCGGATCATCCACCCGATGAACACGCCGGCCTTGAAGTTGCTGTACTCCATCATGGAGGAGCTGCTCAGGCTGTTGGTGTAGGCATCCAGTCCCTTCCCCGCCACGTAGGCCTCGAAGAAGGTATCGAGTTCCTTCGGGGACATCGTCGCCGCCAGGCTGCCGGCGAAGTTGTGGCGGAGTCCCAGCACGTGGCCGACCTCGTGGGCCACCACCTCGCGGACGTAGTCCTGCGATGCCCGGAGGGCGGCGTCGTCGGTCAACTGGTCGTTGGCGAGGAGTTCCTCGAGCCCCTCGGCGTACTGGCGGGCGAAGGCCACCGGGTCGATGCGGCAGGCGGTCGCGGTTTCCAGGAAGGGCAGGCCGAGGTCCGGCCAGTCGAGCTTGGCCTCCCCGCCGGGCTTCGCGGCCGCCCGGGCCTCGATCAGCTCCCGCATGGCCCGGAGGGCCGCCCGGGCACGGGCCCGTCCGCCCACCGCGAATACGCTGGTCATGTAGGCCTGCCCGTGACGGGATTCACCGGTCCGCGGATCCACCAGGATGTCGGCGTAGGCCGACCCGGCGGAGTCCCAGGGGACCCACTGGATGATGTTGTACCGTGCGTCCGGGGCGGTGACGCCCTCGGGGGCGGGTTCGGCCCGGACCACGTTGGTCCCGAACGCCCGGTTCCAGTACAGGATGCCCTGGCGGACGGCGTCGACGTAGTTCGACGGCGTGTTGGCGCTGTAGTGGAAGACGATGGGACGGCTGAGGTCGAAGCGGGCCATCCGCGTGGAGGAACGTCCGGTGGTCTCCTCCAGCACCGGCGCGGTCTCGAAGAACCGCGCATACCGGGTGTCGACCGGCGACTGTTCCTTCCCGGCGACCGACGGCTCCACGTAGGCGGTCAGGAAATAGCGCACCTCGTAGCGGGACTCGATGTTCGCGTCGCCACCCCGGTCGCGCACCTGGACGCTCTGGCGGATCTCGAGGATCCCGTCGCGGACCACCGCTGCAAAGACACGGCTTTGCGGCACCTCGAGCACCCGGTCCCGGCCGCCACCCCCGCCGGAATACCAGATCTCGGTGAAGACGCGGCGCATGCCGCGGTTGAAGTCCACCACCACCGAGCCGTCGTTCTGTTCGCTGATGGGGAACGTGGTCAGGAGCCGTCGGGCGGGAAGATCCTCGGTCACGACGAGTCCCTTGGTGGATTCGTAGAGGTCGACCCCGTCATGGAAGAGTTCGAACCGGACGATCTTCCCCGCCAGGCCGGTGCTGGTGGGGGATGCCTCCTGGGGAATGATGGAGGCCGAGAGCAGGTACTCGCGTCCCAGAGCCTGGCGCGGGATCACCAGGAGGTTGTTCTCGCCCACCCGGAGCTCCAACGGCGGACTGCCCCCCGCCGCGCCGGCCTCCTGGGCCGTGGCGGTGACGGGAGCCATGAGGCAGAGGACGGCGGCCGCCATCCACGCAATCGGATTCCGGGGGAGGGATTTCATGCGAAGCGGCGCCTTGGATAGACCGGGAAACGCTCCCGGGCAACCGTCCGGTGCATCCAACCCGCAGTCCCCGGAATGTGTCAGTCCGGCTGGCATCGCGGACAGAAGCCGGTCGCCCGTCCGGCGAGGACGATGCGTCGGATGGCCGTCCCGCACTCGGTGCACGGGAGTCCGGCCCGGTCATAGACACGGAAGCGCTCCCCCGACCCGGACGGTTCCCTGCCGGAACGGCCGAAGTAGAACAGGCCGTCCCGATCGCCATCGCCGGCGAAGTCGAGGTCCAGGACGGCGCCCGTGGCGATCGCCGAGGCGAGCACCTCACGGACCGCGGCGTGCAGTCGGCTCACATCGTCCGGCCGCAGGGCTCCGGCGGGACGTTCGGGGGCGATCCGGGCGAGGAACAGGATTTCGCCGGCGTAAATGTTCCCCACCCCGGCGGCCACCGACTGGTCGAGCAGCCGCACCTTCACCGCCTGTCGGCACCCACGGAGTCGCTTGGAGAGGAACTCCACGGTGAACCCATCCCCCAGCGGCTCGGGACCCAGCCCCTCCAGGACCGCCCTGTCGAGATGCAGCCGGCCGAAGCGCCGACTGTCCTCGAACACCATCCGCCCCGCATCCAGTTCCAGCACGACCACCGCGTGGCGCGGCACCCCGGCTGTCGCCGGCTGCAGGTACATGCGGCCGGTCATCCCGAGGTGACCAACCAGCATCCCTCCCGCGGCGTCCGGCCGGAGCAGTTCGAAACACAGGTGCTTCCCCCGACGGGTGGTGTGGTCGAAGACCGCCCCGACCAGTCCCCGTGCCAGGCCATCGGCACCGGTGGGCCGGGTCACGCGGGGTGCGCGGACCTCGACACTGACGATCCGACGTCCCCGCAGCAGGGGTGCCAGGTGACGGACAAGAACCTCGACTTCAGGACCCTCGGGCATGGCGGGGATGGCAGGCTATCCCCCATGGGCGCCGGCACAAGGGCCGACCGGATCGGGCTTCCTCCGTCGCGCCACGCCGCGGTAGCTTTTGGCGCCGATCGCATCCCATGGCCCTCAAGCAACTCACTCCCGAGCAGATCCGCGACTGGAGCCTGGAACAGAAGGACCGCTGGTGGCTGGAGAACGTCTGGCGCGGCGACATGCCCCAGCTCACGGTCCGCTCGGCCCTCACCGGCATGATCCTCGGCGGGGTCCTGTCGCTCACCAACCTCTACGTCGGTGCCAAGACCGGATGGACCCTCGGCGTGGGCATCACGGCGGTGATCCTCGCCTTCGCCCTGTTCAAGGCGCTGTCCCGGATCGGCCTCGGGAGCGAGTTCACGGTGCTGGAGAACAACGCCATGCAGTCCATCGCCGTGGCCGCGGGCTACATGACCGCCCCGCTCGTCTCGAGCATCGGGGCCTACATGATGGTCGGGAACACCGTGGTCCCGATGGGTGTGACCATGGTCTGGATGATCGCCCTGTCGGTTCTGGGCGTGCTGTTCGCCTTCCCCCTCAAGCGCCGCTTCATCAACGACGAGCAGCATCCATTCCCCGAGGGCCGTGCGGCGGGGATCGTGATGGACGCGCTGCACACGGGCGACGCCGGCGACGGGCTCTTCAAGGCCCGGATCCTCGCCCTGGCCGGCGCCGCCGCCGCCCTGGTCAAGGTCGCCCAGAGCCACGCGGTGATGGAACGCCTCCGCCTCGGGTTCCTCGCCATCCCCGAGTACCTCGACGGCTGGATCCACCGGATCGGCACCCTCCGGATCGGCGGGGTCGACCTGCGCGAACTGACGGTCCGGCCCGACACCGACTTCGTCATGATGGCCGCCGGGGGGCTGATGGGGATCCGGACGGGGGTCTCGCTCATGGTGGGTGCGGTGCTGAACTACTGCATCCTGGCCCCGTGGATGATCCGCGCGGGGGACATCGCCCCGCGCATGGTGGACGGGGTGGCGACCTACGGGTTCCGTCCGATCACCACCTGGGCCCTGTGGTGGGGCGTGGCGATCATGACCACCTCCTCGCTGTTCGCCTTCTTCGCCCGGCCGATGGTCCTGCTGGGGGCGTTCCGCGGGATGTTCTCGCGGCGAAGCGCAAACGGGGTGAATGCCCGGATGCAGGGGATCGAGCTGCCGGGCTGGGTCTCCGCCGTGGGAATCCCGGTGGTGGGCGCCCTGGTGGTCTGGCTGGCCCACCGGTACTTCGGGGTGAAGCCCTGGCTGGGCGCCCTGGCGGTCCCGCTCGTGTTCATCTTCACCCTGATCGCGGTGAACTCCACCGCCCTGACCTCCATCACCCCCACCGGGGCGATGGGCAAACTCACGCAGCTCACCTACAGCGGGCTCGACCCGGGCAACATCCAGACCAACCTGATGACCGCCGGCATCACCGCCGAGGTGTCGAGCAACGCCGCCAACCTGCTCATGGACATCAAGCCCGGGTACATGCTGGGCGCCAAGCCCCGGCAGCAGGTGGTGGGGCATTTCCTCGGGATCCTCGCCGGATCCCTGGTCGCGGTGCCCGTCTTCTACCTGGTGTTCCTGCGCGGGAACCCTGCCGGACTGGTCAGCGAACAGTATCCCATGCCGGGCATCACCATCTGGCGGGCCGTGGCCGAGATGCTGACCACCGGCCTCTCCAACCTCCCGGTCTCCGCCCGGTGGGCCGCGCTGGCCGGCGCCGTTGCCGGCATCGTCCTCGAGGCCACCCGCGTGGCCACCAAGGGTCGCTTCTGGCTCTCCGGGGTCGGACTCGGCCTGGCGGCCGTCATCCCCTTCAACACCTGCCTCGCCATGTCCCTCGGCGCCTTCGTGTTCTGGGCGGCGGACCGCTGGATGAAACGCCCCGGCTCCACCGCCCGCCGGGTGGTGGTCGACAACCAGGAACCCCTCTGCGGCGGCCTGATCGCCGGAGGCGGGGTGATCGGCATCGCCCTGATCCTCGTCGAGACCTTCCTCCTCGGCGGCTGAGCCGTCTCCATGCGGCCGGAAGCCTCCCGCGGGCGCCGGACTTGACCCGCGCCCCGCGGCCCGCAGAGTCGCCGGCCGGAAACGGTTCCATGTCGACCTCTTCCCATCCCATCCTCCCCGGATCCGTCGTGGGCGTCCTCGGTGGCGGCCAGCTCGGCCGCATGTTCGCCCTGGCCGCCCGCCAGCTCGGCTACCGGATCCATGTGTACTCGCCCGACGACGACACGCCGGCCGGGCAGGTGGGCGATGTCGAGATCTGTGCGTCCTACGACGACCTCGACCGGGTCCGCGCCTTCGCCCGGTCGGCGCGGGTGGTGACGTTCGAGTTCGAGAACGTCCCCAGCGCCACCTCCCGGGCCGCCGCCGAGGTCACCCTGGTACGGCCCGCGGGCGAGGTCCTGCACATCACCCAGCAGCGCCTGCGCGAGAAGACGTTCCTCGCGACGAACGGCTTCCCGGTCACCCCGTTCCGGGCCGTCCGCTCGCTCGACGACCTGACGGCCGCCGCCCGCGACCTGGGCCTGCCGGGTGTGCTGAAGACGGCCAGCTTCGGATACGACGGCAAGGGGCAGCAGAAGCTGACCGATGCCGCGAGCCTCGCGGAGGCGCACGCCGCCCTCGGCGGGGCCGAGGGCATCTACGAGGCCTGGGTTTCCTACGAGCGCGAGGTGAGCGTGGTGGCGGCGCGGGGAATCGACGGCACGTTCGCCGCGTTCCCGGTGTTCGAGAACGCCCACGCCCGCCACATCCTCGACATCACGGTCGCCCCGGCCGGCATCGCCCCGGCGCTCGCCGACGAGGCGGTGGGGCTCGCCCGCGGCATCCTCGACGCGCTCGACGTGGTGGGCCTGCTGACGGTGGAGCTGTTCGTGACCACCTCCGGCCGGCTGCTGGTGAACGAGCTGGCCCCGCGGACCCACAACTCGGGCCACCTGACCATCGACGCCTGCGTCACCAGCCAGTTCGAGCAGCAGCTCCGCGCGGTGTGCGGCCTGCCGCTGGGATCGGTCCGGCAGCATCGCCCCGCGGCCATGGCCAACCTGCTCGGCGACGTGTGGATCGCGGCGGACGGACGTCCCGACTGGGCGGCCGCCCTGGCGGATCCGGCCGTGAAGCTCCACCTCTACGGCAAGTCCGAACCCCGTGCCGGGCGCAAGATGGGACACCTCACCGCCCTCGCCGACACCCCCGCCGAGGCCGTCCGCCGCGTGCGCGAGGCCCGGGAACGCCTCACCGGACCGGTGGGCGCCGGCTGATCCCCGGCCCCGGGGGCGGCCGGACCGGCTCCCACGCCGAAGGCGCTTCCCCCCGGCCCGGTCGCTCTCCTACCTTCCCGCCCCGTGCAGTTCGGCAAGACAGCGCTGGTCGGAGTCGGCTTGCTGGGCGGGTCCCTGGGCCTGGCCCTGCGGGAACGCCGCCTCGCCGCGGAGGTGGCCGGCTACGCCCGCCGCGCCGCCACGCTGGAGGAATGCCGAAGGCGGGGGGTCACCGACTCCGCCTCCGGCGACCTCGCTGCGGTGGTGCGCGACGCCGAACTGGTCGTGCTCTGCACCCCGGTGGGCGAGATGCGGGCGGTCACCGAACGGTTCCTGCCCATGCTCCGGCCCGACGCGGTCGTGACCGATGTCGGCAGCGTCAAGGGCAGCGTGGTGTCGGACCTCGAGCGGATCGTGGCGGACGCCGGCGGCCACTTCGTCGGAAGCCACCCGATGGCCGGTTCGGAGAAGTCGGGGGTGGGGGCCGCCCGTCCGGACCTCTTCGAGGGGGCGGTGTGCGTGGTGACCCCGACACCCCGCACCGATCCCGGCGCGCTGGAGCGGGTGCGGGCGCTGTGGACGGCGGTCGGCGCCCAGGTGCTCCCGCTCGCGCCGGGAGTCCACGACGAACTGGTCAGCCGGTCGAGCCACCTCCCCCACGTGGTGGCGGCGGGCCTGGCCAGCTACGTCCTCAGCCCGGCCCATCCCCCGGCCCAGCCCCGGCTCTGCGCCACCGGGTTCCGCGACACCACCCGCGTGGCGTCGGGCTCCCCGGTGATGTGGCGCGACATCGCCCTCGCCAACCGGGAGGCCCTCGCCCGGGTGCTGGGCGTGTTCATCGACGACCTCCGGGAGTTCCAGCGGTCGTTGGCCGATGCCGACGCGGCCGCCGTGGAGGAGTACTTCGTCCGGGCCCGGGAACGCCGGGAACGGTGGGCGTCGGGCGCCGGCCCCGAAACCTCGCCCCGCGAGTGAACGTCCCTGCCCTCCCCGTCCGTCCCCCGCCTTTCCCCGCATGCTGCCCTCCCTCATCGAGATCGAGCCCCCGGCCCGCCCCGCCCCCGCCGAGATCACCATCCCCGGGTCCAAGAGCCTGACCAACCGCGCCCTCGTCCTCGCCGCCCTCGCCCGCGGCACCACCCGCCTCCGCGGCGCCCTGTGGAGCGAGGACACCGAGGTGATGGTGGACGCGCTCCGCCGGCTGGGCTTCGCGGTCACGGTCGATGCGGATCCCGACGAGGAGGCCAACCGGCTCCTGACCGTGGTGGGCCAGGGCGGACGGGTTCCGCCCGGGGGCCGTGCCGACGCCCCCCGGGAGCTGTTCGTGGGCAACGCCGGCACCGCCGCCCGGTTCCTGTCCGCCCTGGTGTGCCTGGGCGCGGGCTGGTACCGGCTGCACGGGGTGCCCCGCATGCACGAGCGCCCCCAGGGCGCCCTCTTCGCCGCCCTCCGTCAACTGGGCTACCGCGTGGAGGCTCCCGGCGACCTGCTGCCCGCCCGCATCGAGGGGCAACCCGACCGGCCACCCCGCTCGGCCGCGGTGGGCATCGACGCCAGCTCCCAGTTCGCGTCCGCCCTGCTCCTGGCCGCGGCGGCCGGCAACTGGCGGATCACCGTGGCCGGGACCGCCGACGAGGACGAGGCGCCGTACGTCGCCATGACCCGCCAGCTCGCCGCCACCTTTCCCGCCGACGGCGGGGAGTACCAGGTCGAACCCGACGCCTCCAGCGCCAGCTACTTCATCGGCGCCGGCCACCTGCACGCCTGGCGGCATCTGGCCGACGGTGCCCGTCCCGCAGTGGGGATCCGGAACTGGCCCTCGACCGACTGGCAGGTCGACGCCCGGTTTCCGCTCTACCTGCCCCTCCCGCCCGAGGTGTCGCGCCGGACCGACCTGGGCGATGCGATCATGACCGCCATCGTGCTGGCCCCGCTGGAGGGACGGCCGGTGGCGTTCCACGACCTCGGCCGGCTCCGCGTCCAGGAATGCGAGCGGGTGGCCGCCCTGCGGACGGAGCTGACCCGATGCGGTGCCCGGGTGGAGGAGGCCGGCGACAGCCTGCTCGTCCATCCGTCCTCCCTCCACGGGGCGGAGATCGAGACCTACCAGGACCACCGGATGGCCATGTGCTTCGCGACTCTGGGCTTGCATGTGCCCGGGGTGAAAATCAGAAACCCCGCGTGTGTCCGAAAGACCTTCCCGAACTTCTTCCGCAAGCTGACCCTCCCGGCCCCGCACGGGCTCGGGGCGGTGGTGCGGGAGGCGGGAACGGGAAGGCGCCTGTCCGGCGACGAACTGCTCGCCGGATGAACCCGCCCGACCGATCGAGCGAGGATCCGATGCGGTTGCCCTGCGTCATCGCCATGGACGGCCCCAGCGCCTCGGGCAAGGGCACGCTCTCCCGCCGCCTGGCCGCGGACCTCGGCTATCTCTACGTCGACACCGGCGCCATGTACCGGACGCTCGCCTGGTGGGCCCTCCAGAACGGCCTGCGATGCGAGAAGCCCATGTCGGATGCCGACGAGACGGCCGTCGTCCGGCTCCTCCGCCGTTGGAAGGCGGAGATGCGGGCGGTGGACGGCCAGGCGTGGCTCCACGTGAACGGGTATTTCCCCCGGACCGAGATCCGCACCGACGAGGTGGAACACGCCGTGCCGGTCGTGGCCCAGATCGGGCCGGTGCGCGACTGGATGGTGGCCCGGCAACGCGAATGCACCGGGCTGGGGCCGCTGGTCATGGAGGGACGCGACATCGGCACCGAGGTGTTCCCCCTCGCGCCCGTGAAGTTCTTCCTCGAGGCCGACGAGCAGGAACGCCAGGCCCGCATCGCCGGTCGCGGCGGCAACACCAGCGCCGCCCGCCGGGACGCCATGGATTCGAACCGAAAGAAGGGCGCCCTCGTCCCGGCGCTGGATTCCATCCGCGTGAACAACACCGGACAGACCCCCGACGAGACCTACGCCGTCCTCCGCGAGCACGTCCGCTCCCGCCTCGGGATCTGACCCGCAGCCCCGGGGTGGAACGCACCCGCGGGTCCGCCGCCGCCGGACGGCGAAACACGGAACACGGGCTGGCCCCGTCGGCTCCCCCTGTCATTCTTCCCCCCATGCGGTCATGGCAGCAGTGGTGGCGGATGGCGGTCCTCCTCGGACTCACCCTGGTTCCGGCGCGGGCCCGGGCGTCGGGTGGCGAGGTGGTGGTGCTCTACACCACCCGGGTGCCAGAGGGACGCGAGGTCGCCGAGCACTACGCCCGGAAACGTCAGGTGCCCGACACCCAAGTCATCGGACTCGACATCCCCACCGGGAACCAACTCTCCCGCGACCAATTCCTCCTGTCGATCCAGACCCCGCTCCTGATGGAGCTGCAGCGCCGCGGCCTGATGACGTTTGAGATCGACACCTCGCGCGGCCCGTCCGAGCCGCCCCGCTACACCTGCACCCGGTCGTCGGTCCGCTACCTCGCCCTGACGTACGGCATCCCGTGGAGTATCGCTCCCGATGCGGCCGCCGAGGCGTCGGCCCCGGCCTCCATCCCGCCCCAGGGCCGACGCACCGAGGCGTCGGTCGACAGCGAGCTGGCCCTGCTGCCGCGTGCCGGGCATTTCCCCGCCTGGGGTCCGCTCCAGAACCCGGTCTACGCCAACACCAACCGGGCGCTGCTCCATCCCACCAACGGCGTGTTCCTGGTCACGCGCCTCGACGGCCCGACCCCCGACATCGCCCGCCGCCTGGTGGACAAGGCGATGGACGCGGAGGAGCACGGCCTGCTCGGGCACAGCTACATCGACCTGCGCAACATCACCGAGGGCGCCTACCGGACGGGCGACGAATGGATCACCAACACGGCCATCGTCAGCCGGGCGCTGGGGTTCTCGACGTTCGTCGACAACCGGCCGGAGACCCTTCCCGACACCTTTCCCCTGAGCCATGTGGCGATCTATGCGGGCTGGTACAACGACCGGGTCAACGGACCGTTCGCCCGGCCCGAGGTGGAGTTCCAGCCCGGGGCCATCGCCTACCACCTCCACTCCTTCAGCGCCTACAACCTCCATTCCACCGACCAGAACTGGGCCGGTCCGCTGCTGGCCCGCGGCGCGACGGCCACCATGGGCAGCGTCCACGAGCCCTACCTGCCCCTCACCCCGAATCCCGCCGTCCTCCTCGCCACCCTGGCCCAGCTGCAGTTCACCCTCGGCGAGGCCGGCACCGTCTGCCAGCCGGGCCTATCCTGGGCGAACATCGTCGTGGGCGACCCCCTCTACCAGCCGTTCAAGGTCGGGCTGCTCGAACTGGAGGGAACCTATGCCGCGCTCCGCGACCAGCGCCTGGAGTGGGTCCTCCTCCGGAAGGTCAACGGCTACCTGATGCAGGGGCGCGACCCGGAGGTGCTCCGCAGCTACCTCATCGAGCAGCCCATCACCACCAACAGCGCCGTGCTGTCGGAGAAGGTCGCGGCCATGTACGCCGACGTGATCCGCATGCGGCCCGCCATCCAGTGGGCCCGGCATGCCCTTTCCCGGGATCCCTCCCCGCAGCAGCGCACCCGCCTGCTGCTCAACCTCGCCGAATGGCAGGAGATCCAGGGTGAACCGGCCGACGCCCTGGAGACGCTCCGCCGGGTCGAGGGGGAGCGTCCCGACTACGCCGCGCTGGTGACCTTCCGACAGAAGCAGCTGCACCTGGCCCGCGACGCCGGGAAACGCGACGAGGTCACCCGACTGGAGGCCGTCCTCACCGCGCTGTCCCCGCCCGCCCCACCGGCCTCGCCCTGAGCCGATCCGACGACGAGGTTCCGGCTGAGGACCAGGGTCACTTCTCGCCGACGTTCCCCGCCTTGTCCCAGGCCCTGTATCCGCCCTTGAAGTTCAGCAGGTCCTGGAAGCCCAGTCCGGACATGACGTTGCACGCCTTGACGCTCCGGACGCCGGCGGCGCAGTGGACCAGGTACTTCTTCGACTTGTCGAGGGCGGCCACCTTCCCGGCAAAGCCGTCGGCGTTCACGTCGATCAGCACCGCACCGGGGACATGCCCGGCCTTGAACTCCTTCTCCGTCCGCACGTCGAGGACGACGGTCCCCGGCTCCTTCCGGAGCTTCTCGAACGTCTCGAGGTCGATGTCCCGATAGCGCTGCTGACCGGCCTTCACGGCCGTGCCGTTGCCGGGCTTGTCCTGGGCGGACAGGGGGAGGGCGGCGGAGGGAAGGAGCGCCGCGGCGATCAGGACGGGGAGGAACCGGTTCATGACGGGGAAGGAAGCAGACGGGACGGGGATGGCCAAGCGGGATTCCGGCCCGGGTGCGACCCCGACCCGACCGGCCTTCCCCCGCGCAACCGCCGGCCGTAGCGTCGGCGCCGTGGACCGTTGGCCAGAACCCCTCCGCACCGCCCTCGCCGCGCTCCCCGCCCCCGCCCCCGGCCCGCTCGTCGTCGGGGTCTCGGGCGGACTCGACTCCGTCGTCCTCCTCGACGGCCTGGTGCGGCTCGCCCGGGAATCCGGATGGGATCTCACCGTGGCCCACCTCGACCACGCGCTCCGACCGGGTTCGGATGCCGATGCCCGTTTCGTCGACCAGCTCGCCCGACGGCTCGGATGCCCGTCGGCGATCGAACGGCTTCCCACGGGCTGGCACCGGGAACGCCAGGGGGAGTCGGTCGAGATGGCGGCGCGGCGGCATCGGCACCGGTTCCTCGCCCGTGTGGCCCGGGGCGTCGGCGCGGGGCACGTCGCCCTGGCGCACCATGCCGACGACCAGGCGGAACTCCTGCTCCTCCGCCTGCTCCGCGGGGCGGGTTCCGACGGGCTGGGCGGCCTGCGGGCGGTCGCCCCGAGCCCGGCCGACCCGGGGATCCTGCTCCTCCGTCCCCTGCTCGCCCTGCCCCGGGCCGTCCTCGAGGCCCTGGCCCGGACGGGCGGGCTGGAATGGCGCGAGGATCCCAGCAACGCCGACCCGGCCTTCCTCCGGAACCGGGTGCGCCATGAGGTCCTGCCGTATCTGGCCGGGATCGCGGGGCCGGGCCTGGCCGGCCGGCTGGCGCGGACGGCGACAATCCTGGGGGACGAGGCCGACTGGATCGCGGCCGAGGCCGACCGGTGGTTGCGGGCGGCCAGACCCCGGGCCTTCGGGCGCCTGCCGGTCGCCCTGCAGCGGGCGGTCCTGCGGGAGCAGCTCTGGCGGCTGGGGGTGGAGGCCACCTGGGAACGGGTTGAACACCTGCGCCTCCACCCGGGATCGGCCCTCACCCCGGGCACCGGCCTCCGCCTCGGGAGGCGACCCGACGGCCACCTGGACGCCACCGCGCTGGAGCGACGGACCTGGAATCCCGACGAGGTCCGGGTGCTTCTGGGGACCTCGGCAGGCTCCGTCACGTTCGGCGGGGTCGGGATCACCTGGCGGAGGCGGCGATCGGCCGGGCGCGTCCCGCCCCCCCGCACCGGCCGGGAGACGCTGGACGCCGACGCCGTCGGCTCCGGGATCCTGTTGCGGCACTGGCGGCCCGGTGACCGGTTCCAGCCCCTTGGCATGGAGCGCCCGGCCAAGCTGCAGGACCTGTGGGTCAACCGGAAGGTTCCCCGCGCCGAGCGGTTCCGCCGGGTCGTGGCGGCCACGGCCGACGGGCGCCTGTTCTGGGTCGAGGGCCTGCCTCCGGGCGAGGCGTTCCGGATCGGTCCGGCAACCCGGCATCGGCTCGACTGGACCTGGGACCGCACGAGCCCGGAAAGCACGGCGGAATGATTTCATCCCGTCGCCTACCGACAATTGCGCCCCCGGGGGTCGGGTGTTAGCGTCCGACGCCAAAGCATGTCGGACGAATCCAATTACAACGGGGGCGACCGGCGCCCGACCGAGCCGCGAATGCCGGCCCGGACGTGGGTGCTGATGATCGCCCTCGCGGCGTGTGTCCCGCTGCTGATGTTCCTGAACCAGCGGCGACAGCCCCACGCCCGCCAGATCACCCAGCCCCAGCTGCTGGGGCTGGTCCAGTCGAATCTCGTCCGCAACGGCACCGTCACCTACTCCTCCAGTTCCCGCTACCTGCACGGGGTGACCGGCGAATTCATCGAGACCGACGCGGTCGGCAAGACCAACGTCGTCCCGTTCTTCGTCAATGCCCGCCTCACCCAGGACATCGAGAGCATGCTGGTTAACGAGGCCGGATTCCGGCCGGAGGAGAACAGCAACGTCTGGCTGTCGGTCATGGTCCAGCTGCTGCCCATCCTCCTGATCGGCGTCCTGATCTGGTTCTTCTTCATCCGGCAGATCAAGGCCGCCGGTCGCGGCGCCCTCAGCTTCGGGAAGTCCAAGGCCCGCCTGCTGGCCAAGGACAAGAACAAGACCACCTTCAAGGACGTGGCCGGGGTGGACGAGGCCAAGGAGGAGGTCGGCGAACTGGTGGAGTTCCTCAAGGACCCGAAGAAGTTCCAGAAGCTCGGCGGCCGCATCCCCAAGGGAATCCTCATGGTGGGCCCGCCCGGGACCGGCAAGACCCTCCTCGCCAAGGCCATCGCCGGCGAGGCCGATGCCAGCTTCTTCAGCATCTCGGGATCGGATTTCGTGGAGATGTTCGTCGGCGTCGGCGCCAGCCGGGTCCGGGACATGTTCGAGCAGGCCCGCAAGAACACGCCGTGCCTGATCTTCATCGACGAGATCGACGCCGTGGGACGGAGCCGCGGGCACGGCCTCGGGGGCGGCAACGACGAGCGGGAGCAGACCCTCAATGCCCTGCTGGTCGAGATGGACGGATTCGACACCCAGGAGGGCATCATCATCATCGCCGCCACCAACCGGCCCGATGTCCTCGATCCCGCCCTCCTGCGCCCCGGCCGGTTCGACCGCCAGGTGACCGTCAACCTCCCCGACGTCCGCGGCCGCGAGGCCATCCTCAAGGTCCACGCCAAGAACGTGAAGCTCGACGGGTCGGTCGACCTCTCGGTCATCGCCCGCGGCACCCCCGGGTTCTCCGGGGCGGAACTCGCCAACCTCCTCAACGAGGCCGCCCTCCTGGCGGCCCGCACCGGCAAGAAGTCCATCGGAATGGAGGAACTGGAGGAGGCCCGCGACAAGGTGCGTTGGGGACGGGAACGCCGGAGCCTGGCGATGTCGGAGGAGGAGAAGCGCGGCACCGCCTGGCATGAGGCCGGCCACGCCGTGGTCAACGTGCTCCTCGAGCACACCCATCCCCTCCACAAGGTCACCATCATCCCCCGCGGCCAGGCCCTCGGCGCCACCATGTACCTCCCCAAGGAGGACATCCTCAACCGCCGGAAGAAGGAGCTCGAGGACCTCATCACCGTCATGATGGCGGGCCGCATCGCCGAGGAGATGGTCACGAACGACATCTCGAGCGGGGCCTCCGGCGACATCCAGCAGGCCACCCACATGGCCAAGGCCATGGTGATGCACTGGGGCATGAGCGAACGCCTCGGGATGGTCCAGTACGGCGAGTCGCAGGAGTACGTGTTCCTCGGACGCGACATGATGCGTTCCAAGGACTACTCCGAGGCGATCGCCCAGGAGATCGACGCCGAGGTGAAACGCATCATCGACTCGGGCTACCACCGCGCCAAGGAGTTGCTCGACAGCCACCGCGACAAGCTCGAGCTGGTGGCCAAGGCGCTCCTCGAGTACGAGACGCTCGAGGGTTCGCAGGTCGACGAGATCGTCCGCACCGGCCGGTTCACCCCGCCGCCGGTGAAGCCGACGGATGTCGAGCCCCCGTCCGGCGCCCAGGCGACCACCCCGACCCCCGAGGTGCCGAAGCCCACCCCGCCGAAGCTCCCCGGCTTCGGCAACCCGGCGCCGGCCGCGGTCTGACCGGACGGGCGCGGCCCCCGCCCCCCTCGGCGGGGGCCGCGCCCTTCAGTCGGATCGGCCGGGGGCCGTGCCGGGGATTCCATCCCGGGATGCCTCCACCACGGGCACCAGCACGGCGTCGCCCATCCCGTGAATGATCTTCTTGTCGGCCGGGTTGATCGTCGCCAGCACCCCCCCGAGGTGGGTCCGGGCCGCGTCGCCTTCGCCGTGCACGAAGTAGTACGGGCACAGTCGCACCCGCCCGGGCATCGCCACCTCCCGACCGGACGCCGGATCGACCCAGGTGGTCTCGACCAGGCGCGGTTTCCGGTACTCCTGCAGGACGTGCGGGTGATCCGGCCAGTCCCGAAGGGCCCCGTCCACCGCGGCCGACCAGTCGGCCCCGCTGAGGTCGCTGCCCAGGTGCACCCCGCGGGATCCCCACGCCCGCTCGGAGAAACCCGATATCTTCAGCACCAAGTCCCGCTCCCGCTGCGACAGGAGCTTCAGCTGCCGCCAGTCGGTCAGGTCCAGTCCCGGATAGGCGGCATGGGGCGGGAGCGGCGTCGGATCCAGCACCCACGACCGCGGGACCATCGGACGGAGACGCCTCAGGAACCCGTCGCCCAACTGCTCCCTCCAGTAGCCGGTGAGGTTCCGGTTCCCCAGCAATGCCAGCCAGAGCTTCTCCTCGAACAGGGGCCGCGGCGGCGGGGTGAGGCGGACCTCCCGCCGCCTGGCCGCCTCGAACAGCGGGCCGGAGGCGGGCACCTGGGGCAGGTCGAACAGCTCGAAGAACCGGTACACGGCGTCGCCCGTTGCCCATCGGGTGAAGCTCCCGTCCACCACACCGAACCGATCCCGCCCGAGTCGATCCGCCAGCCATTCCATCTCCGGCCGGTAGGTCGCCGCCTCCTCGGAGACCATCAGATGCACCCGCGTCGCCGTGCCAAAGATCCCCTCGAACCCCCGCCGCATCCCGTCGGCCCCGCCCAGCACCGGGTCGCCCAGCCCGGCATAGGTCTCATTGAGCCATTGGGTGAGCCCGATGCCGCCCGGAACGGAGTCCAGCTCGGTGATGACGAACCCGTCGTCGGTGAGCAGCAGGTCGGGTCGGATGACCCGTGGAAGTTCGCTGCGGAAGGCGGGATCCCGCTGGAGGGCGACCAGTTCCGCGGGCTTGCCCTGGTCCAGCAGCGCGGACACCCAGCCGGGCTGGCGTCCCTCGGACGACCACCGGTACAGCAGGCTGGCGGCGCGCTGGAACTGCAGGAGGACCCGTCCGAGCCCCTCGAGCTCGCGGACCAGGGCCGGCTCGAGGACGAACGGACGCGGACCGATCCGCCACCGGAGCCCGTCGAACAGTCCGTCGGCCGGCATCGCCGCCTGCACCCTGCCGGCCCGATCGGCAGCCGTCAGGCCGTCCGGGGACACCGGGCTCATTCGCGGATCTGGCCGTTGCCGAAGCCCAGCCACTTGTAGGTGCAGAGTTCCTCCAGGCCCATCGGCCCCCGCGCGCCGATCTTGTCGGTGCTGATCCCGATCTCGGCCCCCATGCCGAACTCCCCGCCGTCGGTGAACCGGGTGGAGGCGTTCCAGTACACCGCCGCGGAATCCACCTCGTGGAGGAAGCGCTGCGCCGTGGCCTCGTTGGCCGTGACGATCGCGTCGGAATGCCCCGACCCGTGGTCGGCAATGTGGCGGATCGCGGCATCCACCCCCTCCACCACCCGGACGTTCACCGTGTAGTCGTTGTACTCCGTCTCCCAGTCGGCCTCGGTCGCCTCCCGCACCACGTTGCCGCGGTTCCCGACACCAAAACGCAGGAGCGGGATCGACTCGGGATCGGCATGGAACTCGACGCCCTTCTGCGCCAACCGGGAGGCGACGCACGGGAGGAAACGTCCGGCGACGGCCCGGTCGACCAGGAGGGTCTCGGCGGCGTTGCACACGGAGGGACGCTGGCACTTGGCATTGAAGGCGATGGCCTCGGCCATCTCCAGGTCCGCGTCGCGATCCACATACACGTGGCAGACGCCCTTGTAGTGCTTGATCACCGGCACGCGGCTGCACTCGGTCACCGCGCGGATCAGGCCCTCGCCGCCACGGGGCATGCAGAGGTCGACGTAACGGGTGAGCGACAGGAGGGCCGGGATGGCGGCCCGGTCGGGGGTGGGGACCACCTGGATGCCGTGCTCGGGAAACGCCGGCACCGCGCGCCGCGCCGCCCCGACCATCGTGCGGGCGATCACCTGGTTGGAATGCAGCGCCTCGCGCCCGCCCCGCAGGATGCAGGCGTTGCCCGTCTTGAGGCACAGGCTGGCGGCGTCGGCGGTGACGTTCGGACGCGACTCGTAGATGATCACCACCACCCCGATCGGCGTGGCGACCTTGCGCAACCGGAGGCCGTTGGGACGGACCCGCTCGTCGAGCACCCGGCCCACCGGGTCGGGGAGCGCGGCCACCTCGCGGAGTCCGGAGGCCATGGCGGCGATCCGGGCCGGGGTGAGGGTCAGGCGCTCGAGCATGGCACCGGACAGCCCGAGGGAGCGGCCGACCTCGAGGTCCCGGGCATTGGCCTCGGCCAACTCCGGTGCGGCCGCCTCGAGCGCCGTGGCCATGGCCCCCAAGGCGGCGTTCTTCTCGTCCGTCCCCAACCGGGCCAGGACCCGGGATGCCTCCCGGGCCTGCCGCGCCAGCACCGTCATCTCCTCCAGCAACGTCACGGCCCGAGGGTAGTGGAAGGCCGGCGCCGAGGAAGGCGGAATCCCGGCCGTCGGCGTCGAATCAATGGTTGGCAGGCCGCCGGGGGCTCGGGCAATATCCGGCCCGGAATACCGGTTGCCCGGTCCCCCGCGGGGCCGGCATCCAACGGGAAAGCGGACATCGCATGGCAGACTACTCCGATCCATACCACCGTTCCGACTCCGGCCCCCGCTCGGTCGAAATCCTCTACGAGGTCAGCCTGCAGGCCGAGCGGAAGACCCTCTCCCTCTCGCTGCGCCAGAACAGCCGCGGACGCTTCCTGCGCATCACCGAGGAGGTCGGTGGCCGCCGCGACGCCATCGTGGTTCCGGCCTCGGGACTGGAGGACTTCCGGCAGGCCCTCGACAACGTGCTGGCCGCCGACGCGGCCAACGCCAACGAGGACGAGGGACTCTGACCGGGACGCCGCGACGGACCCGGAGCCCTTCCGGTCGCGTCATCCACGACTGAGAGACAGGAAACTTCGAGGGGTCCTGTTTTCGCGGAAACGGCCAGCGGGTGGTCTTTGGCCGATCGGTCGGAAGCCGATCAGCGGCCGGTTGCCGGGGACAGCGCCGGGGCTTCCGTCGCCTCGTCGCCCTTCGCCCCACCCTTCCGGGTGGCGGCCCGGCGCACCTTCGGCGCATCGCCCCACAGTCCCTCGAGATCGTACTTCTCGCGGACGTCCGCCCGCATGATGTGGACGATCACGTCGAAGAAATCCGCCACCACCCACTGGGTCTGGACCGCACCGTCGGTCGCCTGCGGGGTGATGCCGTGCTCGTCCTTGAGGCGACCGCAGACCTCGTCCTGGATCGCCCGCAGGTGGGGTTCGCTGGATCCGGTGGCGATCACGAAATAGTCCGTGACCGACGAGAGCTTCCTCACGTCGAGCACCACCACGTTCTCCGCCTTGCGGTTTTCGGCCAGCGTCCGGCAGAGCTGGGCCAGCTTCCTCGAATCCATGCGGCCCGGAGGATGGGGCGCCCACCCGCCGAGATAAAGCCGATTCCCGTCCCACCCGGAAAGCGCCCCCCACCGCCGGCCGGCCGCCGCCGCCCCCCAATCCCGGCCTTGCCTTCGCCGCTTTGCCGTAGAGAGTGGGGCCATGACACCGGGAGAGGCGGCGGCGCAGCTGGCGACGATCCGGACGCTGATGGAGCGGTCCGCCCTGTATCGGCGCGCCCTGACCCCGATCGCCCTGGCGGTGGGGTGCATCGGGCTGGCGGGTGCCCTGACGGGATACGGGCTCCGGATCGACTCCGCGGCCGGGTTCACGGCGTGGTGGCTGGGAACCGGGCTGGCATCGGCGGCGGTGGCCCTGGTGCTGATCCGTCGGCAGGCATTGAAGGACCGCGAGCCGTTCTGGTCGCCTCCCACCCGACGGGTGAGCCAGGCGATGGTCCCCGCGCTCGGTGCCGGCGTGGCGATCGCGGTGCCGTTCCTCCTCGACCAGCCCTGGGCGGTGCGGGTCACCTGGCTGCTGCCGGCCCTCTGGATGGTCCTGTACGGCCTCGCCCTGCATGCCGCCGGGTTCTTCGCCACCCGGGGCATCCGCCTGCTGGGATGGGTGTTCATCATCGCCGGCGGGGCCGACCTCCTCTGGTGGACCTGCCCCCTGAACCAGTTCCCTCCGACCGGCCGGTCCCACCTGGTCATGGGGGCCGCCTTCGGTGTCGGCCACCTCGCCTACGCCGCCTACCTGCGCTTCACGGAAAACCGGACTCCCGCCCGTGAGCCCTGAACCCCTCCGCCAGCTCGACCGACTCATCCACGAGAAGGGCCGCCTGGGGATCATGTCCCTCCTGGCCGCCTCGCCGGAGGTGTCCTTCACCGAGCTGCGGGACCAGCTCGGCATGACCGACGGGAACCTCACCACGCACATCCGGACCCTCCAGCAGGCAGGCTACCTCGCCGTCACCAAGGCCTACCGGGACCATCGTCCCCTCACCACCTGCCACCTCACCGAGGCCGGCCGCACCGCCTTCCACCACTACCTGTCCCTCCTCGAGCAGATCCTCCACGAGGTCCGGCCCGATTGATTCCAGCCCCGCCGTTTGAACATCCACGACCCGCCGCGGTCGATCACTTTGCAATACAAAGCACCATGAGAATCCTGAAGGCCGATCATCTGGGAATGTGTTTCGGGGTGCGCGACGCGATCGCGCTGGCGCGTCGCGAGGCGGCGCGCGGGCCGGTGACGGTGGTGGGGCGGCTGGTCCACAACGAGACGGTGGTGGGACGGCTTCGCCGGGAGGGCGTGTCGTCCACGCCGGATCCCGACGGCGTGACGACGCCGGTGGCGATCATCACGGCCCACGGCACATCCGACCGCCGGCGCGAGGCCCTGCGGGAGCGGGGACTGGAAGTGGCGGATGCCACCTGTCCGCTGGTCCACCGCGCCCATGAGGCCCTCGGCCGGCTGGTCCGGGACGGGTTCCATCCGGTCATCATCGGCATTCCCGACCACGTCGAGGTGCGGGGCCTGGCGGAGGATCATCCCGGGGTGGAGATCGTGCGGGATGAGGCCGGAATCGACTCCCTTCCGATCCGCCCCCGGTACGGGGTGGTGTCGCAGACGACCCAGCCGGTGGCCCGGGTCCGGGCGCTGGTCGCCCGCCTGCGCGACCGCATGCCCGACTCCCTGGTCCGCTGGATCGACACCGTCTGCCGTCCCACGAAGGAACGCCAGGAGGCGGCGGAGGCGCTGGCGGCGGAGGCCGACGTGGTGGTGGTGGTCGGCGGACCGCTCAGCAACAACACCCGGGAACTGGCCGCGACCTGCCGGCTCCAGTGTCTCCGGGTGCATCCGGTGTCGACGGTGGAGGAACTCCGGCGGGAGTGGTTCGGCCCGGACGACACGGTGGGGCTGACGGCCGGGACGTCGACTCCGGACGACGTGATCGACGCCATCGAGCGCCGTCTGCGCGAGTGGGCGACCGGGTGCCGGGACGGCGGGGCCCCCGTCGCCCGGCCCGGGGGCGCCCTGCTTGAACGGACGGCCGCCGGGACTGTCTGAGCCCTCGGATTTCCCGTGCCCGGCCCATCCTCCATCGCCGCCCCGACCCCGGATTGGACACCGGTCCTCCCGTCGCGGGATTGGCGGTCGCCCGGGGCCGTGATGTCGGGCGGACTGGCCTGCGGGTGCATCGTCGCCGGGGCCGGGCTCTACGGCCTGGCGATCGGGAGTTGGCGGTCGCCGCTGCAGGCCGTCTTCACCGGGGTGAAGTTCCCCCTGATCCTGCTGGCGACCGCCGTGGGGAACTCCCTGATCAGCGCCCTGCTCGCCCCGCTGCTGGGGTTGCGGATGGGGTTCCGGGAGAGTCTGTCGGCGGTGCTCTCCACCTTTGCGACCCTGAGCCTGATCCTCGGCAGCCTCGGGCCGGCGGTCGTGTTCCTCGTCTGGAGCCTGCCGGGTGCCGAGGCCGGCTGGGAGGATCGTTCCCGGGCGTTCTACCTGCTGCAATCCAGCCAGGTGGCGTGCATCGGCGCCGCCGGGACGGCGGCCGTGGTCCGGCTGCGCCATCACCTGGAACGCCGGGGCGGCTCCGCGGCCGTCGCCCGACGGGTGCTCGCAGCCTGGCTGTCGATCCACCTGCTCCTCGGCAGCCAGCTCACCTGGATCCTCCGCCCGTTCTTCGGCCAGCATGCGCTCCCGGTCCAGTTCCTGCGGCCCGCCCCGCTGGACGGGAACTTCTTCGAGACCCTCGCCTTCTCCCTGCGCCATCTGGCCGGTTCCCTTCCGTGAGTCCCCATCCCCACCGCCCATGAACCCATCCGCCGTTCCCACCCCATCCGCCGCCATTCCGCATCCGGAGCCGATGACCGCCGGCCAGGCGGTCGCCGCCCTGCTCCAGGATCCGGGCCGGCTGTTCCTCCATCTCGAACACCACGCCCCCGGCCCGATCCTCCGCGTCCACCTCCTTGTGGCGGTGATCGGGGCGGCCGCCTACGGGCTCGTGATCGGCACGTTCTCCGGCGGCGACCAGATCTGGCGGGCCCTGGTCAAGACCACCATCGGCCTGCCGCTGGCGGCGCTCATCTGCCTCCCCAGCCTCTACGTGTTCTCGGGTCTGGCCGGTGCGCGGCTCCGGCCGGCCCAGGTGGCGGCCATGGCGGCGTCCCTCCTGGCCCTGATGACGCTCCTGCTCCTCGGCTTCGCCCCGGTGGCGTGGGTCTTCTCGGTGTCGACCAACGGCGTCCCCTTCATGGGGGCGCTCCACCTGGTCCTGTGGGTGGCGGCCGCCGGGTTCGGCTTCCGCCTGCTCGGGGCCGGCCTGACGCACTTCGGCGGCCGGTCCGGCGCGGCGCCGACCGCCTGGGCGCTCCTCTTCCTCCTGGTCTCCCTCCAGATGACCACGGCCATGCGCCCGCTCGTCGGAACCGCCGACACCTGGCTGCCCACCGAGAAGCGGTTCTTCATCGGACACTGGCTGTCCGAACTGCGGACGGCAGCCGAATGATCCGGGGCCCTATTTCGTGCCCGCGGCCTCGGTCAGGACCTCGGCGATCCAGTCGGACTGGGCCAGGTACCATCCCACGGTCTCGCGGATGCCGGTCTCGAAGGTGTGGGCGGGGACCCACCCCAGTTCCCGCTCGATCTTGCCCGCGTCGATCGCGTACCGGCGGTCGTGCCCCGGACGGTCGGTCACGAAACGGATCAGCGACCGGGAGTCCCCCCCCAGCTCCGGACGCATCTCGTCCACCAGGTCGCAGATCCGCTCGACGATCCGGATGTTCGGCCACTCGTTGTGGCCGCCCACGTTGTAGGTCTCGCCGTCCCGCCCCCGGTTCAGCACCTGCCACAACGCCTCGCAGTGGTCCCCCACGTACAGCCAGTCCCGCACGTTCATCCCGTCCCCGTACACCGGGATGCCCTCCCGACGGAGCACCTTGAGGATCACCACCGGGATCAGCTTCTCGGGAAACTGGAACGGGCCGTAGTTGTTCGAGCAGTTCGTCACCACCGTCGGCAGCCCGTAGGTGTGGTGGTAGGCCCGCACCAGCAGGTCGCTCGACGCCTTGCTGGCCGAGTAGGGCGAGTTCGGGGCGTACGGGGTGGTCTCGGTGAACAGGCCCGTCTCCCCCAGCGAGCCGTACACCTCGTCGGTGCTGACATGATGGAACCGCGGGGCGATCCCGTGCCGGAGCTGGAACGGCTTCTCCATCCACGCCTCACGGCAGGCCTCGAGGAGGTGGAAGGTGCCGACGACATTCGTGTGGATGAACGCGCCGGGGCCGCTGATCGAGCGGTCCACATGGCTCTCGGCCGCCAGGTGCAGGACGTGGGTGACGGCGTGTTCCCGCACCACCCGCCGCACCGCCTCCTGGTCGCGCAGGTCGACCTGCTCGAAGGCGTACCGCGGATGGTTCTCAACCCCGCGCAGGTTCGCCCGGTGGCCCGCGTAGGTGAGGCAGTCGAGGTTGATCAACCGGTCGATCGACGGGTGGTCGATGACGTGCCGGATGAGGTTCGAGCCGATGAATCCGGCACCGCCGGTGAGAAGCAGGTTCATTCTTTTCTGGGCTAAAGGCTAAAGGCTAAGGGCCAAGGGAGTGGGGGATGAGAACTAAAGGTGGGATGGGGGCGGCTTGAAGGTCTGCGATCGGGATCGAGCCAGGGCGGCGAGGGACCGGGCCAAGCCTTCCAGGCGGGCATCCAGTTCCGTCTGAGTGGCCAGATCAACCAACCCCACCTCCGCTGCGATATCCACCTGGGTTCGAAGCTCCGCGATGGAGCCCTTCGCAATCTGGAAAAAGCGGACCGCCTCCCGATCGCCGCCCCGCTCGTCTCCTTCGGCGATGTTGCTCGCGACGCTGACCGCCGACCGGCACATCTGATCCTTCAGCCCGAAATCGCGGGACAACGGCGGTACGGACGCCAACCGGTACACCTCAACCGCAATCGCCCGTGCCTCCTGCCAGACCTTCAGATCCCGGTATCCCGTCCCCATCGCCTTCAGCCCTTCGCCCTTAGCCTTTGGCCTTTAGCCCCTCTGCAACCCAGTTTCTCAACGACTCGTCCAGCGCCTCGTCGACGGGGCGGATGCGGATGCCGGCAGCGGTCAGCTTGGTCATGTCGAGCAGGCAGTTGGAGCGCGGGGTCTTGGCCGCCACCCGGTAGAACTCGGCATCGTCGGTCCAGTACTCGAACGTCCGGTCCAGCCGCAGCCGCTCCCGGATCAACTCGACCACCTGGCGCGTCGTCACCCAGCCGGGGTTGGTCACGTTGTACAGCCCGAACGGCACCCGCTTCTCCAAGCAATCCAGGCACGCCTTCGCGAAGTCACCCCGGTGGGAGATGCTGTTGGCGTTGTCATACACCTTGGCGTAGCGCTGGACCTTGCTCAGGTAGTTGCGGGCGTTGTCCACCCCGTCGAACGGGATCCGCAGCCGCCACAGGTAGCTCCGTCCCAACCCCAGCACCGCCTCCTCGCCCAGGGCCTTGGTCCCGCTGTAGAAGCTGCACGGGCCGTCGCGGAAGCTGAAGTTCGGCGGGTCCTCCTCCCGGAACCCCGCCAGACGCCCGGGTTCCTCCGCGATCACCGCCCGCATCGCCGGCGTGGTCAGGTCCTTCTCCACCCGCCATGATCCGTCCTCCTGGCGCACCCGCGCGCCGCTGTAGATGCAGCCGGAGCTGACATGCCCCCACGGCAAGCCCGCCACCTCGCAGGCCTGGGCGATGGTCTGCGGCAGCAGCGTGTTGCCCAGCAGCGTGTCGGCCCGATGCGCCTCGCAGGCGTCCACGTTCGGCTTGCCGGTGTAGCCGGCGCAGTTGACCACGAACTCCGGCCGGACGTCCGTGAGCAGCGCCCGCAGGCGGTCGAAGCGCGTGTAGTCCGCCTCGCTCCGCGAGACCCGACGGTACACCCATCCGCGACGCCGCAACTCGGCCTCGAACGCCTCGCCCACATAGCCCGTTCCTCCCAGCAGCAGGATCATCTGGTCTTTCCTTGGAATCTCGTTGGTTCGACAGGCGGATTCAGCCCCGCCGCGCCTCGGCCACGACCTCCTCGAGGTAGGTCCGGTACTCGCACCGGGGCAGGCGCCCCACCAGCGTGTCGAGGGCATCCAGTCCGATGAACCCCCGACGGAACGCCGCCTCCTCCGGGCAGCCCACCTTGATCCCCTGCCGCTTCTCGATGGTCTGCACGTAGGCGCTGGCCTCGTGCAGGCTCGAGCTGGTCCCCGCGTCCAGCCAGGCGAAGCCGCGTTCCAGCCGATACACCTGCAGCCGGCCGCGGCGGAGGTACTCGACGTTCACGTCGGTGATCTCCAGCTCCCCCCGGGCGCTGGGCTTCAGGTCGCGGGCGATCTGGACGATCTCGTTGTCGTAGATGTACAGCCCGGGCACCGCGTAGTTCGAGCGCGGCGCCTTCGGCTTCTCCTCGATGGAGATCGCCCGCCCCTGGGCGTCGAACTCCACCACCCCGTAGCGCTCGGGGTCGTGGACGTGGTAGCCGAAGATCACCGCACCCTCGCCGAACGCACCGAACGCGCGGGAGAAGGTGTCGCCCCCGTAGAAGATGTTGTCGCCCAGGATCAGGGTGACCGGGTCGGAACCGATGAAGCTGTCGGCGATCCGGAACGCCTGGGCGATCCCCTCCGGACGGGCCTGCTCCCGGTACTCGATCCGAAGCCCCCACGCCGAGCCGTCGCCGAGCAACTGACGGAAACGCGGCAGGTCGTGCGGGGTGGAGATCAGGCACACCTCCCGCACGCCCCCCTCGATCAGGGTGGTCAGCGGGTAGTACACCATGGGCTTGTCGTACACCGGCTGCAGCTGCTTCGACGCCACCAGCGTCAGCGGATACAGCCGGCTGCCGGCGCCCCCGGCGAGGATGATCCCCTTCATTCGGGGCGGAAGACTACGGATGACGGACCGGAAGGCCAGCCACGAGTGGATTGCCCATCCGGGCGGCCGCCGGTCACGATCGGGCCGTGGCGGATGAGGCATCCTTCGACATCGGGCCCCTGACGTCCCGGCTCCGGGAACTGCGCGGGGCCGGGGTGTACCTCGGGACCTCGTCGTGGAAGTACCCCGGCTGGTGCGGGCAGGTGTACACCCCCGGGCGCTACACCTTCCGGGGCCGGTTCAGCGAGGCGCGGTTCGAGCGCACCTGCCTGCAGGAATACGCCGCCACGTTCCCGACGGTCTGTGTCGACGCCGCGTACTACACCTTCCCGAGGGAATCCTGGCTCCAGGGCCTCGCCGGCCAGGTTCCGGACGACTTCCGCTTCTCCTTCAAGGTCACCGACGAGATCACCCTCCGGCACTACCCCCGACTGCCCCGGTTCGGCCCACGGGGCGGGACCGCGAACCCGAGCTTCCTCAACCCCGACCTCTTCTGCCGTTCCTTCCTCGGTCCGCTGGAACGGATCCGTCCGAAGGTCGGCCTGCTCATCTTCGAGTTCTCCCATTTCCATCCCTCCGATTTTTCCCGGGGACGGGACTTCGTCGCCGCGCTGGACCGGTTCCTCGGCTGCCTCCCGCCCGACTGGTCCTACGGGGTGGAGATCCGCAACCGCAACCTGCTGCATCCGGAATACTTCGCCGCCCTGGCCCGGCACGGGGTCTCGCATGTCTTCAACTCGTGGACGGACATGCCCGCGGTGTCGGACCAACTGGACATGCCGGGAAGCGTGACCTGTCCGTCGACGGTCGGATGCCGCCTCCTCCTGCGTCCGGGCCGCACCTACCAGGAGGCGGTCAGCCGGTTCGCGCCCTATGACCGGGTGCGGGACGAGTTCATCGAGGGCCGCGAGGCGGGGGCGCGCCTGATCGCGGATTCGCTGGCGCTCGACCGACGGCGGACCGCCTACCTCTACGTGAACAACCGCTTCGAGGGAAACGCCCCGCTGACCATCGCGGCGATGATCGAGCGCGCCCGGAAGCGACGGGAGGCGGAACTCGAATAGCCGGGACCGGGACGGCGGACCGGGTCAGTCGACGAGGGCGTCCCACGCCACGGACACGATCCCGCCGAGGATGTCGCCGATGTCCAGGCCCCAGCCGTTTCCGCCCAGGCTCCGGACCGGCGGCGGGCTGGCGGATCCCATGGGCACCGGCGACGAGGCCCGGCGGCGGCGATTCTCCAGTTCCTCCACCTCCATCCGTCGCGCCCGCTCCAGCCCTCCGACCCGGACGAAGTCCACCACGCGGGTGAGTTCCTCCGCATCGAACCAGGTGCCATGAGCCTTGCACACGTCGACCACCACGCCGGAACTGCGGGCGAAGTTGCGCCGGTTCATCAACTCGGCGCAGACCGGACAACGGCGATACCGGACCGGTTCGATCGAATCGGCGGCGGATGCGGAAGGGAAACGGTGCAACACCGCCGTCTGTGCCTCGGCGGTCCGGACCACGTGCTCGACCGATCCGCCGTCGAGCCACAGCCCGTGGCATCCGGCGCATTCCTGGAGGTCCACCTCACCCACCCGCGTGTGGTGCATCCGCTTCCGACAGGTGGGACACTCGTGGACGCCGGCTCCCTGGTCCCAGCGGTCACCCCGCTCGCCGCAGTGCGGGCAGAATCGGGAGCCGAGGAACATCATCCCGAAGCACCCCGGGCAGGCGATCGTGGCGAGGCGCGCCCCGCAGTGGCCACAGGCGGTCGCATCGGTCCGCGCCGGGGCCCCGCAGCCATGACATTGCAGCGTTGTCGTCTGCATGGCCGCGCATCCTGAACAGCCCGTTCCCGATCGCCAATGGAATGTCGTCCGGACTTCCGACCGGCAGCCCGCCCTCCCGGGCGGTGAATGCCCCGCCCCCCGGACGCGTCGGCCCCGGGTGATTCCACGCGCCGCCGCCCGCCTCGTCGGATGGACCGTCCCCGCCCTGCTCGCCATCCTCGCCCGGGCCGAGGTCCCGATCGACGTGGCGGCCAACCCACCGCCCGGCGCCCCCGGCCTCCAGGAATCCCTCGACCGCGCCCGGGCCATCCGGTCGGCACGCCCCGGGGAGGGCGTCACCCTCGTCCTGGCCGACGGCGTCCACCGTCTCGACATCCCCCTCACCTTCGGCCCGGGCGACTCGCGGATCACCCTCGCCGCCGCACCGGGGGCCCGTCCGGTCCTCTCCGGGGCGGTGGACGTGACCGGATGGGAACCGCTGCCCGGTCGCCCCGGCGCGTGGCATGCGCCATCCCCCGCCCGGCTGGAGGGGCGTGCGACGCCCCGTCAGCTGTTCATCAACGGCGCCCGGGCCATCCCGGCCCGGATCCCGAACGAGGGCCACCGGATGAGCCGCGGTCCGCTGACCGGCACGACGCCGATCCACCTCCCCTTCCACCCCGGCGACCTGCAACCCGCCTGGGCGGGCCGGGCCTCGGTGGGGATGTACATGAAGTGGACCCAACTGCACCTGCCGCTGGGAGACATCGACGGGGACGCCGGGGTGGCCCGCCTCGACGGCGGCCCGCGTTCCGCGTGGATGGACAGTCCGGAGGAGCGCTACTGGATCGAGGGGGTGCCCGAGGCGCTCGACGCCCCGGGGGAATGGCAGCGGGATCCGGATTCGGGCCGGTTCCTGCTGATTCCACCGACCGGGATCGACCCGCGCACGGCCTCGGTCACGGTGCCGGCGCTCGACGTCCTGGTGCTCTGGGAGGGAACCGCGGAGCGGCCGGTGCGGGAGGTCACCCTGAGAGGCCTGACCTTTGCCGGGACGGAGTGCGGGTTTCCGTCGCCCGGCCGGATCGATCCCCAGGCCGCCAGCCAGACCCCCGGGGCGCTCCGGGCCCGGTACGCCGTGGGCTGCCGGGTGGAGGACTGCCTGTTCGACGGGCTGGGCGGCTATGGCCTGGAGATGGGTCGCGGCTGCCAGGACTGGCGCGTGGTGGGCAATGAGTTTCGAGACCTCGGGGCCGGCGGCATCCGGATCGGGGAACCGGGCGACCGGGAGCCAGACCCCGCCGCCGCCTGCCACAGTCACCACTTCACCGACAACCACCTCCACCGGCTGGGCCGTATCCTCGCACCGGCGGTCGGCGTCCTGGTCTTCCAGAGCGGCACCAACCGGATCGCCCACAACCACATCCACGACCTGTACTACACCGCGATCTCGGTCGGGTGGACCTGGGGCTACCAGGCCTCGCCCTGCCGCGGGAACGTGATCGAGTTCAACCACGTCCATGACATCGGCCAGGGACTCCTCAGCGACATGGGCGGCATCTACCTCCTCGGTCCCCAACCGGGAACGGTGGTCCGGAACAACGTCTTCCACGACATCCGGAGCCGACAGTACGGCGGCTGGGGGCTCTACACCGACGAGGGCAGCACCGGGATCCTCCTCGAAAACAACGTCGCTTACCGCTGCCTCGATGCCGGGTTCCACCAGCACTACGGCCGGGACAACGTGGTCCGCAACAACCTCCTCGCCTGGAACAGCCGGCATTCGGTGATGCGCACCCGCGACGAGCCCCACCGCTCGTTCGAGTTCACCCGCAACGTGGTCCTCGCCGATTCCGGCACCCTGCTGGGCAGCAACTGGAACGGAACCCCGGACCGGTTCACCACCGACCACAACCTCTGGTTCGACGCCCGCCACGGGGCCTCGGTCGACGCCTACCGGTTCGCCGGAGGCACCTGGGAGGAATGGAGGCAGCGGGGCCACGACCGCCATTCGGTCATCGCCGATCCCCTGCTGGTGGATCCGCTCCGCCCCGAACGCGGCCTCCGGCCGGATTCCCCCGCGTTCGGAATCGGTTTCCAGCCGATCGACCTCTCCCGGCTCGGACCACGTCCGCCCGGGGAACGGGACTGAGCGGGAACTCCGAGGGGTCACCCGGGCGGCGGGCCGGCGAGGCATCGGGCCACGGTGACGAACTGCTCGAGCCCGACCTTTTCCGCCCGCTCGGTCGGGGTGATCCCGGCCGCGTCGAAGGCGACCGCCAACGCGTCGGCCGGCCAGTCCTGCTTCAGCAGCTTGAGCATCATCTTGCGACGTTGGCTGAAGCCCCGCTTCACCACCCGGATGAACACCGCGGCGACGCGCCGGTCGGCCAGCGGAACGGCCCGGCGCACCAGCGTCACACAGGCCGAATCCACGTCGGGCGCCGGGAAGAAACAGCCCCGCGGGATGCCGAACCAGCCGGCCACCTCATACCGCAGCCCCAGCAGCAGGGTGAGCAGGCCGTAGTCCGACGTGTCCCGCTGGGCGGCGATCCGTCGGACCACCTCGAGCTGGAGGGTGACCACCATCCGGGCCGGCGGGCCGTCGGCCCCGGCCAGGTCCACCAGGAGGGGCGAGGCGACCGAATACGGAAGGTTGGCCACGAGGCTCCAGTCGGACCAGTCCCGCGGGTTCTCCCGCAGCCAGTCCATCGCATCGGCCACCACCAGGTGCAGACGGCCATCGGTTCCCAGCCGCCCACGGAGAACCTCCGCCAACCGCGCATCCTTCTCGATGGCGAGCACCTCCGAGGCGGCCGACAGGAGTCGCTCGGTCAGCGGCCCCAACCCCGGGCCGATCTCCAGCACCCGGGAATCCGGACCGAGCTGCGCGGCGGCGACGATGCGGTCCAACTGACGGGCGTCGTGCAGGAAGTTCTGTCCGAGGGAACGGGTCAGCTGGATGTCACCCGCGGCCAGGATCCGTCGCATCTCGCCCAAGGTCATCGTTTCCTCCCGGTTTTTGCCGACGCCATCCCCTGCTCCGCCACCAGGGCGGCGCGCACCGCCGCCACCGCCCGGTCGATCTGGGCGGCCGTGATGGTCAGGGGCGGTGTGAATCCCAGCACCTCGGAGTCCGCGCCCTCGGGCAGGACCACATACCCGTCGCGCAGCAGGCGCTTCATCACCGCGACCACCGTCGCGGTGGCCGGCCGGCCGTCGGGGTGGTGCACGCCGATCCCGGCCATGAGTCCCAATCCCCGCGGGGACAACACCCACGGCCAGGCCGCGTCCGCCATCTGGTTGAGGCACCCCAGCAGTCGGTCCCCCAGCACCGCGCTCCGTCCCGGGAGGTCCCGGTGCTCGATCTCGTCGAGCTGCGCCAGCGCCATGGCGCACCCGACCGGGTTGCCCAGGAACGTGCTGGTGTGGATCGCCTCGCCGTCCGACGCCGGCCAGGCGCGGTCCATGACATCCGCCCGCCCGACACAGGCCGAGATGGGGAATCCGCCGGCCAGCGCCTTGCCCAGGCAGATGATGTCCGGCACCACGCCGCTGTGCTCCACGGCGAACCAGGCGCCGGTCCGGCCGAAGCCGGTGTAGATCTCGTCCACCACCAGCAGCGCCCCGTGGGCGTCGCACGCGGTGCGGAGGCGGCGGAGGAAATCCCGGTGCGGCACCCGGATGCCGCCCCGGGCCTGGACCGGCTCGACGAGCACGGCACCGACATCCCCCCGGGCCAGCTCGCGCCCGAGGGCCGCCTCGACGGCCGGCAGGTCGTCGCATCCGGACCCCGGACAGCCGCACGCGGCGCACCGGGGGAACGGGAGGAAGGTGCCGAACCCGGGCAGCTGACGCTCGAAGGGTGAGCGGAAGTGCGCCCGGTGCGTGACGTTGAGGGCACCGTAACCCAGGCCATGATAGCCCCCCTCGAACGCCAGCACCCGGGACCGTCCGGTGGCCAGCAGGGCCGTCTTGAGCGCCGCCTCCACCGCCTCGAATCCCGAGCTGCCCAGGATCACCCGACCCCGGCCCGGGCCCGCCCCACCCACCGCGGGGCGGCGACGGCGCCAACGGCCGAACGTCAGTTCGCTCAGGCGTCGGGCGAGGAGCGCCTTGGCCGGATGCGGGTGCACGTCGCCCATGGCATGGGGAAGCAGCGCCAACTGGCGTTGCCCGGCGCGCACCACGCGCGGATTGGCATGCCCGGCGGCCGCCACCCCGAAGGCGGCGGTCAGGTCGAGGTACTCCCGCCCCTCCGGATCCCACACCCGACAGCCCCGGGCCCGGGCCCAGACCGCCGGCCAGCCCCCGGCCGGGTCCAGATGGGTCACGTTGCGCGACTCGTAGTCGCGCAGGGTCCGTAACACCTCCCGGGAAGTCATCGCCCGCCGATTCACACGCCCCGCTCCTCCGGCGGCCAGACAAACTTGTGCATCTGCAGCTGGAACCGCACCGGGAGCCGGTCGGCGATGATCGCCTCGACCAGCCCCCGACGGTCGAGGGGACGATGCGCCGCCGGCACCGCCTTCAGGCTCGGGTCCCGCTGGACCGGCAGGAGGGGGGCGGCCCACGAGAAGAGGACCGGACACACCTGCTCCAGCCGGTGCCGACGCACCACGTCGCGCGCCCATTCGTAGTCCTCCCGGGTGCTGATCACGAACTTGACCTCGTCGGTCGGCCGGAGGTCGTCGAGGTTCTCCCATCGATTGCGGCCGGACTCGCCGCTGGCCGGACACTTGAGGTCCATGATGCGACGGACGCGCGGATCGAGCGTCGAGATGTCATGGGCCCCGCTCGTCTCCACCAGCACGACGAATCCCTCGTCGCAGAGCCGGGCCATCAGGGGACGCACCCCGGCCTGGAGGAGCGGTTCCCCGCCGGTGAACTCCACCAGCGGCAACCGGACCGCACCGGCCACCGTGGAGTACCCGTCGGCCAACTCCAGCACCCGGCCGTGCACCGCCTCCACGTCCATCCGCCCGCCCGACGTGAAGGCGTAGGCGGTGTCGCAGTAGGAGCAGCGGAGATTGCATCCGGTGAGCCGGACGAACACGCAGGGCAACCCCGCGTGGGTGCTCTCGCCCTGCAGGCTCAGGTAGATCTCGTTGACGACGAGGGTGCCAGACACGCGGCGACGCTATCGGCCCGTTCCCCGCGAAGGAAGCCCGACGCAGGCACCTCCCCTCCTGCCCGGGCCGTGCACCGCAGGATCAGTCCCCGAGCAGGGCCTGCTGGAGGGCGCGGAGCTCGTCGTCGACCTGGGACGGGTCGGCGAGTGTCCCGGCCAGTTCCTCCCGGAGCAGCTCGCGGTACCGCTTGCGCAGGCGGTGGACCGCCACCCGGAACGCCCCCTCCTCCATGCCGAGGCGACGGGCGGCATCGGCGTGCGGGATGGCCTCCTCCCCGAGCATCAGGTAGCCGCGGGCCGCCTCGAACAGCCCGGCACGGCCGGAGCCGGCGCATTCCGACCGCAGGCGTCCCACCACCTGCTCGAGGAGCGACACCGCCCAGGCGCGGTCGAACTCGCGCTCCGGGTCGGCCGGGTCCGGCACCTCGAGCCCGTACCGGCTGTCGGCCGCCGACCAGTCGAGGGACAGGTGCGGCACGCCGCCCCCGCGTTTCATCCGACCGGACCGGTCGCGCTCGTTCGACAGAAAGTTCTGCAACGCCGCGAGCAGGAAGGCCCGGAAACGGCCGCGATCGGCCGACAGTCCCCCGAGGGGGTTCCGCTCGAGGAACCGGGCGAAGAACGCCTGGGTGAGATCCTCGGCATCCTCGCGGCTCCGCACCCGCCGGCGAACGTACGCATAGAGCGGATACCAGTACGCCTGGCACAGCGCGGCCAGCGCCCGCTCGGCGTCGGGCGACGTCCCCCGCCCCGCCGCCACCACCTGGGTCCAGCGGGTGGTCGCAAACACCTCCCCCCGGCCCACCAGCGGATCCGCCCCCCCGGAAGTCCCGTCCGTCCCGCTCATCGCGTGATCCTCCGCAGGCGGATGGTGGCGTCGGGCAGCCCCGGGCCGACCCGGACCAACCGGAGCAGGCCGAATCCCCCCTCCCGGGTCTGGTAGGCGTAGGTGCGATGGCCCGAATAGGGCCCCTCCACCGGCAGGCGGGCGGGCGCGAAACGTCGCTCGTACACCCGGTCGATCACCTCCCGCGGGGTCAACCGCTCCCATTCGGCCTCCTCGACCACCGCCAGGTGGACGGTGCCCGCCAGGTCGAGCCCGGCGGCCCCCAGGGCGGCATCGAATCCCTCCGACACCGCCCACGCCGCCGCCCCGGCCGCCGCCGCCAGCGCGTTCTCGCCGTCCGCATCCGACGGAAACCGGCCGATCCGACCGGAATCGAAGTCCACCAACTCCGTGACGGTGACCTCCAGATCCGGGGCGAAGGCCAGCCGACGGGGTTCCGGCAGCTTCCCCGCCGGTTGCAGGGCGACATCGGGGAACCGGACCCACCGGACCGGCCGGGCCTGGGCCACGAACTCGCGGACATCCTCCAGCCGCAGCCCGTGGAAGACGAAGGTGAGAATCGAGTCGTCGCCGGACGGCCCCAGGGACCCGGACATCGAACGCTCCGTGTGCTCCACCCCGGAGTGGTCCACCGCCACGATCCGGAACCGCCAGTCGCGCGACTCTCGCGGGAGCATTGCCGTGATGCGGGCTCCCTCGGGGGAATCCGATGTCGCGTGCACCTGGAGCCGCGGATGGGGATCGTCCGGGAGCCGACGGGATCCGGCCGGGCGTCCGTCGCGGTGGTAGGCGGCGAGGGGACGCCAGGGGTCGACCGACACCCCCACCTCGGGCGCGATCCGCTGCCCGGCCGACACCCCGGAATAGCAGGCCGCCCGGGCACCCGGAAGCTCCCGCCCGTTCACGAACACCACCCCGCCCGCGGCCACGGACATTCCCGCACCCGCCTCGAAATACGGTCCATCGGAACCCGACGGCAGATCCACCACCCGGAACACCATCGCCCGCCCCGTATCCTCCATGCCCCCCGGGCACGAGAGCCGATGGACCTCGTAGGTGCCGGCGTCGGGTCGGCCGTCGGGAAACCACCACTGGTTGGGTGCGGCATCGGGCAGGGACACGGCCAGCAACTCGATGCGCCCTCCGCCCTCCAACTCCGCCCGGAGGGCGCCCGAGGCGGGCTCGGGTCGGGCGACCTGCGGGACGGCGGCATCGGGTCGGCCGAACAGCGGACGGATCACACCGCGATGCAGGTAGTGGCTGCCCACCACCACGACGAACAGGGCGGCCAGAGTGAGGTAGTCCCGGAGGAAGCGGGGTCGCCGGCGCCGGTTCAGCACCACCGTTCCGTTCATCGTCCGTTCCACCGCCGCCCGGGGTTCGTCGCGCAGGAGCGCCCGTCGGATGCCCCAGAACGCCGTCAGCAACCCGGCCATCCAGACCACCCGCGGCAGGGCGTGCTCGCCCCCGCTCAGCCACCGGACGAGGTAATGTCCGACGGCGGCCACGGACATGGTGGCAAACACCAGCCCGAGCGCCCCCTCGAACGAGACCTCCCGTTCGCCATCCCGCTCGGTCACCACCGGGATCCCCGCCCAGCGCAGATGCCGGACCGGTGCCGGTCCCGTCCCGGGTTCCCCATCCCCCGTCCCGGCCTCCGGTGCGGGCGAGCGCGACACGGTCTCGACCCCGGTCTTCACGTCGCCGGCCCGCTGATAGCGCCGCTCGGGATCGTTCTCCAGCGCCCGCAGGACGACCGCGTCCAGCCGGACATCGACCTCCACCTTGCGCGACGGCGGCGGGAACTTCCCGAGCGGAAGATCGCCGGTGAGCATCTCGTAGATCACCACCCCGAGGGAATAGATGTCGGCCCGGTGATCGACCGACAGCGGACGTTCCACCTGCTCGGGCGCCATGTAGTGCGGGGTGCCCATCACCTGGCCGTCGACGGTCAGCCGACCGGTGTCACCCTCCGGCCCGAGGATCCGCGCCAGGCCGAAGTCGGCGATCTTCACCCGCCCCTTCCGGTCGACCAGGACGTTCTCCGGCTTGATGTCCCGATGGACCACGCCTTCGTCGTGGGCGTACTGCAGGGCGTCGCAGATCTGGGGGATGATCTGGAGGACCTCCCGGGGCGACAACCGGCCCGACTGTTCGAGTTGGCGGAGGTTGGCGCCGTCGACGTACTCCATGAGGAAGAAGTGGTGCCGGCCGGCCCGGCCGAACTCGTGGACGGACACGATGTTCGGGTGGCTGAGCCGCGCCAGGGCCCGGGCCTCGCGGTTGAACCGCTCCTCGAACAGGGTGCCGCCGGGGCCGTCGGCCGGGAGGATCTTCAGCGCCACCATCCGGTCGAGGTCCGGCTGCCGGGCCTGGTACACCGCCCCCATGCCCCCCGCCCCGATGAGGCGGATGATCTCCAGCCGCGGGAACAACGCCGCCACGTCGGCGACCGGGGGCGGCTCGAAGCGCGGTCCACCGCCGGGTCGCTCGCCGGAGCGGGTCGCATCGGCCTGGACCAGCAGGCAGGCCGGGCAAAGCCCCTGCAGCCCGCCGCCGGGCAGCGGCCGACCGCATTGGGGACAGGCGGTGGGGGACGGGGTCACTGGAGTTTTCATGATCGTGTAATGTCTCGTCACCTCATCCAGAAGCATTTTCCGGCCGCCGTTACATCCGCCCGCGAATCCGTCGCGGCCCTCGCACTTGCCAGTCCCCCGACCGGCCCCGAGCATGGAGCGCGGCACCCGCAACCGCCGCCGACCGACCCAGCGTCCATGCCCCAGTCCTCCCGCCCCTCCCTCCCCCTCCCCGTGGCCGTTCCCACCTCCCCACGGGGGACCCCCTGCGCCCGGGCCGTCCGGCTCGCCGCCCTGCTGGCCGGGTTCGCAACCATCGGCTGGGCGGAGGACATCGACATCCGCCAGCGGTCCAACCTCCGGACGGAGATCACCGCGCTGGGCGTGGCCCATCGCGACGGGCTCTGCCTGGTGGCCGACGGGAACGGGGGGCTCCAGGTCGTGGAGGTGGCCGACCCGGACCAACCCCGGCGGATCGGAGCCCTGCCGACGCCCGGACCCGCCCGCTCGGTCCTCCTCGCCGGGCCCCTCGCCTACGTGGCGGCGGACGCGGCAGGGGTGGTGGTGGTGGACATCGGGGATCCCGCCAACCCGCGGCAGGTCGGCGCGGTCGACACCGCGGGCATCGCGGTCGGGCTGGCACTCGACGGAGACCGGCTCCACGTGGCCGACGGGCCGGCCGGCGTGGTGATGCTCGACGTGTCCGATCCCACCGCGCCCCGGCCCGTGGTTGATTTCGACACCCCGGGGTTTGCGCAGTCCGTGGCGGTGTCGGGCGACCGGGTGCTGGTGGCGGATGCCGGGGGCGGACTCCACGTCCTCGACCTCACCGGGCCCGCGGCGCCGCGTCGGCTCGGCGGCTGGGACAGCCCCGGCACCGCGACGGGAATCGTCGTCTCCGGACAATTCGCCTACCTCACCGACGGCGACTTCGGCCTGCATGTGCTCGACCTGGATGCCGGGCCCGACCCGGTGCGGATCGGGGGCGTGCGCCCCTCGGGCCTCGCCCTGGGCGTGGCGATCGACGGCACCCGGGGAACCGTGGCCAATGGGTCGGAGGTGTATGTGGTCGACCTGTCCGACGCGGCCGCCCCGCGGCTCATCGGAAGCTGGAGCACCCGGAGCACCGCCCAGGCGACCTGGCTGGAGGACGGCCTGGTCTACGTGGCCGCCGGCCTGGCCGGGCTCGACATCCTGGACATCACCCGGGCGGCCACCCCGCCCCGGCTGGGATCCTCCATCCTGACCGGCGAGATCCAGTCGATCGCCCGTTCCGAAAGCCTGCTGGTGACGGCACAGGGCAGCCGGGGCATCGGCCTGTTCGAGGCGGGCGCCGATGGTTCCCTGACCCAGCTGGTTGAGACCAACCGCTTCGGATCCGCGCTCGACGTGGCGATCGACGGACACCTGGCGATGATCGCGTCGGGAGTCGGCGGTGTCTCACTCATCGACGTCGGGGATCCGGGAAACCTCGTCCGGCGCGGCGGGTTCGACACGGCAGGCTATGCCCGCGGGGTGGCGATCGCCGGAAACAGGGGTGCGGTGGCGGACGCTCATGGGGGTCTGGTCTGGCTGGATCTCGACACGCCGGGGGATCCGGTCCGGACCGGGGTGCTCGAGCCGCGCGACGAGACCTACGCCGTGGCCATGGCCCACGGCCGGGCCTATGTGGCGGACGGGTTCGCGGGACTCCGGGTCATCGCGGAGGACGAATCGGGCAAGCCCGTGGAGGTCGGCCTGCTCGCCGAACTGGGGCCCGCGCGCGATGTCGGGGTGATCGGCAACCTGGCGTGGGTCGCCGCCCGGCAGCAGGGCCTCCACCTGATCTCGGTGGCCGACCCCACCCAGCCCACCCTCCTCTCCACCTGGCAGACCGGGACCGCCGTCACCAGCGTGGCCGGGACCGGACGGTTCCTCTACGTCGCCGAGGAAGGACGTGGAGTCGTTGTCCTCGACATCGCGGATCCCGCCGCCCCACGCCGGGTGGGAGGGAATTCGGCCGTCCCGGCTGTCGTCCTCGGGGACGGAACCTCCGTGACCTACGCGGGGACATCGGATGGCGAGTTGGTGGTCCTGGGCTTCCATCGGCCGGAGCTCCGCCTCGACATCCGGATGCCCTCGGTGGCCGGCAATGCCCGGCTGCGGCTCGACGGCCCCCAGGGGGCCCTCATCCGCCTGCAGCGGGGGCCGGAACCCGGGATCTGGGCCGACTGGACCTCGGTGAGCCTCGGGGATATGCCGCTCGAGATCGACGATCCGGAATCCGCCGGCAGCGCCTCCGGCGTCTACCGGGCAGTCCAGGATGCCCCTTGACCCGGGCGGTCAGGCGCCGAAGACGCGGCGGACGAACTCCCGGCTGCGGGCGTGGTTCTCGACCACCGTGCGGGTGATCCGCGTCCCCGCCTCAAGAGCCAATTCGACCGTGTAGCGCGGGGCCATCGACCGCTCCCGGGCGAGCCGCGCGATCGCCGTGTAGTCGATGTCCCCGGCGTCCAGATCCTCCCACCACACCTTCTCCCGGCTCTGGCGCAGATGCCACGAGACCACCCGGTCCCCGTACCGCCCGAGCGCGTCCATCGGAGGAACCCCGCCCCGGTACATCCAGTGGGTGTCGATGCAGAAATCCACACGTCCGGCCCGGGTGCGGTCGAAGTTGGAATGGAACTCCCGGGCACCGTCGGCCAGCTCCGGGGTGTGGTGATGGAGCCCGAGCCGCAGCCCGAGGGCCGACAGGGCATCGCCCAGGTCCGACAGGGCCCGGGCCTGGACGAGCAGCTCGGCATCGGTCTTGGCCCGACCGATCGGATCGGGATTGCACACGATCACCCCGAACCCCGCCCCGGCGGCGACCCGGGCGGCGGCGGTGATCCGGCCGACCGTCTCGTCCGCCCGGGCCGCCTCATGGAAGGCCCCGCCGGTGTAGAGGCTGACCGGACGCAGTCCGCGGGCCCGAAGCCGTTCGGCAAACCGCCCGTTCCCGTCCGGATCGGCCACGTCGAGGTTCCCCTCGGCATAGTCGAAGCCCGCATCGCGCAGGGACGCGAAGACCTCGTCCAGATGGTCCTCGAGGCGCTTCCCGTCGCGCGAATAGTACTGTCCCCAGCCGTACAGCTGGGAGCCGACGACCGGACGGACCGTCGCCTGGGCGGTGAGGGTGCGCGCCACGGCGCCTCCGAGGGCCAGTCGGGCGAGGAAGGTTCTCCGGGAGTGCATGGGATGGGAACAGGCTTTCAGCGTCGGAACGAGGCGGCGAAGTCGTCGCGGGTGGGCGCCACGACCTTCTTCTCGGCCGTGGACGCGGCGACCAGGCCGGCCAGGTGCGCCTCCCAGGCCGCGCCGTCCAGAGGGAGCTCCAGCGTGCGGTCGAGCATCGCCGAGAAGACGATCGCGTTGGCGAGTTCCACGGAATGGATCCCCTCGCTCCCGGGCGCGATCAATGCCGCCCCGTCGAGGACGGCATCGCAGAAGTTCTCCATCAGCCGCGCATGCGGCTCCGTGGCGTCGGTGAACGGGATCTCGCAGTTCCAGACCTCCGGCTTGGTGAAGCCGCCGGTGGATGTCCGGAGGAACTCCAGCATGTCACCGTCGTTGCGGGTGAACCGGAGGCGGCCGTCCTCCAACACCGCCCGGCCGCGGGAGCCGGTGATCTCGAGGCGGTTGGTGCCGGGGGCCTCGGCCGTGCTCGAGATGAACACCCCGGTGGCACCCCCCGGATACTCCAGATACGCCGTGACCTCGTCCTCGACCTCGATCCGGTGGTGCCGGCCGAACCCGCAAAACCCGCGGACCCGGGCCGGCATTCCCAGGAGCCAGGCGAGGACGTCGAGGTTGTGCAGGCACTGGTTGAGCAGGACCCCGCCGCCCTCGCCCTTCCACGTGGCCCGCCATCCGCCGCTGGCGTAGTACGCCTCGGTCCGGAACCAGTCGGTGTTGATCCAGTTCACCCGGACGAGGGTTCCCAGTTCACCCGACGTGATCAGGCGCCGGAGGCGGAGGTAGCGGGGTTCGACCCGGAGCTGGAACATGCCGGCGAGCACCCGGTCCGGGTGGGCCGCCGCGCAGGCCAGGAGCCGTTCGGCATCGGCCTTGTGGGCAGAGATCGGCTTCTCGACCATCACATGCAGGCCCGCCTCCAACGCAGCGATCCCCAGCGTCGTGTGCTGGTAGTGGGGCGTGGCGATCAGCACCGCGTCGGCCAGACCCGACCCGATCAGCGCCGCCGGGTCGGTGAACGTCGCCAGCCCGCGCTCCCGGTACGGCTCGAGCTTCGACCCGGTCGGCGCACACACCGCCGTCAACTCCGCCCGCGCGACCCGGCCCCCGAGGAGATACCCGGCGTGATGACGTCCGATGTTGCCGAGACCGATGAGACCGATGCGGACTTTCTTCATGGGAAGGTGCTGGAGGGCGGGGCCAGCCTGCGGACGGCCCCGCGTCCCGGGCAAGCGGATTTGCCCGTCCGCCGGCGTCCTGTTACTCGTGCGGCGTGATGCGCATCGGACGTCTCCTGTCGGTCGCCCTGCTCCTGTTGCGGGGCACCTGGTCGGTGGTGCGGGCCGACGAGGCCTCGACCGCGCCGCTGGACGAGTGGAAGGAGACGGTCCGGCGACGCTTCCCCGAGGTTCCGCAGCTGTCGACCGCCGAGCTGGCGCAGTGGCTGGCGCGCACCAACGGCCCGACCCCGGTGCTGCTCGATGTCCGGACCGCGCCCGAGTTCGCCGTGAGCCACCTGCCCGGCGCGGTGCGGGTCGACCCGAAATCGAAACCCGCCGACCTCGGGCCGGGCCTGCCGGAGGACCGTCCGGTGGTGGTCTACTGCTCGGTCGGGTGGCGTTCCTCCGAGCTGGCCGACCGCCTGCGCCGGGCCGGCCGGACGAACATCTTCAACCTCGAGGGGTCGATCTTCGCCTGGGCCAACGAGGGCCGTCCGCTGGAGGCCCGCGGCCGGCCGGCGGAGCGGGTGCATCCGTACAACCGGACCTTCGGACGGCTGCTCCAGCCGCCGCTCCGGGCCGACGTCGGGGAGGAGCGGTGAACGATCCGGCACCGGACTTGGGCCAGTTCCAGCAGTGGCGCGCGGTGGCGAGCCTCGGATGGCTCGCCCTGCTCCTGGCTTGGGAGACCGCCGCGCCATTCCTTCCCGAGTTCCCCCGGCTGCGCGACCGGCTCCGGCACGGCGTCCGCAACTACGCCATCGCCCTCCTGAACGCCGTCGTCGCCGGCCTCGGCTTCGCACTCGCCTGGAAGGCGGTCGCCGGCTGGGCCGACGCCCACCGGTTCGGCCTCCTCCACTGGATCCCCCTCCCCACCGCGGCCCAGGCCGTCGGGGCGGTCCTCCTCTTCGACCTCTGGACCTACCTCTGGCACCGGGCGGCCCACCGGCTGCCCCACCTGTGGATGTTCCACCGGATGCACCATTCGGATCCCCGGATGGACGTCACCACGGCGAACCGGTTCCACGTGGTGGAGATCGGGATCTCGTCCGTCCTCCGCATCGGCCTCATCCCCCTGCTCGGCCTGCAGTTCTGGCACGTGGTGCTGTACGAGACGCTGCTCCAGGTCCTCGTGCAGCTGCAGCACGCCAACGTCGCCCTGCCCGGACCGGTCGAGCGGGTCATGCGCCGGGTGTTCGTCACCCCGGACATGCACAAGATCCACCACTCCCGGTGGCAGCCGGAGACGGACTCGAACTACGCCTCCCTGTTCTCCTTCTGGGACCGGATCTTCGGCACGTACCGGATGCGTCCCGACCCGGAGAACGTGGTGTTCGGCCTGGACGGCTACGACGACGACCGCCACCAGTCGGTGGCGGGCCTGCTGCGCACGCCGTTTCGGGAACCCGACGCACCCACCCCCCCCGCGTCCCCGACGTCCCCGGCACCCTGAGCCCCGGTCAGCCCAGCGGCGGCGCCTCGCGGTGCCACGGGGTCGACTGCTCGTAGGCGTGCGCCACCCGGAACAGCATCTCCTCGGCGAACGGCGCCCCGAGCAGCTGCAGCCCCACGGGCAGGCGCGGTTCCCCCACGAACCCGGCCGGGACGCTCAGCCCGGCAATGCCCGCCAGGTTGCACGAGATGGTGAAGATGTCGCTCAGGTACATCTGCAGCGGGTCCGAGGTCTTCTCCCCCACGCGGAATGCCGGCGTCGGCGTGGTCGGGGTCACGATCGCGTCGACCGACTCGAACGCCTTCAGGAAGTCGTTCCGGATGAGCGTCCGGACCTTCTGCGCCCGGAGGTAGTAGGCGTCGTAGTAGCCCGAGCTGAGGACATAGGTGCCGAGGATGACCCGGCGTTTCACCTCCGGACCGAACCCGGCTCCCCGGGTGCGGGCGTTCAGCTCGAAGGGGTCGGGACCGTCCACCCGCGCCCCGTAGCGGATGCCGTCGAACCGGGCGAGGTTGGCCGACGCCTCGGCCGGGGCGATGATGTAGTAGGTGGCCGCAGCGTAGTCGCTGTGGGGCAGGCTCACCTCGCGGACCTCGGCGCCGAGGGATTCCAGCTGGCGGACCGCCGCCCGGAACGCCTGGTCGACCCCGGGATCGAGCCCACCCACCTGGAACTCCCGCACCACGCCCAGTCGCACCCCGGCCAGCGAGCCGCCACCCAGCGCGTCGCGGTACCGGGGAACCGGCCGCGGCACGCTGGTGCTGTCACGCCGGTCCTGCCCCGCCAGCACCTCCATCATGAGGGCGGCATCGCCCACCGTCCGGGTGAACGGCCCGATCTGGTCCAGCGAGCTGGCGAACGCCACCAGGCCGTACCGCGACACCCGACCGTAGGTCGGCTTGACCCCCACGCATCCGCAGAACGCCGCCGGCTGGCGGATGGAGCCGCCGGTGTCGGATCCGATGGTGGCAAACGCCTCGCCGGCCGCCACCGCCGCCGCGCAGCCGCCCGACGACCCGCCCGGCACGCGGGTGGTGTCCCACGGGTTGAGCGTGGTGCCGAAGGCGGAGTTCTCGGTGGAGCTGCCCATGGCGAATTCGTCCATGTTCAGCCGGCCGAAGACCACCGCGCCGGCCGCCCGGAGCCGTTCCACCACCGTGGCGTCGTACGGCGACACGAAGTCGCCCAGGATCCGCGAGCTGCATTGCAGGGGCTGTCCCCGGTGGGCGAGGACGTCCTTCAGCGCCACCGGCACGCCGAGCAGCGGGCGCCCTTCCGGGACGCCCCCGGCGGCCAGCTCGCGATCGGCCGCGTCGGCCTGGGCCCGGGCATCGTCGCGGTCGATCGACAGGAAGGCCTTCACCCGGGGATCCACCCGGTCGACCTGCTCCAGGCAGGCGTCGAGGGCTTCGCGGGCGGACACCTCGCGACGCGCGAGGCGGGCGGTGAGGTCGGTAATGGAGAGACGGCGGATCATGGCGGGAGGGACGGCGGTCGCTGGCGGCGGGCTATTCCACGATCTTGGGCACGACAAACAGGCCGCCGGCCCGGGCCGGCGCGTTCCGGAGCGCCTCGTCGCCCGACAGCGACGGCTCCACCACGTCGGGTCGCATCACGTTCACCATCGGAAACGCATGGGCGGTCGGCTCCACCCCCGACACGTCCACCTCCTTGAGCTTGGCGACGAAGCCGAGGATGTGGTCGAGTTGCTCGCCCAACCGCGCCTCCTCCTCCGGGCTCAGGGCGATCCGGGCCAGCCGGGCGACGTACTGGATGTTGAAATCCGACATGGGCGGCGAGTCTCCGTGGCGGTCCCGGCCGTGGCAAGTGCCGGTCGCGCCGCGCCCGCGGCGGATGCGGTCAGCCCCCCCCGGGGATCACATCCGCCCGGAGGTAGGGCCGCAGCGGCTCGGGGATCGCGATGGAGCCGTCCGCCTGCTGATGGGTCTCGACCAGGGCGACGAACAGCCGGGCCAGGGCGGTGCCGGATCCGTTCAGGATGTGCGGCAGCCGGTTGTCGCCGTCGACGGTCTTGTACCGGAGGTTCATCCGCCGCGCCTGGTAGTCCTCGCAGTTCGAGCAGCTCGACACCTCCAGGTACGCCCCCTGCCCCGGCGCCCAGACTTCGATGTCGTAGGTCTTGGCCGACGCGAACCCGAGGTCGCCAGTGCACAGGCTGATCACGCGGTAGTGAAGCCCAAGCAGCTGCAGCACCCGTTCGGCGTGTCCCACCAGGGATTCCAGCGCCGCATAGCCGTCGGCCGGGTCGACCACCTGGATCAGCTCGACCTTGTCGAACTGGTGCACCCGGATCATCCCGCGGGTCCCCAGCCCGGCCGCGCCGGCCTCGGCCCGGAAGCACGGGGAGTAGGCGCAGTAGCGGACCGGAAGGCGGTCGGCCGGGAGGATCTCCTCCCGATGGATGTTCGCCACCGGCGCCTCGGCGGTGGGGAGCAGGTAGAGGCGTCCGAGGGTGGAGGCGTCGAGGCCCTCCTGCACCGCGTAGGCCTGGTCCCGGAACTTGGGGAACTGGCCCACGCCGACCATGCAGTGCTCCCCGATGATGAACGGCGGGGCGACCTCGGTGTAGCCGTGTTCGTGCACGTGGAGATCGAGGAGGAACCCGGTCAGGGCCCGCTCCAGCCGGGCACCCCAGCCGGTGTAGAGCAGGAAGCCCGAGCCGCTCAGCTTGGCCCCGCGGGCGAAGTCGACCAGCCCCAGCCGCTCGCACAGCTCGACGTGGTTCCGGGGGGCGAAGGCGTACTCCGGACGGGTCCCGTGCACCCGGACCTCGGGATTGTCCGCGGCGTCGCGGCCGACCGGCACCGACGCATGGGGCAGGTTGGGAAGGCTCAGCAGGAGGGCGTCGCGCGCCGAGGCGGCCTCGTCGACGACGCGGTCCAGCTCGGCGATCCGGTCGCCGATCGTCCGGACCTCCGCCTTCCGCGACTCGGCGGTCTCCAGCTCCTTGCGCGCCATCAGCGCGCCGATCTCCTTCGAGGCCGCATTGCGCCGGGCCTTCAGCTGTTCCACCTCGGCCAGCGCGGCACGCCGACGGTCGTCGTACGCCAGCACCTCGGCGACCTTCGCCTCGTCCCCGCCCAGGCGGAGCGCCAGCCGTTCGCGCACGAAATCCGGGTTCTCCCGCAGCAGCTTGATGTCGAGCATGGGCGGGAGAATGCGAACGGATGGGCGCGGGGCAACGCCGTTTTTGGGTTCCGGATTCCCGTCGGCACCAATCCCGGGTATTGCCGGGGCGGGATGGCTCCCGAACACGACCTGCTGATCGTCGGATCCGGATTCGGCGGAACGCTCCTCGCGATGATCGCCCGCCGGCTGGGCCTGCGGGTCCTGATCCTGGAGCGCGGACGGCATCCGCGCTTCGCGATCGGGGAATCGTCCACGCCGCTGGCCGGCCTGCTGTGGGAGGAGATCGCCCGCGACCACGACCTGCCCCGCCTCCTGCCCCTGTCCAAGTGGGGCACCTGGCAGGCCGCCCGACCGGAATTGCCGGCCGGGATCAAGCGCGGCTTCAGCTTCGTCCACCATGTCCCGGGCGCGGACTGGCGTCCCGCCCCCGACCGGTCGAACACCCTCCTGGTCGCGGCGAGCCCGAACGAGCGGAGTGCCGACACCCAGTGGTACCGTCCGGCCCTCGACCATTTCCTCCTCCGGGAGGCGATCGGCCTTGGAGCGGACTATGTGGACCGGCTGGAGGTGACCCGGGTGGAGGAGGGGCCCCGGGGGATCCGGGTGCACGGGATGCGCGGGGAGCGTCCGCTGTCGTTCGAGGCCGGATGGCTGGTGGATGCGACCGGTCCACGCGGACTTCTCCACCGTCACCTGGGCCTCGGCGAGGAGCCCCTCGCGGGCATGCCCGCCACCCGGGCGGTCTTCAGCCACTTTCGCGGGGTGGCCCGATGGGATGCCCTGCATCCCACCGGCGACGGGGCGCCGTTTCCGCCCGACGATGCCGCGCTCCATCACGTCTTCCCGGGGGGCTGGATCTGGGTGCTGCGGTTCAACAACGGGATCACCAGCGCCGGGGCGGTGCTCCAACAGGGACTCGCGTCGGAACTGGGCGCGGACACGCCCTGGGGTGTCTGGCGATGCCTCCTGGACCGCCTGCCGTCGGTGGCGGCGCAGTTCGCCCCGAGCCAGCCGGTCCGGGAGGCGGTCCGCGTCGAACCCCTGCCCTTCCGGACCTCCCGCGTGACGGGGTCCCGATGGGTCCTCCTGCCGGCCGCCGCCGGGTTCGTCGACCCCCTCCTCTCCACCGGCATCCCGCTCACGCTGCTCGGGGTCCAGCGCCTCGGCGCCTGGCTGGCCGCCGGCCAACCCCTGGAACGGCTCGATGCGTACGCGGTCGACACCCTCGCCGACCTCGACGCGGTGGCGGCCCTGATGGGCGCGCTGCACGCGGTGATCGGACGCCCGGCCGCCTTCCAGTCGCTGACCCACCTCTACTTCGCCGCGGCCAGCTTCAGCGAGACCGCCCGTCGCCTCGGGCGCCCCGGCCTGGCCCCGGGCTTCCTGCTGCGGGAACATCCGGTGTTCGGCCACGACTGGAGCCGTCGACTGGCCGCCCTGCCCGGCCTGTCGGACGGGGCGATCGGGGCGGCGGTCCGGGAATGGATCCGGCCGGTGAACATTGCGGGCCTCGCCGACGACCGGCGGGGCAACTGGTATCCCGCCCTGGCGTCGGACCTGCACGCGGCAGCGGACCTCCTGGGAGGCGCCTCCCGGGGGGAGATCGACGCGATGCTGGCCCGGGCGGGATTTGTCGGCTGACTCCCCGGAGCGTCAGCCGGCCGAGTCCGGCCACCGGGTCACTTCCGGGCGACCCACGCCACGGCGTTCCGCAACAGACGCTGATAGGCCGGGTGGCTGTGGGCCACGCCGTCGTGGCCGAGGGTGATCCCGGCGATGCGCGCCGTGTCGTGCGCCACCGTGAACACCTGCGGATAGGTGCGGTCCTTGGACTTCGAGTGGGCGGTGGCGAGGACGTGGATCTTCGCCCCGGCCGGGTCGGCGTCGAAGTAGTACAGCTCGTCGGCGAGGGTGAACTCGGGGGGGACGTCGCGCACCAGCGGATGACCCGGCTCGATCACCGCCACCCGGAACTCGCCGTAGCGGTCGTGCCCGCGCGCACCGCCCCCGGCGAGGGTCCGGTTGTACTCCGGCCAGTCGGCCCAGTTGTACCACAGGCCCGGATGGAGCAGGACGAGGCCCTTGCCGGCCTCGGCATGGGCGAACACCGCCTTCCGCACCTCCGGATCGGGAAACGCCTTGTTCGCGCTGATCACCAGCACGTCCGCCGCCTGGACGTCGGCCGCCACAAGGTCCTGGGGCTCGCGGTAGTGGGTGTCGATCCCCCCGGTCTCGTTCAGCATCCGGACGTCCGCCAGGTTGAACCACCGGTTGTAGTCGTGCGAGGCACCGCCGCCGATGAGCAGCACCTTGAGGCCCTCGCCCCAGGTCACCGTGGCCGCCTTGGCCGCCGGCTTCGCGGCCGCGGGGGCCGCAGCCGGGGCGGCCGGGGCCGGCCGGGCCTCGCCCAGCTCAGCGGTGATTCCGAAGAAGGTCGGCGCCACGGCGTTGTCGTAGCTTTCCAGCACGAGCTTCTCGATCACCCCGGGGACGGTCACATCCTTGCTGAACCACCGGATCTGGCCCGGCCCGCGGGTCCAGTTCAGGCGCTGGGAACCGTCGACGTCGGGCCGGCCCCGGTAGTCGGCGATCTCCACGCCGTTCCGGAGGACGATCTCCTGGGTCCTGCCCCCGGCGAACACCAGGGTCACCCGGACCGCGTCGATCTTCTCGGAGACGGCCGGATGTCCCCATCCGGCGATACCGCCCAGGAAGTGGAGACGGCTGGCGGCAACCCCCACGGGGATCTCCACCCGCTGCGGGAGGGTCCGACGCGACCAGGAATCCCGGGCGCCGCCCTTGAGGACGATGACGTTGGCACCGGCCTTTTCGGGGCTGATGACATCGAAGGGAACCTCCCCGGCGCGGCGGATGCCGTAGCGGTTGAACGTGACGGTGTCGTCGGGGTTCTCGGGGGTGATGTACAGACCGCGGGCGCTGTTCGCGGTGAAGGCCTTGGTCAGGTCGAGGATCCGGAACCGGCTGTCGTCGGCACACAGGTACGCCAGCAGGTCCCGCAACGCCTCGTCGCCCAGCGTCTCGAAACCCTCGGGCATCAGGGAACGTCCGGTGGACACCTTGGACACGATCTCCGAGGTGCGCAGGGTGTGGTCGGTGGTCGCGTCGCGCAGCACCACCTCGGAGGCGTTCTCCCGGTCGATGATGCCGTTGTACTGGTCGCCCGAACGGGTCTCGATGCCGTAGGCGATGAAGTTCGCCTCCACCACGCGGTTGGGGTCGACGATGTGGATGAGCAGGTCGGCGGGGCCATGGGCGCCCATGCCGGTCAGGTCGGGGGCCAGGTTGCGCCCCTCGCCCTTGTACACATGGCAGCCCGCACAGTTGGCGGCGTAGAGTTCCCGGCCCTTGGCGACGTCACCCGGCCGGGTGACCACCGGGGTCAGGCGCGCGATCAGGGCATCCTTCTCCTTGGCTTCGGGCCCGCGCAGCCCCTCGATCACCGCCTCCGCCCGCTTCGCCAGCGCCGTGTCGCCATGGGTCCGCAGCCGGTGCAGCCGGGCGGGCCCCAGGGTCATGGCATCGACGCGCTTCGCCTCGATCGCATCGAGGAACGTCGCCGTGGATCCGGTCCGCTTGATCACCTGGCCGAAGGCGGGCTCGAGGAGCGCCGCGCGCAGCCGGGGGAACGCCCCGACCAGGGCGTCGCCGCCCTCGGGCACCGTGCCCAGGGCGTCGATCACCAGCTTCTGGAGCGCGTCGCTGGCATCGGACCCGAGGATGCCCGCAAGGGCCGGCAGGATCGACGCGTCGAGGGACCGGAGGGCCACCAGGTTGGCGGCGGTGCGACCCCGCTGGGCGTCGGGAAGCCCGGCGTCCTTCAGCGACGCCAGCGCCCGGCCCACGGCCGGACGCAGCTCGGCCGACAGGGCGTCGGCCAGGTTCCACCGGGCCACCAGCGGCAGGGCTGAACCGGCGGTGCGCTCCCCGCCGAGGAGCGACCGCAGGGCGGCCTGGAGCGGGGCGGTCGGGGACGGCCGGACATCAGCCGCCAGGCGGTCGGCCAACGCCTCGAGGGCGACAGCCTTCAGGGCGTCGGTGGCGGCCGGCTGACGCGCCAGCAATTCCACCGCACGGGCCGCGAGCGGGGCGTCGCCGCGGTTCGCAACCAGCCGCGCCAGATGGGGCATCAGGTCGGCGAGGAACGCGGGATCGGCCGACTGGAAGGCCGCCTCGAGGTAGAGGATCGGGTCCGCCGAAGCGGCGGCCACCGCGGCCGACTGGCGCCACTTGTCGTCCTTGAGCGACGGCCAGGCCGCCACCACGGCCCGGGCGAGGGCCGGCGAGGGCTTGAGGTCGGATGCGGCCATCAGGGCGTTGATCTGGACCCGGCCATGGGAATCACGCAGCGCGGCGATGACCCCTTCCTCGGCCACCCGGGCCCGCTCGGCGGCGTCGCCTCCCACCCGGGTTCCCTCCCCCAGGGCGGCGGCCACCCGCAGGACATTGATCCGGACCGCCGGATCGGCGTCGGCCATCAGCGCACGGGCCACATCGGCATCCCAGGCCACCTCATGGGTCCGGGCCAGGTTCGCGTACAGCCACAGGGCCTGGATCCGGGCGAAGGCCGACGCCTCGCGGTCCATGATGAGTTCGCCGAGATCCTCCTGGACCGACGCCAGGCGGTCGGGGCGCTCCACCAGCAGGCGGTTGGCCGTGGTGCGGACCCAGCCGTTGGGATGCCGGAGCATGGCGACCAGTCCGGCCGGGTCGGCCGGGTCGAGCCGGAACGCGGGCAGCGCCCGGGCCTCGCGATGCTGGATCCGGTAGAGCCGGGTGAAGTGATGGTCGCGGTCCGGCCGGGTGGCGGCGTTGCGGGCGCCATGGGCCGGCCCCCGGGTGTCGTTGTGGACGGCGATCTGGTTGTAGAAATCGACCAGGTACAGGGCGCCGTCGGGTCCGACCCGGCTGTGGATCGGCCGGAACCAGTAGTCCGGTCCGCCGGTCAGGAACTCCTTGTCCTTCCGTCCGTCCTCCTTGCGGCCCTGGAAGGTGGCCCCGGCCGGATCGAGGAACTGGTGGTGGAAGAGGTGCATGGTGGCCTCGCTCATGAAGAACGAGTAGCGCCCCTCGGGCGCCCACTTGCCCGGCCAGGCGCCACCGTCATAGACCGTCGCCCCCGCGGCCGCCGTCCACGCACCCACCCAGTCGATCTGGACGTACGGCTGACGCTTCTCGGCGAACGGCGGGAAGATCTTGTTCTCCTCGATGATGTTCTTCCACGCGGTGACCCCGCCGACATTGCCCCGGGCCAGGTACCGCTCGGGCACCACCACATGGAGGATCGGCGTGCCGCAGGTCGCCGTGGTGTAGATCACCTCGTTGTCCGGGGTGATGTCGATGCCCCACGTGTTGCAGCCGTTGGCGGAAACCTGCTCGATCGCCGACCCGTCGGGCCGGAACCGGAACGCGCCGGCCGAGAACTCGCCGAAGGAACGGCGTCCGTCGCCGGACTTCACGTTGCCCCGGGTGTAGCCCACCGTGCCGTAGACCCAGCCGTCGAGACCCCACTTGAAGTTGTTGATGACGGCATGGGTGTCGAACGTGCCCCAGCCGGTGAACAGGGTCTCCACCTTGTCGGCCCGGCCGTCGCCGTTGGTGTCCCGGATCCACAGGATGTCGGGCGCCTGAGAGACGATCACGCCGTCCTTGTAGAAGACCAGCGACGTGGGCAGCTCCAACCCGTCGGCAAAGACCGTCTTCCGGTCCATCACCCCGTCGCCGTTGGTGTCCTCGAGGATCGACACCCGGTCCTTCGGCTTGCGCGATTCGCGGGCGCCGGCGGGGTAGCGGTCGGGATCCAGCCGACGGTTCCAGTAGGCCTTGAAGTCGTTCTTGTTGACGTCGAGCCCGCCCGGGTACTCGGGGGTCTCGACCACCCACAGGCGGCCCTGCGGGTCCCAGTCGAGCGACATGATCTTCTCGGCCACGTTCTCGTCGGCGGCCAGCGTCACCCCGAACTCCGGATGCACATCCATCTTGGCCATGGCGAGGGTCGCCGGCAGCGGACCGCCCTCGGGATAGCGCAGGGAGTTCAGCTCCTCGGGCCGGCACAGCGCGTCGGTGTTGGCCATCCCGCCCGCCCAGGCGATCCCGCGCAGCAGGACGGCCCGGTAATGGGGCGTGTTGAACACGTCGTATTCATGGCCCGGCAGGCTGACGAATGCGCGGTACGGGCGCTCGCCGCCGGGTCGGGTCTTCTCGTAGGTCCACATCTGGGGCCAGATGTTGAAGACGTCGACGAAGCTCTGGGCCAGCACCCGGACGTCGTCTGCCATGTCCATCTGGTTGTAGACCTCGTCCTTCCAGTCGAAGTTGGACAGCCCGCGGGTGATGGGGTGGTCGGCATCGACGACATACACGCCGACCTCGCCCTCATGCCACGTGGTGCCGGCCTTGTCGGGCGCGTTCCGCTTCCAGATCCACGCGCCGCCGATGACCTCCTTGCACCAGACGTGCTGGTCGTCGGAGACCACGCCGTCGTGCAGCACCACCACCCCGCCGCCGCGCCGGAGGAACGTCTCGAAGTGCTCCCGCTCGGCCCCGACGATCTTCATCCCGTCGGCGGCGTAGATCACGAGCACGTCGGTCTCCGCCAACTGTTCCGCGGTGGGGAAGGTCATCGCCCCCGACACCTTCACCCCGCGTTCGCCCAGCAGGCGGGTCCAATCGCCGAGGAACCGGGGATGGTCGTGCTGGTTGGGGCCGTGGGTCTTGATGCCGCCGCGGATGAACACCCGCAGCGGCTCGGCGGCGGCCGCGGGCAGGCAGGCGAGGAGCAGGCCAAGGAGGCCGGCAAGAAGTCGGATTCGTGCGCTCATGGGTCCAGTCAGATCCGTTCCCGTCCGGTCGCCACCCACCCACCCGACGCAGGGCGCCGGGCGGGCATGGGCCGGGACGACGGAAACCCGGCCACCCAAGCACCGGAACGGGTCCGCGTCCATGCATCAGTTGCATCGGCGGATGCCCGGGCGGCAGGCGACGGATCGGGAACGGGCTGCATCCTCGACCCATGCCCACCGCCGTGCCATGCGCCCCAGCCACGGGCCCCTATCCGCGATGCAACGGAAAGCCTCTCAGCCGGCCCCCACCTCCACCCGGACCTTCACCGCCCGACGGCCGGCGGCGGCGTCGTGGAAATGGCCGGGAAGCGCCTCCAACGACACCGACCCGTCCACGAAATCCCCCGCCCGCACCACCCCGTCGGCGATCAAAGCGAGGGCCCGGCGGATGGTCGACGGGGTGTGGTGGAAGCTGGCCCTCAGGGTCAGCGCCTCGTAGTGCCAACGGCCGGTGTCGAGGGTGACGGTCGTCCCGGCGGGGCATCCCCCGAAGAAGTTCACCCGCCCGCCCTTCCGCACGCAGTCCACCGCCGCCTCCCATACCCCGGGACGGCCGGTGGCCTCGAGGACGGCGTCGAAGCCCGCGCCACGGACCGCATCGGGCACCCCGTCCGGATCGGCACTCTCGTGCACGGCCGACGCCCCGAGGCGCCGGGCCCGGTCGAGCCGCAGCGCGCCGCGCCCGGCCACCGTCACCTCCACCCCGGCCGCCCGCGCCGCCGCCAGCGCCAGCAGGCCGATCGGGCCGGAACCCACGACCAGCAGCCGTTCACCCGCCCGCAACGCAAGGTCGTCGAGTCCCAGCACCACGCACCCCAGGGGCTCGGCCAGCGCGGCATCGGCCGTGCCCACGCCCGACGGGATCCGCAGCAGGTTCCGGGCGACGATCCGCGCCGGAACGACCACCGAGGCCGCATAGGCGCCGTTGAGGAACAGGAGGTCGTCACACAGGTTTTCCTGTCCGCGGCGGCACGGCGGGCAGATTCCGCAGGGGGCGGAATTGGCGGCCACGACCCGGTCCCCGACCCGCCAGTCGCCGGCATCCGGCCCGACCGCGTCGACGGTCCCGGCGAACTCATGCCCGAACCGGCACGGCGGCCGCAGCATCCGCGCGTGGTAGCCGCGCCGGAACACCTTGAGGTCGGTGCCGCAGGTCAGGGCGACCTCCACCCGGACCCGGACCTCGCCCGGACCGGGGGCGGGATTCGGGACGTCCTCCACCCGGAGATCCCCGGGACCGTGCAGCACCGCGGCGCGCATGCGCGGCAACCTCCGGACATGCGGCTTGCCCGGCAAGCGCAACTTCCCCACGGTGCGCGGCCGGCATGGAGACCCTGCGGCAACTCCTCGACATCCTCCTGCACCTGCAGGACCACCTGAACGACCTGGCGGCCAACTACGGCCCCTGGATCTACGGGATCCTGTTCCTCATCATCTTCGCCGAGACCGGCCTGGTGGTGACCCCGTTCCTCCCCGGCGACTCGCTCCTCTTCGCGGTCGGCGCCCTCGCCGCCGGCGGCACGCTCAACGTGTTCATCGCCGGGGCGTTGATGCTGGTCGCCGCCATCCTCGGCGACACCGTGAACTACTGGGTCGGCAAGCTGGCCGGGGTGCAGCTCCAGCGACGTTTCCCGCGGCTGGTGAAGCAGGAGTACATCGACCGCACCTCCGACTTCTTCGAGCGCTACGGCGGCAAGACCATCATCCTCGCCCGGTTCGTCCCGATCGTCCGCACGTTCGCCCCGTTCGTCGCCGGCATGGGCGCCATGAACTACGGCCGCTTCATGCTCTTCAACGTGTCCGGGGCGATCCTCTGGATCGGGCTGATCCTCCCGTGCGGCTGGTTCTTCGGGAATCTCCCGTTCGTGAAGAAGCACTTCGAGCTGGTGGTCCTCGGGATCATCTTCGTCAGCGTCGTCCCGATGCTGTTCGAGCTCTGGAAGGCCCGTCGCACCCCCGCCCCGGAACGCCGTCCCAACGGCTGAGAGGATGTCCGGAAACTCCGAGAGATCGCTCCTCTGCCGGCCCGTTGCCACGAAGCGTTTCGGCGGTAGGATCCCGTCCCATGGCCAAGGCCCCCACCCTGACGCTGCAGCCCGGTGACCCGGCACCCGACTTCACCGCCACCGCCACCGACGGATCCACCGTCACCCTCGCCTCCCTCCGGGGACGCCACGTCGTCCTGTATTTCTATCCGAAGGACGACACCCCGGGATGCACCAGGGAGGCCTGCGCCTTCCGCGACGTCCATGACGCCTTCGGGAAGCGCGGCGCGGTCGTGCTCGGGGTCAGCGTCGACCCGGTCCGGGCCCACCAGAAGTTCACCGCCAAGTACCGCCTCCCCTTCCCCCTGCTGGCCGACGAGGACCGGAAGATCGTCACCGCCTACGGCGTCTGGGGGGAAAAGGTGTTCATGGGCCGACGCTACGAGGGCACCCATCGGGTCACGTTCCACATCGGACCCGACGGGCGCATCGCCCATGTCTGGCCCCAGGTGAAGCCGGAGACCCACGCGGCCGAGGTCCTGGCGGCGCTCGGTTGAACCGGACCGGAGGCCCGGACGGGCTTTCACCGGTCCCCGGCCCGGACCACCACCAGCCAGTCGGAGGACGGATCCGACGGCGGGTTCCCCAGGGACACCGGGGCCCCGCCGGGCACGCGGGCGATGTCGGAAAGCCGGAGGGGACCGCCCTCCCGGGGATTGAACCACCGCACGTCGTACACGCCCGTCGTCCCGTCGAGGTCGAGCGCCGCCGTGCCGCCCTCCGGCAGGTAGACGAGGTACACCTCCCCGGGGGCTGCCAGGCAGTAGCGGGAGTTGTCGTGTCCGGGGTTCCCCACCAGCGCGTCGGCGTTGGCCATCCGCCAGAACGGGATCCGCTCGGCCTCGAAGAACCCGAGGGCGATCCGGATGAAGTCCCACGACCGTTCCCGACTCCGGAAGTCCTCGCAGACGAGATCGTTCTCCGGGAGCTGGTATCCGAAGTAGTATTCCACGCCGGCACCGCCCGCCATGAGGTTGCCCCAGAGGGTGAACTTGCGGATGTCGTGCAGGGTGTAGGTGCGGTCTCCGTCGCGGGCGAGTCCGTCGCCCCCGGCGTATCCGGGATCGGGTGGCACGCCCATGGAGGCGGGGTTCTGCTCGTCATTGGCCACCACCCACGGCCGCCCGGCCGCCGCGGAGGCCCGGATCCAGTGCAGGGTCCGCCGGTGGACCTCCCGCCACGAGTTCTGCAGGGAGACTCCCGTCAGGGCCGACCGGTCGCCGAGCAGGGGCGTGTACACCTCGTCCTGCTGGTCGGGGAAGGTGTGCAGGACGATGGGATGCCGGTAGGGATCGTTCGCCGCAAGCCACGCCGCCATGGCGCGCTGCTCGTCGGGTGTCTGGGTGTTTTCCTCCCCGAGGTTCCAGTTGAGCGCCGGATGATGTCCGAACCGCGCAACCAACTCGCGGAGGTACAGGATGCGCTCGGGACCGAGCCGTCCCCCGTCCAACGCCTCGGGCACCCGCCCCGGTGTGCGCCCGGATCCCAGCCGCTCGTCGTCGAGCTCGTTCTCCTGGAGCTTGAAGTGCAGGTGCAACCCGAGCCGGGTGGCGTGTCCGAAAACGATGTTCCACTGGTCGAGCTTGGAGCAGTCGTAGCGGAGCTTGTTCGTGCGGGCGGTGAAGGGCCACACGTTGTCGCCGTCGCCGCCGGCGTTGTAGGGCAGGAAGGAGACCGTGTTGCACCCGCGCCCGGCCAGGTAGTTCAACGCCCCGATCAGGCCCCGGCCCCGCCCGCCCCGCCAGGTCGGGTCCCCGTCCCTCCAGTCGCGCCCATGCGGCGCCCAGGTCTTGAGCGTCGACACGGGCGCCGCCTCGCCCGAACGCGTCCCCCGCGTTCGACCGGGCTCCGTCCCGTCGAAATCCGCAGTGGCCAGCAGGGTCTCCGGGGCGTCCGGACCGCCCTTGAGGAACCAGCGGCCCGAGCCGACGAAGCGCAGGTGGTGACGGCCCACATGGGCCAGGCGGCCGTGGGCCCGGAAATCGCGGCCCGACTTGTCGGTCGGCGCCACCTCGATCGCCCCCCGCCGACCCTCCCACCCGGCCACCGGCTCCCCCTCGGACTCCCGCACCGCCACCCCGGGCCCCCTCACAAACGCGATGCGATAGTCCCAGCGGCCCGGCTTCTCCGGCGCCAGATGGACCCGCCAGGCCGTGCCGGCCTCGGCACCGGTCTCACCCGACCGCCCGTCGGCCGCAAAATACCCCGGCACCCGCACCTCCGGCTCCCCGGACTCATGGGTGAAGACCACCGTCAGCCGGTAGTCGGTGAACGGGTTCGGGGTCGGGTCGGACTCCCGGGCGTAGGGGCCGTCGAGTGTCAATGTCACCTCGTGCCACTGGCGCAACTCCCCGCCGACCTCCACAGCGCCGGAACCGTCAGGCGGACGCGGCCCGGCGGCCGCGAGGGCATCGGCATCCAGATGCTCCTGGATCCAGCGGGCCAGGGTCGAACTGCCGCGTCCGTACCCGCCGGGCAGGGGGCGCAGATCGCGGGTCTGCACCGCGGGCGGTGGTCCCCAGTGGGCCGGGAAGGACCGGTCAACCCCGGATGCTCCCGGTGCTTCCGTCGTGGACTGCGCCCGCAGCGGGCCGCCAGCGCACACCAGGCCAAGGACCAGCAGCAGGATCGGGTGGGGACAGGCGTTCATGGTCGTTTCAGTAGGGCACGCGGTCGGGCTTGGCCCGCCACTCGTCGAAGAGCGACACCGCCATCCCGCGCAGGAGGGGCTCGACGGGAATGCGCCGACGCTCCGGCGGGGTGGCGATCTCCCGGTAGAGCCATTCGTCGTCGAAGCCGGCGGCGGCCGCGTCGTGCCGGTTCGCGGCATGGAGGATGCGGTCCACCCGGGCCCAATGGGCCGCGGCAAGGCACATCGGACAGGGCTCGCAGCTCGTGTAGAGCTCGCAGCCGCGCAGCTGGAAGTCGCCGACGTGACGACAGGCGGCGCGGATGGCGACCATCTCCGCGTGGGCGGTGGGATCGTTCGTGCCGACGACCTGGTTCCATCCGCGTCCGATGATCTCCCCGTCGCGCACGATGACGCATCCGAAGGGCCCCCCCGCGTTGGCGTGCATCCCCTCGCGCGCCAGGCGGATGGCTTCCCGCATGAAGTCGGACCGTTCCGGGTTCATCGGGACCGGATGCTACGGCAACTCCCGGATCCGGAGGTTGCGGAACTCGACCGGGGAACCCTCGGACTCGAGGCACAGGTGGCCGCTGGCCGGCCGGCAGTCGGTTCCGCCGGAAACCTCCTCCCCGTTCACCCACAACCGGACCTCCCCGTTCACGGCGCGGACGTAGTAATGGTTCCACTCGTTCACCCCGCGACTCATCTGCTTCCGCGGGAAGCTGCGACGACCGTCGGGCGCCACCGGCGGGAACGGCCGCATGTGGGCCGGGCCGGTGGGAAAGACATCCCCGTGGGTGGTGAACCAGTCGGCCTTCTTCCCGTGGTCCCGCTCGTACTGCTCCGTGTAGCCATGGTCGAGCACCTGGACCTCGATGCCGTCCGGCAGCCGACCCTTTCCGGCCTCGAGGTTCCGGATCGACGCTTCGCTGGCCCAGAGGAAGATCCCGGAGTTCCCGCCCGACTTCAGATGCCGCCATTCCACCACCAGCTCCAGATTGGTCATCGACTGGCGGGACCGGATCACCCCGACCGGCTGGCCCGTGCATTGGATCAGGCCGGGTGACCAGGTGAAGGTGTTGGTGGGACAGTTCACCTGGACGAATTCCGACTCGTCCAGGACGCGCCATCCGGGTCCTGTCCCGTCGATGAATGCCCGGGGGGCGGAGGGCGCCGGTTCATCGGCACGGCCGGCGTCGTCGGCCAGGATCAGAACGGCAGCGCAGGCGGCGAGGCGGGAAATCACGTCGGGGGGAGTAGCATCCCCCACCCCGGCCGGGCGAGCGAAACCGGGCCCCGGCGAAACCGATCCCCGGCGGACGCCACGCGGGCGTCCTCGTAATCGTGATCGTGATCGTCCTCGGGTCCCGAGGCTTTCCCTCTCGAGGACGGGCTTCGGACGCGGGGTTGACACGAACGGACGCACCGGGGTGAGTTGGTGCACGACCGTCGCCGCCCCGCCATGCACCTCCCCTCCCGATCCCCGGCCCGCCGGGCGCGCGCCTTCACCCTGATCGAGCTGCTGGTGGTGATCGCCATCCTCGGCGACGTGGCCACCTTCGGCGACCTCTCGGGCCGGGCCGACACCATGAACATAAAGAAGTGGTTCACCCGCGAGTACGCCGGCACCAAGGTCCGGCCCCGGGAACCGGACTTCACCGGCCCCAACGACGCCGGGTCCAATCCGGCCTCGCGGAACGGCGGCTTCTAGCGGGCGGAGCCCCCCGGGAAGAAAACACCCGTCCGGTGCCTCCCACCCGAGCCATGTCGCCCGAAGCCTTCGACATCTTCCGGAGGACACACCCCGGCGCCTTCCTCCTCGACCCGTCCCAACCCGGAACCCTCGCCGGACACCTGGTCCGCCTGGGCTGGCTGGATCCCGATGAACCCCTGCGCTCGCTCGGCCCCGCCGGCGAGGGCAACATGAACTGCACGGTACGGGCGGTGACCGACCGCCGCACGTTCATCGTCAAGCAGGCCCGGCCCTGGGTGGAGAAGTACCCGCAGTTCGCCGCCCCATGGGACCGCGCCCGGACCGAGGCGGCGTTCTACCTCCGCGTGGCGGACAACCCGGCGGTGGCCGGCCTCATGCCCCGGCTCCTCGGACACGACCCGGAGTCGCGTCTGCTCCTCCTCGAGGACCTCGGCACCGGGGGCGACCTGTCGTCCGCGTACCGCGATCCGACCCGTCTCCGTGCCGACCTGATCCGCTCCCTCGCCGGCTATCTTGGCGCCCTGCATGCCGGGTTCCCCGCCCCGCCCGGCCCCTCGCCCCTTCCCAACCGCGAGATGCGGGCGCTGAACCATACCCACATCTTCCGGATCCCCTACGAACCGGGGGCCTGGCCCGACCTCGAGCCCGTCCTGCCAGGGCTCGAGGCGGTCGCCGCCGGGTTCCGAAACGACGCCGGCCTGCGCGAGGCCGTCGCCGCGCTGGGCGATTCGGTCTACCTCGCCGACGGCCCCTGCCTGCTGCACGGGGACTTCTTCCCGGGGAGCTTTCTCGACACCCCCGACGGTCCCCGGGTCATCGACCCGGAGTTCTGCTTCTTCGGCCGGCCGGAATGGGACGCCGGGGTGTTCGTCGCCCACCTGGTGCTCGCCGGAGCGCCGGAACCGGTCCACGCCGCCTGGTGGCGGGCCTACCGGCCGCCGGCGGGATTCCAGCCCCGGTTGGCGCACCAGTTGGCCGGGGCGGAGATCCTGCGCCGGATCCTCGGCTACGCCCAACTGCCGCTCGGCTCGGACCTGGCGACGCGGAAGGCCCAGCTCGAGCGGGCCCGCGCCTGGGTGCTGGAACCTCCCGATCCCGTTGCAACTCCCGACCCCGCCCCATGACCCATCGAGTGCCCCGCCGCCGCTTCCTCGGCACCCTCCCCCTGGCCGCCCTGCTGCCCCGGATGGGCCGTGCCGGGGCGACGGCCGATCCCAACCTCTCCGACCGCATCCGGGGCCTGCTCTGGGCCGGTTACCTCGGCGATGCCCTGGGCGGGCCGGTCGAGTTCCAGCCGCCCGAGAAGGTCCGGGCGTTGCCCGATCCCCCGAAGGCATGGGCCGACGACGAGGTCCTCGACGGGGCCGCCCTGGCCGCCACTGCCGCCCGCCTGCGGCTGAGGCCCTACGGTCCGCTCCGGCCCGAGCCCGAGTCCTACGGGCACTGGACGGCCGACGCCCCCGCCGGGACGGTCACCGACGATTCCCGCCACAAGCTCGTCCTGATCCGCGCACTGGCCACGGCGGACGCGAACCGCGGCTGGCCGATCGGGGTGCGCGACCTCGCCCGGGCCTACCTGGAGTGGCCGGACCAGGCGTTCATCCGATCGACTCCCGGCTTCCGCGAGTTGTGTGCCGACTGGCTGGAGGAGTGGCAACTGGGTGCCCGGTGGGTGCTCAGGCAGCGCGACCCGGCCGTGGCCCTGCCGCCCGAGCGGATGTGGAACGGGGTGCCGACCTGCTGCGGGCAGATGACCCTCCCGCCGCTGGCCGCCCTGTTCCCCGGGCGCCCGGGCGAGGCGTACCTCGCGGCCTACCACCTGGCGTATTTCGACAACGGGTTCGGGCGCGACCTCAACGCGGCGCTGGTGGCGGGCCTGGCCGAGGCGCTGGCCACGCCGCTCGACCCGGACCGCCCGGCCGATGCGTGGGCGCGGGTCTTCCACGCGGTCCGCGAGACCGATCCCCTCGGCCATGCCCGGATCCGGTGGATGCAACGTCCGCTGCACCGATGGATGGACCTGGCCCGGGAGGCGGTCGACGAGGCCGCCGGACGTCCGGCCCGGCTGTTCCGACGTCTCGAGACCGAGTTCGCCCGGACCACCAAGTGGGAGGCCCAGGTGCCGCTGGTCGTGGCCTTCGCCTGCATCGAAATGGCGCGGTACGAGCCGATGGCGGCCCTGCAGCTTGCCCTCGAATGGGGACACGACTCCGACTCCTACGCCGCCCTGCTCGGCGCGTTCATCGGCGCCCTCCACGGCCCGGGGATCTTCCCCTCCCGATGGATCGCCGCGGTCGGAGCCCGGATGAAGTCTGACTACGATTCCGACCCGGAATCCGACGCCGCCCTGCTGCTGCGACTTTCCCGGGAGCCGGGCCGGATCGCCCCGCCCTGAGCCCCCTCTGTCCGGTCCCGCCCACGGCGGCCATGCATTGGGTGGAACCGCGGGTGCGGTTCCGGACCGCGGACCCATCCCAGCAGTGTGGGTGGATGGATCCGCGGTCGGGGTTGGTTGGACCCTGCCGGTCCCCTGATGGGGGCCGGGGACGGGGTCCGGTCGGACACCGTGTGACCGGCCGGGCCCCCAGTCTCCGAATCCACCTGTCCGGTCCCGTGCCGGGCGTCCATGATCCCGGTGAAGTGGCCACCGACTACGAGTTGCTGCGCGAGTACGTGGAGTCCGGTTCCGAGCCGGCCTTCACGGCCCTGGTGAACCGGCATGCCGGGACCGTGTACGCGTCCGCCCTGCGCCAGACCCGGAATCCGGAGATGGCCGAGGAGGTGACCCAGGCGGTGTTCATCCTGCTCGCCCGCAAGGCGGCCACGTTCAATTCCCGGGTGATCCTCGGGGGATGGCTGTTCCGGGCGGCCCACTTCGCCGCCCGCGACCTCGCCAAGTCCGAACACCGCCGCCAACGCCGCGAAACCGCCGCCTACCACATGTCCCCCGAAGACGCCGTACCCCCCGTCGAGCCGGTCGATGAATCCCTGTGGACCCGGGTGGCACCGGTGCTGGACCGGAGTCTCCATCGGCTGGCGGATGCCGACCGCCACGCCCTCCTGCTGCGGTTCTTCGAGAATCGGAGCCTGGCCGAGGTCGGCGCGGCGCTGGGCATCGCCGAGGATGCGGCCCGGAAGCGCGTCCGGCGGGCCCTCGACCGCCTCCGGCTGCTGCTCTCCCGGGACGGCCTCGACGTGGGATCCGAGGCCCTCGCCCCGCTCCTGACCCGGAGCACGGCGGTGGCACCGCCCCTCCACCTGGCCGCCCAGTCGGTGGCGGCGGCCTTGGGCAGTGCCGGTTCCTCCTCCGTTCCCACCACCCTGCCCTTGGTCGCGGACCTCGCCACGGCCACCGCACGGCACCTAGCCTGGTGGCACTGGAAAGGCTGGGTCCTCGGCACGACCCTCCTCGCCCTCACCACCGGGGGATCCGCCCTCGCCCTCCGGATCGCCCGGGCCGCCCCCCCGGCCGGGGTGCGTTCCGCAACGGCCGGAGACGACTACTCGGCCGCCGGGTTTCCATCGGCTGAACCCGTCCACGAGTTCATCCGCGACCTCCAGGCCCGGGTGCTGCAGGCCGACGCCGCGGGGATTGCCCGGGGGGTCCGGTTCCCGCTGCGCGTCAACCATCCGGGCGGCACGCGATGGATCGCCGACGAGGCGGCCTTCCTCGCCGGGTATCCGGACCTGATCAACCGCGACGTGGCCAGCCTCATCCTGAAGTGCCCCCGGACCGGGCTGCTGGCCCGGGACCGCGGGGTGATGATCGGGACGGGCGAGGTCTGGCTGGCGCCGGCCGATCCCGGGGCCGGCGATGTCCGGCCGCGGATCATCGCCCTGAATCTTCCCTAGCCCCCCGGAAACACGCCTGCGAGGATCCCATGGTGAACGTCCGACCGACATCCCCCGCCGTCGCGGGCGGCCGCGCGTTCACCGTCGCCGAGCTGCTGGTCGTCACGGCGATCATCGGGATCCTCGCCAGCCTCCTCCTCCCGGCCCTCTCCGCCGCCCAGCGTCGGGCCCGGAGCCTCCGCTGCGCCCAGAACCTGCGCCAGCTCGGGCTGGGCATGCGGATGTATGCCGATGCCGACCCGGCCGGCCTGCTGCCCGGGCCGACCCGGAGCGGACGTCCCCCCGTGGGCCTTGATCCGTCCCCGTCCTGGGTGCATCAGCTCCGCGACCCGCTGGGGAATGTCGACGGCATCCGGATCTGTCCGGCGGACCCGTACGCCGCCGGGCGTCGGGCCGACGCCGGCAGCAGCTACGTGCTGAACGAGTACACGTCGGCCGCCCCCCGCCCCCTGCCCCTTCCGGACCTGCCGCCGTCGGCCCAGATGGTCGATCCCGACGGGCGTCCGCTCCTGCCGCCGCGCCACATCCGCCGCCTCGACGCCCTGCCGCGTCCGTCGGAGACGATGCTCGCCTTCGAGGGTTCCGATCTCGGCTACCTGCTGGGCGACGAGCGCACCCATCCCGACACCTGGTTCTTCGGCTGGGAAAACGTCCTCGCCGACATCGCCCCGGAACGGCATTCCGGCGCGGCGAACTACCTGTTCGCCGACGGCCACGTCGAGGCGATCCGGGCCGTGCGACTGCGGGCACGGCTGGCGGCCGGCGACCACTTCGCCATCCCCCCCCGCTGATCCCCATGGATCGCCCCGTCGCCATCCTCCGGACCGCCGGCGCCCTGCTGGCCTGCCTGCCCCTGGCGGTGGCCGACCCGGAGTTCGTTCCCGTCTCCGGCACCGGCGGCCTGCTGCTGGTCGGATGGGGTGGCGGGACGGACGACGCGTTCTCCGACTACCAGCTGGGGCAGGTCGTCTCCGCGGCCGGATGGGAATCGGCCTTCGATCCGCCGATGCCCCTCCCGCTCGACCCCGCCGCGGGAGCGGACGCAACGGGGGTGGAGCTGCCGGTGGACCCGGTCACCCACGACACGGTGGGGGTGGCCTGCGGGGAGTTCCACACGCTGCTCCTCCGGCGCGATGGCACCGTCACCGCCCGGGGCTGGAACCGGGCCGGCCAGTCGAGCGTGCCGACCGGCCTCGCGCGCGTGGTCGGCATCGCCTGCGGCGCCGACCACAGCCTCGCCGTGCGGACGGACGGGACGGTGGTGGCCTGGGGATGGAATGCCCATGGGCAATGCGACGTTCCGACGGATCTTCCCCCCGTGCAGCAGGTGGCCGGGGGGGCGTTCCACAGCGTGGCCCTCCTTCGCGACGGCCGGGTGGCCGCCTGGGGACGAAACCATTTCGGCCAGACCGATCTGCCCGACGGCCTGACCAACGTCGTGGCCGTGTCGGCCGGGGCCACCCACAGTGTGGCGCTGCGGCTCGACGGCACCGTGGTGGTCTGGGGTGGATTCAGCGAAGGCCTCCGCACCCCCCCGCCCCGTGCCCGCGCGCTGAAGGCCGTCGCCGCCGGGGCGTACTTCAGCCTCGGTCTCCGGGATGACGGCCGGGTGGTGGCCTGGGGCGACGATGCCGGCGGCCTCCTCCAACCGCCGGCGGATCTGGCGGACGTGGTGGCCATCGCCGCGGGCAACTACCACGCCATGGCCCTGCGGCGCGACGGCACCGTCCGCGTGTGGGGGACACCCGACTCCGGGGTCCCGCCCCCCCCGCCGGCCCTCCGGGGTGTGGCGGCCATCGCCGCGGGCGGATTCCACGGCCAGGTGCTCGTCCAGTCCGCCCCCTACCTCGACCGCATCCGCCGCACGGCCGACGGCCTCCGCTGCCAGTTGAACCTGCCCGCCGGCCGGCGCTTTGTGGTGGAGGCGTCCCGGGACCTGGTCCGCTGGGAGCCGGTGGGCGAGGACATCGCCCAGCCCGGGCGCTATGAACTCCAGTGGCCGGTCACCCCGACCGGCATGGCGTTCCGGAGGATCCGTCCGACCTGGTAGATCCCACGTTCAGGGATTCCCCGACTTGCCGCCCCCGACGTCCGAACCGACCTTTTCCATGAAAGCCCCTGCCCGTTTCCCGCACCGGAGGTTCTCCATGACACATCCCGTAACCGCCTGGCTCCTGATCGCCCTCCTGCTGTCCCTGGTCACCCTGCCGGCCCGGGCCGCCGACCCCGCCCCGCGCATCACCGGGATCGAGGCCCGGGAAGGGCGGCTGTGGGTGTCGGTCGATGTCCCGGAGGGGACCCGTCGGCTCACGCTCGAGACCCGGTCCCGGCTCGGCCGGGGGACCTGGACGCCCCAGAAGGTGGAATGGCTCGATGGCACCGCGGGGATCCGGGAGTGGGCGCTGGATGTGACCGGGGACTCCGTCCTCGTCCGGGTCCGGCGCGAGGCCGACGCCGATCTTCCCCTCCCGGCCGGGTTCTTCGCCGGGACCTCCGACTTCGCCCCCGAGACCAGCACCAACGCCGCCCCGCCGGATGTCTTCTTCGGGCCGGTCGATGCGGTGGCCGGCGGCGGAGAGGATCGGGCGGGTGAGACCCCCCGCGAGGTGGCCGAGTCGGACATCTGGCGCCTCGACGGCGACACCCTGTACTTCTTCAACGGCGTCCGCGGCCTGCAGGTGATCGACCTTTCCGATCCCGACGCCCCCGTGCTGGTCGCCACCCTGCCGCTGGCCGGCCGGGGTGAGCAGATGTACCTGCTGCCGGGCCCACCCGGGGAGGGCCGCTGGCTGGCCCTGCTGACCCAGGACAACTGCGGCGGCTCGAGCAGCACCGTCCGTCTCGTCCACCATGCCGACACCACCCTGACCCCGGGCGCCGCGTTGCCGGTGACCGGCAGCGTCCGCGAAAGCCGCCTGGTCGGCACCGCCCTCTACCTCGCCTCGGCCGACTCGTATGCCCGTCCGACCCATACCGTCACCAACGAGGTCGGCGTCATCTCGGTGATCGGCGCCGAGTGGCGGACCGACACCGTGGTCACCAGCTTCGACCTGTCCGATCCGACCGCACCCGTCGACGGTGCCGTGCTCCGTCTCCCCGCGTCCCCCGACGCCATCGCGGCGACGCCCGAGGCGCTGTGGGTGGCGGTGACCGAGAGGGACGACAGCGAACCGGAGACCCCGTGGTATCTCCGCACCCAGACCCGCCGGGTCCACCGTTTCGACATCACCGATCCGGCCGGCGCGGTCGTGTCGGACGGTTCGGTCGTCGTTCGCGGCCGGGTGGCGGACAAGTTCAAGCTGCACCAGGACGGCGACATCCTGACGGTGGTCTCCCAGCAGGACGGCCTCTGGCGGCCGGCCGGTGATCCCTCGCTGGGCTGGGTGTTCTTCCCCGCCAAGACGTGGCTCGAGACCTTCCGCTGGCAGGGCGGCACCGGCACCGCGCTCGGCGTGGTCAAGCTGGTCGAGAACGAATCCCTCTTCGCCACCCGGTTCATCGGCAAGCGGGCCTATGTGGTGACCTTCCGCCAGATCGACCCCCTGTGGATCGTCGACCTCTCCGACCCCGCCCGCCCGGAGATCAAGGGCGAGCTGCAGATCCCCGGCTACTCCAGCTACCTCGAACCCCTCGGGACCGACCGGCTGCTCGCGATGGGCGTGGAGGGCGGGAACGCCACCGTGGCCCTGTTCGACGTGAGCGACGACTCCAACCCCCGCCAGATCACCAAGGTCTTCCTCGGGTCGGGCTGGTCCTGGAGCGAGGCGAATTCGGACGAGAAGGCCTTCCGCGTCCTGCCCGACCAGCAGCTCGCCCTGGTGCCCTGGCAGGGGTACGACGGCGAGCGCTGGACCCAGGCGGTGCAGCTGATCGACTTCACGCCCGACACCCTCGCCCTGCGCGGGGTGATCCGGCATGCGATGCAGCCGCGGCGTGCCACGGTGGTGGACGACCGGATCGTCTCCGTCTCGGGGCGCGAGCTGCTGGCGGTGGAGTTCACCGACCGCGACGCCCCGGCCGTCACCGCCACGCTTCCCCTCGGGTTCCGCGTCGACCGGGTCGCCCGGCTCGGGGATCGGCTGGTGGAGGTGGCGTACGACGCCGACCTGTTCGGCGGGACCGGCTTCGCCCCCGAGCTGCGACTGGCGCCGGCCTCCGCACCCGATGCGGCCACCGGACGCATCGACCTGCCCCCAGGCCAGGTGGTCGGACTGGCCGTCCGCGGCTCCGTCGCCCACGTCCTCCAGTTCGAGGGCGACACCTGGCGCACCGAGGAACGCATCGACTGGAAGGAGGCGGCGGGCGGCACGGCCGGCGGTTCCGACGGCACCCGGGTGGCCGTGACCAACCAGGTCTCCGTGCTGGTCCCCGGACGCCTCCATGCCTCGCTGGTGGACTGCTCCGGGCCGGCCCCGGCCCGGATCGGCTCGGTGGGTCTCGCCCGGCCGACCAACTACTGGGGCTCCGCCATGTCGGCCTTCTTCCCGTCGGATGCCACCGTGGTCTGGACCGAGACCGGCGGCGGCACGTCCGGTTATCCGTGGTGGTACTGGGGCCCGATGACCGATGCCGCGGTGGGCATCCGGCCGGCGCTCGGCATCTGGTGGCCCGGCATCCAGGGCAACCGGCACCTGATCGCCCTCGACATCGCCGGGCCCGGGGATCCGGTCGTGGCCTCGGTCACCCCGTTCGAGAACAACGGATCGATCCACTCGTTCAGCGCCGTGGCGCAGGCGGGCACGCGGCTCCATTTCTCGCACCGCCACAGCGTGTGGAAGAATCCCGATCCCGAAGGCGACCGGGTGATCGACGCCGACGCCATCTGGATCGCCCCACCCGGGTCCTGGCAGCCGGAGATCTACGAGACCCGGTTCCTTCTCGACGTGGTGGACCTTGCCGATCCGTACGAACCGGTGATTCGTCCGCCCACGCCGTTGCCCGGGGACCTGCTCGGGGTGGCGGTCGACGGGGCGTTGCTCCTCGCCGCCGGCGACGCCCGCTGGGACACCAACGGGATTCCCACCCGCCCCCTCTACGCCCTCGCCTATGACGGCGTGACCGCCAGTCAGGTGGCCGTGCTGGAGGAACCCGGGATCGAATCGTGGCACATGGCGGACGGAGCGCGGGTCGTCGGGTTCCGCCGGGGCCGGTCCGATGCCGGCACCGGGACCCCCCCGGCCCTCCAGCCATGGCATCTGTCCGCCGGGGGCGAATGGGAATCCGAACCCGCCGCACCGCTCTCTCCGGACACGTACGAGGTCCATCGGTTTGACGACCTCTGGGTCACCGCGGGCGGAAACCTGTTCGAGTTCCATCGACTGCCCGTCGACGCCGCCTTCTCCCGCCTGGGCGAGGCCGGCCGGGCCTGCTCCTGGTGGTTCAGCTGGGACCATGCCGACGGTTCGGCCGACGACGGGCTGTGGATTCCGCTGGGCGAGTACGGGCTTCAACACCTGATGCCCGTCCCCTGACCCGGCCGTTACCGGACATCGGCCGGAACGACACGAAACCACCCGGACCCCATGAAGCGGCTCCTGAGCACCCTCAGCGTCCTGGCCCTCACAGCCGTCGCCGGCTTCTGCCTCTTCGGGTTCCTCGCGGCCTTTGAACTGGCCGATCCGGCCCGCCGTCTGCCGTGGCAGGTGGGATACGGTGCCGTGGAGTTTCTCAGTGTTGCCGGGATGGTGGCCCTGCAACTGCCCCGACGCGGCCGACGTCAGAGGTGCGGAATCACGCCCCGGTAGCGCTGTAGGAGCCGCTGGTTGGCCTCCTCGCCCGGCCCGTTGCTGCTGTGGTAGATCTCCAGCGGGCGCCCGGCGGCGGCAGCCAGTTCCGCCGCCCGGCCGGCCACCGCGTGGAGCAGGAAGGCGCCGGTCAGCGTCGAGGTGGGCCCCATCGCCACCTCCTGGCCGGCGGGCACGACCGCCGCGTCGCCGGGGACCGCGCCGTTGTCCAGGACCAGGTCCGCCACCTCGAACAGGCGACGCCCCGACGGATGCCGCGACGGCCAGGAGCGGCTGTGGGCCAGGCTGGTCAGCGCCATCACCCGGACGCCGCGTTCCCGGGCCGCGAGGGCCGTTTCCACCGGGACCGTGTTGCGACCGGAATTGGATACCACCGTGAGGACGTCGCCTGCGCCCATCCCGTACCGTTCCACCAGGGCCGTGCCCAAACCCGGATCCCGTTCGCGGTCGGTCGATGCCGAGGCGCTGACGTGGAGCATCAGCGAGGTTTCCAGCACCGGGATCACCCGGACGAGGCCCCCCGCCCGATAGAACCCCTCCAGGGCGAGCAGATGGGAATGTCCGGTGCCGGACACGAACCACGACCGCCCGGCACCGAGCGCCGTCGCCACCCAACCCGCGGCGGTCTCGATCGCGTCGCCCTGCCCGCCGGTCACGGTCTCCAACTGGCGATGGACCACCGCCCGATAACGGTCGACGAACGTTCCCCCCGCCGCGGGGTCGGGGAGGGATCCTGATGTGTCGGGGCGGCTCATGCGTTGGTGATCCGGCGACCAAGGAAGAGGGTGTCCTGCCATTCGCCGAGCCGATGGAATCCGAGGTGGGTGTAGAAGCCGAGGGCCCGGTCGTTCTCGGGAGCCATGCCGAGGTGGACCCCGCCCACGCCGGCGGCGGCGAGTCGGTCCAGCTGGGCGTGGATCAACCGGCGTCCCCAGCCGAATCCCTGGGCCTCCGGAAGCAGGTCGATGTGCAGGTGGGCCGGATAGGCTTCCGCCCCGGGCGGCACCAGGAAGTCCGGCTCATGGAACAACGCATGGATCCGCTGCGCCGGGGTCCGGTCGGCGACCGGCCCGGCGGGCGCAGGGTGGACCGCCCGGAGCGGCGGCAGCCACTCGGCCCGCACCCGGCGATGGAAGGCCTCGCTGTCCGGGGCGGCCAGGCAATAGCCCACCGGACGGTCCGCGGCCGCCAGCACGAGGGCAAACGCCGGTTCCAACGCCAGATAGGGCCCCACGTAGTAGTTCCCCAGCGCGTCGGGATCCTCCGGATAGAGCGGCGAGGCATCCCGGCCGGCGTCGCCCGTCATCAGGCAGACCCGGTACAGCGCTTCCCGGTCCGAAGGCCGACCGTTCCGGATCTCCCAGGTGACATCCATCGGCCCCAGCAAACCCCGGCGGGGGGCCGATGACAACGCCGGGGCAGCCGTTCCGGCACCTGCGGACGATCCGGCACCGGTCACGGCGATGTCGAAACGATCGGCCATCCGCCGGCCACCAGTCCCTTGTAGCCGCCGATGAGGGAATGGACATTGCGGTAGCCCATGCGCTGGGCGGCGTCACAGGTGAGGATGCTGCGGTAGCCGCCGCCGCAGTACATGACGATCTCGATGTCCGGGTCGGGATGCCGGGCCTCGAGGTCGCGCTCGAGGATCCCCTTTCCGAGATGGGTCGCCCCGTCGGCCCGGCCCGCCGCCCACTCGGACTCCTCCCGGACATCGAGAAGCACGAGGCCGGGGTTGGCCTGGAGCCGGGCCCGGAGATCGTCGATCGAGAGTTCGCGGACACGGGGGCGGGCCTCGTCGACCAGCCGAAGGAATCCCGGGGCATGTTGCATGGATCCAGGGTATCGGCCCCGGTGCCGCCGCGTCCACTGTGGTCCGGAGCGGGGCGCCGTCAGCGCGGCTCCAACCCGATCTCGCCGGCATCCACCTCCAGCCGCCCGGGACTTCGGACCACCTCCGACGACGGCCAGTTGGTCGTCCACGGGAGCCAACCGGTCCGCTGGACGCTCAGGCGGAGGTCCGGACGGATCGTACCGAACCGGATCGGAAACACCACCTTCTCCGGGGGCAGTTCAAAACGGCCGTCCGCATCCGTGCGGGTATACCGCGACAGCAACCGGAGTTCCTCGGCTCCCTTCCGGAACCCGCCGGTCGGCTGTCGCAGCACGTAGAGTTCCCGGCCCACCCGGGCCCGCCCGATGGGCTCGCCGGTCCCCGCATCCACCACGCGGCCGGCGACCCGGGGGGCGGTGTGGGCGACCCCGGGTCCGCCGAGGTCCGCACAGCCGGCCAGCGCGAGGGCCAGGCATGCGGCCGCGATGCGGGCGATGGCGCACGGGATGGAACCGGAGGAGGCGTTCATTCCTCGGGAATCCAGCCGCGACCGAGGACGCGGTTCCAGTCGAATTGCCCGAGCAACACCCCGGCGGCGATGAAGGCGAGCGACAGGCCGAAGGTCGGCGAGAACGGTTCCCCGATGGTGAAATGGGCCCAGGTCATGGTGGACAGGGGGATGAGGTTTCCGGACAGCGCCACCCGGCTGACCGGCCAGCGGGCGACGGCCTGGTTCCACAGGGCGAACGGCACCACCCCTCCCAGGGTGATGCAGAACAGATGGAGTCCGGCGATGCGGAGGGAGGGTTCGGGAAGTCGGCCGGCGATCAGGATCTCGGCCAGGCCGAGGGGCAGGAGCACCGCCCCGCCCCGCCACATGGTGTGGGCGGTCACGGCGGCACCGGACCAGCCCTGGGCCAGGCGGCGGCACTGCCGGCTGTAGAACGTCCAGAGCACCGCAGCCCCCAGCCCCAGCAGTTCCCCACCCCAATGTCCCCCGGCCCGCAGGGTGGGCCCCAGGAGCACGAGGACGCCGGCGAAGGCGAGGACGGCAGCCAGCACCCGACGGATCCGTGCGCCCGGGGCCGACGGTGCGGACTCGAGGAAGAGCGCCCAGACCGGGGCGGTGGCCATCTCGAGGGCGAAGTGGGAGGCGGGGATGAACCGGAGGGCCCAGTTGCACACCGCGATGTACACCGCCAGGAGGAGACCGCCGTCGATCCACAGCCGACGCCGACGGCCCGGGCCGGGCGGCTCGTGCCGTCCCAGCCATCGGGTGCCGTGCAGCACCGCCGCCAGCAACCCGCCGGCCACGAGGAAACGCGTCGCCCCCGCCCACAGCGGAGGCCAGGCGGTCACCACCTGCTTCAGCGCCACGTTGTTGCCGCCCCAAAGCAGGATCGCCGCCAGGAGTCCGGCGGTCAGCACCAGGTCCTCCGGGGGGCGGCGTGGCATCGCGCCGCCGACATTGCCGGTCCGGGCCCCGGTGCCAAGGATCGTGTCGTCGCACTTGGGACTTGGCGCGCGGACCGGGACCGGCAACGTGTGGCGGCACATGGACGTCCGAAACCTCGCCGACCAACCCCCGTTCGTGACCAAGGACGGATCGGAGATCCGGGAACTGCTCTCCCCGCGGAACTCGGCCATCCGCAACCAGAGCCTGGCCGAGGCCCGGCTCGCACCCGGCCAGTCGACCGACGAGCACTACCACGCCCGCACCGAGGAGATCTACCTGATCACCCACGGGAGCGGCCGGATGCGGATCGGGACGGAGACCCGGGAGGTGGCGGCCGGCGACGCGATCGCCATCCCGCCCGGTTCCCGTCACAAACTGTGGAACACCGGCACCGACACCCTGCGCCTGCTGTGCTGCTGCGCGCCGTCCTACGAACACGCCGACACCATCCTCACGGAAACCGCGTCATGAAACCCGCAACGATCCGGCTCTTCATCAAGCCCTGGTGCCCGTGGTGCCAGGAGGCCCTGGAATGGTTCGACCAGCGGGGAATCCCCTACGAGCGGCTCGACGTCACGTCGGACGCCACGGCCCGGGCCGAGATGCAGGAACTGACCGGACAGGGCAAGGCGCCGTCGGTCGAGGTGGACGGCGAGGTGCTGGCCGACTTCGGCACCGACGAGCTGGAGACCTGGTGGCGGGGGCACGGCTGGGACCTGCCGGCGGGACGGTAGGCGCCGGCCGGCGACCCCGCGGCCCGTCGGCCGGGCGTGCGCGGATCAACCCGGGACGAGGATCTCGTCCTCCTCCTCCTCGACCCGGACCGCGCCGTCCTCGTCGTACTGCAGCGGGGCGAAGCGTTCCGAGTTGAATCCCAGCTCGCCGTTCAGCCCCTTCTTCAGGGTGGGATCGCGGGGATTCACCAGCTCCTCCAGCAGCACGCCGATCTCGCCATCCGACGCCCCCCCACCGCCCGCGGCGCGGACCAGTCCGCCGCGGCCGATGTACACGGCCCGCACGGTGTACACCGCGCCCTTGCGGGGCAGCTGGGAGTAGAGCGCCCGGACCAGCTCCGGGAACTCGTCGTTGACGCACACCACCTTCTGGCCCTTGGAGAACATGGCCGGGGCACCGGGGGGATCAGGCCGCGAGCAGCTGGCGCAGCACGTAGGGGAGGATCCCGCCGTGCTGGTAGTACTCGATCTCGATCGGGGTATCGATCCGGCACGCCACCGGGACATCGGTCACCGCCCCGCCGAGGCGGGTGATGCGGAGCGTCAGGTCCTGCTGCGGCCGCAGGTCGGGTCCGAGCCCGAGCACGTCGAACGTCTCCGAGCCGTCCAGCCCGAGGCTGGCGGCGTTCGTGCCCTCCTTGAACTGCAGTGGGAGGACGCCCATGCCGACCAGGTTCGAGCGGTGGATCCGTTCGAAGCTCTGGGCCACCACCGCGCGGACGCCCAGCAGGCGGGTTCCCTTGGCGGCCCAGTCCCGGCTCGAGCCGGTGCCGTACTCCTGGCCGGCCACGATCACGAGCGGCGTGCCCCGTCGGGCATACGCCTCGGCCGCCTCATGGATCGACATCCGGGACCCCTCCGGCTGCAGCAGCGTGTTGCCCCCCTCCTCCCGTGTCCCGTCGGGCTTCGGCGGGAGGATCAGGTTCTTGATCCGGACATTGGCGAAGGTCCCCCGGGTCATCACCCGGTCGTTGCCCCGCCGGCTCCCGTAGCTGTTGAAGTCGGCAAACTCCACCCCGTGGTCCAACAGGTACTGGCCGGCGGGGGAGGCCTTCTTGATCGCCCCGGCGGGCGAGATGTGGTCGGTCGTGACCGAGTCGCCGAAGATCCCCAGCGGACGCGCCCCGACGATCTCGGTGATCGTCCCCGGCTGGAGCGAGAAGTCGGCGAAGAACGGCGGCTCCTGGATGTAGGTGGACTGACGGTCCCACTCGTAGACGTTGCCCACGGTGGACGGGATCTCGTTCCACTTCGGGTTCTGGGCCGCGAAGTCCGCGTAGAGGCGCCGGAACACCTCCGGTTGGAGCGCCGACTGCATCGCGTCGCGCACCTCGGCGAGGGTCGGCCAGAGGTCGCGCAGGTACACCGGGCCGTCGGTTCCCTGGCCGACCGGCTCGGTGGTGAGGTCGCGGTCCACGCGGCCGGCGAGGGCGAAGGCCACCACGAGCGGCGGGGACATGAGGAAGTTCGCCTTGATGTTCTGGTGGACGCGGGCCTCGAAGTTGCGGTTGCCCGACAGCACGCTGGCGGCGACCAGGTCGTGTCCGACCACCGCCTCCTCGATGGGCGCGGCGAGGGGGCCGGAGTTGCCGATGCAGGTGGTGCAGCCGTAGCCGACGGTCTGGAAACCGAGCCGGTCGAGGTACGGCTGGAGGCCGGTGCGCTCGAGGTAGTCGGTCACCACCCGGCTTCCCGGGGCCAGGGACGACTTCACCGCCGGGTTGACCTGCAGGCCCTTCTCGACCGCCTTCTTCGCCAGCAACCCGGCGGCGAGCATGACGCTGGGATTGGAGGTGTTCGTGCAGCTGGTGATGGCGGCGATCAGGACCGAGCCGTGGCCGACCCGGGCCGGGCCCCTGTCGGGAACGGCCACCTCGACCCCCGCCCCGCCGAGGGCCTCGGCGGGCTTGCCGAACCCGTTCTCGTTCACCGGCCGGCTGAAGGCGCCCTGGAACGATTCCTTGAGACGGGAAAGCTCGATCCGGTCCTGCGGACGCTTCGGCCCCGCGACGCTGGGCCCGACCGTCCCGAGGTCCAGCTCCACCACCTGGGAGTAGTCGATCGCCCCCTTCTGCGGGATGCCCCACAGGCCCTGGGCGCGGTAGTAGTTCTCGTAGCGCCGGCACTGCTCCTCGCTGCGTCCGGTGGCCCGGAGGTAGTTCACGCACTCGGCGTCCACCGGGAAGAAGCCCATGGTGGCGCCGTACTCCGGGGCCATGTTGGCGATCGTCGCCCGGTCCACCACCGGGAGCGCCGCCGCGCCCGGCCCGAAGAACTCGACGAACTTGCCCACCACCTTGGTGCGGCGGAGCAACTCGGTGACGGTGAGGGCGAGGTCGGTGGCGGTCACCCCCTCGCGGAGGCTCCCCGTCAGGTGCACGCCCACCACGTCGGGCGTCAGGAAATACACCGGCTGGCCGAGCATGCCGGCCTCGGCCTCGATGCCGCCCACACCCCAGCCCACGATCCCCAGGCCGTTGATCATCGTGGTGTGGGAATCCGTGCCGACCAGGGTGTCGGGATAGTGCACCTCACCGGCCGCGAGCACTCCCTGGGCCAGGTACTCGAGGTTGACCTGGTGCACGATGCCGATCCCGGGCGGGACCACCTTGAAGGTGTCGAACGCCTGCATGCCCCACTTGAGGAACTGGTAGCGCTCGCGGTTCCGACGGAACTCGAGGTCGAGGTTGCGCTGGAGGGCGTCGGCGGACCCGGCGAAATCCACCTGCACGGAGTGGTCGACGACGAGGTCGACCGGGACCAGCGGCTCGATGAGCTTGGGATTGCGTCCGAGGCGTTCCACCGCCGAGCGCATGGCGGCGAGGTCGACCAGGAGGGGCACGCCGGTGAAGTCCTGGAGGACGATCCGGGCGACCACGAACGGGATCTCGGCGGTCCGGACGGCATTGGGCTGCCACGCGGCGAGTTCCCGGACACTCGATTCCTGGACCCGCCGGCCGTCGCAGTTCCGCAGGACCGACTCGAGGACGATCCGGATGGAGACCGGAAGCCGGGAGATCGGTCCCAGTCCGGCCTCCTCGAGGGCGGGGAGGCTGTAGAAACGGCCCTTGCGGCCCGTGCCCAGGTCGAATTCGCGAAGGGTCCCAAGAAGATTGTGCGGCGTGCTCATGCAGGTGTCCCGGTCCGGTTGCAAAACAGGCGCCGAATGTGCGGGAGCGCCCGCCATAGCGTCAAGCGGGTCACCGGGTCAGCAGCTCGAGGAGTTCCCGCCCCCGCGCCTGAAGGGTCCACCCCTGCCCCTGCCGCGCCAGCACCCGTCCGCAGGGATGGGACTCCCAGACCTCCGGGTCGACCGACACCACCGGCCCCGGCCCGAGGGCGTCGAGTTCGGCGGCGGAACGGGGGATCGCGCGGACCGGGAGCCCGGTGAAGGCGAGCCACAGCTCGTACCCGGCCGTCCCGTCGCGCGCGGCGACCGGGTTCGGGTCGACCAGCGCGCGGTACCGGCGCACCCACGGAAAGTCGGCCTTGCGGACCACCACCCGGCACATCACCGGCAACCCGCGCAGGAACGCCACCAGGCTGAAGTCCGCCCCGAGGCGCTCCTGCTCACGGAAGACCGCGGCGGGGTCGATCCCGAGCAGGTTCAGTCCGTTGAAGTTCCCGTGCTCGTTGGGCGAGCCCGGATGGCTCTCCCGGTACCAGTCGAGAAAACGGTCGTGGACCACCAGCGCGATCTCGAAATGGAGGTGGGCACGGTACTTGGCGATCGATTCCCGGGTGTTGGCGGTCCGTCCCATGGTGCCGATGCGTCCGCCCGACGCGACCCGGACACCGGCCTGGATCCCGGGCTCCACCGCGCCGAGGTGGGCGTACAGGGTGTAGACCTCGAGGCGTTCGATGGCGTGACGGAGCACCACGTAGATCCCGTAGGCCGACTCCCCCGCCCGGCGGTTGACGTAGGCGACGACACCGTCGGCGCTGGCGAGGACCGGGTCGACCGGCTCGCCCTGGCGGTCCTGCACCTGGGTCAGGATGTCGATCCCCTCGTGGAGGCGCGGGCCGTACCGGTCGTTCCGCACGCACCCGAAGCCGCCGCTTTCCCAGGTGCGTCCCGGTGTGGGGGCGAAAAACCGGTCCTCCGCCCCGGGCTCAAGGAGGAACCGGTTGGTGGTCGGAAGGGCGAACGGCCCGGCGGCCGCCGCCGCCGCGAGGACGATCCAACCCCAAAGAAGGAGACAGCCGGTCATCCTCATTGACCCGACGTCTCCGGCAGGAACATCCCCTCGTCGGGGACGGTTTCACGGACCGGCTTCTTGGCCGGCTTGTCCGAATTGTCCGGGGTGGGGCGCTCGGGCTTGGGCTGGTTGCCCAGCTTGATGGCCACGTTGTTCAGCCCGCGGACGATCCGCTCCGCCTCCTCCCGGGTGGCGTCGGGCGTGAACTGGAACATCCCGCTCTCGATCCCCCGGATGATCCGCGGCGCCGCCAGCCAGCGCCCCTGGTCCCATCGGGACCACACGGCGACCCGGCGGCCCGGCCCGGCGGCGGTGGCCATCTGGAGGCGCAACGCCCCCCGCTGCATGAAGGTCAGCCGGATGGCGAAACCCGACGGCGGCGTGTCGACCACCTCGGCCCGCGCCAGGAACCCCTCGTCGACAAAGGCCGACTTCTCCACCCGGATCTTGGTCGGGTTGGAGCGGATGACCTCGACATCGGCGGTGCCCAGCCCGCCGGTGAGGGACTCCATGTGGAGGCGGATGGTGCTGGCCTCCTTGTCGCGCTCCCGCGCCTCCTTCTCGTCGGGGGTCGAGGCGCACCCGACACCGAGGAGGATCGCCGCGAGGGGAGCGAGAAAGGAGTTGATGGAGCGGGGCCGACCTCGCAGGTTTGCCGGCGAACGCAATCGCATCGCGCAACTACAGAGACCCATGGGCAAACAATCCAACAAAATCCAGAAACGCCGTCGCCGCACCGCCTACATCCGCCGTCGCAAGGACGCGGTCAAGGCCGCCGGCGCCAAGAAGGGCTGATCCCGCAGGGGGGCGATCCCGTTGGGATCGCCCGCGGCCGGCCCCCGGCACCTTCCCTTCACCGGCCATCCCGACATCGGCCATCCCGACATCCCGGGATGGCCTTTTTCGTTCCCCGAACCGGATGCCCCCGCCGCCCTGCCGGGCCGCGGGGACCCCTCGGAGTTTCCGGACAGCTCTCAACCGCCCGGGGTGAAACCCGACGTGAGCCGGCCCCGGACGCGGATCTCCCCGCGGGCCAGGGCCGCGATCACCTCCGGGTAGAGACGGCGTTCGGCCTCCTGGATCCGGGCGTGGAGGACCGGGCCGGTGTCGCCATCGAGGACCGGCACCGCCCGTTGGCCGAGGATCGGCCCGCTGTCGACTCCCTGGTCGACGAGATGCACGGTGCATCCGGTGACCTTGACCCCGTAGTCGAGCGCCTGCTGCCAGGCGGCCAGTCCGGGAAAGGCGGGGAGGAGGGAGGGATGGATGTTGACCACGCGTCCCGGGAAGGCCCGGAGGAACTCCCCCTTCAGGATGCGCATGAAGCCGGCGAGGACCACCCAGTCCACCCGCGCCTCCCGCAGCGCGGCGATGTAGGCGGCCTCGGCCTCCTCGTCGAGCTTGGTGCGGTAGCGGCCGGGCGGCAGGTGGCGGGCCGGGATGCCGCGCGCGGCGGCATGGTCGAGGATCCCGGCGCCGTCGACGTCGCTCAGCACCGCCGCCACCGTGGCCGGCAGGGTCCCGGCGGCTATCGCCTCGGCGACCGCCACGAAGTTCGATCCCTTGCCCGAGCCCAGGACCCCCAGGCGACATCCCGTTGCCGATTCCATCGGGCACACCCTAGACGGGAGGCGACCGGGGAGGAAGCCCCGGCTGGGACGGGCTACGCCACCAGGAGCACCTGGCGCAGTTCGTGGAGGAGGACGCTCGTGACCGGGTAGCGCCGGTCCATGTCCCTCTCCAGGCAGCGGAGGAGGATCCGCTCCAGCCCGGCGGGCAGGTCGGGGTTGAGCTGCGACGGCGGGATGAAGTCGGACCGGTCGAGCTGCCGCCGGAGCACCGCGTCCGGCGTCTCGCCGGGGAACGGCTTCCGGCCGGTCAGGAGCTCGTAGGCCGTCACCCCGTAGGCCCACAGGTCGGCCCGATGATCCACCGGCTCCCGGAGGAGCTGCTCCGGGGACATGTAGAACGGCGTGCCCGGATTCTTGTCGAGCCGCCGCGGCGGGTCGGGGATCGGCAGGGCCAGGTCGAAGTCGACCAGCCGCACGCTCCCGTTGCGGGTCATCACCACGTTCTCGGGCTTGAAGTCGAGGTGCATGAACCCGTGGTCGTGCAGGTGCTCGAGGGCCGACGCCATGTCGAGGAGGATGGCGGCCAGGTTCTCGGCCAGGACCGGATCCCCCTCGGTCATGACCAGCTTGAGGTTCTCCCCCTCCACGTACTCCATGACCAGCGCCAGCTCGCCGTCGATCTTGCCGTGTTCCACGTACCCGATGACGGCCGGGTGGGGCGGGAGATCGCGCAGGACCTCGCATCCGGTCAGGAACCGTCGCCGGGCGGTGAAGGCCAGCAGGCGGTTGTCGAGCATCAGGCGGACGGCGTACGAACGGCCGGCCTCGTCGGTGGCGAGCCAGATCTCCGACATCCCCCCCGAGTTGATCAGTTCATGGAGGGTGTAGCGACCCAGCCTGGTTCCGGCGCGTGACATGCGTGTTGGTCCGGTGACACCTAGCAAACGCCGGGCCCGCGCGCCAAAGGATAGTTCCCGCCGGATGAAATCCGCTTGGCCGCCGCCCCCCGCCCTCCCTAGCGTCCGGGGCGTGCCCGTCGCCCGAGCCCTGGGGATCTACCTCGTCGCCGTGTTCGCCGGCGCCGCCCTGATCGCCCCCCACCTCTGGAGCCTCGTCCAGTCCCTCGCCGCCGGTTCGCCGGCCTGGGAGGGCCTGGCCCGGCAGCCGTTCCACCGGTACGTGAACCGGTGCCTGCTGGTGCTCGCCCTGGGCGGGCTCTGGCCCCTGGTGAAGGCCCTCCGGCTCGGCTCCTGGCAGGCCGCCGGGTTCTCCGGTCGGAACCACCTCGGACGGGAACTCCGGGCCGGCCTGCTGGCAGGCTGGCTCTCGCTGTTCCTCGTGGCGGTCGTGGCGGTGGCCGCCGGGGCGCGGGTCGTGAACCCGGACCCCACCCTCGCCCGCTGGCTCGGACGGATCGGCGGCGCCCTCGCCACCGCCGCCGTGGTGTCGGTCCTCGAGGAATCCCTCTTCCGCGGCGCGGTCTTCAGCGCGCTCCGCCGGGTCGGCGGCTTCGCATCGGCCGCCGGGATCTCCAGCGGCATCTACGCCCTGGTGCACTTCTTCGCCCGCCCCGCCCCGCCGCCGGCAGTGGACTGGCTGACGGGTTTCGCCACGTTGGGGGCGATGCTGCGCGGATTCCTCCACTTCCGGGAACTGGTTCCCGGACTCCTCAACCTCGCGCTCGCCGGGTGGATGCTGGCCTGGGCCCGGGAACGGACCGGACGCCTCTGGATGTCCATCGGCCTCCACGCCGGCTGGATCTTCTGGCTCAAGCTCTACGGCTTCGGAACCCGGGAGGTGCCCGGCTCCCAGCCCTGGCTGTGGGGCGGCGGAAAGCTGATCGACGGCTGGGTGGCCCTCGCCGTCCTCGCCGCGGTGGCGGTGCTGCTCCCCCGGCTGATCCCGCGACCCACCCCCGCATCCCCGGCCGCATGACCGCCGTCGCCGGGATGGCCCGCCGCTGCCTCGGGCACGTCCTGTCCCTCGTCTACCCGGACGCCTGCCAGTTGTGCGCCACCGGCCGGGCCGGGCCGGACGCGGGCTACGTGTGCCCGGACTGCCGGGCCGGGCTGAAGTTCCTCCGGGAGCCGATGTGCGACCGCTGCGGACTGCCGTTCACCGGGGAGATCACGGGACCGTTCACCTGCGGCAACTGCTCCGGGATCCGACTGCATTTCGAGGACGCCCGGGCGGCGGTCCGGGCGGAGGGCACCGCCCTCGAGGTGATCCACCGCTACAAATACCAGCAGGCCCTCTGGTTCGAACCCTTCCTGGGGCGACTGCTGGTGGACGTGTCGCTCCCGACGCTCACCGCGGCGCGATGGGATGCGGTCATCCCGGTCCCGCTGCATCCGGTGCGGGAGCGGGAGCGGGAATTCAACCAGGCCGAACGCCTGGGACGCATCCTCGCCGCGGTCCTCGGCGTGCCCGTCGAGGCGGGATGGATCCGTCGGACCCGACCCACTGCCACCCAGACCCGGCTCAGCCGCGAGGAGCGTCGGCAGAACGTCCGGGAGGCCTTTGCCCTGGCCCGGCCCCGGGACCTCGCCGGCGGCTGCTTCGTCGTGGTGGACGACGTGCTCACCACCGGGGCCACGACCAACGCCGTGGCCGGCGTCCTGCGGCGGGCGGGCGCCGCGCGGGTAGCGGTCCGGACCGTCGCCCGCGGGGTGTGACCGTCACCGGGCCTGCAGGCAGTGCAGGTGCTTCGCGGTGCGCACGAACACCTGGCGTCCCGCGACCGCCACGCTGCCCTTGCACGGCCCCTCGCCCTCGAATGCCAGCGTGCCCAGCACCTCGAAACGGTCGCCGGCCGAGCAGACCACCAGGGTGCCCTCCTCGCTGTGCAGGTAGATCTTGCCATCGGCACCCGTCGGGGAACCCCACACCACCTCCCGCACCGGAAGGCGCCCGCTCCAGATCGTCTCGCCCGTCCGGGGATCCAGCCGGCTCAGCACCTTCTTGCCGCCATCCAGGACGAACAGCTTGCCGTCGAGGACCAGCGGCGTGCTCCAGTCGGTGGGATTCTCGGTGAAGCGCCAGGCGACGTGGCTGTCGGTCACGTTCCCCTTCCCGCCCTCACGGAAGGCCACGACCGGCTGTCCCTTCGGGCCGCAGGCCAGGATGAGGCCGCCGACCGACACCGGGCTGGTGACGATCCGGTACCAGTCGTCCCGCTTCTCGTAGAGGCGCGCGCGCCAGATCTCGCCGCCGTCCTCCGGACGGTGCCCGCTCACGTGGTCCCCGCCCACCACCAGCAACTCCGTGCCGTTGGGACCGCGGTGCGGGATCGGCGTGGCGTAGGACTCATGGCTCTCCTTGGTCGAGTCCGTCCGACGGACATGCCGCCAGATGTCGCGGCCGGTGACCGGATCCACACACAGCAGGAACGACTCCCGCTGGGGCTTGCCGTCGTACAGGGGATAGTCCGCCGGCATCTCGTCCCGCTGGAGCACCTGGAGGTAGAGCCGTCCCTCGTGCAGGAGCGGGCTGCTCCCGTAGATCCACATCACCGCAAACCGTCCGTACTCCTTCCCCAGGTTCCGCTTCCACAGCTCCTTGCCGGCGAGGTCATAGGCCGCGAAATCGCCGGTGCCGAACAGCACCACGACCCGCTCGCCGTCGGTCACCGGGGAGGGCGCCGCCATGTTGTTGCGCCCCTTGTCCTTGTCCCCCACCCCCACGACCTGCCGCCACCGCTCGGAGCCGTCCCGGCGGTTGTAGTCGATCAGGACCAGGTTGCCGACCTCGTCGGGCGAGGTGACGAACACGTGGTCGTCCCACACCACCGGGGTCGACCCCGCCTTGCCCGGGACCGGCGCCGACCAGGCGATGTTCTCCCGGGTGACCGCACCCGGCAGCCCGGTGGCGTCGATCGATCCGTTGAGATTCGGTCCGCGCCACTGCGGCCAGTTGGCGGCGTTCAGCAGTCCGCCGACGGCAACCGTCAGGCATCCCAGGGCAACGAGGGAGAGGTTCATGCCCGGAATCCTCAGCCAACGCGGAAGCGGCCGCAAGTCCGGGTCCGGCTCCGTTGAGGCGTGCCCACAGGCCTCTCCGCCATGGGATGAACCCGCGCCAGCGGGTGGGTCCGACGGGGTCCGCCGGGACCCGCAGTGTCCGGAACCGGACCGACCGCCGATCGGCGACGGGGATCACGGTGATGTCGTCCAATGAATCCAGGAAGGCCTGCACGTTGCGGGTGGACAGTCCGAGTTCCTTCTTCCGGAGCGCATTGGACAGGTACTCCTGAACCATCTGGGTGGAGATGGCGAAATCGAGGCTGGCGAGCAGTTGTACGGCAATCCGGCGCTTGGGGGCGTCCTCGACCGCCTGGGATCCGGCGTACAGGAAGATGTTGGTGTCCAGGAAGCGTTCAGCGGTTACGGTTGTACCGTTTTCTGTCAATTGGGCGCCCGCAGGAGGCGCCGTCCGCAGCGGTGGCGCGAGGCGCCCCCCGAGCTGCTCCCCCGCGCCATCCCCCATCGGGGTCGGGGTCGGAATCGGTATCGATCTTCCCCTGCCCTCCTCCGCTTCCGGAGCGCCGAGCTCCGTCGAGGCGTGCTCTCGGACCTCGCCGCCATGGTTGAACCCGCGGACGCGGGTTCAACCCTCCACGGCCCGAGGGGCGCTGCGCGCGGTGGAGGGGCGAACCTGTGAGCCCGATCGGTCCCGCCAGGGACCGACGCCCTCCGCCCGTAGCCGACGCCGATGGGCGGCCGGTCCTGACTTCACCCCGCTTCCCTGCGGGGTCCTCTCGGACCCCGTCGGTCCCACCCGCGGACGCGGGTTCAACCCTCCACGGCCCGAGGGGCGCTGCGTGCGGTGGAGGGGCGAACCTGTGAGCCCGATCGGTCCCGCCAGGGACCGACGCCCT
>CAZGIK010000005.1:0-157849 GCA_964525755.1 uncultured Verrucomicrobiota bacterium
CCGGGGCGGCCTTGATACGGGCCATGCGCATGACAAGGGGAACTACGCCAAGGGAGGGCGAAGGTTACATGCGAAGGAGACTGTCACCCCCGTGGGGGCGAGCCGGCCCGCGAGAGTGCCTGTCACCCCTGTCGAGGTCGCACGCCGCGAAGGAGTCTGTCACCGCCGTGGCGCTGTCGAGGCCGCACGCAGCGAAGGAGTCTGTCACCACCGTGGCGGGGTGCCCCCGATGGCGTGCCTGTCACCATGGAAACGCCAGACGCAGAGCGGGGCTCTCGATGGAGGCTGTCACCGGGTGCGTTATCCGCCGCACAGCTTCCCCACTCCGGAGGCAGCTTGTGAACCCCGCGGTACTCTACGGCGCGGGCGACTGGACGAACCGAGGGAACCTATCCGCAAATGAGGGCTACCCGGCGGGACCCATCCGATGGAAAACATCGCACATCGGCCGGCGGTCACCTAAGGTCGCGGGCGAAAGATACAGAATGCGTTTCGATGACTTGAGTCTCTCGGCCCCGGTGCTGCGCGCCGTCCACGCCGAGGGCTATGACACCCCCACCCCCATCCAGCAGAAGGCAATTCCCCATGTGCTGGCCGGGAAGGACCTCGTGGGCTGCGCCCAAACCGGCACCGGCAAGACCGCCGCCTTCGCCCTGCCCATCCTCAGCCGCCTCCCGTCCGCGACAGGTCCCGGACGCCGTCCGAGGGTCCTGGTCCTGACCCCCACCCGGGAGTTGGCGGTCCAGATCGGGGAATCGTTCAACACCTACGGGAAGTTCACCGGAACCCAGGTCGGCCTGATCTTCGGCGGGGTCGGACAGGGAAACCAGGAGCGGATGCTCCGGGCGGGAGTCGACATCCTCGTCGCCACCCCCGGCCGCCTCATGGACCTGATGAACCAGCGGTTGGTCGACCTCTCGGGCATCACGGTGTTCGTCCTCGACGAAGCCGATCGGATGCTCGACATGGGGTTCATCAACGACATTCGCAAGGTCATCACCCGCCTTCCCGCCCGGCGCCAGAACCTGCTTTTCTCGGCCACCATGCCCCCCGAGATCAAGCGACTCGCCGACGGGCTTCTCCACCATCCCGTCCATGTGGCGGTGGCACCGGTGTCATCGACCGCCGAGCGGGTGGAGCAATCGGTCTACCTCGTTGCCAAGGCGGACAAGCCGGCCCTGCTCGCGGAGTTGCTCGACTCGGACCACGCGATCCATCGGGTGCTGATCTTCACCCGGACCAAGCATGGGGCGGATCGCCTGGCGAAGGCCCTGGCCCGCCGGGGCGTCTCGGCCGAAGCCATCCACGGAAACAAGAGCCAGAACCAGCGGCAACGGGCCCTCGACACCTTCAAGGAAGGCCGGAGCCGGGTCCTGGTGGCCACCGACATCGCCGCCCGCGGGCTCGACATCGAAATGGTGTCGCATGTGATCAACTACGAGCTGCCGAACATCCCGGAAAGCTACGTCCACCGGATCGGCCGCACGGCGCGCGCGGGCGAGAGCGGGGTGGCGATCAGCTTCTGCGACGGCGAGGAGCGGGAATACCTGCGGGACATCGAGCGGGTGATCGGCCAGCGCATTCCGGTGCTTCCGACCCCCGATCTGCCGGCGCCGCGCCCGGGAGCGGCCCGGACACCCAATCCCGCGCCGCATTCCCGGGGGGGCGGAGGCCCGCCCCGCCCCGGCAGCCCATCCCGGCCCGCGGCCGGCGGACCTCCCCGGTCGGCACGGGGAGGAGGCCGTCCCGGAACAAACCGCGGCGGCGCCCAACCTTCCGGCGGACAGCGACGCCCCGCATCCGGCCGCCGTCACCGCTGAGAGCGGGAACTCCGAGCGGTCCTTGGGCGAAGCAGGCGACGGGAGGATGCACGGTCCACGGCCCCCTCCCCGGGTTTTCTGCTTCCACCGCCCGGGGCCGCCCGCAATATCCGGCCGACAGATATGAAGATCGTACTGGCGTATTCGGGCGGCCTCGACACCTCGGTGCTCCTCTCCTGGATCAAGGATACCTACGGCAATGCCGAGATGATCGCGTTCTGCGCGAACATCGGACAGGACGACGAGCTCAAGGGCCTTGCCACCAAGGCCCGGCGGACCGGGGCGTCGAAGCTGTATGTGGACGACCTCCAGGAGGAGTTCGCCCGGGACTTCATCTTCCCGATGCTCCGGGCCGGCGCCATCTACGAGGGGCAGTATTTCCTCGGGACCTCGATCGCCCGGCCGCTGATCGCCAAGCGGATGGTGGAGATCGCCCGCGCGGAGAAGGCCGACGCCATCGCCCATGGCGCCACCGGAAAGGGCAACGACCAGGTCCGGTTCGAACTGACCGCCGCCGCCCTCGCCCCGGACCTCGAGATCATCGCCCCGTGGCGCGATGAACGGTTCCGGAGCCAGTTCCCCGGCCGCCAGCAGATGATCGACTACTGCGCGGACAAGAAGATCCCCGTCCAGGCATCGGCGAAGAAGCCCTACTCGATGGACCGGAACCTGCTCCACATCTCGTACGAGGCGGGAATCCTGGAGGACCCTTGGTACGACTCGTTCGATCTGAAGAACCGGGAGTACTTCACCACCCTGTCGGTCCTCCCGGAGGACGCGCCGGACAAGGCGGAGTTTGTGACCCTTGATTTCGAGCGCGGCGACTGCGTGGCGGTGAACGGCCGCAAGATGACCCCGCTCCAGGTGATGCGCACCCTGAACAAGGTGGGCGGCCGCCACGGGGTGGGCCGGGTCGACATGGTGGAGAACCGGTTCGTGGGCATGAAGAGCCGAGGAGTGTACGAGACGCCCGGCGGCAGCATCCTGCAATTCGCCCACCGGCAGATCGAATCCCTGACCATGGACCGCGAGGTGATGCACCTGCGCGACTCGCTGATCCCCAAGTATGCCGAACTGGTGTACTACGGCTTCTGGTACGCACCGGAACGTCTGGCACTCCAGGCGCTGGTGGAGGAGTCGCAACGGAATGTCACCGGAACGGTCCGGGTGAAACTCTACAAGGGGGGAATCTACGTGGCCGGGCGGCGCAGTGCCCACAGCCTCTACAATCCGCACATCGCCACCATGGAGGCCGATCCCACCAAGGCCTACAACCAGGACGACGCCACCGGGTTCATCCGCCTCAACGGGCTGCGCCTGCGGGTCAATTCCACCGTCAACGGCGCCACCAACCTCGGGGGCTGAGGCCCCGGGGGGCAGCGTCTCAAGGAATCCGCAGCAGTTCCGCCTCGGTCCAGGAGTCCTCGCGCTGCGCCTCGGCGGCGCGAACGGCGGCAACGGTCTCCGCACGGACCGGCGCCGCCGCATGTCCCCATTCGCGCCGGACGTAGGTCAGGGAATCCGCGATCTGCTGATCGTCGAGCGCCTCGCCAAAGGCGGGCATGTTCAGTTCCCACTTCTGCCCCTTCACGGTGATGGCGTCCCGGATGCCATGGAGCACCATGCGGATCAGCCGCTGCTCCGAGCCGGTGGTCCATTCGGATTCCCGCAGGGGCGGCGCCAGCCCGTCCTGACCGTTGCCGTGGGGTTGATGGCACGCCCCGCACACGATCTGGTACATCTCCTTCCCCCGATTGAAACTTTCGAGGTCGGCGCCGGCGAGCGGCGCGGCGGCCGGCGCCTCGGGCGCCCGTCCGTCTCCCTCCCACGCAATGGCCGGTGCCAGGCGCTCCACCCGCCCGGCCACCTCGGGGATCTCCGTTCGCCGCAGGGCCGCCCAGCCGCGCGGCTCCGCCGCAAACCGGATGGGCCGGATCCGAGGAGCGGCCTGGCCACGGGCCGGGACCGGGAGGGTTGCAAGGATGCCGTCGAGCAGCGCCAACTGCTGCCACTCCCCCCCCTTTCGACTGGCTGTCAGCTCCAGCAACCGGTCGATCCGGGCCGGCTGTCCCTCGACGGCAACGCACTCCGCCAACCGGCGAACCAGCGGGGCATGGTCGGACTTGCCCGGTCCACAGACGGGATCCCGCAGGAGGGCGTCGACAAACTCCAACTCGCGTCCGCCGAGTCCGCTCACCGCGGCGTCAAACCGCAGGGGGCTGGCCGGGCCGTTGAGCAGGAGGATCCGGAGAATGTTGTCCGTCTGCGGACTGGCGGCCTCGCCGAGCGTCAGCAGGAGCTGCAGCTGTTCCTCACCGGGAAGAAACCCCGCCCGACGCAGCAGGAGCATGCGGGCCGCCTCACGGTCGGCACCCTGCAGCCGGGGCTCCAGGAGGCGCAGCGCCGCAACACGGACCTTGGACGACGTGTCCTCGGTGGCCGCCTCAAGCGAGGCCAGGTCCACGGCCCCGAGGCCCTCCAAGGTCCAGAGCGCGTGCAGACGGCCGAGCGGCGGGGTGTCGGTACCCGACCGGACCAGGGCGCGCAGCGGCCCGACCGCCTCCGGGTCGGCCCGCTCCACCAGCAGTTGCTGGGCGCGATCCCGCCACCATCCGTTCGGATGCGACAGGCGCGCGACCAGGTCGGCGGTCGACGGCCTTCCCCCGAGCACCTCGGCCCGGCGCGGCTTGCCGGTGTGCACGACGCGGTAGATCCGACCCAGGTTCACGGGCGACTGCAGGTCCCGCGATTCAATCTGCTTCCGCAAGTAGCTGGTGAGGTAGATGCGGTGCTGGATCAGGCCCCGGGCGATGTCCACCACGTACAGGCAGCCGTCGGGTCCGTTCGCAAGGTTCACGGGCCGGAACCGCTCGTCGGTCGAGGCGAGGAACTCGGCGCGGTCGTAGGCGTTGGCGGCGGTGAGGCGTCCGTCGTCCTCGGCGATGCGATTACGCCGGATCAGGTTCCCGGTGGGTTCGCACAGGAAGACATCGCCTCGGAAGTCGTCGGGAAACTGGTCACCCCGGTACACGACCGGGCCGCAGGCGCCGGTGAACGAGGCCAGGCGTCCCTCGGCGGTCAGGGTATTCGGCTGGTAGCCGCGGTTCACCCCGGGGTTGACCCGGACCGGCCACACCCGCTGGTCGCGCACCAACTGCACGTTCACGCCAAACGGCCGACGCAGGTGCGGGTTGCGGGCGAGGTAATGCCCCGGAATCAGGTCGGCCCGGAGCTGGTCGGAATTCGAATTGAAGTGCAACCGGCCGAAATCGTCCTGGGTCAGTCCGTACTGCCCACGGAAATGGGTCGGTTCCTGCACCCACTTCCCGGCCACCTCGCGGTAGCGGGTGGTGTGGTTGGCCGAGTAGATCCAGTTGTCGAGCGCCCAGGTGGGACTGTTGCTCGCATGTTCGGGATTGGCCTTGTCGCCCAGCTTCGGGTCGTCCTGTGAGGCGTAATCGGACGCGACCAGTTCCTTCGAGTCGCAGACGCCGTCGTCATCGGTGTCCCGCGCGAACCAGAGGTTCGGCGGCTCGGCCACCAGCGCGCCGTCCCGGTAGAGCATCACCGAGCGCGGCATCACCAGGCCGCCCAGGAAGACCGTCCGCTGGTCCATCCGGCCGTCCCCGTCGCGGTCGGTGAGGATGACCACGTTGCCCACCGGTTCCCGCTCGCCGGTGCCGTCGGCATTGGGCATGTAGCCGTTCATCTCGACGACCCACAGGCGTCCGCGGTGGTCGAACTGGATGGCCACCGGGGTGGTGACGAGGGGCTCGGCGGCGACCAGTTCGGCCCGGAAACCGGGCGGCAACTGGAAGCTGGCGATCTGCTGGTCGGGGGTCAGGACCGGCGCCGGGGGGATGAGATGGGCGGGAACCCGCTCCGGCTGGGCCTCGTTGGCCTTGTCCCCGCTCTGTGCGAACACACCACCGCTTCCCAGCAGCAGCCCGGCGCCGACGAGGAGCATCGGTCGTCCCCATCCCCCGCCAGCCCGGCGAACCATTCCCGCCCTCGTGTCCCAGCCACCTCGCATCATCGTCCTGACCCTTTTCAACGCGTTCCAACCCGCACGCCTCCACCCGACCGTCATCCCCGTCCGGGGAACGCTGGGAGGTTTCCCCGAACCCCTACCCCCCGTCCGCCCCGGTGCCAAGGTGGAAAGCCCGGACTGTCGGCGGGAGTTCAAAAGGAGACTGGTTGGGGGAACAAAGGGAGACCGGTTCAGCGGGAGCGCCTTGCGAGGATTCCGGGTCATCGGTGGACCGGGGGATTGGGTGGGACATCGGCTTCCCGGTCCCGTAACCCGATCGCCATCCCCCAGTCATGTCCGTCATGTTCCGCGCCACAACGCGCCTGCTTCTCCTTGCGATTGCCACGGTTGCCACCCGTCCGTCGTCCGCCGCCGAGGCTCCCGCCACACCGGGGTCCCTCTACCAGTCCGACCGCATCTGGGACATCCACCTCCGCTTCGAGCCGGACCAATGGAAGGCCCTCGAACCGGACGCGGCCGAAGGGGGATTCCCCGGACCGGGCGGGCCTGGACGTCCGCCGGGCCCGGGCGGTCGACCCGGGGCGGGCGGCGGGCCGGGCGGGTTCGGTCCCGGGATGTTCCTCGCGCCCGGCCTGATGGGGCAGGCCGATGCGAATCGCGACGGCAAGGTCACGCGGGAGGAACTGCGGGAGATGGGCGGGCGGTGGTTCAGCGCCTGGGACGCCCGCGGCGACGGTCGGGTGGGCGAGGAGGCGTTGCGTGAGGGATTGAACCGCAGCCTCGCCGCAGGGCCCGGGGCACCGGGTGGACCGCCGGCTGGCGGAGGCCCCGGGGCCGATTCCTTCCTCCGCGGCCGCGAAGGCGGCCGCAACGGGCTCTCCGCCGCCCGGGGAATCGTCTTCGAATACGTCCGGGCCGCGGTGGAGATCGAGGGACGACGCTTCGGGGACGTGGCGGTCCGGTACAAGGGCAACGGGACCTACATGACGTCGCAACGCGACCTCAAGCGTCCGCTCAAGCTGGACCTGAACGAGTTCGTCAAGGGCCAGAAGCTGGCCGGGCTGTCGAAGCTGAACCTCCACAACAACGTCACCGACCCCAGCGGGATGAACGAGTCGATCGCCTACCGGCTCTACCGGGACGCCGGTGTTCCCGCTCCACGGACCGCCTACGCCCGGGTCCGCCTGACCGTCCCGGGTGAACACGACGGCACCCCGATCGGCCTCTATTCGCTGGTCGAGAACATCGACAACAACTTCTTCGCCGAGCGTCACGGCAGCCGGAAGGGACTCATCCTCAAGCCCGTCACCAGCCGGCCCTTCGAGTACCTCGGCGACGACTGGTCCCTCTACCAGCAGGCGTACGATCCGAAGACGGACATCACCCCGGCGCAGATCCGCCGGGTGCTCGACTTCTGCCGGCTTGTGTCGGATGCCGACGACTCCACGTTCGCGGCCGAGGTGGGAGGGTATCTCGACCTGGAGGAGTTCGCCCGGTACCTCGCGGTGACCGTCTGGATCTCCACCTTGGACAGCATCCTCGGCGTGGGGCAGAACTACGTGGTCTATCTCAACCCGAAGACCGACCGGTTCGAGTTCCTGCCGTGGGATCTCGACCATTCCTTCGGACAGTTCCCGATGGTGGGAAGCCAGGAGGAGCGGGAGCGGTTGTCGATCCGCGAACCGTGGCACCGGGAGGTCCGACTCCTCCAGCGGGTGATGGCGGTTCCCGCCTTCCGGGAACGCTACTTGGCCCTCATGGCGGAATTCCAGGGGACGATTTTCCAGCCCTCCCGGCTCATCGCCCAGGTGGACCACCTGGCGTCGGTGCTCCGGCCGGCGATGGAGGCCGAGGGGGCGGAGAAGCTGGCGCGGTTCGATGCGGCCGTGGCGGGCGAGTCCCCCGCCCCGCCGCCGGGATTCGGCGGGCCGGGACGTTTCGGTCCGATGATGTCGCCTGCCAAGCCGATCAAGGGCTTCGTGCCCGCCCGCCACGCCTCGGTGGCCGCCCAACTCCGGAATCCCGGCGCCGGGCGCCGGATCGAGGGTGGCTTTCCGGGCGGCGGCCCGGGACCGGGTCGGCGGATGCCCGGCCCCGGGGACTTCCTCGCCGGCCTGTTCCTTGGCGAGATGGATGCCGACAAGGACCGCCACCTCGCCCGCCCCGAGCTCATCGGCACCCTCGACCGCTGGTTCACCGAATGGGATGTCCGCAAAGAGGGGCTGCTGGGGCTCGACGACATCCGGGACGGCATGAACCGGAGCCTGAACCCGTTCCGGGACGGACCGCCCCCGGGACCGTGAGTTCGCGGAACCCGCGCGCAAAGTCACCGGTCAGCCCGTGTAACCGGCCGCATCATCCCGGTGTCTCCCGCCTCGTGCCGGGGACTCCCCGGCACTCCCAAACGACCCATGGCTGCTTCCAAATCCCTCGGTTGGATCAAGTGGATCCTGCTGCTGGCCGTCCTCGCCGGAGGATGGTTCGGCTTCCAACGCTGGCGCTCGAACTCGGCGGGACCGGGGGTGGTCAGCTTCAAGACCAACGCCGTGGTGAAGGGCGACGTGGTGCAGGTCGTGACCGCCAACGGGGCCCTGAACCCCGTGCGGGTGGTCACCGTGGGCAGCCAGATCTCGGGAATCATCACCGAGCTGAACGCCGACTTCAATTCACGCGTCCAGCAGGGGCAGGTCTTGGCCCGGATCGATCCGGCCACCTATGAGCGGGCGATGGCGCGGGCGGAGGCCGACTTGGCCAACGCCCAGGCCGGCCTGGAATTCGCGCGGTTCAACGCCCGCCGAGCCAAGGAACTCTACACCGGCCGGCTGATCTCGGAGACCGAGTACCAGCAGGCCGAGGTCTCCCTGCTCCAGGCCGACGCCAACGTGAAGATCCGCCAGGCGTCGGTCGACACCGCCAAGGTCGACCTGGACCGGACGGTGATCACCGCCCCGATCGGCGGCATGGTGATCTCGCGCCGGGTCGAGGCCGGTCAGACCGTGGCCGCGAGCTTCAACGCCCCGGAACTGTTCCAGATCGCCGACGACCTCACCAAGATGCAGATCGAGACGGCGGTCTCCGAGGCCGACATCGGCGGGGTCGAGGAGGGACAGAAGGTGAACTTCGTGGTCGACGCCTTCCCGGGACGGCAGTTCCGCGGCAAGGTCCGCCAGGTCCGCTTCGCCGCGGTCACCAACCAGAACGTGGTCACCTATGCGGCGGTGGTCGATGTCGACAACGCCGACCTGCGGCTCCGCCCGGGCATGACGGCCAACGCGTCGATCATCACGGCCGAGCGGACCGGCGTGCTGAAGATTCCCAATGCCGCCCTGCGGTTCCGTCCGCCCCCCTCGGCCGTGGTGGCTTCCACGAACGACGCGGTCGCCAAGGCCGCCGGGGTGCGCCCGGGGGCCGGTGGATCGGATGAACTGCCGACGCCGCCGTGGATGGCGGAACGTCGGCGCCCCACCGACGAGGAGCGTCAGAAATACGAGGCCAGCCTCACCCCGGCCCAGCAGGAACAGTATCGCCAGATGCGGGAACGGATGCGGGCGATGATGGCCCAGCGGAACGCCGGCGGCGAAGGCGGGGGACCCGGGGCTCCCGGTGGTGCGGGAGGCGGCGGATTTGGCGGTGGACGCGGTGGATCCCCGGCGTCGGATGGCCCCGGCATCCGCACCGTCTACCGGCTCGATCCGCAACGTTCCACCCCGGACAAGCCGGTCCTCGAGGCGGTCAGCATCCGCACCGGCATCAGCGACGGCTCCAGTTCCGAGGTCATCGAGGGCCTGTCGGAAGGAGACGTCATCATCTCGGGACTGAACGTGGCCGAGGCGGCGTCCGCCGGGAGCACCCCGGGCAACCCCTTCATGCCGTTCGGCGGTCGCCGCCGCTGAGCCCCGGAGCCCGTCACCCGATGTCGACACCGGTCATCCAGTTGGAGGACTTCCGCAAGACCTACGTCAGCGGCGAGGTCCAGGTGCATGCCGTGCGGGGGGTCAACCTGACCATCCAGCCCGGCGAGTTCGTGGCGATCATGGGCGCCAGCGGTTCGGGCAAGAGCACCATGATGAACACCCTCGGCTGCCTCGACCGACCGACCGACGGACGGTTCCTCCTCGACGGGGTCGACGTGGGCAGCCTCGACCGGGACGAGTTGGCCGACCTGCGGAACCGGAAGATCGGGTTCGTGTTCCAGGGCTTCAACCTGCTGTCCCGCACCTCCGCCCTGGAGAATGTGGAACTGCCCATGCTGTATTCCCGTCCGCCGCTTCCATCCAAGGAGCAGGAGCGTCGCGCCATGAAGGCGCTGGAGATGGTGGGCCTCGGCCAGCGTTTCGACCACACCCCCAGCCAACTTTCGGGCGGCCAGCAGCAGCGCGTGGCCATCGCCCGGGCGCTGGTGAACGAGCCCAAGCTGCTCCTCGCCGACGAACCCACGGGCAACCTCGACTCGCGGACGAGCATCGAGATCATGGGCATCTTCCAGCAACTCAACGACCAGGGGATGACCGTCGTGATGGTCACCCACGAACTCGACATCGCCAGCTACTGCCGCCGGGTGATCGTCATGCGCGACGGGCTAATCCGCAGCGACGAGCCGGTGCGGGACCGTTTCCTGGCGCCGGCGGAACTCCTCAAGCTCGACGAGGAGCAGAAGGCCGTGCAGCTCGCCTGAGACCCATGTTCGCCGTCCTCAACATCGCCCTGAAGGCCCTGCGGAGGAACATCCTCCGGTCCTTCCTCACCATGCTCGGCATCATCGTGGGCATCGCCTCGGTGATCGTGGGCGTCAGCATGGGCACCGGCGCCAAGGCCGAGGTGGAGAAGCAGATCGCCGGCATGGGACAGAACCTGCTCATGGTGATGTCCGGCAACGTCTCCCGCGGCGGGGTCCGACGCGGCTTCGGGGCCTCGGCCAACCTCACCGAGCAGGACTACGACGCGCTCCGGCGCGAGGTCACCGGGATCACCGGGACCAGCCCGGAGGTGCGGACCTCGGCGCAGCTCGCCGCCGGCAACCAGAACACCTCCGTCCAGATCTCCGGCGTCAGCGCGGACTACATCGACATCCGATCCTGGCCCCTCCAGTCCGGCGACAACTTCACCGCGGCCGATGTCCGCAACGCGTCCAAGGTCTGCGTGATCGGCGCCACCACCGCCAAGACGCTCTTCGGCGAGGGGGTGGATCCGGTCGGACAGATCATCCGGGTGAAGAACACCCCGTTCACCATCGTGGGCTGGCTGACCGCGAAGGGGGCCAACAGCTTCGGACAGGATCAGGACGACGTGCTGTTCGTGCCCTACACCAGCGCCATGAAGCGGCTGTCGGGCGACACGAAGTTCCGGTCGCTGTCGGTCCAGGTGCAGAGCCCGGCGCTCATCGAGGACGTCACCACCCAGATCACCGAACTGCTCCGCCAGCGCCACCGGATCGCCGAGGGGGCCGACGACGACTTCATGATCCGCAACCAGCAGGAGATGAGTGATTTCTTCAACGCCAACAACGCGATCATGACGATCCTCATCGGGTTCTTCGCCGGGATCTCCCTGGTGGTGGGCGGGATCGGGATCATGAACATCATGCTGGTGAGCGTGACCGAGCGCACCCGCGAGATCGGCATCCGCCTGGCCGTGGGGGCGCGCGGGCGCGATGTCCTCCGCCAGTTCCTCACCGAGGCCGTGCTGTTGAGCGTGGTGGGCGGCGGCCTGGGCATCGCCACCGGCTACTGGTTGGCCCCCCTGCTCACCAAATTCGCCGGGTTCCCCACCCTGATCTCCGGCAACTCCGTGACCATGGCATTCACCGTCAGCGCCATCATCGGCATCGTCTTCGGCTTCTTCCCCGCCCTCAAGGCCGCCCGCCTCGACCCGATCGACGCCCTGCGCTACGAGTAGCCGGGCCCGGAGAATCCGGCTTGCCTGCGGTCCCGCCCCGGGTTGGGAATCAGGCAAATGGAATCCCCCGCCCCGAAGGCCCCGGTCCGCATCGTCTCGATTGATGCCTATCGCGGGCTGGTGATGATGCTGATGGCGGGCGAGGCGCTGCGGTTCCATGCGATGGCCCGCAATCTTCCGGGGAGCGGTTTCTGGGCCTTCCTGGCCCATCACCAGGAGCACGCCCCATGGCGGGGTTGCACCCTGCACGACCTGATCCAGCCGTCGTTCTCGTTCCTCGTCGGCGTGGCCCTGCCCTGGTCGGTGGCCCGGCGGCGCGGCGACGGACAGTCCTGGGGCCGGATGTGCATCCACACCTGGTGGCGGGCCTTCGCCCTGGCCGCACTGGGCATCGTGCTCCGGTCCATCGACCGGCCCCGGCTGAACTTCACCTTCGAGGACACCCTCACCCAGATCGGGCTCGGGTACGGGGTGCTGTGGATGCTGGCCTGGGCCAGGGTCCGAACCCAGATGATCGCCCTCGGCGCCGTCCTGGCCGGCTACTGGCTCCTGTTCGCCCTGTGGCCCGCCCCGCCACCGGGATTCGATCCCGCCACGGTGGGTGTCCCGGCGGACTGGGCGCATCGGCTGTCCGGGTTCGCCGCGCACTGGGACAAGAACATGAACCCGGCCCATGCCTTCGACGTGTGGTTCCTGAACCAGTTCCCCCGGGAAAAGCCGTTCACATTCAACAGCGGGGGCTACCTCACGTTGAGCTTCATCCCGACCCTCGGGACCATGCTCCTCGGGCTGCTCGCCGGCCAGTGGCTGCGACGCGACGACCTGCAGCCCGCCCGACGGGTGGCCGGTCTGGTGGGCGCCGGACTCGCCGGGCTCGCCATCGGCTCCCTCCTCGACCTGACCGGGATCTGTCCCTCGGTGAAGCGGATCTGGACCCCGTCCTGGGTGTTGTTCAGCGGGGGCTGGTGCTGCCTGTTCCTTGCGGCGTTCCACGCCCTGGCCGACCTCGGCGGCCGCTCCCGATGGGTCCTCCCGCTCACCATCGTGGGGATGAACTCGATCTTCATGTACGTGATCGCCCACCTCTGGGACGGGTTCTTCCGGTCGCTCCTCGGCACGGTGATCGGTCCGGCGACCTGGCCCGGACTGGTCGGCGCGTACGCGCCCGTGGTGGAGGGCGCCTTCGTCCTCCTCCTCCTGTGGGCCTGCTGCGGATGGCTGTGGAGGAAACGGGTCTTCATCCGGATCTGAACCCACCGGAATTTCCGGCTCAGGAGCCGGGGACCACGGCGGCGGCCCAGTTCCCCGGGCCGGGTGCCGACACCGGGGTCGACCCTCCCCCCGGCAACGTCGCCCGCGGCCCCCAGTCGCCCGTGCCGATGTCGATCCAGTGGACCTGCCAGCCCGCGGCGTGGGCCGGCAGGTCGAGGCGGACCGAGCCGCCGTCGGGAAAGTACAACGCGTAGGCCCGGCCCGGGTCGGCGGCGAGATAGGCCTCGTTGGCCGACCGCTCCGACAGCAGCCCGTTGGCCGGGTTCACCGTCCAGAGCGGGATCCGCGATTCCAGCCGTCGGGCCCCGCGGATCGCCGCGACGGCGCGGTCGTTGAGGCCGAGCCCGGAGTCCGGCCGATGGAACCGCATCGACGCGGCGCCCGCCAGCAGGTGGCGCCAGAAGCGCTCGATCCCGTCCTGGTCGGTGTGGCCGAACTTGTTCCCGGTCGCCCCGTACGTCTTGGTGGTGTTCATCGGGCGCGGCCGGGCGGCGAGGTGCCGGCGGACATGCAGGAAGTTCTCCCAGTGTTTCTCCCCCTTGTTGTGGTTGTTCTGGGAGACATCCACGAAATCGTACAGCTCCGGGTGGTCGAAGGTCCGCCGATGGGTCTCGCCGGCCAGGTTCCAGTCATCCCACATCTCGGTGACGTTCACCGTCCGTCCGGCCCGTGCGGCCTCGGCCTTGACGAACTCCGCCCAGTGGCGGCTCCACGCCTCCTCGCCGCTCGTCTCGTTGTCCATGCAGTACAGGACATGGTCGTGGCGCAGGCTGTGCTCGAGGATCCGCCGGACGAAGCGCTCCTGCCGGGCGAGCACCACGCGGTTGTTCCGCTGTCCGGGCGTGGTGAAGAAGAACGGCTGGCGGTTGGCGCCCGGGTGATCCGGGTAGTGGTCCCCCAGGCCCGACTCCGCCGCGGTGTAGTTCCCGTTGTTCGCCGGGTTGTAGGGATGGACCTTCCACCGGTTGGCGCCACCCGCGTCGGTGTAGTCGAACCGGTCCCAGATCTCGATCTGCACGAAGATCCGCCGGCGCGCGGTCTCCTCCAGGAAGAACGCGAACCGCTTCCAGTACTCCGGGTTCCACTGGTCGAGGTCGTACCGGCCATCGGCCAGGCGGGCGAAGGGGTACACCTCGAACCCGCGGTCCGGACGATCGCTCATCGTGTTCCGCACCACGTTCCCACCGGCCGCGACCAACCGGTCCAACTGCGGCACCAGCATCGCCTCGGGCCACTGGAAGAGGTTGTCGTCGTCGCTCCCACCCAGGAGGAGCACCGGCCCGCCCCGGTGGCTCCAGTACCAGGGATTCTCGGGCCACGGTCGGAGGGCGGGCGGGTCGGAACGGGCTGGCGACACCAACAGGGCGGCCAGCAGGAGGGCGGCGAGGCGAAGGGGGCTCATGGGGGAAATCGGAAGCGCCCCGGCGGGCGGTGACGGACGGACGGAGGACGTCAGGGCCCGCCGACCGGCGGGGATGCCGGCGCGGGGGGATCGGCCTTGGTGCCAAGGATCTTGAACAGCACCGACCCGCAGTCGGGACACCGTCCCTTCACCGCCGGCCGTCCGCTCTTCATCGTTTCCAGCACCGCCGCGGCGATCGGCCGGCGGACTTTGCATCGGGGGCAGAAACCTTCGTGCATGGCGGATCTCCCGGGTTTGCCTGGGCCCATGGGAATGCGCGCAGGCTGGACCCCGGGCCGTCCGGCGTCAAACCCCGCCTGCCGGGCCGCCAGGGATGCCGCCGCCGGACGGGTCAGGTCCCCCGGGCGACCATCTCCCGGAGGCTGGTCTTGAGGATCTTGCCCGTGGCGTTCCGCGGGAGGGCCGGGAGGACGATGGCCCGGCGCGGCAGCTTGAAGTCGGCGAGCCGCCCGCGCAGGAACTCGTGCAGCGCCTTCTCGTCGAGCGTCCGCCCCTCGTCGAGGCTCAGGAACGCCACCGGACGCTCCCCCCGACGCTCGTCCGGCTCCCCCACCACCGCCGCCTCCCGGACGCCGGGGAACTGGTACAGCACCTCCTCGATCTCGCGCGGATACACGTTGATGCCGTTCGGCTTCAGCATGTCCTTCTTCCGGTCGGTCACCACGTAGTAGCCGTCCGGGCGCCGATGTCCGATGTCGCCGGTGCGGAGCCATCCGTTGACGAGCGTCTCGGCCGTCTTCTCCGGCGCGTTCCAGTAGCCCTGCATCACGTTGCCGCCGCGGACGCAGATCTCCCCCGTCTCGGCGTCGGGCAGCAGGTTCCCGGCGTCGTCCTGGATGCTCATCTCCACGTCGGGGATCGGCGGGCCGATGGTTCCCGGGATCCACGGGCCCACCACCGGGTTGACCGACACCACCGGACTCGCCTCGCTGAGGCCGTATCCCTCGATCAGCGGGACCTCGGGATGGCGGGCATTGAAGGCGTTGAGGATTTCCATGGGAAGCGGCCCGGCGCCGCTGATGCACAGGCGGAGGGGCAGGCGGATTCCCGGGGGCAGATGGGCCAGGGCCCGGAACAGGGCGGCCATCGCCGGCAGGACCGTCCCGCCCCGCTGGAGCATCTCCGCCACCGCCTGCTTGGGCTGGGACAACCCCTTGATCAGGACGATCGATCCGCCCACGAGCAGCGGGAGCAGGATGCAGGCCGTCAGCATGAAGCTGTGGAACATCGGCAGCATCAGCACGAACCGGTCGAGGTCGACCACCGCCAGCACCTGCCGGCAGGACTCCACGTTGTGCAGGAGGTTGCCGTGGGTGAGCATGGCGCCCTTGGGATTGCCGGTCGTCCCGCTGGTGTAGATCAGGACCGCCAGGTCGTCCCGCCCACGGGGCTCGAGGGTCGGTCCGCCCCCGGGTCCGTCGACCGGCATCGCGTCCACCCGCAGGACCTCGAGCCCGGCGACCTGGGCCGCCACCTCGTCCGCCGCGCCCGCCAGGGATTCGTCGGTGATCAGGACCCGGATCCCGGCATCGGCGGCGAGGTAGGCCACCTCGGGAGGCTTGAGGAAGTTGTTGATCGGAACCGCCACCGCCCCGGCCCCGAGGATGCCGAAGAGGGCGGGAATGAACTCCGGACAGTTCCGGAGCCAGATCCCCACCCGGTCGCCCGGGCGGATCCCGCGCACCCGGCGCAACTCGCGGGTGAAGCCGTCCGCCTGCCGTCGCAACTGGCCATAGGTCAGCTCGGTGTCACCCCAGAAGACCGCGACCTTCCCCGAATGCGCGGCGGCGGATGCGGCAAAGGCGGTGTGCAGGTTGTCGGCGGGCATGCCTCAACCAGACACAGGGCCGGCGGATGCCGTCAAGGCTCCCCGTCGATCCGCCCGGACTTCCGCGCCCCCTTCCGCCCGGTTGCCACCACCCCGGCCCGCACCTAGGGTCGCGGCCATGCAGTGGCTGGAGTGGATCTATATCGCGGGCGCCATGGTGTTCCTGTTCGGCGCCGCCGTGTTCGTGCACGAATGGGGCCACTACTGGATGGCCCGCCGACGCGGGTTCAAGGTCGAGGGGTTCTCCATCGGGTTCGGCCCGAAGATGTTCGGATGGACCGACCGCCACGGGGTGGAATGGGCGGTGCGATGGATCCCGGCCGGCGGATTCGTGAAGCTCCCCCAGATGCTGACCTCGGAACTCATCGAGGGCGAGGGGGACAAGTCCCTGCCCCGCACCTCGCCGGTCTCCCGGATCCTCGTGTCGTTGGCGGGACCGGCGATGAACGTCGTGTTCGCCTTCGCGATCGCCACGCTGATCTGGCGGGTCGGCCTGCCGGTGGCGGTGAACCCCGCCCTCGTCGGGTACGTCGAGCCGGGCTCCCCCGAGATGGAGCTCGGGGTGCAGGAGGGCGACCGGATCGTCCGCGTGGACGGCCGGGATGTCCGGTCCTGGGAGGACGTCCAGCAGTACACCGCCCTGGCCCTGACAAACGTGGTGCCGGTGGAACTTGAGCGGGACGGCGCCCGGTTCACCCGTCACCTCCCGGCGACGGTCCATCCCGACCTCGGCCTCAAGCTCCTCAACCTGGCACCGCTCGACCACCCGGTGGCGGCCGAGGTCCAGCCGGGGTCGGCCGCCGAGGCGGCGGGATTGCGGGCCGGCGACCAGTTCGTCTCCTTCGCCGGCATCCCCGTCCTGGGCCAGGCCCAGCTGGTCAGCCTCATCCGCAAACGCCCCGACACCCCGGGCGAGTTCGAGATCCTCCGCGACGGCCAGACGGTCCGCCTCCAGGTCACGCCCGTCGTCGACCCCGCCGACGGCGTCGCCCGGATCGGCGTGCTCCTCACCGGATCCACCCGCACCACCTACCAGGTCCAACGTCCGGGTCCCACCCCGGCGGAACAGTTCGGACGGGTGTTCACCATGATGCGCGACACCTTCGGCGCCCTCCTCCACCCCCGACAGTCGGGCGTCAGCGTCAAGGACGTCAGCGGACCGGTCGGCATCCTCGGGCTGCTCGCCGGCGAGCTCCGGGTCGACTACCGCCGCGCCCTGAACTTCATGGTCCTGCTCAACCTGAACCTCGCCGTCCTCAACCTGCTCCCCATCCCGGTGCTCGACGGCGGCCACATCCTCATGGCCATGTACGAACTGGTCACCCGACGCAAGGTGAGCGCCCGCTTCCAGGAGGTGGCCACCCTCGGCTGCGCCATGCTGCTGCTGTCGTTCATGGTGTATGTGACCTTCCACGACGTCACCCGGCGCCTCCCGCTCCTCGGCTCCTACCTGCGGCACGAGACCGTGGTGACGCCGGCGGAACCGGTTCCCGTCCGCCCCGAAGCCCCGTCCGCCCCCGCGACCCCGTGATGCCCCGGCGGCGCGTGGCCGGTTGACGCCGGCGGCGTCCTGCCTGTTGATTCCGTCCGCCGATGAACTACTGCGCCTCCCCCTGGCACCTGGAACGCCGTCCCACCCGCGAGGTGGTGGTGGGCGACCCCGCACGCGGCGGGGTGGTGATCGGGGGAAACCATCCCGTCGTCCGCCAGTCCATGCTGACCTGCGACACCATGGACACCGCGGCCTGCGTCCAGCAGACCCTCGACCTCGTCGCGGTCGGCTGCCAGATCGTCCGCATCACCGCCCCCACGGTGAAGGACGCCGCCAACCTCGAGCACATCGTCCGCGAACTCCGCGCCCGCGACTGCCACGTGCCGATCGTCGCCGACATCCACTTCAAGCCCGAGGCGGCCATGGAGGCGGTGAAATGGGTGGAGAAGATCCGGGTCAACCCGGGCAACTACGCCGACCGGAAGAAGTTCAACGTCCGCGAGTACACCGACGCCGAGTACGCCGCCGAGCTGGCGCGGGTGGCGGAGGCCTTCGCCCCGCTGGTCCGGGAATGCCGGGCCCGCGGCCGGGCCCTGCGGATCGGCACCAACCACGGCTCCCTCTCCGACCGCATCATGAACCGGTTCGGCGACAGCCCGCTGGGCATGGTCGAGAGCGCCCTCGAGTTCGCCCGGGTCTGCCGCGACCACGACTTCCACCACTTCGTGTTCTCGATGAAGTCGTCGAACCCGAAGGTGATGATCGAGTGCTACCGCCTGCTCGCCACCCGGCTGGCCGAGCTCGGACCGGACTGGAACTACCCGCTCCACCTCGGCGTCACCGAGGCGGGCGAAGGCGAGGACGGACGGATCAAGTCGGCCATCGGCATCGGCTCCCTGCTCGCCGACGGGATCGGCGACACGATCCGCGTCTCGCTGACCGAGGACAGTCCGCGGGAGATCGCCGTGTGCAACGAGCTCCTGGAGCAGCTCCCTTCCCTCACCGCCCCGCGGCCGCCGGCGGTGGACGCCGGGCTGCTGCGGGCCTCCGACCGCCTGCCCTGGGACCCCTTCTCCTACCGCCGCCGCGCCTCCGCCGAGGCCGACCTCGGCACGGTCGCCTGCGGCGGGGAGCAGCTGGTGCGGGTGGTGGTGACCCGCGCGGTGAACGACGCCGTCGCGCCACGGATCCCGGCCTCGGCCGATGTCCGTCCGGAGGCCGTCTACGAGGACCTGAACATCCAGGAGATCGATCCCCTGTCGGAACTGCCCGACATCCCGTGCGACTCGCAGCTGGTGACGGTGGCCGACGGGGTGGCGCTGCCGCCGTTGACGGCGTTCCGGCTGCTGTCGGTGCGCCTGGCCGGGGCCGGGCACCGCAACCCGATCCTCCTGAAGGACACCCTCGACCCGGGCGCCCCCGCGGCCTCGTCCCCCCAGGCCGCCCTCCTCCGCGCGGCCGTCAACCTGGGCGGCCTGCTGGCCGACGGCATCGGCGACGCCATCCTGGTCCGGGGCGAGCCCGGTCCGGGCCAGTCCCTGCGCCTCGCGTACAACATCCTCCAGGCGGCCGGCTGCCGCTCGTTCAAGACCGACTACGTGGCCTGCCCCAGCTGCGGCCGAACCCTGTTCAACCTCCAGACCGTCACCGCACGGATCAAGGCCCGCACGGAACACCTCAAGGGTGTCAAGATCGCCATCATGGGCTGCATCGTGAACGGCCCCGGCGAGATGGCCGACGCCGACTTCGGGTACGTCGGCGGCGCCCCGGGCAAGATCAACCTCTACGTGGGCAAGTCGCCGGTCCGGTTCAACATCCCCGAGGTCGAGGCGGTCGAGCGCCTGGTGGACCTGATCCGCGAGCACGGCAAGTGGGTCGAACCCGAGGCCGCACCGGCCGCACCGGCCGACCTCACCCCGGCGTGAGCCGCGCGGCGGCGGTCGGGCCGTCGACCCCGCGGACCGCCACCACCTTGCTGCGGGACGTCGCCCCCCGGACCAGCACCACGGCCGAACGCGACACACCGAGGCGCGCGGCGAGGAAGCGGACCAGTGCCTCGTTGGCCGCCGAATCAACCGGCGGCGCCGCGATCCTCACCTTCAGGGAACCGTCCGGCATCGGCCCGACCACCGCATCGGACCCGGCCCGCGGCTGGACCCGGACCCGGATCGTCCCGCCGTCCGCCGTCGCCTTCCACCACGCGGGCATCGCCGTCATCCCCATGGCAGCCGATGGAACAGGGTCGACAGCAGGCCGGACTCCATCCACTGGGGCATCCCGGCCACCGTGCCCCGGAGCCAGCCGAAGCCGGTGCCGAGGATCGACGAGAGGATCCAGACCCCGGCCAGTCCGGCCACCGGGCCCAGCTCGACCTGCCCCACCCGCAGCCAGCGGAACGGCCGGGTCAGCCGCGCGCCGGTGTGCTGGATGAACTCCCAGAACGGGTGCCGGCCCAGGTACACGTAGTTGTTGACCAGGTACAGGAGGTAGATGCCACCGAGGAGCCATCGCCACGGGATCCAGGCGCCGAGCCCCACCACCAGCGCCTGCTGGGCCAGATGGCCGACATCCCGGACCGGGGGCATCAGGCCGACGCGTCCCGCATACACGCCCACCCCCACCCAGAGGAACCCGAGGAGGACCACCGGCGCCAGCAGTTGGACCGGCGCGGGAAGCCGTCCGGTCCATCGCAGGTGCCGGCGGATCTGGCGGCTGACCGGGTCCCGGTCGTTGGGCGGGCCGTTGAACACCGAGAGGAACACCATCCACGCGTACCAGCCGAGCAACGTCCACAGGAAGCCCAGCAGCGAGAACAGCATCATCCGCTCGAACAGGTCGCTGCGGAACGCCAGGCTCACCACCCCGGTGTCCCACACCCCGTGCCAGCCCACGGCGGGGCCGACCTGACGGTAGAACAGCGCCCGGAAGACCAGCAGCGATACGAGCCCCGCGAGGTACCTCCCGCGCCGCACCGGCTCCAGGGTCGCCGGCCGGAGGTTGCCCAGCAGCGTGCCCGGCACCCCGGCGGGTTCCGACGCCCCCACCCCGCGCCACGACAGCCACATGAGGAGCGCGGCGATGTTGAGGATGGTGTCGATCAGCGACATCGCGGACCTCTTCCGGGGATCACCCCCCGCGGGCCGCATCGGCCCGCGCCCGGCGTACCCGTTCGGTCGGCACGTACTGGGCGACGAACTCCCGTCGGAACTCCCCGAAGGTCCCGTTCCGCAGGTGGGTGCGCACCTCGGCCATCAGCTGCAGGTAGAAGTGGCTGTTGTGGATGCTCACCAGCCGCAGGCCCAGGATCTCGTTCACGTTGAGCAGGTGACGGATGTAGGCCCGCGTGTGGTGCCGGCAGGCGAAGCACTGGCAGCCGGCGTCGATCGGCCCGAAGTCCGCCTTCACCGCGCCGCCCTTGATGGCGAAGGTCCCCCGCCGGGTGAAGGCCGTGCCGTTCCGCGCCACCCGGGTGGGGAGCACGCAGTCGAACATGTCGACACCCCGCGCCACCAGTTCCACCAGCTGCGCCGGGGTGCCGAGGCCCATGGCGTAACGCGGACGCTCCTCGGGGAGATGCGGCTCGGTGATCTCCACCGCCCGCATCATCTCCGGCTCCGGCTCCCCCACGCTCACGCCGCCGATGGCGTACCCGTCGAATTCCATCGCCCGCAGCTCGGCCGCGCACCGGGCCCTCAGGTCCGGATGATGCGTCCCCTGGACGATCCCGAAAACCAGCTGTCCCTCGCCCCGGGGCTGCTCACGGCACTCGGCGGCCCAGCGCAGGGTCCGCTTCACCGCCCGCGCCACGTCGTCCCGGCTGGCGGTGTGCGGCGGGCATTCGTCGAACACCATCGCCACGTCGGAACCCAGCGTCCGCTGGATCTCCATGCTCTCCTTCGGCCCGAGGAACACCGGCGAGCCGTCGAGGTGGCTGCGGAACTCCACCCCGTGCTCCCGGATCTTCCGGATCTTCCCGAGGCTGAACACCTGGAACCCGCCGCTGTCGGTCAGGATCGGCCCGGCCCAGTCCATGAACCGGTGGAGCCCGCCGGCCTGCCGGATGATGTCCATGCCGGGCCGGATCGACAGGTGGTAGGTGTTCCCGAGCAGGATCTGGGTGCCCATCTCCAGCAGTTCGCGGTTGTCCAGGGCCTTGACGCTGGCCTGGGTGCCCACCGGCATGAACACGGGCGTCTCCACCGTCCCGTGGGCGGTGTGCAGTCGCCCAAGACGGGCGCGGGATCCGGGATCGGTGCTCAGCAGCTCAAACATGCGGCCGGTCGACTCTCCCCGCCGTCCGGCAGGTTGCCAAGCCCCGACGCAAACCCGGCGCACCCGGGCAGTTGTCCTTCCCCGGAGCCGTGCGAGTGTCGGCATGTCGGCGATCTCCCGCACCCCGGGATGCGCGGCAACCCAGCATGACCGTCGAAACCCATCAGATCCTGCAGTCCGCCATCGGCTACCTCGAGTTGGGGATGGCCGAGGATGCCCTGCGGGAGCTGGACCGGCTGGCCCCCGATGCCCGTACCTCGGTCGAGGCCCTGGAGCTCGCGAGTGTCCTGCTCCAGCGGCTGGGCCGATGGGCCGACGCCGCCGCCGCCTACGCCGACCTGGCCCGCATCGACCCGGACAACATCGAGCGGTACATCGCCCGGGGCTGCTGCCTGTACGAGCTGGGTCGGGTGGAGGAATGCCGTGAGGCCCTGCTGGCCGCCCCGCCGGCCGCCCGGGACCACTCGCTGTGGAACTTCCACCTGGCATGCTACGAGGCCCACCTCGGGCGGGCGGACGAGGCACGTCGACTGGTCCAGCGCAGCCTCGCACTCGACCCCCGCCTCGCCGCCATGGCCCGTCGCAACAGCCGCCTCGGCCCCCTCCTCGCCGCGCTCTGACCCGTCGCCCCACCCGGACGGGCCCCCACCCGCGGCCCGTGCGACCGCGGCCTTTTCCGTGTCCTTCCCGGCCGGCCGCTGGTCGAATGCCCCCGTGCATCCGCTGCTCCGCCCCGCCTGGGCATGGCTCCTCGGCACCCTCCTCCCCGCACTCGCCCCCGCGCTCCTCGCGGAGCCCCGTCCGCCCCGCGGCGATGCCGACCTCCGGGCCTGGCTGGAAAACATGGTGGTCCACCACCGGTACACCTCCGACGAGATCCGCTCGGCCACGGGGCTGTCCGAGGCCGCGGTGGCGGAGGCGATCGCGCGGTTCGGGTTTCCGGACACGCCACCCGACCGCCCCCCCGGCTCCCCGCTCAAGGTCCTGCCCCACCCGGGCGGACGGCATCCGCGCCTCGGCTTCCTCGACGGCGCCATCGATCCGCAGCGCGACACCAAGCTCAGCGTGTTCACCCCGTGGGATCCCCGCAGCCATGTGGTGGTCGATGTCCCCGAGGCCATCTGGACCGGTCTCGGCCTCACCTACCTGGCCCACACCCACATCGACACCCTGTGGACCCGCCGGGGAATCCGCCTCGAGCCCCGGGAATGGAGCCTCCGTTCCGACGGATCCTACGCCACCGAACGCCGCCTCCCCAACGGCATCACCTTCGGCGTCCGCGCCCTGCCCGCCGCCGACCATGTCGCCCTCCGCTGGTGGGTCCGCAACGGGACGCCGGAGACGCTGGTCAACCTCCGCGCCCAGGTCTGCGTCCTCCTCGGCCACGCCGCCGGGTTCGAGGCGCAGTCGGCCGACAACAAGGTCCTCCGTCCGCCCTTCGCCGCCGTTCGCAACGGGCCGGGCGACCGGTGGGTGGTCACCGCGTGGGAACCCCTCGACCGGGCCTGGCAGAACCCCCCGGTACCGTGCATCCACTCCGATCCCGCGCTGCCCGACTGTCCGCCCGGCGAAACCCGCGAGGCCCGCGGTTGGCTGTGGTTCCACGAAGGCAACGACCTCGACGCAGCCATGGCGCGATACCGGAAGGAGTTCCTCGGGGCTCCCACCCCCGCCCCAGCCCGCCCCCTGGAACCTGTTCCCGAGAAACTCGTCGTCCTCACCTTTGACGACTCCGTCGCCTCGCACCACGCGGTGGCCGCCCCCCTGCTCAGGCAGCTTGGGTTTGGTGCCACGTTCTTCATCACCGAGGGGTTCTCGTTCCGCACGAACAAGGCCGACTACCTGACCTGGGAACAGATCGCGGACCTGCATCGGGACGGTTTTGAGATCGGCAACCATACCCGGAGCCACATGGGGATCTCCGCCGACAGCCTCGGGCGTCTGCGCAGCGAGGTGGACCACATCGCCGCCCGCTGTGCCCAGTTCGGCATCCCGCGTCCGGTCAGCTTCGCCTACCCCGGCAACGCCATCCATCCGGGCGCGCTTCCGGTCCTCCGGGACCTCGGCATCCGCTGGGCCCGCCGCGGCGCGCAGCCGGAGTTCCCCTACGAGACCGGACGCGGGGTCGCCTACGAGCCGTGGGAGGATCATCCGCTGCTGATCCCCACCACCGGCGACGCCCGGCCCGCCTGGACGCTGGAGGATCTCCAACGGGCGGTGGCCCCCGCACGGAACGGAAGAATCGCGGTGCTCCAGTTCCATGGCGTGCCCGACCGGGAACACCCGTGGGTCAACACCCCGCCGGAGCGGTTCGCCGAGTACATGCAGTGGCTGAAGGACAACGGCTACCGGTGCATCGCCGTGCGCGACCTGGAGCGGTTCGTCGACCCCGATGACCGACCGGCCCTCCCGTGGGCGGTCCTCGATCGCCGCCAGGCAGCCGGTCCGCCCCGGTGAGCACGTCAGGGGCCCACCCGAACCCGGTAGAAGGACGGTCCGCCCCCCCCGATCAGGGCCGGGTCGATCCATCCGCTGGTCGGCCCCTCCCCCGCCGTGACCTCCGCCACCGCCTCGTAGCCGACGTCCACCCGGTCGGACCGCAACACGGTGTAGACCCGACCCGGGATGCTGGTCCACCGGATCCACCCCGCGGTCGGGTCGGGGGCCAGCAGGCGGAGATTGGACTCCGGGTCGAGCGGATCGGTGCCGGCCCGCCATTCGGCGGCGTCGGCCATCCCATCCCCGTCCCGGTCCCCCACCCCACCCCCGCCCAGATCCCCGAGGGCCGTGATTTCCCAGGCATCGGGTATCCCGTCGGCGTCGAGGTCGGATGTCCCCAGGTGCAGGTCGACGACCTCGGACTGGGCGCCGGGCACGTTGTGGAGGTGGAGGAGGAGGACGGGCACCGGCTTGCCGGCATGGAAACCGGCGGCGGCGGCGCGGTCCCGATGCAACCGCACCGACACCCCGCGACCGGCCGGCTGCCAGGGACCGTCGGCAATCCCCAGCGGGGTCGGATCCACCACCGGCGCGGCGGCGTCGAACGCCGTCCACGGGGTGGACTCGCCGAACGCCCCCTGGGTGACCACCCGGTACCGGAACCGCGTGCGGGTCGCGCCCAGCCCGAGATCGGAGGCCGGGGCGGTGAGCACCGCCACCCCGTTCTGGAACGGGGCCGGATCCCCCGACTCCGGCGACAGCCCGTTCCATAAACCCCCGTTCACCAGGCCCGCCGCCAGCCGGTTCCAGACCACCGGGATGAACGCGTCGTCCGCGACGTCGTGCTCGTCCAGGTCGCCGGCCAGCCAGGTGCCCACGGAGCCATTGGCGACGAACCGGTCGGCGGACCCGTCGTTGTCGAGGTCGACCTCCACCGTGAGCCCGACGAAACGGCGCTGCGGGGTCAGCCACCGTCCGGCCATCGCGATGCCGAAGTGGATCCGCGACGACGCCACGCCGCCGGACCGCACGGTGTCCGCCGCCGCGCCCCAGGCCACGATGTCGCCGGCCGCCCGCAGGTCGGCGAACCCGAAGGTCGGATGCACGCCGCCCAACTGGAACACCCCCACCCGGGGATCCGCCACCGGGGTTTCCCCGCGCGTGCCCAGCGGCACGGTGACCACCGTGCCGGGCGGGGTTCCCACCGCCGGGGCACCGGCCGTCTGGCGTCCGCCCGGCCGGATCATCCCATGCCACGGCACCTGGAGATCCTGCCCGCCGCCTCGGAACCAGACCCGCCCACCCGCCTCGCCAGGCACGCCCCGCGGACGGCCCTGGATCTCGGCCGACGAGGTCGGGTCGACGGGATCGACCCAGAGGAACGGATCGACCCGCAGCAGGACATCCACGATGGCCTCCCCACCGGCCGGCACCGTGACCCGGTCCGCCCCGATCGCGAGTTCCGCCCCGGGCTGGGTACGGACCGGCTCGGATTCCACCTGGTAGGCGACCGGCTCGGCACCGCGGTTCACCAGACGGATCCGGGCCGGGATCGACCGGGGCTCATCGACCTCGAGGGCGCCGAAGGACAGGGCGGTCGTGCCATCGGAGACATCGGCCCGCGCCAGCACCCGGGTCCGTGCGGCCGCGGCCACGTCGAGCTGCCCGGCACCCGAACGCGACAGGGGATAGGGGTCGCCCGACGTGCTCCGCATCGGACGCGCGGTGTTGACCAGCACCGCCTTCAGGTCCGACACGGTCCAATCCGGCCGCAACCCGCGCAGGAGCGCCGCCGCACCGGCCACGTGGGGCGCCGCCATCGACGTCCCGGTCTCCGGCCGTCCCCCGGTCCCGCCGCCCGCGGCGGCCGACACGATCGCGGTCCCGGGCGCCGAAAGGTCGGGCTTGAGGAAGGCGGTCGGGTGGACCGGCCCCCGGGCGCTGCCATCGCCCAGGGTGTCGGCCAGCTCCGGATGCGTCAGCACCACGTCGTCGGCCAGCGTGACCGTGAGCCCGGCCGCCAGGCGGGAACGGATCCGGGTGCCGTCGGCCTGCGACACCATCATCCCCGGGATGCGGATGTCCGACACATCCCCCTCGAAGCCCATGGGGATGGGCGGTCCGTCGACGTTGTTCACCACGACGACCCCGACCGCCCCGGCGGCCTGCACCCGGCGGAACTTCTCGGTGAAGAAGCATTCCCCACGGTCCAGGAGGGCGATCTTGCCGTTGAGGACGGCCGTGTTCTGCAGGGCACCGCAGGCGAGCGCCGGCACCGCGGCGGCCACCTGGGCGGTAAGGGGGCCGACCCCGGACAGGCGCGGACCGAAGGTCCCCTCCACCGCCGGGTAGTCGCCCGCGACATCCGCCGGCGACACCACGCGCAGGGCGGCGGTGGCGAAGCCGTCGTCATGGGCGTTCGCCACGGTGATCGCGCGGCGGGCGGTGCCGGGTGTCGCCACCTTGAACGCCGTGTTCCCCCCGTTGCCCGCCGACACCGTCACCACGCTCCCCAGCAGGCAGAGCCGGTTCACCGCCGCCACCTCCGGATCCAGCGGATCGTCGACCCCGAAGTTCGTCCCGAGCGACAGGTTGACCACCTCCAGTCGGTCCGCCGTGCTGCCATCGCCATCCGGATCCGCCGCCCGGTTCAGGGCGCTGACGATCACCGCGCTGGAGGTGCGTCCGCCCCGGCCGAACACCTTGAGGGCGTAAAGCCGGGCCGACGGGGCCACGCCGGGGCCGATGAGGAACCCGTCCGGACCGGGCATGGTTGCCGGCGGTCCGGACCAGGCGGACCCGTCGCGGAGGACGCCCAACCCGGCGGCGATCCCGGCCACGTGCGTGCCGTGTCCGTTCTCGGCCGGATCCATCGGATCCGCATCGGGCTGCGGGACGGTGCCACCGAACTGGCCGGTGGAATCGTAGTTGTCGCCCACGAAATCCCATCCGCCGACGACCTTCGCCGTGGGAAAACCCGTCGGGCCGCCCGTCCCGCCCAGATGGACATGCCGGTAGTCGATCCCGGAATCGACGATGCCGATGCGGATCCCGTCCCCCTGCACGCCGGGGATCCCCCCGCCGCCGACCCAGACGGCCGGGGCGCCGACCCACGGGGTGGACGTGGCGAGGTGACGGACATGATGTCGTTCCGGCACCACGGCCACCACGCCCGGCAGTCCACGGAGCCCGGCGGCCGCCGCGGGGGACAACCGGACGAAGAGCCCATGGTTCAGGACGGTGTGGAAGTCCACCACCTCGCCGCCCAGCGCCCGGACCCGGTCGGCCACCTTGGATTGCTCCCTCCGCATCTCGCGTGCCCGTGCCTCGCGCCGGGCCTTGGCCTCGCCGGCGCCCAACGCCTTGAAGGGGGCCGAGGCCTCGATGTCGGCAATCGCCGGCCCGGCCAGTTCCACATGGAACCCCTCCGCCCCGGCCCGGCAGGCCAGGAGGATCCACGCCACCCACGCCGCGGGGGAGATCCGGAGGAGGAAGGTCGGCACGCGATGGATCCTCACGAGGCCGGCGGAGCCGCCGGGGTTGGGGCGTGCAACCGTTCGGCGTGCCGGGCCCGGCGTTCCCCCACCAGGATCGCCCCCCAGACCCGCAGCCGCTCGAAGCCCAGGAGACACAGCCCCACCGCCCCGAGGGCGGTGCCGACGCCCATCCAGCCCAGGGCGGTCCACTCGGAATGACAGGTCCACACGAACTGCCCCACGCACAGCACCGCCACGAACAGGAGCGTCGGCTTGCGGCCCACGTACGCCACCACGAACGCCCCCAGCGGCGCGCCGAGCGCCACCACCGGCGCCGCCGCCAGCCAGTTCTCGAACACCCCCGGCTGCAGCCCGGTGGAAACCACCTTCACCCCCACCCCCAGCACCGAGGTGAAGGCCATGACGATCACGGACGACGGGATCGCAATCTTCAGGTCCGCCCGGCACAGCAGCACCAGCGCGGCGTACAGGACCATGTCAATGCCCACGCCCGTCACCGACGCCACGGCCCCGCCGGCCAGCACGCCGATCACCAGCCCGGCCCGGAAGTCCCAGCGCTCGTCGAAATCGGTCATCCCGGAATGCGAGGAAATCTCGCCGATCCGGTACAGGTGCAGGACGCCGAAGCTCGCCCAGACGACCGCGAACACGAGCTTGATCCAGAGGGCCGGCACATGCGGGGCGATGAAGAAGATTCCCAACGGCGTGCCCACCAGACTGCCGATCATCGATCCCTTGAGCATCGCCCAGGCGACCGGCTGGCGACGGGCGAGGATGAAGATCGCGGCGCTGGTCATGCCGATCGACTGGACGGCGAAGCTGAAGTCGCGTCCCAGGGTGGCGGGCTGGTCGAAGAGCAGGACCAGGATCGGGAACCCGACCGTTCCACCGCCCATCGGCGTCGACCCCGCCACATAACTTCCGAGCGCCATGGACAGGGCCATGGGCCAGTGGGAAACCGCCACCGGCCAGAGGTCGCGCCCGACCACCAGCCACAGCCAGACGGCGTAGAAGGCGGCCAGCCAGATCCACCAGATCCAAAGGCGCGGACGGGGCGACGGGACGATCGACATCGGACGGCCGCGACACTAGGCCCGGGCCGCAAAAGGGCAATCCACCACGGGCGCCCCGCCAGGGGCGGTCCTCGTCCACGAGAGGCAATCCCGCGGGACCCGAGTACGAGGACGATCACGAGCACGAGAACGCCCGCGTGGCGTCCGCCGGAGTTCGTACGCGTACTCAGCCCCGCCAGGGGCGGTCCTCGTCCTCGAAGGGATAGGCCGCGGGACCCCGCTCTGGCACCATCGCCCGCCAGGGAGTAGCCTCGCCTCCCATGTCCGCCCCGTCACCCTTCCGACGGTTCGCCCGCCTCGGCGTCGTCCTCCTCGGCGCTGCCTGCCTCTGCCACTCCGTCCACGCCACCCAACGTCCCGTGAACCGCGCCTTCGCCACCCGCTCGGAAACCATCGCCCCCAACGCCCTCGCCGCCACCAGCCATCCCCTCGCCACCCAGGCGGCGCTGGAGATCCTGCGCGCCGGCGGTTCCGCGGTCGATGCCGCCATCGCCGCCAATGCCTGCCTCGGGCTCATGGAACCCACCGGATGCGGCCTGGGCGGCGACCTGTTCGCCCTCGTCTGGGACCCGGAGACACGTCGGCTCCACGGCCTGAACGGAAGCGGCCGATCCCCGCGGGCGCTGACGCCGGAGGAGTTCGCCCGGCGCGGTCTCACGAACATGCCCAGCTACGGGCCGCTGCCGGTGACCGTCCCCGGGGCGGTCGACGGATGGTTCACCCTGCACGGCCGGTTCGGACGCCTCCCCATGGCGACCAACCTCGCCCCGGCCATCGCCTACGCGCGGGACGGATTCCCGCTCAGCGAGGTCATCGCCGAGGGCTGGGCCCGCAACGTGGAACTGCTCGCGAAGCATCCCAACGTCACCCACCTCTGGGCGCCGGACGGACACGCACCGCGCAAGGGGGAACGCTTCCGGAACCCGGGCCTCGCCGACACCCTCACCGCCATCGCCACCGGTGGACGCGACGCCTTCTACCGCGGGCCCATCGCCGCCACGATCGCCGGCTTCATCCGCGAACAGGGTGGGTACCTGTCGGAACGCGACCTGGCCGAGCACACGTCGGAATGGGTCGACCCGATCTCCACGCGCTACCGCGGCTACGACGTGTGGGAGCTGCCGCCGAACGGCCAGGGGCTGTCGGTGCTGCAGATGTTGAACATCCTCGAGGGATATGACCTGCGCTCGATGGGCTTCGGCAGCGCCGCCCATGTGCACACGTTCGTCGAGGCCAAGAAGCTCGCCTTCGAGGACCGGGCGCGGCTGTATGCCGACCCGGACTTCTACCGGACACCCATCGCCGAGCTGAACTCCAAGGAGTACGCCGCACGGCGCCGGGCGTTGATCCGGCCGGACGCCGTCGCCCGTCGCCTCGATCCCGGCCTCCCGGCCCTGCGCACCAGCGACACGGTCTACCTGTGTGTCGCCGACCCGCGGGGGATGATGGTGTCGTTCATCCAGAGCAACTACCGGGGCATGGGCAGCGGGATGGTGCCGCCCGGACTGGGCTTCGGCCTGCACAACCGCGGCGAGGCATTCGACCTGACCCCGGGCCGTCCCAACAGCTACGCGCCGCTCAAGCGGCCGTTCCACACCATCATCCCGGCCTTCGTCACCCGGGAGGGCGAACCCGTGATGGCCTTCGGCGTCATGGGCGGCGACATGCAGCCGCAGGGGCACGTCCAGGTGCTGGTCAACTGGATCGACTTCGGCATGAACCTCCAGGAGGCCGGCGACGCGCCCCGCATCTATCACACGGGCTCCAGCGACCCGGACGGCTCGGAGATGACCGACGGCGGCACGGTGAACCTCGAGGCCGGCTTCCCGTCGGAGACCGTGCGCGACCTCCAGAAGCTCGGGCACCGGCTGGGCACCGCAGCCATCGGCGCCTTCGGCGGCTACCAGGCGGTGCGATGGGACCCGGTCCAACGGGTCTGGACCGGCGCCAGCGAGAGCCGCAAGGACGGCATGGCGGCCGGGTTCTGAGCCCGCCAAGTCCCGGCCGGGACCGCTCGCGACCGGCGCTCCGGACGGATACCCCGGGCCGACAAAAAGGGCGGGAACCTTTCGGTTCCCGCCCGCATGCGGATCGATTCCCCCCAGGGGGAACCGGCCGGATTATTCCTCGGAGGCGGTGTCCGCCTCGGCGGCCGGGGCCGGGTTCTCGGCCCGCTCACGCTCCTCCATGGCGGCGCGACGGCTCAGGCGCACCCGACCCTTCTCGTCCACCCCGAGGAGCTTGACCCAGATCTCGTCGCCGAGCTGGACGATGTCCTCGACCTGCTTGACCCGGAAGTTCGCCAGCTCGCTGACGTGCACCAGGCCCTCACGGCCGGGGATGAACTCGACGAACGCGCCGAAGTCCTTGATCGAGACGACCTTGGCCCGGTAGATCTTGCCCACCTCCAAGCCCTCGGCACCGGCGTCGCCCCCGGAATCCGGGGAACGCTCACCGCGTCCGCGTCCGCCGCGCTCCGGCCGCTCGGGGCGATCGCCCCGCTCGCCACGGCCGCCACGGCCACGCCGCTCGCCACGGTCCGCACCACCCCGCTCCGCGCGGGGCGCCTCGGCGTCGCCGCCCTCGGCCGACGGTTCACCGGCCTCGTCGGCCTGGGCCGCCACGGCCTCGCCGCGCTCCTCCATGGCCGCCTTCCGGCTCAGCTTCACCCGGCCCTTCTCGTCGACACCGATGCACTTGACCCACACCTCGTCGCCCATCTTGAGGACATCCTCGACCCGGGCGACGCGCTTGTGGGAGAGCTCGCTGACGTGCACCAGGCCATCCTGGCCCGGGAACACCTCGATGAAAGCGCCGAACTCCTTGATGGTGACCACCTTGCCGCGATAGACCTTGCCGATCTCGATCTCGGCGCCGATGGCCTCGATCTCGCGCTTGGCGATCTCCATGCCCTCGGGCGAGACGGAGAAGATCTTCACCGTGCCGTCGTCCTCGATGTTGATCTCGCAGCCCGACTCGTCGACGAGGCGCTTGATGTTCTTGCCGCCGGGTCCGATCAGCAGGCCGATCTTCTCCGGGTTGATCTTCATCAGCGTGATGCGCGGGGCGTACTTGCTGATGTCGGGACGGGCCTCGGGGAGGACCGACGCCATGTGCTCAAGGATCTTGAGCCGGGCGACGTGGGCGCGGCGGACGGTCTCGGCCATGATCGGCAGGGGCAGGCCGCGGAGCTTGAGGTCCAGCTGGAAGCCGGTGATCCCCTTCTCCGTGCCCGCGATCTTGCAGTCCATGTCGCAAAACGCGTCCTCCCATCCGATGATGTCGGTCAGCAGCTCGTAGCGGCCCACCTTGTCGTCGGCACCGGAATCGGTGCAGATGCCGATGCTGATGCCCGCCACCGGACGGATCAGCGGGACACCGGCATCGAGCAGGGCGAGGGTCGCCGCGCACACGCTGGCCATGGAGGTGGAGCCGTTGGACTCCATGATCTCCGAGGTGATCCGGATGGTGTACGGGTAGTCCTCCCGGGGAACCATCGGACGCACCGAACGCTCGGCGAGGGCGCCGTGGCCGATCTCGCGGCGGCCCGGGCCCATGATGCGGCCGGTCTCACCCACCGAGAAATTCGGGAAGTTGTAGTGGAGGATGAACTCCTTGCGGGTCTCACCGCCGGCGTAGGAGTCGAACTCCTGCACGTCGTCGCTGGTGCCGAGGGTGGCCAGGCACACCGCCATGGTCTCGCCCCGCGAGAACAGGGCCGAGCCGTGGGCCCGGGGCAGCAGGCCGACCTCGCTGTGCAGGGCCCGCAGGTCGTCGAATCCACGCCCGTCGAGGCGCTTGCCGCCGTCGAGGATCAGCGCCCGGACGTTCTCCTTCTGCAGGTAGTACTGCAGGTCCTTCAGGACGAACGGGGTGACCTTCTCGGCGCCGAACTTCGCCACCAGCTTCTCGCCGACATCGGCGAACACCGCGTTGGCCGCGGCCTCGCGGGCCAGCTTCTGGGGGGTCAGCAGGGCCGCGATCAGGCGGTCGCCCGCCAGGGCCTTGGCCTCGGCCAGGATGTCGTCGGGCACCACCTTCACGGTGATCTCCCGCTTCGGACGCCCGGCACGGGCCCGCAGGTCGTTCTGTGCGGCGATCAGCGGCTGGCACGCCTCCTGGGCGAAGGCCAGCGCCTTGAGGAAGTCCTCCTCGCTGATCTCGTTGGCCGCGCCCTCGTACATCACCACGTCGGACGCGTTGCCGACATAGATCAGGTCCAGGTCGCTTTCGGCCCGCTGCTCATGGGTGGGGTTGACGACGAACTCGCCGTTCACCCGGCCCACGCGGACCGCGCCCAGGGGGCCGTCCCACGGGATGTCCGACACCGTCAGCGCCGCCGAGGCGCCGAGGATCGAGAGGATGTCGGGGTCGTTGGTGCCGTCGGCCGACAGCAGGATCGACTGCACCTGCACCTCGTTGTACCAGCCCTTGGGGAAGAGCGGACGGATGGGTCGGTCGGTGAGGCGGCAGGTGAGGATCTCCTTCTCGGAAGGGCGACCCTCGCGCTTGAAGTAGCCGCCGGGGATCCGGCCGGCCGCGGCGGACCGCTCGCGGTAGTCGACGGTGAGGGGGAAGAACTCCTGTCCCTCCTTGGCCTTGGTGGCGGCGACGGCGGCGACGAGGACGATGGTCTCGCCGAGCTGCACGGTGACGGCACCGTCGGCCTGCTTGGCCATCTTGCCGGTTTCGATGGTGATCTCCTGACCACCCACGGGGATTGTGACTTTTTCGGACATGTGTGACACACGCCGGGTCCGCCAGCCCCGAGAAACTTCAGTCAGCCTCCCCGACACGCGGGCCGGGGGAGTTGAATGAAATTGCCCGGGCTGGCAGGACCACGGCTCTTTCTTCTTCGGACGCGCTGGGTTTGGGATGGGCCGGCAGGCCGCCGCGCGCGTCAGCTTGGGCGGCGGCCCGGTGGTTCCGCGGAATCCCGGTGCCGGCTGGAAAACGAAGCCGGGCCCGAGGCCCGGCTTCGTGAAAATTCATTACTTGCGGATGTTCAGCTTCTTCGTGACTTCCTGATAGCGGGGCTCGGCCTTGCGCTTCAGGTAGTCGAGCAGCCGCCGCCGCTTGCTGACCATGATCAGCAGCCCCCGACGGGAACTGTGGTCCTTGCGGTTGGTCTGCAGGTGCTCGGTCAGCGAGTTGATGCGGTGGGTCAGGAGGGCAATCTGCACCTCGGGCGAGCCCGTATCGGTCTCGTGGCTGCGGTGCTCGGTGATGATCTGTGACTTCTCTTGCATGGGATTCGGTGTCGGGCAGCCGAAACCGCCCGGTATCTCCGTTTATCGAGGCGCGGACCCTACGGGCCACCCCCCACCCTGTCCAGCACCGATTCCTTGGCGTCGATTGTCGCTTACCGGACAAAAATGGTCCGGTTTGAAATTGCGCCGCGGCGCGGGGAGCCGCAGGGTGGCCGGCCGACATGGCCGCCGTACCCATCGCCTTCTCCAAGACCAAGCCGCAGGCCCGACCGAATGGGTTCCTGCCGATGACCCGCGCCGAGATGGACGCCCGCGGCTGGGAGGAACTGGATGTCCTCATCATCACGGGGGACGCCTACGTCGACCACCCCTCCTTCGGCGCCGCCATGATCGGCCGGGTCCTCGAGTCGATGGGCCTCCGGGTCGGGATCATCGCCCAACCGGATTGGAAGGACATCGGGTCGATCCAAGGCATGGGCACCCCCCGGCTGTTCGTCGGGGTGACCGCCGGGAACCTCGACTCGATGCTCTCCAACTACACCGCCGCCCGGCACAAGCGGAAGGAGGACGTGTACAGCGCGGGGGGCGTGCCGGGGAAACGCCCGAACCACGCCGCCGTGGTCTACACCCAGATGAGCCGCCGGGCGTTCCCCGGCGTGCCCGTGGTGCTGGGTGGCATGGAGGCCTCGATGCGCCGGGTCGCCCACTACGACTACTGGGAGGACAAGCTCCGCCCGACCATCATGGCGGACGCGAAGGCGGATGTCCTCGTGTACGGGATGGGGGAACGGGCGGTGCGGGAGATCGTCGACCGCCTGGAGACGGGTCGACGGGACTTCTCCGGGATCCGGGGCACGGCGGTGTTCCTCGGGGCGAAGGCCACCGCGGCGGCGGACCTCAGCGACTGCATCCTCCTGCCCTCGTGGGAGGATCTCCAGGCGGACAAGACCCACCTGATGCGGCTCACCAAGGTGGTCGAGGCCCAGCAGACGCCCTACGCGGGACGGCGGCTGGTGCAGATGCACGGCAACCGGGCCCTGCTCCAGGAGCCGCCGGCGTTCCCGGTCGACGGCCCCGACCTGGACGCCCTCTACGAGCTGCCCTTCATGCGGCTGGCCCACCCGAGCTACACCGAGCCGGTCCCGGGCTTCGCCACCATCAAGGACTCGATCATCGTGTCCCGCGGCTGCCCCGGGGGCTGCACGTTCTGCGGACTCGGATTCCACCAGGGGAAGTTCCTCTCCAGCCGGAGCGTGGACTCGGTGATGAAGGAGATCCGGAAGCTGACCGAGGCGGACACCTTCCGCGGGACGGTCTCCGACCTGGGCGGACCGACCGCCAACCTGTACGGCGCCCGGAACGGCCATGCGCCCGAATGCCAGAAGTGCCATCGGCCCAGCTGCCTCTGGCCGTCGATCTGCCCCGTGTTCGAGGTCAGCGAGAAGGCCGGACTCGACCTCCTCCGCGGCGCGCGCTCCCAGCCCGGCGTGAAGCATGTGTTCGTCCAGTCGGGCATCCGGATGGACGTCGCCCTCCGCACCCCGGAGTACATGAAGGAACTGGTCCAGAACCATGTCTCCGGACACATGAAGGTGGCCCCCGAGCACATGCATCCCGACGTCCTCCGCCGGATGCGCAAGCCGGCGGCGGACTTCCCCGCCTTCATGGAACGGTTCTTCGAACTCTCCGAGGAGGCCGGCAAGGAGCAGTACCTCGTCCCGTACTTCATCTCGAGCTTCCCCGGCTGCACCGACAAGGAAATGGGCGCGGTGGAACAGTTCCTAAAGGAGGAGAAATGGAACCTCCAGCAGGTCCAGGACTTCATCCCCCTGCCCATGACCGGCTCGGCGGCGATGTACGTGACCGGGCTGGACATCAACACCGGCAAGCCCATCCCGGTGGTCAAGGGCGCCGGTGACCGGGAACGCCAGAAGCGCATGCTCCGGCCGAACCCGGTCGGCGAGACCCGGATGACCGGCAGCCGGCACCGCATGGCGTCGGCCGAGTTCTGCCCGGGCGCATCGCTGGACACGGTGGACTGAGAGCCCGGCTCTAACGCCTTGTCCGCCGGGCTCCAACCCGCACAATGGCCCGCATGCAGCCCCCCGGACCGGGTTCCGACGACCGTCGCCACAGCGAGCGGTTCCTCCATCTGCTGATGAGCCGCCAGTTGCGGCTGTCGGTCACCTGCGCCCTGGCCTTCCTGGCGGCGCTCATCGGGCTGCCCCTCGCCAACTACTTGGCGCCGGAACTCATGGCCCGCTCGGTGGGCGGGTACACCCTCGCCTGGCTCCTCCTCGGCCTGCTGTTCTACCCGTTCGTCTGGCTGGTCTCGTGGCTGTTCATCCGACGATCGATCGCCCTCGAGGAGGCCGAGGTGGCCGAAGCCGACCGTCAGCCGTCCGAGTCCGTCCGCTGAGCGCCCCCCCCCTCCCCCCATGCTCGCCGCCATCGATCCCTGGATCCTCGGGTTCTCCGCCGTCACCGTGCTGCTCACCCTCGCGATGGGGTTCTGGGCCGCCGGACGTTCCCGGACCGCTTCGGATTTCTTTGTCGCCGGCCGCGGGGTCAGCGTGGGCTGGAACGCCTCGGCGATCTCCGGCGAGTACCTCAGCGCCGCGTCCTTCATGGGGATCGCCGGCATGGTGATGTCGAGCGGGTACGACGCCCTCTGGTACCCGGTGTGCTACGCCTGCGGCTACCTGTTCCTCCTCCTGTTCATCGCCGGTCCCCTCCGGAGGTTCGGGGCGTACACGATCCCGGACTTCGCCGAGGGCCGCTATGACTCGCCGGTCTTCCGGAAGATCGCCGTGGTGTTCGTCCTGTTCATCGGCTTCTTCTACACCATGCCCCAGATGAAGGGCGCAGGCACCGCACTGGCGTACATCTTTCCGGGCCTGCCCTATTGGGCCGGGGTGGTCCTGATCGGCGCGGTGATCACGGTGAACGTCGCCCTCGGCGGGATGAAGGGCATCACCCTGGTCCAGGCCTTCCAGTACTGGGTCAAGATGTTCGCCATCTCCGTCCCGGTCTTCGTCCTCATGGCGGTCCACGGCGGCTACGGCCATCACCTCGGCCTGAACCAGCGTCCGGCCCCGGTCACCACCACCGCCCCGCAGGACCTGTCGCCCGCCGCGGGCTGGCAGCAGGTCGAGCCGGCACCGTCGGAATTCACCAACGCCGACAGCACCTTTGCCTCGTCCTCGCCGATGATGTGCTGGCTGACCGAGAACGAGGGACGCCCGGGCCTGCTGGAGCAGGCGGCCGACGCCACCCGGACCCGCTACGCGGTGGCGCGGGAGCTGAAGGACGCCCAGGTCCTCTTCGGCCAGCCCACGGCGCTCAAGGCGAAGCCCTGGGTGCGGCTCGTGGAATCCAACCTGGCCGCGAAGCCCCTGGTGTATTCGGGTCCCAACGGGGAGATCCTGAACACCCGCGTCCTGCTGGTCCGCGACGAACCCGGCGTGGTCAAGGTGCTTCCCGAGAACCGGCTCGAGGCCTACCGGGCCGCCGGCTTGGTGGCCCCGGCCGGCACGCAGGTCGGACGGAGCCCGCTCCCCGAGAAGGCGCCCGACGACGCCACCTGGCTCCAGCCCTTCGGCCCCCTCACCGGCAAGGCCGCCGCCCGGGCAGGCCTTTCGGACGAAGCGGGACGCGGCTACGGGCTGCTGTACACCTACTCCCTCATCCTAGCCCTCGTCTGCGGCACCGCCGGCCTGCCCCACATCCTCGTCCGCTTCTACACCAACCCCGACGGCGTTGCCGCCAAGCGCACGACCATGTGGGTGATGATCCTGATCGGGGTGTTCTACGTGTTCCCGCCGATCTTCGGCGTGATCGGGCGCAACCTGCTCCCGGAGCTCTACCTCGGCACCGGTTCCAAGGGGACCGACAAGGTGGTGCTCGAACTGCCCCGGATCATCGCCGAGAAGTACGGGATCCTGGGATCGGTGCTCTCCGGCATCACCTGCGCCGGGGCGTTCGCCGCGTTCATGTCGACCTTCTCCGGACTGCTGGTCTCGATGACCGGCGCCCTGGCCCATGACGTGTACGGTCGGATGTTGCGGCCGGAATCGACCCCGGCCCAGCGGATGGCGATGTTCAAGTGGTGCGCCGTGCTGATCGGCGCGGTGGCGACGCTGCTGGGCTGCTTCGTCGAGCCGCTCCAGATCAACTTCATGGTGGGCCAGGCGTTCGCCATCGCCGCCGCCAGCTATTTCCCGCTGCTGTTCATGAGCGTCTGGTGGCGCGGGATGACCATGCGCGGCGCGGCCACCGGCATGCTCGCCGGCGGCATCGCCGCGGTCGTCGCCGTCACGCTCACCAACTTCAGCGACCTCGGCTGGCTCCCCCTCGACGGCTTCTGGGCGTCGAACCCTCTGCTCCGCATCCTGTGCGAGCAACCCGCCATCTGGACCGTGCCGCTCGCCATCGGCCTCATGGTCGTGGTCAGCAAGGCCGACGCCGCCCGGGTCCCGGCGGACATCCGCATGAAGATGCTCGTGCTGCATGCGCCCGAGGCCCTCGGGCTGAAGCAGGAGTACATCCGCGACCACGAGGGTCCGGGCGGACACTGAGCCTCCCGTCCGATCCGGGGCCGCACCGTCCCCACGCCATTTCCCATGGAAGCCGACCTCGACCTCCTCTGCCCCTACTGCGGCCAGCGGTGCGACCTGTCGGTCGACACCTCGATCCCCAGCCAGCGGTTCGTCACCGACTGCGAGGTCTGCTGCCGCCCGTTCGAGGTGATCGTCGAGTGCGAACCGGGCGAGATCCTGTCGGTCGACGTGCGGGAGTGACGCGCCCGGGGCGTTGCGACGCGGACAGGCTCTAACGCGCCTGGATTCCGAGGGACAGGAACACGCTGCCTTCGCCAAAGCCAAGGACATCAGCCGTGCCGTCGCCATTGACGTCGCCCACCATCCGGGGATGCCGGGCGCCGTCCCATGCCCCGGCGCCGGTGGTGAGATTGTTGATGATGAACTGAGGGGACTGGAAGGTCCCGTCGGGAGCCGTGAGGGACACGTAGACCCCGTCCGCCGAGAAATGGAACAGGTCTTCGAAACCGTCCCCGTTGGCATCGGCGAAGGTCCGCGGGTGGTGAAGCGGGTCGCCGAGGTCGTCAAAACCCGGCAAGGGGTAGGTCCGGGTGCTGGCCGGGGCGGCGGGGCCCGACGGTGATGCGAGGTCCCCCCACTGCATGACCCGTACGTTCGGATGCACCAGGGCGAGCGCGGACGCCACCCCGGTTCCCACCCGGGCCACCCGCAGGTGAAGGAGGTCGGCGGGCTCCGGGAGACGGATCTCACGCATCACCGGATCCTGGAACCGCCGGCCGTTGGATGGCGCCACGTACACCCGCGTGACCGGGAAGTCCAACGCCCCCCGCCGGACGGAATCCGTGCGGACCGCGACAATGTCCGCCTTGCCGTCCCCGGTGATGTCCCGCACCTCCTTCGGAAGCGAGAACCGCGCCCATCCCTGGGCCTCGCCGAATGCCTGAGACCAGACGGCCGCCGGCGCGAAGTCCTTTCCGGTGGACAGGGCAACCACCACTCCTCGGGTCGGATGGAATCCGACAATGTCCTCCCGGGAATCCCCGTTGACGTCCGCCATCGCACGCTGGGCCGAGTCCGCGCTCCACCCGTCGTTCCACCCGAAGTCATCGGACCATTTGGCGGGCGGTGCGAAACCCGACGGCGTCGCGAGGGACACCAGCACCGCGTCGTTCGAGAACCCCACGATGTCCGCCCTCTTGTCGCCATTCACATCCTTCAGGAACCGGGGATTCCGGCCCGGGGTCCATCCCTGCGCGCTGCAGAACGGCAGGTCGAAGGCCATGGGCGTGGTGTACTTCAGCCGCGGAAAGGAGAAGTCCGGGCGGGTGACGGCCAGGTACTTGGACGGCCCCACGGACGACGGACGGAGGGTGACGGTGCGACTTTTCCCCTCGATCCATCCATTGTGGACGAAGGTATGGAGTCCGACCCCGGGCACATCGACGGTCACCTTCTTCAGGTGCCATCCCGCGCCGGACCACTTGCCGTCCGAACTCACGGTGATGGACTCGAGGCGCATCAACTGGGGCTGGTTGATGGCCACCAGGCGATCGGTCTTCCCCTGACAGAAGGCGTCGCCGCTGATCAGGGGATTCAACTCGAGGCGGACGGTCCGATCCCCGGTCAACGTCAGGGTGATCGTCGAGTCCGTCCCCGCATCGGCCTTGTCGCTTGTCTCGACGGTGATGTCACCAAACCGACCCCTCCGTGACCTCGGTCCTTGGACGGAAATCCTCCCGGCCCTGCTCCGTCTCGTAGATCGTGGCGGCAAGGTCCGCCAATGCGACGAACAGGTCCCCCAGGTTTCCCTTGGCTTCACCCCTGGGAACGAGCCCCGCCCAGGCCATCAGGAGCAGGACTCCGGCGGCCCGGAGAAGGAAGAATCGGGGTTTCATGGGGAGACACGGATGTGGGTGCCCGGGAAGGCGCCCGGAGCCGGAGGCACCGGATCGGGGGAGAGGATGGTCTCCACCATTTGTTAGCAAATCACGCGGATAAGCCGTCAGGGCTTCCCGGATGTCCCGCGTGAAGTTCGGGACGAAGAATTCTTTCCCGCGCTGGGCCGCGGAGGAATGCGGACGGCCATGGGCAGGGATGGCGAAGGGCACGGCGGCCTATCGGGCTCCGCCACGAACGCCGGGAGCGAGGCGGCGGCAGGGCAGCTCGGCGGGAGCCTCGCGGGCCACTCTCCCCTCGGGTCGGGTGTCGGGGTCGGAATCGGGATCGAAATCCCTCATGCATTCCTCCCAACCCTGCGGGGTTCTGGCGGACCCCGTCGGACTCGCCCGCCCGCGTGGGTTCATCCATGGCGGCGAGGCAAGTGAGCCCGCCTCGCAGGCGCTCGGCGCCGCGGACGGCACGGAGAATCCATGGACCGGCGTTTTCCCGCCTGAGAATGGCACGGAACACGCTAGCATTTCACTCGGCGTCCGCCCGTTGGCTTGGCTGTGCGGCCTCGGAATAATTCCGTCAACTGCGCTACTCAACCAACCTCCGGGGTCGCGGAGTCGGCGAGCGGACGCCAGGTTTTCCACCCCTTCCCGGGTCACCGGGAAGGGGTTTTTCCTGCCCGGATCGCGGTCAGCGGGGCAGGTCGACCGCCCGGCGGGTGGCGTGGGATTCGAGCGCCGCGGCGAACAGTTCATGGCTGCGGACCGCCTCGTCCGGGGTCACACACCCGAACCTGGGCCCCAACACCCCGCTCCGTTCCGCTGCGTACGCAGCCCACATCTGCAGGAAACAGTCGGGAAACCCGGGTTCGAAGATCCCCCCGGTGATGGTCGGGAACGGGGTCTGGAACCCGAGGTCCACCCGGACCCAGCGCTGCTCCTTCTGCCGTTCGAACAGCCACAACGTCTTGGGCTCGGCGGTGGAGTACCGGGCACCGCCGTCGGTCCCCAGGACCTCGACCCACCAGGTGTTGGTCGCCCCCGGGGCCAGCCGCTTGGTCTCCAGGCGCATGGGCACCTCGCGCCCACCCACCACCACCTCGGTGTGCAGCAGGGCGTTGTCCCAGGTGTCGCACACGGCCATCCCCCCCTTCCCGTCCGGACGCTCGGTGTAGATCTTCTGCAACTGCGCATAAACGCGCACCGGGTTCCATCCCAGCCGGAACGGCACATGGACGACATGCATCCCCAGGTCGCCCATCACCCCGATCTCGCCGCAGGTCCGTACCTGCCGCTTCCAGTTCACCGGCTTGCCGGGATCGAGGTCGCTGGCGTGCCAGAAGCAGGAGCGGATCTCCAGCAGGTGACCCATCCGGCCGGAGGTGGCCTCCTGGATCACCCGCTGGACACCGGGGAGGAAGGGAAACTCGGAACTGCACCGGACAAACCGCCCCGAGGCGGCCGCCGCATCGCGGATCCGACGCGCCGCGGCCAGGTCGATGCCGAACGGCTTCTCGGCCAGCAGATCCTTCCCGGCCGCCAGGACGTCGAGGTAGATCGACTCATGGAGATGATGGGGGACGGCGACATAGACCACGTCGACATCCGGCGAGCGGAGAAGTTCCCGATGGTCGGCGGTGAGGAGCCGGACCCCGGGCACCTGGCGGAACCAGTCGAGGAGACCCGGCTGGAGGTCGCAGACGGCGGTCAGTTCCACCCGGACCGGGAAATCCTGGAGGACGAACCAGCGCCCGAAAGCGCTCGCGGCCTCCCGTCCCATGAGGCCGCCGCCGATGATCCCAACCCGCATCACGTTGCTCATTGTCAGGGGCCCACCGTGGTCGATCGGGCCGCGGGCGGCAAGGCGCGGGAGGCGGAGGCCCTCCCGCCTTGCACGGCACCGGGCGGCCGGTAGGGTCGCCGCCGACCAGCATGAATCTTTTCGACCTGCGGGATGAGGTGGCGGTGGTGATCGGCGGGACCGGGGTCCTGGGCGGCGCACTGGCCGAGGGACTGGCGGCGGCCGGGGCGGCGGTGGCCGTGGTGGGACGGAACGCCGATCGCGGCGAGGCCCGGGCGGAGGCCATCCGGACGGCCGGCGGACGGGCCCTGTTCGCCGCGGCGGACGCCGGCGATCGGGACACCCTCCGGGCGGCCCATGAGGTGATCCGCTCCGGACTCGGCCGGCCGACCGTGCTGGTCAATGCCGCCGGGGGGAACGATCCGAAGGCGACCGTCACCGAGACCCAGCCATTCGAGTCCCTGCCACTGGAGGCATGGCGGGGCAACTTCGACCTGAACCTGGTCGGCGGGGTGCTGCTCCCGTGCCAGGAGTTCGGCCCGGCCATGACCGCGGCGGGCCGCGGCAGCATCATCAACATCGCCAGCGTCTCGGCCCACATCCCGTTGTCCCGCGTGGTGAGCTACTCCGCCGCCAAGGCGGCGGTGCTGAGCCTCACCCAGTTCCTCGCCCGCGAATGGGCCCCCCGGGGAGTCCGGGTGAACTCCCTGACCCCGGGCTTCTTCCCCGCGGAACAGAACCGGCGCCTCCTCTTCCATGAGGACGGCTCCCCTACCGCCCGCACCCAGTCCATCTGGACCCACACCCCCATGCGCCGCTTCGGCCGGGCCGAGGAACTCGTCGGCGCCGCCGTCTTCCTCGCCAGCGAACGCGCCAGCTCGTTCGTCACCGGCATCGACGTCCGCGTCGACGGCGGGTTCCTCTCCCAGACGATCTGACCCCCTCCAATCACCGATCATGACGACATCCGATGGGCATCCCCCGGGCTTCCTGGGCGGGGTGGAGGTGGCGGAAGGGGTGGTGAACGCCGCACAGGTGACCGACCTGGTGGCGCGGACGTTCCCGGCGTCGGACTACCGGGGCCGCCGGGTGCTCCTGATCGTTCCCGACGGCACGCGCACCGCGCCCATCGGGATGATGTTCAAGGCCCTGTTCGCCGAGTTGGGCGGGGTGACCGGCGCGTTCGATGTGCTGTTCGCCCTGGGAACGCATCCGCCCATGTCCGAGGCCGCGATGCACGAGCGGCTGGAGATCACCGCGGACGAGCGCCGCGGCGCCTATGGACGGGTGGGCCTCTTCAACCACGAGTGGGACAACCCGGCCGCCCTGCGCCGGGTGGGGACCCTGACGGCCGACGAGATCCGGGAGCTGTCCGGCGGTCGCTTCGCGCTCGACGTGCCGGTGAGCATCAACGCCCGGGTGTTCGACTATGACGAGGTGATCATCGTCGGCCCGGTGTTTCCGCATGAGGTGGTGGGGTTCAGCGGGGGCAACAAGTACCTGTTTCCCGGCGTGAGCGGCCCGGAGGTCCTCAACTTCTTCCACTGGCTCGGCGCGGTGATCACCACCGTGGGGATCATCGGGGTCCAGTGGACGCCCGTGCGCCGGGTGGTGGACCGCGCGGCCGCCATGGTGGGGGTGTCGAAGAAGTGCCTGGCCCTGGTGGTCCGCGACGGCGGGGCGGCGGCGGTGTTCGCCGGGGCCCCGGAGGCCGCCTGGTCCCGGGCGGTGGAGGTCTCCCGACGCCTCCACATCGTGTGGAAGGACCGGGAGTTCCACACCATCCTGTCCTGCGCCCCGCCCATGTACGACGAGCTCTGGGTGGGCGGGAAGTGCATGTACAAGCTCGAGCCGGTGCTGGCCGCGGGCGGCGAACTGATCATCTACGCCCCGCACCTGCACGAGATCAGCGTGGTCCACGGCCGGTTGATCCGGCAGGTGGGCTACCACTGCCGGGACTACTTCCTCCGGCAATGGGACCGGTTCAAGGACCTGCCCTGGGGCACCCTGGCCCACAGCACCCACGTGTTCGGCCAGGGCACCTACGAGGACGGCGTGGAACATCCCCGGGCCCGGGTCACCCTCGCGACCGGAATCCCCGAGGCCGTCTGCCGGGAGATCAACCTCGGATGGCGCGACTGGCGCAGCCTGCGGACGGAGGACTTCGCCGGACGCGAGGACGAGGGAATTCTGCTGGTTCCCAAGGCGGGCGAGACCTTATACCGCCTCCGCGATGCCGACGGCGCCCCCGGGCCGGCGGCGACCTGAGGAGCCTCCCCAAGACACCGTGCCCGACCCGACCCAGTTCGAGAATTTCCGCGAAGCCTTCTGCGCCGTCTACCGGTGCAACCCGGAGGACTACGGCCGACAGGTTTTCTTCCGGTCCATGGCCCCCTGGCGACGCCCGATCGCCCGCCTGATCCTGCTGACCAGCCCGGATGTGTTCGCCGCGGACTTCGGCCTGATCGACTCGCTCGGCGACGCCCGGACACCGTCGATGTGCTCCAGCGTCCTCGACGAACTGGGCAGCATCAACATGATCGAGCGCGGGTTCCGTCGGGGCCTCATGGGATTCCGCGTCTCCGGCGGCCGTCTGAGCGACCTGTACGACAGCGTCCAGAACCACATCCGCGAACCCGAGGCGCAGCCCACCTACACCCCGAAGGCGGACGATCCCGCGGTCGCCCGACGGGAGGAACGCGCCGCCGGCCGGGAGACCCTCACCTCGGCCGCCGTGATGTTGCGCAAGCTCCGTCAGGCCCACGGGGAACTGATCCGCGGAATCCCGCCCGACGAGGCGGCCCGGTCGACCGGGTTCCCGTCCGGTGCCGAGCTCCTCCGCCACCTCGCCCAGCACGGCGGGGATCATCCGGAGTTCAAATGGATCTCCGAGACCATCGGACGGCTGGGAGCGGTCGGACAACTCGAGGACGAGAACCGTCGGCTCAAGTCGATGGTGGCCGACCAGGGCCTGGAGATCGCCCGGCTCAAGGGCGGCGGCGGGCGCTGACCGCGCATCCCCCGGGCGGTCCCGGCTCCGGATCCCGAACGGAACGCCACGGGACCCGATCCCGACCGCGTGGCGTCCGCCGGAGCTCGTACGCGTACTCAGCCCCGCGAGGGGCGGTCCTCGTCCTCGGGGGCAACGCCACGGGACCCGAGTACGAGGACGAGTACGAGTACGAAAACGACCTCGTGGCGTTTGCCGGGGCTCGTCCTCGTACTCAGCCCCGCCAGGGGCGGTCCTCGTCCTCGGGGGCAACGCCACGGGACCCGAGTACGAGGACGAGGGCGAGTACGAGGACGATCACGATCACGCCCGCGTGGCGTCCGCCGGAGCCCCTCCTCGTACCGGGGAGCCTTCCCGGAAACACCCCGACCAGACCGTCACCGCCTGTCCCGTCAGCAGCACCCGTCCGCCGGCGACCTCCACTCCCACCGTTCCGCCCCGCGCACTGGCCTGCCATCCCCGCAGCACGGTCCGGCCGAGCCGGGCCGACCAGTAGGGTCCCAGCGTGCAGTGGGCCGAGCCGGTGACCGGGTCCTCCGCAATGCCCGCCGCGGGAGCGAAGAACCGCGAGACGAAGTCATGCCCGGTCCGGTCGGATGCGGCCGTGACGATGACCCCGCGGGCCGACAGGACGGCGAGTCCCGCCAGGTCCGGCCTCAGGCCCCGCACCACGGCGGCATGGGACACCTCGACAAGCAGGTCGTCCGCGCTCCGTCCACACCACCGGACATCGGCCCCGAGGATGCCGGTCAACCCGGCGGGCGCCTCCACCGCCACCGCCGGCCGCGCCGGGAAATCCATGCGGATACCGTCGCCCTCCATCCCACAGGCGAGGATCCCACTCCGGGTATGGAACCGGATCCCCGACCCCGCCCCGGCCAGTCCCTCCTCCCACAGCACGTGCCCGGCCGCGAGCGTCGCATGCCCGCACAGGTCCACCTCCACCGACGGCGTGAACCAGCGCAGGTCCCAATCGCCGTCCGGTCGACGCCGGACAAAGGCCGTCTCGGACAGGTTCATCTCCCGGGCGACATCCTGCATCCGCGACGCGTCCCAGTCGGCCTCGGGAAGGCACACCGCTGCCGGGTTTCCCCGGAAGGGCTACCCGGCAAAGGCGTCGACCCCCCAGATGCGCGCAGGACGGATGCGTTCCACCCGGACATCGTCCCCCGGATCCGGAGGGAAGTCACCTCCCGGCCCCGGACGGCAATCCCGTTGACGCCTCCCGTTCCCCCCGTAGCGTCGCCCCCCATGACCCTCCGACGCCTCTGCGCCGCGTCTGCCGGACTCCTGGGATTCCTCGCCGGACTGGTGGCCCCGCCGAAGGCCGCAGCGCAGGAGCCGGACCCGATGCGCCGCGGGCAGGTGCTCTACATCGCCCACTGCGCCATCTGCCACCAGGTCACCGGACGCGGGGTGACCGGGGTCTATCCGCCGCTGGCGGGCTCCGACCGGCTGCAGGGTGCCGATGGCCCCGGGCGGGTGGTCCGGGCGATCGTCGCCGGGGTCTCCGGGCCGCTCACCGTCAACGGCACCGCCTACGACAACCGCATGCCGGCGGTGGTACTCGACGACGCCCAGGCGGCCGACGTCGCCACGTTCGTCCTCAACAGCTGGCGGAACCCCGGAGGCCGGGTGGACGCCGCGGAGGTCGCGCGCCTGCGCCGCACCACGGAGTTTGCCACCTTCGAGGCCCTGCGCGCCGCCCACGACTACGCCCCCCTGCCCCCGGCGCCGGAGGGCTTCCGCATCCGGGAACTCGCGCGACTCCACGACTTCGCCGTCCGGCTCACCGGCGACCCGGCCGGCCGGCGCCTCTACCTGCTCGGGGGCGGAGGCGACGTCTCGCGCCTGGATCCGGCCACGGGGAGGATCACCGTCCTGTTCCGCGGAGCCTCCTATCTCGACCCGGCCCACGGACCCGCCTCGACGCTCGGCCTGATGCGCGATCCCGCCGGACGGCTCTGGATCAGCGCCAACCAGCGCCAGGACGCGGGCGGGCCCCTCGTGACCAACGTGGTGACGATCTTCCGGACCGCAGGGACCACCGCCGACGGCGACCCGGCCGAGCCCCGCCCCTGGTTCCGTACCGCCTACCCCTACGGCATCGGCCCGTACAACCACGGCGTGTCGCACCTCGCCCTCGGGCCGGACGGCCGGCTGTACGTCAGCAGCGGGTCGCGCACCGATGGGGGCGAACCCGGAGGCGATCCCCGCCTGGGGCGGATGGGCGAAACCGCGATCACCGCGACCCTGTGGCGGATGGATCCCGGGGCTGCGGAACCGATGGTCGAGGTGGTCGCCCGCGGCATCCGCAACGCGTGGAGCTTCGCCTGGGACGGAGCGGGTCGGCTGTTCACGGTCAGCAACGGTCCCGACGCCCATTCCGGCGAGGAGATGGATCACATCCTGCCCGACGCGGACCGGCATCACGGGTTCCCGTACCAGCTGGCCGACTGGCCGCTCGAACCCCTTCCCTATCCCCACACTCCCAGGGCCCCGGACGGGATCGCCTTCGTCCATCCGGTGCGGAATCTCGGTCCGGCGGGAATTCCCCCGGGAGCCGGGGGCGCCACCTTCGATCCCCATTCCTCCCCGGCCGGGATGGTCTGGCTGGACGAACACTGGCCAGCCCCGTGGCGGAACTCGTTCCTCGTGGGCCGGTTCGGCAACCTCCTCGCCCCACCCGACGGGCGCGACGTGGGGTTCGACATTCTCAGCGTCCGCCCGATCGACCGGGACGGCGTCTGGGAGGCCACTACCGGAACCTTCCTGAACCCGCTCGCCCGGCCCATCGACCTCCATGTGGCCGGCGGGCGGATCCATGTCCTCGAATATACCCGGCCCACAGACTTCCGGAGCGGCCGCGGTTGGTTGCCGGGTCGGGTGCTGGAACTGACCCCCGACAACCCGTCACGGTAGCGATTGCGTGGCAATGCAGCGGCGCATCGGACCGAAAATCAGGCTCGCCCGGATGACCGGAATACGGTAGGGGAACTCCCTACAAGGTTTCCCGTGTCCTCCCCCACCCCGCTCCCTTGGGGTCGTCTGCTGTCGGTGGCGATGCTGATCGCCGTCGTCCGTGGATCGGCCGACACCTTCACGGTCACCACCACCGCCGCCACCGGCACCGGTTCGCTCGCCCAGGCCATCCTGGATGCCAACGCGAACCCCGGTGCCGATTTCATCGCCTTCGACATCGGGACGACCGCAAAGACGATCACCTCGGCAGTCGCCCTCCCGGAGATCACCGAGGCGGTAACCCTCGACGGCACCACCCAGCCCGGTTTCGCCGGCAGCCCGCTGATCGAACTGAACGGCTCGAGCGCCCCGGCGGGAACCACCGGACTGGTCCTGACGGCGCCCGGTTCGACGATCCGCGGCCTCGTGATCAACCGGTGGAAGGGACACGGGATCGAGGTCCGCGGCGGATCCAACAACGTGGTGGAGGGCTGCTGGATCGGGGTCTCGCTGCTGGGGACCTCGGACCAGGGCAACACCTTCTCGGGGATCTTCGTCAACGGATCGCCCGGCAACCGCATCGGTGGAACCACGACGGCCCAGCGGAACGTGGTCTCCGGCAACGAGGACCACGGGATCCTGATCCGCGGCGGCGCGTCCGACGGCAACCGGGTCGAGGGCAACTTCATCGGACTCAACGCCACCGGCGCCAACGTCCTCCGCAACTCCGACCACGGCATCGCCATCGAGGAAGCCCCGAACAGCGTCATCGGCGGGGAAACGGCCGGTGCCGGGAATGTCGTCTCGGGCAACAACCTCCACGGGATCTGGATTGGAACAGCGCCGGCCGGGCTCGGTGACTCCACCTCGCCAGAAAACACCCGCATCCTCGGCAACCTCATCGGACTCGACCCAACCGGGACGGTGGATCTGGGCAACGTCCAGGACGGCATCCACCTGCTCGCCGCCACGGACACCCGGATCGGCGGCACCACGCCCGCCGCCCGGAACGTGATCTCGGGCAACAACAACGACGGCATCGAACAGGCCGGCGGTCCGCTGAGCGTCACGGGAACGGTCATCGAGGGGAATTTCATCGGACTCGACGCCTCGGGGACCATCGCCCGGGGCAACAGCCGCCACGGCATCGCCGTCACCGGTGGCGCGGGGCCCCGGATCGGTGGCACCACCCCGGGCGCCGGCAACATCATCTCGGGCAACACCCAGCAGGGCATCCACCTGGTCCGCGTCGACACCGAGCCCGCCACCCGCATCGAGGGCAACCGCATCGGCACCGACCCCGACGGAACCCTCGACCTGGGCAATTCCCAGGATGGCATCCGGGTGGAGTTCGCCGGCGGCGTGCGGATCGGCGGGTCGGCCCCGGGGGCGGGCAACCTGATCTCGGGCAACAACGGCAACGGCATCCAGCTCACCGGCTCCCAGTCGCCCGGCTGGGCCACCGGGGTCGTCATCGAGGGCAACCGGATCGGGACCGACGCCGATGGCTCGACCGGCATTCCCAACAACGCCGCCGGCGTGTTCATCAACGCCCAGTTCAACGCCCCCGCCTCGGGCCGCATCGGTGGCACCGACGCCGGCCAGGGCAACCTCATCGCCTTCAACAACCTCGACGGCGTGTTCATCACCGGGGTCACCGCCGGGAACACCGTCCGCGGCAACTCGATCCACTCCAACGGCCAGCTGGGCATCGACCTGGCCGGCAACGGCGTCACCAACAACGACGGCACCGACGCCGACACCGGGTCGAACGGCATCCAGAACTTCCCGATCCTCAACGAGGCCGTCCTCCGGAACACCACCACGGAGATCCACGGCACGATCCAGACCCTCGCCAACGCCGCCTTCACCCTGGATTTCTACGGCAACGACGCGGCCGACACCTCCGGGAACGGCGAGGGGCAGACCTGGCTGGGCTCGGCCGACGTGACCACCGACGCCACCGGCTTCGCGGCCTTCACCGCCAACGTCGACGCCACCGCACAGCGGTTCGTCAGCGCCACCGCGACCGATGCCGACGGGAACACGTCGGAGTTCTCGGCCGCCCGCCGGGCCGTGACGACGTCGGCCCCGGCGGACTTCACCGTCACCACCACCGCCGACAGCGGCCCGGGTTCCCTGCGTCAGGCAATCCTCGACGCCAACGCGGCGTTGAACGAGGGCGACCGGATCGTCTTCGCCATTCCCGGCGACGGCCCCCACACCCTCGCCCCCACCGCCGCGCTCCCGGCGCTGGCCGCCCCGGTCGCCCTGGACGCCACCACCCAGGCGGGGGCCGCGGCCAACACCCTGGCCGACGGGTTCAACGCCGTGCTGCCCGTCATCCTCGACGGGGCCTCGGCGCCATCCGGCACCGACGGCCTGCGCATCGAGGCGGACCGGGTCACGATCCGCGGGCTCCGGATCATCAACTGGAAGAGCGACGGCATCGAGATCCTCGCCAGCGCCACCCGCGCCACCATCGAGGGCAACGTCATCGGGCTCGGTCCCGAGGGGGAGGACCGTGGCCAGAACAACCATGGCATCCTCGTGTCCGGCGCGGTGGACGTCCGCATCGGCGGCCCCACCCCGGCCCAGCGGAATGTCCTCTCGGGCAACAACACCCACGGCATCTTCCTCAACGCCGCCCGGGAGAACTTCGTCGAGGGCAACTTCATCGGAACCGACCCCACCGGCACCCTCCGCGTCGGCAACTCCCAAGACGGGATCCACGTCACTTCGGGCACCGGCAACCGGATCGGTGGATCGACCCCCGGCACCGGAAATGTCATCGGCGGGAACAACTCCGACGGCGTCGACCTGGAGAACACCTCCGGGAACACGGTCGAGGGCAACCGGATCGGCATCGCCCTCGGCGGGGCGGAGATCCGCAACGGCAACCACGGCGTATTCGTGAACAACGGGACGGGCAACCGGATCGGCGGGACCGCCGCGGGAGCGGGCAATGTCATCGCCCTCAACAGCGGCCGCGGGGTCGTGGTGAACAACAACTCCAGCAGCGGCAATTCCATCCGCGGCAACGCGATCTTCGCCAACGGCAACCTCGGCATCGACCTGGCCAACAACGGCCGGACCCTGAACGACACCGGCGACACCGACACCGGCCCGAACGGGTTCCAGAACTTCCCCGAAATCGCCACCGCGCTGGCCGGGCCCGACGACACCCGCATCACCGGGACGTTCCAGGGTGCGGCCGAGGCGACCTTCACGCTGGAGTTCTTCTCCAGCCCGGAGGCGGATTCCACCGGGTTCGGCGAAGGACAACAGTTCCTCGGATCCACCGGGGTGACCACCGATGCCAACGGCGACGCGAGCTTCGACGTGACCCTGCCCACACGGGCGATCGGACGGTTCATCACCGCCACGGCCACGGCGGCCGACGGGTCGACGTCGGAATTCTCCGCCGCGGTCCGGGCCGATTCCACCATCCCACCCGCCACCTTCACCGTCACCACCGCGGCGGATTCCGGACCCGGTTCCCTCCGGCAGGCGCTGCTGGATGCCGACCGCGTCCTGACCGGCCCGCCCCACCGGATCGTCTTCGACATCCCCGGCGACGGCCCCCACGTGATCCAGCCGGCCACGGCCCTGCCGGTCCTCCTCAACGAACCGGTCGGGATCGACGGCTTCACCCAGCCGGGCGCGTCGGCCAACACCTCGACCGGAGCCGACAACGCCATCCACCGGATCGTCCTCGACGGCTCCAGCGCGCCGTTCGGCACCCGAGGCCTGCGGTTCGGCATCCCGGGGAATGTCGTCCGGGGACTGGTCATCGTGGACTTCCGCGATGCGGGGATCGAGCTGGGGTCGGACGAGAACGTCGTCGAGGGCTGCCGGATCGGCATCGATGTGGACGGCACCGCGCGCCCCAACGCCTCCCGCGGCATCCACCTCAGCGGCACCGCCTCGGGCAACCGGATCGGCGGCCCCACCCCGGGCGCCCGGAACGTCATCGCCGGCAACTCCGGCACCAACCTCGAGATCTCCAGCTCGACAGGCGACAACGAGGTGCTGGGCAACTTCATCGGCACGCTTCCCGACGGATCCACCGTCCCGGCGACCCACCCGGATTTCTTCGGCACCTCGACCGGGATCCTCATCGCGAACTCGCCGGGAAACCGGATCGGCGGCGCCGCGGCGGGGGCGGGCAATCTGGTCGGCGGTCACCAGTCCTCCGGCATCGAGATCCGCGGCACGACGTCCACCGCCAACTCCGTCCTCGGCAACCGCATCGGCACCGACCACACCGGCCTCCTGCCCGTCCCCAACGGCTCGGAGGGCATCCAGGTGGGCGGATCGGGCAACCGCATCGGCGGTCCCGCTCCGGGAGAGGGCAACCTCATCGCCTTCAACACCCGCAACGGCGTCTCGATCTTCGGATTCCCCGAGCCGGACGGGAACGCGGTCCGGGGCAACTCGATCCGCGACAACGGCGCCCTGGGCATCAACCTCGCCTTCGACGGCGTGCTGGAGAATGACCCGGGCGATGCCGACGCCGGTTCGAACCGTGGACAGAACTTCCCGATCCTGACCGACGCGATCGCCTCCGGGACGAGCATCACGATCGAGGGATCCCTCCAGTCGGAACCCGACCGCACCTACACCATCGACTTCTTTGCCAACGGCCTCTGCGACGCCTCGGGCAATGGCGAAGGCGCCCAGTTCCTCGGGTCGACCCAGGTGACCACCGGGGCCGACGGCACGGCCGTCATCGACGTGACCCTCCCGGCCGTGATCTCCGGCCGGTTCCTCACCGCCACGGCGACGGATCCCGACGGCAACACGTCCGAGTTCGGCGATTGCCTCGAAGCCTCCACCTCGTTCGCCGCGGAGACGTTCCGGGTGACGAACGCCGACGACAGCGGACCCGGCTCGCTCCGCGCGGCACTTCTGGCCAACAACACGAGCCTCGCCGGGGAACCGAACCGGATCGAGTTCGACATCCCGGGTGCCGGCCCGCACATCCTCCGCCCGGCCGCCCCTCTCCCGACGGTCGCCCATGCCGTGGTGATCGACGGCTTCAGTCAACCGGGGGCCCGGGCGAATGCCGTCGCCGGGGGACACGACGCCGTGACCTTCATCGCCATCGAGGCGGCGCCCGGCGGGGGCTCGCTGGGTCTCGTGGTCACCGCCCCGGATTGCACGGTCCGCGGGATCTCCTTCACCGGATGGTTCGTCGGCGTCGACATCGACACCGACCGGGCCACCATCGCCGGCTGCCTCGTGGGATTGAAACCGGACGGGTCGTCCGGCCAGAACAGCATCGGCATCCGCATCCTCGGCGGCACCGGCCATCGGATCGGCGGCACCGCCCCGGCCGACCGCAACCTCATCGGCGGGAACAGCACCGGACTCCAGGTCGACGGGGGCGGGCAGACCCGGGTCGAGGGCAACCACTTCGGCCTGCGTCCCGACGGCTCCCCGGCCCCGAACTTCGCCGGGATCAACGTCACCGGGGACGCCCACCGGATCGGCGGCGCCGAGCCGGGAGCCGGGAACGTGATCGCCTCCGCCTCGAACGCCTCGGGACTCCGGCTCGGCACCACCACCGACTGCGTGATCGAGGGCAACCGGATCGGCACCAACCCCGCGGGCACCGAGGCGCGTCCCAACGGACTCGGCGGCATCGACGTCTCCTCGGCCGCCACAGGAACCGTGGTGCGCAACAACCTGATCTCCGGCAATTCGGGTCCCGGCATCTCGACGGCTTCCGACACCCGCATCGTCGCCAACCAGATCGGCGTGGCGGCCGACGGCGTCTCCCCCCTCGGCAACAACCTCGGGATCCAGATCACCGGGAACGACGCCGTGGTCGGTGGCCCGACCGAGGCCGAGGCCAACCTCATCGCCCACAACCGCGGCGACGGGATCGTGGTGCGCTCGCTGGACGCCACCCGGAACACCCTTCGCGGCAACCGCCTCCACTCGAACTCCGGCCTCGGCATCAACCTGGGCTTCGACGGCCAGACCGCCAACGACCCGGGCGACGCCGATTCCGGCCCCAACGGCTTCCAGAACTTCCCGGTCCTGACCGCCGCCAGCATCGGAACCTCCACCGTCGACGTCTCGGGCACGCTCGACAGCACCCCGTCGACCCTCTTCCAGGTGGACGTCTATGCCAACCTGCCCGACCCGGATTTCCAGGCGGCGGAGGGCCGCCAGCACCTCGGGTCCCTCGAGGTGACCACCGACGCCTCCGGGGCGGGCACCTTCTCCGGAACCCTCAACGCCGTCGCCATCGGGCGTCTCCTCACCGCCACCGCCACCGGGCCGGAGGGAACGTCAGAGTTCTCTGCATCGATCCGGGCCGGTTCGACCCGGCCGGGGGGCACGTTCGCCGTCACCACCACGGCGGATGAGGGACCGGGATCGCTGCGCCAAGCGCTGCTCGACGCCGACGGCCAGTTGGCGGGCACGCCCCACCTCATCCGGTTCGAGATCCCGGGTGACGGTCCCCATGTCCTCTCCCCGGCATCCCGGCTGCCGGTGCCGATCGAGCCCGTGGCGATCGACGGATTCACCCAGGCGGGCGCCGCTCCCGGGACTTCGACCGATTCCGACAACGCGGTCCGCCGGATCCGGATCGACGGCGCCGGGCTCGGTTTCAACGGCCCCCTGCTCCGGCTCGACACCCCCGGAAGCTCGGTGCGCGGCCTGGTCGTCACCGGCGCCGAGGCCGCCGGAATCGAGCTGGGCGGGAGCGGCGGGGTGACCGTCGCCGGTTGCCTGATCTCGGGCAACGCCGAGGGCATCGTCATCCTTGGGAGCCACGACAACCGGATCGGCGGCACCACGCCCGCCGATCGCAACGTGATCGTCGCCCAGCCCTTCGGGTCCGGGGTCCTCCTCCTCGGCGAGGATCCCACCGGAAACCGGATCCTCGGCAACTTCATCGGCGTCGACACCGACGGCGTCACCCCGGCACCCAACCGCGACGGCATCCGGGTGGAGACGGGAACGGGGTTGCAGGTCGGGGGCACCGCCCCCGGCGAGGGCAACCGGATCGTGTCCAACTCCAACGCCGGCGTGCGGGTCGCCGGCGGCCAGGGCACCACCGTCCGGGGCAACCGGATTGCCGACAACGGCCGGCTCGGCATCGACCTGGGCGGACTCCGGGTGACGGCGAACGATCCCGGCGACGCCGACACCGGGGCGAACGGCCTGCAGAACTTCCCCGTGGTCACCGCGGCCACCCTGGTCCCGGCCGGTACCCGGATCACCGGCACGCTGGACAGCATCCCGGGCCGGACTTACGCGATCGACTTCCACCACGCGGCCACCTGCGACCCGCTCGGCCACGGCCAGGGCGCCCTGCCCATCGGATCGACCACCGTTACCACCGACGCATCCGGCTCCGCGAGTTTCGACCTCACCCTGCCCGTCCAGGTTCCGGCCGGCGTGGTCACCGCGCTGGCCACCGACCCCGATGGCAACACGTCGGAGTTCGGCGCCTGCCGCGAGGTGGTCAGCGAACTGCCGCCGGCCACGTTCGTGGTCACCACCCCCGCGGACGAGGGCCCCGGTTCGCTGCGCCAGGCCATCCTCGACGCGAACACCGCCTTCACCGCGGGGGCGAACACCATCGCCTTCAACATTCCCGGCACCGGCCGGCAGATCCTGCGCCCGGGCAAGCCGCTGCCGACCCTCACCCGCCCGGTGACCCTCGACGGCTTCACCCAACCGGGCGCGGCCCCGGCCGCTGACGGCAAGCCGCTCGGCCATGTGCTGCAGGTGCGGATCGACGGCAACCTGGCGGGAGCCGAGGCCGACGGCCTGCATGTGACCGCGCCGGGAAGCCGGGTCCGTGGACTGATCGTCACCGGCTTCGGAGGCGCCGGCATCCACCTCGACAAGGCCCACGGCAGCCGGGTCGACGGCAACTGGCTGGGCACCGACGGCACCAAGGAGGGGGCCACCCCGGGCCGCGGCGCCGCCTTGGCCTCATCCGGCAATGTCCTCGACGCGCTCGCCAACAAATTCGGGATCCGGGTCACCGAGGTCAACGGCGTGCAGGTGGGCTCGGTGCCGGATTCCCCGGCCGGCGGCAACCTGGTTTCCGGCAACCTCGAAAGCGGGGTGTTCATCGCGGATTCCACCGGAGTGACTCTGAACGACAACCTCATCGGGACCGATCCCAACGCGCCCCCCGCGGACACCCTCCGCGGCAACGGCAACGCCGGAATCTGGGTCGAAAGCTCTGATCTCGACATCTTCCGCGACACCATTTCCGGCAACGGGGGGCCGGGCATCGCTCTCCATGGAGGCGGTCTCTTCACCGATCCGAACCCGGTTCTCATCACGGACTCCACCATCACCGGCAACGGCGGGTCGGCGAACGGGGGAGGCATCCTGTTCGAGAACCTCTCGAGGGGCCCCGACACGCCCCCGAGGTCGGTCAATCGCTGCACCATCACCGACAACGGCGGTCCCGGGGTGACCATCTTCCAGAGCGGCGGAGTGACCGTGACCGGCTCCACGATCACCGGCAATACCGAGTCGGGTTGTCTCCTCGACATCGCCGATGATTGCCGGATCGGCGAGTCACCCGCCGACCCGAACCCGAACGATCGCAACCTGATCAAGGGCAATGGCGGCGGCGGTCTCCTGATCCGGGATGGCTTCGCCAGCCCCGTTTTCCTCAACGACTTCGGCATCAACAATCTTCTGGTCAACCACTCCCCGTTCGCCCCGGGCGTCCCCACCGTCAGCCACCCCAACGCCAATACCGTGGTCATCCACGGGACCGTGCCGGTGTTCACCCCGAGCCCTCCGGGCGACGCCTTCCTCCAGATCTTCGTCCCGGCTCCCGACGACCCCGGCTGCGTGGAACCCGGCGCACGCATCCCCGCCACCCCGGACGCGTCCGGAGCCGTCCAGTGGATCTTCCCCGCCACCGAGTTCACCGGGGGCGTCTTCGTGGCCGTGGTCGACATCAAGGGCGACGGCTCCACCGTGATCCTCGCGGCGCCGGAAACCGATCCAATCGATGTCGACGTCGACAAGACAGCCCCCATGCTGCCCGTCGGGCTCAACGAGGAGGTCTCCTTCCGGATCCAGGCCACCGCCAACGCGGCACGGCCCGGGGGCTACAAGGTGGTGCTGCGGGACCCGGTCCCGCCCGGCCTGGAGTACCGCGGATTCACCACCACCTGGGATTCATCCCTGGCCTCCGGTGGAACCCCGACCGTCCTGTTCGTCCCCGCCCTCCCCGGCGATCCTTCCTCGATCGCATTCGTCGAGATCCACGGATTCGTCGGCTTCGACACGCAGGCCAACCTCGGGGCCGGCGGCACCCGGATCGAGGACCTCGACGTCACGCTGCTGTTCCGCCCGGCGAGAGCGGGCACGTTCGTCAACTCCGTCCAACTCGCCCGAGCGGAGGGCTTCACCGAGGTGAACCCGGCGAACAACGAGGCGACGGCCACGGCCTTTGTCGTCGACGACCTCCCGCCAACCAACTTCGCGGTGACCGTCAACGGCCTGCCCCCCGAACCCGTCGAGCCCGACACGCCGTTCGAGTTCACCGTGATCATCAACAACACCGGCCCCAACGCCGCGACGCCGCAGGTCGAGATCAACCTCCCGCCCGGCCTGCCCATCTTCGGCACCCCGCACACCGACTGCCTCTCCGAGCGCCCGGCCGGGGGCGCGGCGACCGGCCCGACCATCCTGCGCTGCGACCTGGATGAACTCCTCGCCGGCGCCAGCCGAACCCTCACCTTCTCCCTGGTGGCCGAACATCCCGGCCGCTTCCCGTTCACCGTCTCCGTGACCAGCACCCACCCGGATCCGGATCCCGACGACAACCGGCTCGAACTCGAGGTGGCCGCCTCGGGACCGATGGACTTCGGCGACGCCCCGATGGTCCAGACCGCCCTGAGCGATTTCGGCGCCCTGCCGGCGGGATACCCCACCACCCTCGCCGCCAATGGCGCGCGGCACGTCGCCAACCCGGCGATCCGGCTCGGGGGCCGGATCGACACCGAGGCCGACGGCCAACCGGACTCCACCGCGCTCCTGGACGACGTCACCCCCGCAGGTGCGGATGACGAGGACGGGGTCGAGTTCGACGTGCCGCACGTGGTCGTGTTCCTCGTCGGAAGGATCCCCCGACTCCCCCGCGAACCCGGCGTCCCGGTCGAGGTGGAGGTGGATGTCCGCTCGCCGGAACACCTGCGGCCAGTCCTCAGCGCCTGGATCGATTTCAACGCCGACGGCGACTGGGACGACGCCGGCGAACGGATCTTCGACCGGCGTCCGGTGGTCACCGGCCTCCAGCGGTTCGGATTCAACATCCCCGCCACCGGCGCGGCCGCCGGCTTCAGCTACGCCCGGTTCCGGCTCTCAAGCCGGGCGGACACCGCCCCCACCGGCCTCGCGCCCGACGGCGAGGTGGAGGACTACCTGGTCCTCTTCGGCCGCACGGACTTCGGCGACGCCACCCTGCTCCACGGTCCCGCAGCGCATCTCCTGCCCGACAACCCCGTCGCCTTCCTCGGGGCCAAGGTCGACGCCGACCCCGCGTACCAGGATTCGCTGGATGCCCGGGGTGATGACACCGATGCCGACGGCGACGACGAGGACGGCGTGCGCGGGATCGGCCCGCTGTTCGCCGGCTTGGTCTCGACCGTCGAGGTGATCGCGTCGCGGCCCGGCTTCGTCGAGCTGTGGATCGACTACAACGCGTCAAACGCCTTCGACGCCCTGCCGGCCGCGCCGGATCCGACCGAGTACGTGAACGCCTCGATCATCGGCCATCCGGGAGGCCCGTATCCCGTGGTTGCCGGCGCGAACGTGATCCGGTTTCGCGTGCCGGACATCCTGACGTCCCACCTCTCGTTCCTGCGCGTCCGGTACACCACCGTCAAACCGGTGACGCTCTTCCCCGACCCCGTGGCGCTGATGCCCGACGGCGAGGTCGAGGATTACCGCGTCCAGCTGTACGACCTGATGCCCGACTTCGGCGATGCACCGGACAGCCTCGAGAACCCGCGCTACCCGACCCTCCTCGCCCACGACGGCGCGTTCCACCTGATCGTCGAGGATCGGTTCCACCTCGGGGCACGCATCGATGTGGAGCCCGATGCGATCCCGTCGGACGACGCCCTTGGCGATGATGGCGATCTCGGGCTGTCGTTCCCTCCGGGGAACGACCCCGATGACGAGGACGGCATCCGGTTCCTTGCGCCGCTGGTCCCGGGCACGTCGGTGCCGCTCGAGATCGTGACGACCTTGGACAGCCTGGAACCGGCGCTGGTCCAGGCCTGGGTCGACTTCAACCGGGATTTCGACTGGTCCGACCCCGGGGAACAGGTCCTCCTGAACCATCCGGTCCTCGACGGGACCAACACGGTGAGCATCGCCATCCCGGCCACCGCCCTGCCGGGAGCCACCTTCGCCCGGTTCCGCCTCACCCGGACCGAGAACCTCGGGTTCACCGGGGTCGCCACGGGCGGCGAGGTGGAGGATCACCGGGTCGAGATCACCGCCGGCGGCACCCCGCTCCGGATCGGGACCATCCGACTCGATGGAGCCGTGGTGGAGTTGAGCTGGGACGGCGACTCGGTACTGGAATCGGCACCGACGCTCAACGGCCCCTGGACTCCCGTGCCGGGGGGCGCCAGCCCGCTCCGGATCACCTCCGGGGAATCCGACGCCCTGTTCTTCCGGTTGGCCCCGAGGTGACGTCGGGCCCTGCCCGGATTCCCCTCGTCCCCGCCGCTGAGAGCCCAATCGGCCCCCGCCCTCCGGGGCCGACCGCACGCGGGAGCGTGCGGCTCCGGAGCCCCGGGACGCTGAACGGCAGGCACAAACGGGGTCGGGGACGGTAAAATAGTTCAAGCGATACGCGTGGGACCTCATTCCCGGGGCCACCGCGGAGGCGGTAGGGTCTTCCTGCATTCCCCGTGGAACCTGAAGGCTGCCCCGACGGCTTGGTGTCGTCCGGGCGCCCGATCCGTACCCGGGCAGACAACCAGAACCCCACTCCATCCCATGTTCCGACACCAACCCCTCAGCGCTGCCGGCCTCACCCAGCGTGGCTCGTGGCTCGCGGTCGCCGCCCTCTGTGGCGCCTCCGGCGCAGCCACCCACGCCGCCGTCCTCGTCGACCTCGACGCCACCCAACTCCCCGAGGGTCCCCTCCCCACCTGGACCAACACCGGGGCCACGGCCGGGGACTTCGCCTCATCCGGGACCGCCGTCCCCGAGGTCACCACCACCGGCGGCGTCAAGTCGGTGCTCTTCACCGGCGCGGCCAACAACTACCTCGGTCCGGTCGCCCCCGACTCGGTCAACGCCAACGACCCGAACGGCCTCGGGGCCCGGACCATCGAGGCGTGGGTGTTCAACCCCTCCGGCTCCGACCTCGAGACCCTCATCGCCTGGGGACGCCGCGAGGGTCCGGACAACACCAACGCCGCCTTCAGCCACGGCGTGCATCCCACGTGGGGCGCATTCGCCGGCTGGGGCGCGGGCGACATCGGATGGAACGGCCAGCTGATCTTCGGCGACTGGAACTACATCGCCTACACCTACGACGGGTTCTCCCAGTCGGTCTACTCCAACGGGGAACTGGCCAACACCGAGGAGATCTTCCTCTCCACCCACGCGACCGACAACAACCTGAACCCGCTGCCCTTCCGCGTGGGGGCCCAGAACCTGGCGAATGGAACGATCGCGCTGAACGAGCCGCCGACGCTCAGCATCGCCCGGATCCGGGTGCATGACACCGCGCTCACCCCGGAGGAGATCACCGCCCGTTTCAACACAGAGAAGGGTGCCTTCGGGTACAACGACGATGACAACGACGGACTGCCCAACTCGTACGAGGACCAGTACCCGGACATCCTCGACCGGAACAATCCCAACGACGCAGGCCTCGATCCCGACAACGACGGCCTGACCACCCTGCAGGAGTTCGAGCTCAAGACGTTGCCCAACAACCCCGACACCGATGGGGACGGGGCGAAGGACGGGGACGAGGTGAACCGGGCGGGCGGGGCGACGAATCCGCTCAATCCGGACTCCGATGGCGACGGCCTGAGCGACGGCCGGGAGGCGGAGCTCGGCACCGACCCGCTGAACGTGGACACCGACGCCGACACCTATCCCGACGGTCAGGAGGTGATCCACGGGTCCAACCCGAACCTCGCGTCCAGCATCCCGAACATCACCCAGCCGCTGGTCGTCCTCGACGCCTCGGCCCTCGAGGAAGGGCCGCTGGCCGTCTGGCCCAACTCCGGCGTCCTGCCCGGCGACTTCAACGCCGGCGGCACCCCGCGGGTCGAGACCGTCACCGGTGTCCGCGGCGTGTCCTTCAACGGCACCTCGGACTTCTTCACCGGACCCGCCGCCCCGGGATTCATCGCCGGCAACGCCAGCCGCACGGTCGAGGCCTGGGTCTTCAATCCGGCCCTCGCCGACGAGGAGACGATCTTCTCCTGGGGCCGACGCGGCGGCGGCGACGGGTCCAACACCTCGTTCAACCACGGCGTCAACGCCACCTGGGGCGCCGTCGGACACTGGGGCGCGCCGGACATCGGCTGGAACGGCACCGCCGTCGGCGGCCGCTGGACCTACGTCGCCTACACTTGGGACGCGGTGAACCTCACCACCAGCGTCTACACCGACGGCACCCTGGCCGACAGCGAGTTCATCGAGGCCGGCCTGAACACGTGGGCGGTCGACACCGCCGGCAACCCGCTGCCCTTCCGGGTCGCCTCCCAGAACGAGGCCAGCGGCGCCCCCACCGCCGGCCTCCGCGGATCGATGACCATCGCCACCCTCAAGGTGCACGACCGGGTCCTTGACGCAGCCGCCATCCAGGCCAACTACACCGCCCAGTCGGGCGATTTCGGCCTGATCGACTTCGACAACGACGGCCTGCCGACCTGGTATGAGCGTCAGTACCCGGGGATCCTCGACCCGAACAACCCGGCCGACGCGGCGCTGGACTCCGACGACGACAACCTCACCAACCTCGAGGAGTTCAACGCCGGGACCCATCCCGGCAACCCCGACGTGGACGGCGACGGGGTCAAGGACGGCGACGAGGTCAAGCGGGCGGCCGGACCGACCGATCCGCTCCAGTTCGACAGCGACCAGGACGGGCTGTCCGACGGCGCGGAAGTCACAGCCGGTACCGATCCGTTGAACCCGGATTCGGATCTCGACGGGGTGCTGGACGGCCAGGAGGTGTTCCGCGGATCCAACCCCGCCAACGCCGGCAGCGTCCCGGCCCCCGGCAACCCGGTGGCGTTCGTCGACCTGAAGGCTTCCGACCTCTCGGGTGACACGGCCCCGGTCTGGCCCAACTCCGGTCCCATGGGTGGCCGGTTCGTGGCCGGCGGCTCGGCTCCCGCGGTCGGGTCGGTCGCGGGCGTCAAGGCGGTGAGCTTCGACGGCTCCCAGTACGCCACCGGACCCGCGGCACCGCTGTTCCTCACCGGCGGGTCGGGACGGACGGTCGACGCCTGGATCTTCAATCCGGACGCCGCCGCCGAGGAATCGCTGATCTCCTGGGGACGCCGCGGCGGGCCCGACGGCAGCAACGCCTCCCACATCCACGGCTCCAGCCCGCTCTTCGGCGCCATGGGCCAGTGGGGTGCCTACGACGTGGGCTGGAACGGCCAGGTGGTGGCCGGCCGCTGGACCCACGTCGCCTACGTGTTCGATCCGGGCACCGGCACCGCCCGGGTCTACTCGGACGGCGTGCAGGCCAACGAGGTCACGATGCCGGACCTCCCCAACATCTACGACCTCGACTCGCTCAACCGTCCGCTGCCGTTCCGCCTGGCCTCGCAGAACAACGCCGACGGAAGCCCGGCCGGCCTGTTCGGCTCCCTGAGCATCGCCCGGCTCCGGGTCTACGACGGGGTGGTACCCGGGACGGCCATCACCGACCTCTACAACCTCGAGGCACCGGGCTACGCCGCCCCGGCCGAGGATCTCGTCCTCGAGACACCCACCTACGATCCGGCAACCGGCAGCGTCACGCTCCGATGGAACGCCATGCCGGGCTCGTCGTACACGGTGACGGCTTCGGAGACCCTCTCCGGGGAATACACCCCGCTCGCCACCGGCCTGACGGACGGCACCTACAACCTGAGCGACGCCACCACGCCGGCCGCCCGCTATTTCAGGGTTCGCAAGGACTGATCCCCCACGGAACTGTCCGCCCTTCGCGACGGCCGCCGGGTGCCCAGCATCCGGCGGCCGTTATCCGGTCGGCCCCCGCCTCCATCGACCCCGTGAACATCTCCTCCATCCTCATCCTCGGCGCCGGAAGCGCCGGCCTGCTGGCCGGACTCACCCTCAAGCGGCGCCTCCCCCAGCTGGACGTCCGCGTCGTCCGCAGCCCGGGAATCGGGGTCATCGGCGTGGGCGAGGGCACCACCCCGGCCTTCCCCCGACACCTGTTCGAGTTCCTCAAGCTCCCGCCCCGCGAGCTGTACGAGGAGGTGGAACCGACCTGGAAGCTCGGCGTCCGCTTCCTCTGGGGCCCCCGTCCGGAGTTCTACTACAACTTCGCCCTCGAGTTCGAAAAGCGGCTCCCCGGCCTGCAGCGGAACAACGGGTTCTATCACGGACCCGACTGCCCCTGGCTCAGTCACGCCACCGCCTTCATGGCCCACGGCAAGGCCTTCCCCCGCGAGGCCAACGGGATGCCCCGCTTCCACAACAACCACGCCTTCCACATCGAGAACGAGAAACTGGTGGGGTGGCTGGAGAAGAAGGCGGTCGCGGCCGGGGTCGGCATCATCGACGCCACCGTCACCCCGGAACCGGGTGGCGACGGCATCGCCGCACTGGTCACCGAGTCGGGCGAACGCCTCACGGCCGATTTCTTCATCGACGCCTCCGGCTTCCGGTCCGAGCTCCTCGGCCGGGCGCTCGGCGAGCCGTTCGTCAGCTACGCCGACGCCCTGTTCTGCGACCGCGCCGTGGTGGGCGGATGGACCCGCACCACGGAGCCGATCCTCCCCTACACCACCGCCGAGACCCTCGACGCCGGCTGGTCCTGGCAGATCGAGCACGAACACCACATCAATCGCGGCTACGTGTTCTCGTCGGCGTTCCTCTCCGACGACGACGCCCGCGACGAGTTCCTCCGCCGGAACCCGAAACTCGACCCCGACAAGGTCCGGGTGGTCCCGTTCCGCTCCGGCCGCCATCGCCGCCTCTGGGTCGGCAACGTCCTCGCCATCGGCAACGCCGCCGGATTCGTCGAACCCCTCGAGGCCACCGCCATCCAGATCATCTGCGTGCAGGTCAGCACCTTTGCCGACACCCTCGCCGACGCCCTGTGCGAACCCCCGCCGACCCTCGTGGACCTCTACAACCGGTACAACGGCGACCAGTGGGACGACATCCGCAACTTCCTCGCCGTCCACCACCGGTTCAACACCCGGCTCGACACCCCCTTCTGGCGGGCAAGCCGCAACGACGTGGCGCTGCACGGCGCGGAGCCGATCGTCGACTTCTACCGGGAGAACGGCCCCAGCCTGGTCGCCGGCATCGCCATGGTCCACCCGACGAACTCGTTCGGCATGGACGGCTACATCGCCATGCTGGTGGGGCAGGACGTCCCCCACGCCAAGCCGTACCGGCCCACCGGGGAGGAGCGGACGTACCTGCAACAGCGGCGTGACCAACTGACCGCCGAGGCCCGCAACGGCATGACCGTCGCCGAGGCGCTCCAGGCCATCCGCGGCCCCCGGGTCCAGTGGGCCAGCGAGGGCGTCCGCCGCTGACGGAAACCCCGGATTGACCCCGAAATATCCGGTGACAACTTATGGGCCGTTGCCACACAGTGAACCCGGTTATCCGATGATCACACTTCCCAAAACCCGCACCCGCGGCGGCTTCACGCTCATTGAGCTGCTGGTCGTCATCGCCATCATCGCCATCCTCGCCGGCATGCTGCTCCCGGCGCTCTCAAAGGCGAAGACCAAGGCCCAGGGCATCGCCTGCATGAACAACGGCAAGCAGCTCGGCCTCGGCTGGAACCTCTACGCGGGGGACTACAACGACGGTCTCCTGGCAGCCCAGGACGGCATGGTGGTCGGCGGCAGGGCCCGTCCGAACTGGTGCAGCGGCAGTCTCGACTTCTCGGCCAACCGCTCGAACTGGGACGTCACCGCGAACATCAGCAACTCGTTGATGATGCCCTACATCGGCCGCAGCTACGCCATCTGGAAGTGCCCGGCCGACCTCGCCACGGTCAGCGTCCAGGGCCGGCGCCTGCCGCGCGTCCGCTCGATCTCGATGAGCCAGGTGTTCGGCTACGGCGAATGGCTGGACGGCGGACCCAACCGGGGTCAGCGCGGATGGCGGGTGTACGACAAGCTTTCCAGCATCGACCGGCCTTCCCAGACCTTCGTGTTCGTGGACGAGCATCCCGATTCCATCAACGACGCGGCCTTCGCCAACCAGATGCGCGGCGCCGAAACGCCGAACGGGACGGGGGGACGCATCATCGACATGCCGGCTTCCTATCACAACGGGGCCTGTGGGTTCGCCTTCGCCGACGGCCACTCGGAGATCCACCGCTGGCGCGGACAGACCATCAAACCCCCGGTCCGCTACAATGGCCAGGTCGCCCTCAACGTGCCGGCGAGGGATTCCCAGGCGGACGTCCACTGGTTGTTCAATAACACCACCGTTCCGCAGTGATCCCCGCGCGGACCCCTGCCGGGGTTCCCGGGTCCGAACTCCAAGACTGCCGCCCTCGGGCGGCAGTTTTTTTTCCATGAAGATCGCCACCCGGGCGAGTCTGGTGCTGGTGGGAACCTGCGTCCTCTGGGCGTTCAGCTTCCCGTTCATGAAGGCGCTTGAGCAGGTCGGACGCCTCGCGGAACCGGAGGCCTCCAGCGTCTTCTTCGCCGCCCTCTGCGTGGCCCTCCGCTTCTCCCTGGCCGCCCTCCTCCTCGGCCTCTGGATCGGTCCCCGACTTACGGGCCTCACCCGCCTCGAGTTCGAACAGGGCGCCGGGCTCGGCTTCTTCGGCGGAATCGGCCTCGTGCTCCAGATGGACGGGATGGCCTACACCCTGGCCTCCACCTCCGCATTCCTCACCCAGGCCTACTGCGTCCTCATCCCCCTCTGGATCGCCCTCCGATACCGGTCCGTCCCGCCCCCGTCGGTCCTCGCGGCCTGCGCCGCCGCCATCGCCGGCGCCGCCATCCTGGCGGGGGTCGACGGACGGGGCCTCCGGCTCGGTCGCGGCGAATGGGAAACGCTCGCCGGGTCGGTCCTGTTCGCCGGGCAGATCCTCTGGCTGGAACGCCCCCGTTTCCACGGCAACGACGTCGGCCGTGCCACCTGGCTGATGTTCGCCCTCATGGCCGCCACCGCCTGGCCCCTCGCGCTGGCCACGGCTCCCCGTCCGGCCGCCGTGCTCCACGCCTACGCCTCCCCCACCGCCCTGGTGCTGCTCGTCCTGCTCACCGTCCTGTGCACCCTCGCCACCTTCCCCCTCGCCAACAAATGGCAGCCGCGGATCCCCGCCACCCAGGCCGGCCTGCTCTACTGCACGGAACCCGTGTTCGCCAGCGCCGCCGCCCTGTGGGTCCCGGGTGTGGTCTCGACCGCCGCCGGCATCGCCTACGCCAACGAGCGCCTCACCTGGAACCTCGCCGCCGGCGGGGCCCTCGTCCTCGCCGCCAACATCGCCCTGCAGCTCCGCCCACCCCCGCGCCCGACACCCGACGGATCCCGTCCGATCCACCGGGACCCACCCTGATCCAATCCGGAAAAGTGCTTGCCCGGCTCGGGTTGCCCCCCCATTTTTCTCGCCCGCAACGGGCGCCAGAGTAGCTCAGAGGTAGAGCAGGGGACTCATAAGCCCTTGGTCGCAGGTTCAATTCCTGCCTCTGGCACCACTTCCCAAGGAATCACAGGAAGCCCGATGCTCCACCTCCCCACCCCTCCGCCGTCCGCCACCGGGGATCCGCATCCGGACCGTCCGTGCCACCTGCCCCGGTTCTTCCACTGGCGCGCGCCGATCGCCGACGCGGGCCGGTTCTCCCGGAGGGAGTGGACCTGCGGCGACGGAACCCCGGTCACCCCGGAGATGCGCGACCAGCTGCTCGCCATGATCCCGACGGCGGAACAGGAGCGGTGCGCCACCGCCTACCGGGCAGCCCTGGAATCCGGTGCGCCCTACGAAAGCGAGTTCCAACTGCTGGACGCCGACGGCACTCCGCACTGGTTTGTCGACATCGGGGTCCCCTGCCCCGCGTCGGAGGCCCCCGGGATCCTCAACGGGGTGACCCTCGACATCACCCGGCGCCGTCGCCAGGCCGAGACGCTCCTGGAACGCGAGGCGATGCTCGAGGCGATGAGCGACCTCAGCCACGACACCTACTGGGTCGCCGCCCTCGACTTCAGCCGGGTCCACTACGTGAGCTCGTCCTACGGACGCAACACCGGCCTCCGGCGCGACCGTCTGCAGGACGATCCGATGGACTGGTTCCACCGGGTGCATCCCGGGGATGTCGACCGGGTCCACGCGGTGATCCGGGAGGTGGTCGGGGGGCGGCTGGAGTGGTTTTCCGAGGAGTGCCGGATGCTGGCCGACGACGGAACGGTGCGGGAGATGCAGCTGCGTGGTCGGGTGCTGCGGAACGCCGCCGGCGAGCGAGACCGCATCGCCGGCCTGGCCAGCGACATCACCGAACGCCGCGCCGCCGAACGGGCCCTGCGCCTGAGCGAGGAACGGTTCAACCTCGCCAACCGCGGATCGAGCGACGGGATCTTCGACTGGGACATCACCCGTCGCGCCCTGTACCTCTCGCCCCGCTGGAAGGAGATGCTGGGCTATGCGGACGACGAGCTGCCCGGCTCCGAATCCACCTGGCAGGACCGGCTGCACCCGGACGACCGGGACCGCGCCCTCACCTACCTGGCGGCCTACCTGGGCGGTGATTTTTCCGAGTACTCCCTCGAGCACCGCCTGCGCCACCGCGACGGCACCTACCGGTGGATCCTCGCCCGCGGCACCCTGGTGCGGGATCCCGATGGCCGGCCGGTCCGGATGGTCGGGGCCCACACCGACATCACCGACCGGAAGGAACTCGAGCAGACCATCCTGGCGGCGGTCGAGGAGGAGCGCCGCACGATCGGGAGCGATCTTCACGACGACCTCGGGCAACGGTTCACCGCCCTCGAGCTGATGAGCGAGGCGCTCCGGGAGCAGCTGCGCCGCCAGGACCCGTCGGCGGCCGGAACCGCGGCCGAGATCAGCCGCGGGATCCGGGACACCATCGTCCGCATCCGGCGCATCTCCCACGGCCTCGCCCCCCAGACCATCGACCCCGCCGGCCTCGCCGACGCCCTCCGGGAACTGGCCCACTCGGTGGAGAGCCACTCCGGGATCACCTGCCGGTACACCGGGCCGGGCGCGGTCACCGTCACGGAACCCGAGGTGCGCACCCATCTCTACCGCATCGCCCAGGAGGCGGTGAACAACGCCCTGCGCCACGCCCGTCCCGGCCGGATCGACATCGGGGTCCGTCGCAACATCCAGCGCCTCACCCTCGAGGTCCGGGATGACGGTCCCGGGTTCGACCCGGCCCGACGACCCGGCCCCGGACGGGGCCTCCAGCTGATGCGCCAGCGGGCCACCCTCATCGGCGCCATTCTCGAGGTGGATTCACAACCCGGCAGCGGAACCGCCATCCGCTGCCATTTCGGACCCGGACGATGACCGAATCCCGCATTCCACCCGAACCATCCCGGACCCCGTCGCCCCCCCGACGCGGTCTCCTCCTGGTGGACGACCACCCGATGATGCGGGCCGGACTTGCCCTGCTGCTCAACGGCACGCCCGACCTCTCCGTGGCGGGCGAGGCCGGAACGGCCGTCGAGGCCCTCCGCTTCCTCGAGTCCCGCGCCCCCGACGCCGTGATCCTCGACCTGACCCTCCCCGATCGCAGCGGAATCGATCTGCTCCGGGACATCACCCGGCGCCACCCCGGCCTCCCGGTGCTCGTGGTGTCGATGCACGACGAACAGCTCTACGCCGGGCGCGCGTCGCAGGCCGGCGCCAGCGGCTACGTCATGAAGGAGGCCGGCGGGGCCCGACTGCTCGAGGCGATCCGGCACGTCCTCGCCGGGGGCCGGGTGTTTCCGTCCCACCCGGCCGCGGACCCGGGCGAGACCCCGGAACCGGACCGGACCGGCACCCCCCTCGAATCCCTCACCCAGCGCGAATACGAGGTGTTCCTCCTCCTCGGCGGCGGCCGCAACACCCGCACCGTCGCCACCATCCTCGGGGTGAGCCCGAAAACCGTCGACGTCCACCGCGCGAACATCAAGGTGAAGCTCGGCCTGCAGGACGTTCCGGCGTTGATCCGTCAGGCGGTCCGCTGGATCGAGACCGGGCGGTTCGATCCGTAAGGACCCCCACGGACGCGGACGATCCCCGGCAGGCGCCACGCGGGCGGGTTCGTCCTCGTCCTCGGGTCGCGCGGCCTTCCCTCCCGAGAACGAGCCCCCCCGGGCGGGCCGGGGAGCCCGTCCGGGCCCTGCCGCCCGTCAGCCGCCTTGGATGCGCCGGTTGATTTCGAAGGCCACCTCCAGCGCCTCCTTCGCCGCCTCGCCGCTCACCCGCGGCACCTGGCGCCGCTGCACGCAGTCCACGAAGTGCTCCAGTTCCAGCCGCAACGGCTCGGCCTTGGCCAGCGGCACGGGCTCGCGAACGATCCGACGTCCCCCGAACTCGCTCACGATGGCCGATTCCTTGGCCGACAGAAGCTTCCGGAGCAGGCTGCTCTCCTCCTCGCCCTCCCGCGCCAGACGGTACACGAATCCCTCCTGCGCCCGGAAATCCAGCGAGATGTAGCTGGTCTCCGGCCCCGCGCTGAACACCCGGATCTTCCGCAACCGCTCGGGACTGATCCGGCTCGCCGTCAGGTTGGCCACGCAACCGTTGGCGAACCGGAGCCGGGCGTTCGCGATGTCCTCGCTCCGGCTCAGCACCGGGATACCCACCGCGTCGATCGACACCACCGGCGACTTCACGAAGGCCAGCACCACGTCGAGGTCATGGATCATCAGGTCGAGCACCACCCCGATGTCCGTGCTCCGCTTGGGGAACGGGGAAAGCCGGTGGCACTCGATGAACCGCGGGTCGCGCGCCACCTCCTCAAGGTAGCTGTAGACCGGATTGAACCGCTCCACATGGCCGACCTGCAGCACCCGGCGCCCCTCGGCGGCCAGCGCCACCAGGTCCTCGGCCTGCGCCTGGTCGTCGGTCATCGGCTTCTCGACCAGCACATGCCGGCCCGCGGCCAGGAGTTGCCGCGCCAGCGCATGGTGGGTGAAGGTGGGGGTCACCACGCTGCACGCATCCGCGGCGTCGATCACCGCCTCCACCGACCCGAGCACCGGCACCCCGTGGCGCGCGGCCACCGCCCCGGCGGCCGCCGCATCGACGTCGAACACCCCCGCAAACTCCACCGCCCCGGAACGGGCCAGGTCGGCGTAGATGCGGGCATGCTCCTTCCCCAGGGATCCCACCCCGAGAACAGCCACCCGGATTCGTTCGGACATGCGTCCGAGCATCCCGGCGCCGCCCCCCGCCTGTCGAGTCCGCTCGGGGCTCCCCGCCCCCCCCGGCATGGCCCCGGGGAACATTTCCCGGTAACCTCCCGCCACACGCCCCTCAGGAACCGGGCATCATGCAATCGGACCCGAAGAACCCCCCCCAGCCCCCAGCCTGCCCGCAGTGCGGACAGCCGATTCCCCCGGATGCCCCGGACGGGCTCTGTCCCCAATGCGTGCTGCGGGGCGCCGTCCAGTCCCCGGACGCCGCCCCGCGGGAGAGCCCCATGGAACCGTCCCTCGGCTCGGTCCGGGAGGCCTTCCCAGAACTGGAGGTCGTCGGGCGGATCGGCGCCGGCGGCATGGGCGTGGTGTTCAAGGCCCGCCAGCCCGGACTCGACCGTTGGGTCGCCCTCAAGGTGCTCCCGACCCGCCTCGCGGCGGATCCGGCGTTCGTGGAACGCTTCCAGCGCGAGGCCCGCCTGCTCGCCCGCCTCTCCCACCCGGGCATCGTCGCCGTCCACGCCTACGGCCAGGCCGGACCCTACTGCTACCTCCTCCTCGAGTACGTCGATGGAGTGAACCTCCGCCAGGCCATGCAGGCCGGACGCTTCACGCCGTCGGAAGCGCTCGCCCTGGTGCCGCGCATCTGCGAGGCCCTCCAGTACGCCCATGACCACGGCGTGCTCCACCGCGACATCAAGCCGGAGAACATCCTCCTCGACACCGCCGGACGGGTGAAGATCGCCGACTTCGGCATCGCCAAGCTCGTGGACGACCCCCGGGCGGACATCACCCTGACCGAGAGCGGCGCCCGGCTCGGCACGCCGCACTACATGGCGCCGGAACAGGTGGAGGATCCGGCCCGGGTGGATCATCGGGCCGATGTCTACTCCCTCGGCGTGGTGTTCTACGAACTGCTCACCGGCGAGCTGCCGCTGGGGCGCTTCGCCCCGCCTTCGGCCAAGGCGACGCTCGACGCCCGGATCGACGAGATCGTCCTCCGCGCCCTGGCCAAGGAACGCGAGCTCCGCCAGCAGAGCGCCGGCGAGGTGAAGACGCAGGTGGAGGACGTGGCCCGGAATCCGGACGGGGCTCCCCAGCCCCCCACGGCCGCCCCGCCGCCACCGTCCGCCTCCCGCCTCAACTGGGCGGCGGCCCTCACCGGACTCAGCCTCGTCCTGGCCGTCCCACCGCTGACCGCGCTCGGCTGGATCCTGACCGGACAGGTCGCGAACGTCGGCATCTCCGGAATCGAGGTCTTCCTGTCCGTGGCCACCCAGGTCCCGGCCCTGATCCTCGGCGTGGCCGGGTTCGTCCTCGCGGCCCGACAGGTGCGGACCTTCCGGCAGGTCGACGGGCCGCTCCCGGGATTCCGTCGAATGGCCTTCGCCCTCGGGGCGTGGCCGGCCCTGGTGCTGATGACCGCCGCCGCGGTGCTCGCCGGCGGCGGGATGCTGGCAGGGACCAACCTCATCGGTCGGGCGTCGACCGGCGGCGCCGCCGCCGCGGCGCTCGGCGCGGTGCTGGCGGTGTCCGGAGTGCTCCCCGTGGCCATGTGGCGCCTCATCCGGGGACACGGACGTCCCGACTGGCCCGTCCGTGTCCCCACCTTCCAGTGGCTCCTCCACGCCGGCCTCGCCGGATTGTTCCTCCTCACGTTCTCCGGGGTTCTCTCCGCCATGATCCTTCGTGACCCGCAACGCCAGAAACGACTCGCCTCCCGGCCCGTTGCCGACGGCTGGCTGATGCCGGTCCGGATCGAGGGGTCCCCCACCCCACCCGTCGCCCGACTGGAACTTCCTCCCAACCGGATCGCCCGCATCACCGCCCGGCTCTGGAGCAATCAGGTCGCCCTGCCCCACGGTACACTGACCTTCGAGATCCCCCCCGATGGCGACCGGCCCCTCGTCGCGCAGATCGCCTGGAGCAACGGCGACGCGGTGCCGGGGAATGCGGATCCGGGGTGGGTCCTCCTTGTGACGGATTCCCGGGGGCGATCCCGGCACCCGCCGCCGTGGGTCGAGGGGCAGCCAACCCGATGGAAGGCCGGCACGATGGAGGGATGGCTGGACGTGGTGCCCGATCCCGGACCGGCCGCGCCGTCGACCCCGGTTCTCTTCGGGTCCGGCTCGGGCGCCAGCGGACCCGTCCCATGGTTTGTCACGCTGGAAGCCACCTGGCTGCCCGCGCCACCCGGAGGGCTGGCGACCGAGATCCACGAGTTGACCTTCGCCCGGGAACAACTGCGGGAACTCCGGCAGCGGGCCGTCACCGGCTTGATCCCGGCCCGCGGAAGGGAGGTCCTCGACGCCGAGTACCGCGTGGCGGTCGCCCGGGCACTGGTGGACCGCAGGCCGGCCGATGTCACCCGCGCGACGCTCGACCACGCACGGGCGGTGCTGGCTCTCACGGAGGAGGAGTTCCGCCTCGGCACGGCAACGGCCGACGACCTCAACCGGGCGCGGGCCTCGTTCGAAAAGGCCGCGCAGGCGGCCGGTCCGGCGGCGGGAAGCATCCCATGACCCCCGATTCGTCCGCTGATCCATCCCGGGGCGGATTTGTCCCGACCCGTTGGACGCTCGTCCTCGCGGCCCGCGGCGACACGCCGGAGGCCCGGGCCGCCCTCTCGGACCTGTGCGCCGCGTACTACGAACCGGTGCTCCGCTTCCTCCGCCGGGAAGGACGGACGGACGATGCGGCGCGGGAACTGGCCCAGGAATTCTTCGCCCGGGTCCTGTCCCGGTCGGGCTTCGCCGGGGCCGACCCGGCCCGCGGCCGGTTCCGCTCCTACCTGCTGGGAGCGCTCCGCCATTTCCTCGGGGACCGGAGGGACCACGACCGGACCCTGCGACGCGGCGGGGGCGCGGTCGCGGAGTCCCTCGACACCGGTTCGACCGATGCCCCCGGGCTGCAGGTGGCGGCGCCAGATGACGGGCCCGCGCTGGAGTTCGATCGCACGTGGGCCCTGGCGCTGATGCGACGGAGCCTCGACCGGATCCGCGCGGAGTATGCGGCCGCCGGGCGGATGGAGCAGTTCGTCATCCTCCAGCCCTGGCTCGGGGGAGAGGTTCCACCCGGGCCCCAGGCCCGGGCCGCCGAACGGCTCGGCCTTTCCGGGGGCGCCCTCAAGGTCGCCATCCACCGCTTGCGCCGACGGTTCCGCGAGATCCTCCGTGCCGAGGTGGCCGACACCGTCCCGGATCCATCCGACATCGACGCCGAGCTGCGCCATCTGGTCGATGTCCTCGCCCGGCATGGCGGATGAGCGTGACCGCCCCGGCACCATGCAGCCCGCTTGCCGGCCGGCGACGCCCCGTGCCAGCTTCCCGGCCCTGCGTCCAATGACCGACCTCGTCCTCCAGGCCGTCGAGCCCCTCACCCCCCACCTCGCCGGCATCGCCGCCCGGCTGGCCCCCGGCACCCCCGTTCCCGCCGGGGCCGGCACCGTCCTGCGCCTGCCCGGAACGGATTCGACCCCCGACCTCGCCACCTACTGCGAAAGCCATCGCATCGACGTCGCCGGGGTCCCCGCCGAACGCCGGCTCGCGGACCACCGGGTCTGCATCATGGACATGGACTCGACCCTCATCACCATCGAGTGCATCGACGAACTCGCGGCCCTTGCCGGGGTCGGGGCCGAGGTGGCGGCGGTGACGGCCGCGGCCATGCGCGGGGAACTCGACTTCGCGGCATCCCTGCGCCGACGGGTGGCGCTGCTCCGCGGCCTCCACACCTCGGCCCTCGAACAGGTCCATTCCGATCGCCTGCGCCTCTCGCCCGGTGCGGAGCGCCTGATCCGGACCGTCCACGAGGCCGGGCTGGTCACCGTGCTGGTCTCGGGCGGATTCACCTTCTTCACCGACCGCCTCCGCGCCCGGCTGGCGCTCGGCCACACCTTTGCCAACACCCTGGAGGTGGACGGCGACCGACTGACCGGCGGGCTGACCGGGGAGATCCTCGACGCCGCGGGCAAGGCCGCCCGCCTGCGCGAGGTCTGCGCCGGACTCGGATGCGACCCCGGGCGGGCGATCGCCATCGGCGACGGTGCCAACGACCTGCCCATGCTCCGCCTCGCCGGGGTGAGCGTCGCCTACCACGCCAAGCCGGTGGTCCGGAACGCCACCACCCACGCGATCAACCATGTGGGACTGGACGGCGTCCTCGGCCTGTTCCTCTGATTTTTCCCCTTCGACCCCCCGGCGATCCGCGATACGTTCCCGCCCAGTGCTCCGCCTTCCCGTCCTGGTCCTGTGCCTGGCCTTCCCGGTGATCCTCCGGGCCGCCCCGGTCGACTACCTGCGCGACATCAAGCCCCTCCTGGCCGCCCAGTGTGTGCAGTGCCACGGGTCCACCCAGCAGAAGGGCGGGCTGCGGCTGGACACCGCCCGGGCCGGACTGCAGGGCGGCGACCGCGGACCGGCCATCGTGCCGGGGCGCGGGACCGGGAGCCTGCTGGTCCAGGTGCTCGGCGATTCCCATCCCGAGATCGACCGGATGCCCTACAAGCGTCCCCCGCTCGACACCACCCAGACGGCGGCGCTGGTGGCATGGATCGACGACGGGGCGCCGCATCCGGCCGACGAGATCCCGAGTTCCGACCGCCACTGGGCCTTCGTCCCGCCGGTCCAGGCCCCGCTGCCGGACGGTGGAGCGTCGCATCCGGTCGACGCCTTCGTCGGCGCCCGGCTCCGCGAAGCCGGGCTGGAACCGTCGCCCGAGGCCGACCCGGCGATCCTCTTCCGTCGCCTCTGCCTGGACCTCACCGGGCTTCCGCCCACACCCGACGAGATCGACGCCCATCTGGCCGACCCGGATCCGGGCCGGTACGACCGGGCGGTCGAGCGCCTGCTGGCCTCGCCCCATTACGGCGAGCGCTGGGGACGCTGGTGGCTCGACGTGGCCCGGTACGCCGACTCGAACGGCTACAGCATCGACGGGACCCGCCCCATCTGGCCGTACCGCGACTGGGTGATCGCCTCGTTCAACCGGGACCTGCCCTTCGACGTGTTCACGGAGTGGCAGATGGCCGGCGACCTCCTGGCCGGGACCCCCACGCCCGAGCCCGGGTCGAGCCAGGCCGAGATGCTGGTCGCCACCGGGTTCCATCGGAACACCCAGATCAACCATGAGGGCGGAATCGACCCGGAGCAGTTCCGGATCGAGGCGGTGTTCGACCGGGTGAACACCACCACCACCGCATGGCTGGGGGTGACCTTCGCCTGCGCCCAGTGCCACGACCACAAGTTCGATCCGTTCTCCCAGGCCGACTACTACCGCTTCTACGCCTACTTCAACTCGACCGAGAACGACGGCCACGGGGGCGGGATGGGACCGGTGGTCGAGATCCCCACACCCATCGAGTCGGAACGTCGGGCGGAATGGAACCGGCGGGTCGCGGCGGTGGAGGAGGAGCTGGCCGGCGCCCCGGAGCCGGATCGGAAGAAGGCGCTCGAGAAGGAACTCGCCGGCCTGCGGCGCCAACGTCCGCGGGTCACCCAGTCGCTCGTCCTCCGGGAACTGCCCGAACCCCGCCCCACCACGGTCTTCATCAAGGGCGACTTCACCCGGCCCGGCGCGCCGCTCAGCCCGGGACCTCCCGCCAGCCTCACCCCGCCCGGGTCGGCACCCGTTCCCGGCCGCATCGAGCTCGCCCGCTGGCTCATGGCCCCGGAAAACCCGCTCACCGCCCGGGTGACCGTGAACCGGGTCTGGCAGATCTACTTCGGACGGGGCCTGGTGGAGACCGAGAACGACTTCGGCACCATGGGCACCCCGCCCACCCACCCGGCACTCCTCGACTGGCTGGCGGTGGACTTCCGGGAGTCCGGCTGGAGCTTCAAGCACCTGCACCGCCGGATCGTCACCAGCGCCACCTACCGCCGGTCGTCGGTGGCCACCCCGAAGGCCGTCGCCGCCGACCCGCGGAACGTCCTCCTCGGACGCCAGAACCGGTTGCGACTCGATGCCGAGCTGATCCGCGACGTCGCCCTCCGCGCCACCGGCCTGCTGGAGCCGCGCCTCGGCGGGCCGCCGGTGTTCCCGCCCCAGCCGGAGGGCCTCGGGGCGCTCACCCAGAACAAGCATGCGTGGAACGTCAGCACCGGCGGCGACCGCTACCGCCGGGCGGTCTACACCCATCTGCAGCGCTCCACCCTGCATCCGGCGCTCGCGGTGTTCGACGCCCCGGACACCTTCACCACCTGCACCCGACGGCTCCGCAGCAACACCCCCCTCCAGGCCCTCACCCTGCTCAACGACGCTGCCTTCCTCGAGCTGGCCCAAGCCCTCGCCCGACGCCTCGACCGGCCCGGCCCGCTGGAGGAACGCCTCACCCACAACTTCCGGGCCTGCACCGGACGCGTCCCCGAACCCGACGAACTCGCGGTCCTGGCCCGTCTCCACCGGGAGGAGGGCGGCGACGGGGCCGGTTCCCTGGCCGTGGCCCGCGTCCTCCTCAACCTCGACGAGACCATCACCCGTGAGTAGCCACTCCTCCAACCCGGATCCGGTCAGCCCCCTCCACGCCCTCACCCGGCGCCATTTCTTCGGCCGCTGCGGCGTGGGTCTGGGCTCGATCGCGCTGGCATCGCTGATGGGCGACCGGCTCCAGGCCGCGGGGGCGGAACCCCTGGTGTCGCGCCCGGGACACCACCCGCGGCGCGCCAAGTCGGTGATCTTCCTGTTCATGGCCGGCGGGCCGTCGCAGCTCGACCTCTTCGACCACAAGCCGAGGCTGGCCGCCCTGAACGGCCAGGCGATCCCGGACTCCTACCTCGAGGGGAAGCGGTTCGCGTTCATGGACTCGTCGTTCAAGAACAAGTCCACCCTGCTCGGCTCCCGACGCCAGTTCCGCCAGCACGGCCAGGCGGGCACCTGGGTGTCCGAACTCCTGCCCCACACGGCCACCATCGTCGACGACATCGCCGTGGTGAAGTCCTGCGCCGCCGACCTCTTCAACCACGCCCCGGCCAAGCTCTTCATGAACACCGGGAGCGGACAGTTCGGACGTCCCTCCATGGGCGCCTGGGTCACGTACGGCATCGGCAGCGAGTCCCGCGACCTGCCGGGGTTCGTCGTCCTGCTCAGCGGCCCCCGGGGACCGCGCGGCGGGGCGGTGAACTGGGGATCGGGCTTCCTCCCCACCACCTTCCAGGGCGTCCCCCTGCGGGCGTCCGGCGACCCCATCCTCAACCTGTCCACCCCCGACGGCATCACCCGCGAGAGCCAGCGGCGGACGCTCGACGCGCTGGGCGAGCTGAACCTGCGCCGTGCGGTGGCCACCGGCGACGCCGAGATCCACACCCGGATCGCCAGCTACGAGATGGCCTACCGGATGCAGACCTCGGCGCCGGAGCTGATGGAGCTCCGGTCGGAAAGCGCCTCGACCCTGCGGGAGTACGGCTGCGAGCCCGACCGGCCCAGCTTCGGACGCAACTGCCTCCTGGCCCGGCGCCTGGTGGAGCGCGGGGTGCGGTTCGTCCAGTTGTACCACACCAACTGGGATTCCCACGGGGGACCGGGAGAGAACCTCGAGGACGACTTCGAGGCCCGCTGCCGCGAGACCGACCGGGGCTGCGCCGCCCTCGTTCGCGACCTCAAGCAGCGGGGACTCCTCGACGACACGCTCGTGGTCTGGGGCGGCGAGTTCGGTCGCACCCCCATGGGCGAGAGCCGCGAGAAGACCGGGCGCAACCACCACATCGACGCCTTCACCATGTGGTTCGCCGGCGCCGGGATCCGGGGCGGACAGACCGTGGGCGAAACCGACGAACTCGGGTTCGACAGCGTGAGCGACCGCGCCCACGTCCACGACATCCACGCCACCCTGCTCCACCTGCTGGGCATGGACCACAAGCGCCTCACCTTCCGCTTCCAGGGCCGGGACTTCCGCCTGACCGACGTCCACGGGGAACTCATCCGCCCCCTGCTGGCCTAGGACGGCCTCACACCTCCGGCCCGCCCGCCAGCCGTGCGATGATCCGGTCGACGTCGTACACACACCCTCCCCACGTCCCGCCTCCCACCCGCTGCAGCGCCGCCCACAGACGGGTGTCGTCGGGCAGCCGCGCATCGGGCACCAGCCCCGGATGCGGCTCCCGGTCCGCCAGCAGTGCGGCCGCAGCGGCCGGCGACAACGCCCCGCCCGCGTCGCCCACCAGGTCCACCGCGCCATCCAGCGCCACGCAATCCACCACCACGCGGATCCGGTCCCCGTCGCGCACCCGCCCGACCGGTCCACCGGCCAGCGCCTCGGGTCCCACGTGCCCGACGCACGCACCGGTGGACACGCCGGAGAACCGGGCGTCGGTCACGAGCGCCACGTGCCGGCCGAACGGCAGGTGCTTCAGGGCGGAGGTCAGCTGGTAGGTCTCCTCCATCCCCGTTCCCATGGGACCGGCACCGATCAGGACCAGGACGTCGCCGGGCCGGATCCGTCCGTCCTTGATCGCCGCCATCGCGTCCCGTTCCCGGGTGAACACCCGGGCCGGACCCTCGTGACGATACACCCCGTCGGAACCGACCACGGACGGGTCGATGGCCGTGCTTTTGATCACCGCCCCCTCGGGGGCCAGGTTTCCCCGCGGAAACGCCACGGTGGGCGTCAGACCCCGGTCCCGCGCCCGGGCCGGCGGCAGGATGACGTCGTCCGGATCCACCCCGTCGGCCGACACCAGCAACTCCCGGAAACGCTGCCGACGGGCCGAGCCGCGCCAGGCGTCCAGCACGGCGTCGAGGGTCGTTCCCGCCACCGTCCGGACGGAGGTGTCGAGCAGGCCGAGGTCGCGGAGGTGGCACATCACCTCCGGCACGCCGCCGGCGAGGTAGGCGCGGACGGTCGGATGGGCCACCGGGCCGTTGGGCAGGACGCTGACCAGGCGCGGGGTGCGTCGGTTCACCTCGAGCCAGTCGGCCACCACCGGCCGGCGCAGGCCGGCGGCGTGGGCGATGGCGGGGATGTGGAGCAGGAGGTTGGTCGAGCCGCCGAAGGCGGCGTGGACGGTCATGGCGTTGCGGATCGCCGCGTCGGTGAGGATCCCGCGGGTCCGTTCGCCCCGGTCGTCGAGCGCCACCAGCGCCCGCGCGGAATCCACCGCCACCTGATGCCAGACCGCCTCGCCGCTGGGCGCCAGGGCGGAGTGCGGGAGCGCCAGCCCCAACGCCTCGGCCACCACCTGCGACGTGGCCGCCGTGCCGAGGAACTGGCACCCCCCGCCCGGCGACGCGCAGGCCCGGCACCCCAGCTCCGCCGCCTCCTCCAGCGACACCATCCCATGGGCGAACCGCGCCCCCAGAGTCTGGACCTTGCCCGCATCCTCGCCGTCGACCGGCGGCAGGGTCACCCCACCGGGAACGATGACCGACGGCAGGTCCGGCAGCCCCGCCACCGCCATCATCATGGCAGGCAGCCCCTTGTCGCACGTGGCCACCCCGAGGACCCCGCGGCGCACCGGCAGGGAGCGGGCCAGGCGACGGAACACGATGGCCGCGTCGTTGCGGTACGGCAGGCTGTCGAACATCCCCGGCGTGCCCTGGGTGCGACCGTCGCACGGATCCGACACATACCCGGCGAACGGGATGACATCGAGCCGACGCAACTCCTCGGCCGCCGCCCGCACCTGCAGTCCGAGCTCCCAGTGCCCGGTGTGGTAGCCGAGGGCCACCGGCCGGCCGTCCTCACCCCGGAGACCGCCCAGCGTGCTCAGGATCAGGAAGGGCCGACGCCCCGCCTCCTCCGGATTCCATCCCATCCCGACGTTCTGGCTCAGCCCGAACAGGTCGCCGCTGGGCGCGTCCCGCAGCTGGTCGGCGGTCACCGGCAGTCGGCCCGACGGGCCGGGGGCGGCGGTGCGGACGGCATACACCGCGGCGGGCGGTGCGAGGAGTTCGGACAGGACCACGCCGCAGTCTGCCCCGGTCCGGCCCGCGGAGGCCAGTCCGACCCCATCGGCCCCGACGCACCCGGGAGGGGGAAGCCATCGGACGGGCCACGGCTCCCGGACCGACCGGGGGGGACCGGATCGCCCGGGGCGGCGGGCGGCGCCGGTCAGCGGACGGCAAAGGTGGCCCGGTGGCCCGAACGGGGCACCTCCACCGTGTAGCTCCGGGCATCGGCCGCCACGCGGAGCCGGATCCATTCCCCGCCCTCGGACGCCAGGTTCGCGATCCGCTCGGAGGCGGTGTTCGCCCCCGGAGCCCCCTGGTTGCGATGGACCTGGAAGACCGTCGGCGGATCCGCCAGCGCCGCCAGCGCCGCCACCACCGACGGATGGCATCCCTTCCGCGGACCGTTGTTGAACACCGCCACCCGGGGCGCCAGCGCCCGGAGCAGGAGCGGGTTGTTGCTCACGTCCAATCCGTGGTGGTTCACCTGGAACACATCCACCGGACCGGTCTGGACCACCGGACAGGTCAGCGTCGCCTCCACGTTCCATGTCACGTCGCCGCCGTCGAAGAACCGGAACCCACCGAACCGGACCAGGCTCACCACGCTGTTGGCGTTGTCGGACGGGTCGTCGGCCTTGGGCGCGGGGTCCTGACAGTCGATGATGTTCGTCGCGGCGGCTGCCGGGACCGCCAGCTTCCGGCGGGCGGCAAGGAACCGGAAATCGACCTCCGGCCCGCCCGCCACCTGCCGCAGGGGAATCCCCTCCCCCGCCACCACCACCCGGCGCCCCTCGACGGGCATCTCCCGGTACGGACGGATCCGCTGGGGCCAGGTGGGGTCCTGCCGGCCGTCCGGGTCCTGGTCGGGAATGCCGTTGTCGTGGACGATCCCCAGGGGCATCAGGCGGGACAGCTCGGCCGCCCCGCCGTAGTGGTCGACATGCAGATGGGTGACCAGCACATGGTCGATCCGTTGAAGGCCGGCCACGCGGGTCGCGACGTCGTGGATCCGACCCGCGTCCCGGCCGCCGGGATTCCCGGTGTCGATCAGCACCGACTCGCCCGCCGGCGTCACCACCAGCGTCGAACCGCCCCCCTGCGAATCGACCCAGTAGATGTCGAGCGTCCGGTCCCGGGCATCGGCCAGGACCGGGGCACACAGCAGCAGGGCGGCGAGGGCGGAGGCGACGGGGTTCACGCCGACAGTCTGCCGGTCAGGTCGGACGGTCGGCAATCCCGCAGGGAGGCCCCTGAACCGCGGGACGGACCGGGGCTCCAGGCCGGACCCGGTGGCGCGAGGCTCCCGACGAACTGGGATCCACAACGAAGGGACAAAGGGACGAAGAGCCCTTTTCCGAAGATTCCCCGTCGAGGCGCGGAGACGCCTGCTCCCGCGCTCGATGGAAGGGCGAGCCTGCGAGCCCGATCGGCCCCGGGAGGGGCCGACGCCCTTCCCTGCCGCCCCCCGCCGTCGCCGACGCCGATAGGCGGCCGGTCCGGCTCCACCCCGCCCAGCGCTGCGGGGTCCGTCAGGACCCCGTCGGACTCACCCGCTGGTGGGGGCGAGTCCCGTGGCGGAGAGGCCTGTGAGCACGCCTCGCAGGAGCTCGGCGCTCCGGAGGGAGGCGAAGGGATGGGGAGGATCGATGTCGATGCCGATTCCGACCCCGACCCCGAAGCGGGCCGGCGGCCTCACGGCCTCTGGCGCGAAGGCGCAAAGCGGCATCCAGCCGCTCGGCGGGAGCCTCGCGCCACCGTGCCCGGGTCAGGTCGGATCATGGCCCCGCAGCGGGCACGACCCGGGCCCGGTAGAAGCTCCCCGGCGATGCGTCGCCTTCCACGACACCCGAGAAGGACGGGTCCAGTTCACCCGCGACGACCGGCAACCAGGCCCGCAGATCGGTCGACCGTTCCAGTTCCACACCGAGCCCGGGCGGACCGAAGACGTCCACACGCCGGGTGTCCGTCCCCCCCGACCCGAAACGCACCCGGAGATCCGACGGATGCAGCCAGAGGCGTTCCGTCGACGACGGGTAGGCGATGCCATCCGGTCCGTACACCACGGCGGTCAGGTCATGATAACCCCACGACACCTCCGCGACCGACGCGGCATAGGGCGGCTGCCGGACCACCGCGGCCGTCCGTCCGTCGATCCGGTACTCGATCCGCTCGATGCCGGTCGTCCCCGGGTCCACCCCCACCTGGAGCCGGAGCGGATCGGCCGGCAGGGCCCGGGTCTTCGCCGGGGTGACGAGGGCCGCCCGGGGCATCTGCCGGATCCATTCGGACAGGAGTCGCGCCGCGACCGGGTCGGTCTCCGACCGGGCCAGCGGCGGCATGCGGACGTGGTCATTACGGGTGACCCGCTGGTGGAGTGACGACAGGCCGGTGCTGCCCGGGGCCACGATCCGCGTGCCCGGGCGGCCCAGGTCGTCGTTGGCCGGACCGCCGATGAGGTTCTGCAACGCCAGGGGCGTGTCGAACCGCGCATCGAACGCCGCCCGTACCCCGCCCGGCAGATGGCAATGGGCGCAGTTCGCGTCGAGATACGAACGCACCCGGTCGTGCAGGCTGCCCTCCGAGCCGGCGGGATCGGGCAGGCGCGGCAGCGAACCGACCGACCCGGAAGCCGGCGGCTCGTGGAAGAAGCCGGCCCGGATCAGCGCCGCCAACTGGTTGCCGTCATCCCCAGCGTCATCCCCCGCCGCGGCACGGTTCAACTGGCGCGTGTTGACCCCCAGCACCCAGCCGGACTGCGGCGTGTGGCAGACCAGGCAGTCGAAGGTCCCCGGATACAGCCATTCCTGCCGACGCACCCCGTCGGCCGTCCGGATCTCCAGTTCCTCGGTCGACCGGGTCAGGACGAGGTCGGCGTCGGAGTGGTCCGGTCGCCACCGGTAGGTCATGCCGTAGACCCGATCGTCGTCGGTCCGGACCAGGATCCGCGTCTCCAGCCGACGGACCGCGGCCGGGTCGAGTTCGTTGGTGGCGATCTCGAAGTGCTTCACGAACACCGACCCGGCCGGGAAATCCCATCCGCCCGTCGCCCGGAACCCGACGAACGGCCCGGCCTCCGGCGTCGCCGGGTCGAAGGGCACCGAGAACCATCGGCGCTTGGCCGCGCCGTCGGACCACAGCGGCGAGTTGACCTCGTACGGCACCAGGGCCGGCGACGGAGCCAGGGCCGGCGTGTCGCTGAACAGGCCGGTCTCCGAAAGCAGCGCCGGCAGGCCCGGATCCTCGGCCGGGTCCACCACCAGGCGCCACAGCACACCCTCCCGGTTGCCCGTGAGGTAGATCTCCCCCTCGGCGTCGCGGCCCAGGCTGGCCGTCTCCCACGGGTTGGGGATCCAGGAGATCTGGACGATGTCCGTGATCCGGTGGGCATCGAAGTCGGCGGCCCACACCGCCCCGCCGAGATCGGCGAACACATACTTGCCCTCGAGCAGTTCGGAGTATTTGCCCCCGCGGTAGACGAACCCGCCGATGACGCAGAACCCCCACGAGCGCGGGTAGTGGAAGAACGGCTCCGTCAGGGTTCCACGGATCTCCGCCGGACGCTCCTGCGGTCCGTCGAACACGACATTGCGGAAAGGCCACCCGTAGTTCGCACCCTTCCGCAGGACGTTCACCTCCTCGCCGTCCACCTGCCCCACGTCGCCGATGAACACCATCCCGCTCCCCGGATCATGGCTCATGCGGTGCGGGTTGCGCAGGCCGATGGCGTAGAACTCCTCGAGCACCCCGTCCTCGCCGGACCACGGGTTGTCGTTCGGGATGTAGTACCCGGTGGTCCGGCCCCAGACGGGCTGGTGGCGGATCGGATGGCTGACGTCCCCGCCCCGACGGTCGACGTCGATCCGGAGCACGCCGGAAAAGAACCCGTCGGTGACCTTCTGGGCATTGCCGTACACCCCGTTCTCGCCCCCCTCGTCGGAAACGGTGACGTACAGGAAACCGTCCTCCGGATGGAACATCAGGGCGCCACCGGCATGCCAGAGGTGGCGGTCGGCCTGCTCGATCAGCACCAGCTCCGAGGCCGGATCGATGACGTCGGAACCATCCGGCACGGTGAACCGAGAAAGCCGGTTCCAGGTGGTGTACTCCCATCCCGTCGGCCACTCGCCCTCGTAGTGGGCGTACCAGACATAGAGGTAGCCGCGGTTCGGGGAGCCCTCCCTCCCGAACTCCGGATGCAGCGCGACGCTGAGCAGGCCGGTGTCGCCGTAGCCGAGGGTGTGGCTGACCAGATCGAGCATCACCGTCTGCTGGTCCGACGCCGGATCGTTCGGGATCAGGATCAGCAGGCCGGGCTGGGTGTAGACCAGGAGGCGGTTGCCCGGGTACGGGACGAATCCGACGGGATAGGAGAACTTCGGCTGACGGGGAAAGGCGACCTCCGGTCGCCACGACCCGGTGCGCGGTCCCTCGGCGGGCAGGCCGAGGTACGGGGCGGCGGCCGGCCGGCCACCCGGCTCCGCAACGGCGTTCGCCCTTGGAACCGCGCCGAAAACCAGCCCCAGAAGGCCCACCCAGAGAACAATTGATCGCATCATCCTTGATTCACCTCGTTCGCCACCGTCCCCAAACTCCACTTTCCCTAAGCCGCGATCGCCTCCGGGGCAAGCCCCCGGATTTTTTCCCTCTCCCGCCGCCTCCCGGGGTCCCCTACACTCGCGGACGTCATGCCGTCACCGGCCGAACCCATCGCCCCGCCTGAACCCGGGATCGCCCCCGACGATTCGGCCCGGTCGGAACGCGATCCCGGCTACCTGGTGGTGTGCTGGAACGACCCGGTGAACCTCATGCCCTACGTCACCCTCGTCTTCCAGAAGGTGTTCGGATGGGATCGCGAGAAGGCCCGGCGCCACATGCGCGAGGTGCACGAGAAGGGGCGCAGCGTGCTGGTGCGGGAGGCGTTCGAGCAGGCGGAGTTCCACGTGCACGAACTCCAGGCCTACGGCCTCCAGGCCACGGTGGAACAGGACGACCCCGCATGAGGCTCGAATCTCGCGACGACTCCGGGGTGGCATTGCTGCTCAGCACCGGGGAACGGGACGTCATCCGGACGTGCCTGCACCAGGATCCGTCGGACGGCCGCCGGCCGGCAGTGCTTTCGCGTCGGACACCCGACCGGATGCCGTCCGCGGCCGCGGCCGACCTCGCGGCGGCGCTGGCCGCCCGGCGTCGGGAGGCGCTGGAGGCGGCCCGCGGCTGGCTGGCGGAGGCCGGCCGCTGGGAGCCGGCCGGCGACGACCTGCTCCGGTGGCGGCTCGGGATCGACGAGGCCGACACCCTGCTGCGCATCGTGAACCAGCTGCGGATGGCGGCCTGGGAACGGCTCGGATGCCCCGACTTCGAGCACGGGGAGGTGCCGGCGATCGACGAGACCACCCTGCCGTCGCTGTGGATGCTCCAGGTCACCGACCGGCTGCTCGGCGTCCTGATCGCCGCCGTGGCGCCGGAGGAGTGACGCCATGCTGCCCGTCCCGGTCCTGGGTCCCGGCACGCCGTTTCCCCCGGCCACCTCGGCCTGCGAGAACCTGGTGGCGGTGGGCGGCGACCTGTCGGTGGCGCGCCTGCTGGCCGCCTACCGGGGGGGGATCTTCCCATGGAGCGCCGACCCGATCACCTGGTGGTCGCCCGACCCCCGGGCGGTGTTCGAGTTCGACCGCATCCACGTCCCGCGCAGCCTCGCGCGCCGTCGCCGGCACGCCCCGTTCGAGTTCACCCTGGACCGCGCCTTCCCCGCGGTGATCCGCGCGTGCGCCCGGGCGCCGCGTCCGGCGGAGAAGACCTGGATCACCCCGCAGATCGTCGAGGCCTATGAGGCCCTCCACCGGGCCGGACACGCCCACAGCGTGGAATGCTGGAACGGGAACCGGCTGGCCGGCGGCCTCTACGGGGTGGCCATCGGGGGATTCTTCGCCGGGGAATCCATGTTCCACGCCGAGCCCGACGCCTCCAAGCTGGCCCTGCTCCACCTCGTCGGCCACCTCACGGCGCGCGGCTACCGGCTGTTCGACACCCAGATGCTCACCCCCACCACCCGCGGCCTCGGCGCGGTGGAGATCCCCCGCACCGAATACCTCCGCCGCCTCGCCGCCGCCCTCGCGGTCGACTGCCGGTTCGCCTGATCCCATTTCCTTCGTGACGCGCGGCCGCGGTTGTGCTTTATCCCTCGCCTTTCCGGGCGGCCCGCAGCGGCGGGTCCGCCCGGTTGCCTTTCCGCCATGAAGCACCTCCTGAGCCTGGAGAAGACGGGCGCCGCCGACCTGCGGGCCATCCTGGACCGCGTCCCCGCGTTCAAGCGCCACCGCGCCAGCCATCCACGCCCCCTCTCCGGACAGACCTGGGCGCTCATCTTCAGCAAGTCATCCACCCGCACCCGGGTCAGCTTCGAGGTCGGGATCCGCGAGCTGGGGGGCGACGTGATGTTCCTCAACGCCAACGACATCCAGCTCGGCCGCGGCGAGCCCATCCGCGACACCGCCCGTGTGCTGGGCCGGATGCTCCACGGCGCCGTGATCCGCACCTTCGCCCAGTCGGATGTTGAGGAGTTCGCCGAGTACGGAAGGATCCCCACGGTGAACGCGCTGACCGACGACGAGCACCCCTGCCAGATCCTCACCGACATCTTCACCTTCGAGGAACTGCGCGGATGCCCGATCACCGGGCGGACGGTGACCTTCGTCGGCGACGCGGCGTGCAACGTGCCGGTGAGCTGGATCTTCGCCGCCGCGCGGCTCGGGTTCCACCTGCGCCTGGCCGCCCCCCGCGCCTACTGGCCCGCCCCGGAGATCCTCAGCCGGGCTGGCGCAGCCACCGCACCCGATGCCACCCCGGACGTCGCCGTCGCCCTGGGCGAAGGCACGGTGATGCTGACCGAGGATCCCCTGGCCGGCGCCGCGGAAGCGGATGTGCTCTACACGGACGTCTGGGTCTCCATGGGACGCGAGGCCGAGGCGGCCCGTCGCCTGGAGGATCTGGCCGGGTATCAGGTGAACGCCGCCCTGGTGGCGCGGGCGCGTCCGGACGCGCTGGTGATGCACTGCCTGCCGGCGTACCGGGGCAAGGAGATCGACGAGGCCACCCTCGAGGCCCATGCCGACACCATCTTCACCGAGGCCGAGAACCGCCTGCACACCCAGAAGGCCATCCTCGACTGGATGGTTTCCTGAGAGCTGTCCGGAACGTCGCCTAGACGCCTCCGCCCGGCCGGCTAGACTCGCGGGCGTCATGTCTACCGCCGCCCCCGGTGTCCCGCCCCCGAAGCTGAACCTGCGCCGTCCCGACATCATGGAGTCGGTCCAGGCCCGGGTGGTGGAACACTACCGCAGCGGGCTGGTGGACGCCCTCCGCAGCACCGGCGGCCACATCACCCGCGGCGACCTGACCATCCGCCTCGCGAAGGAGTTCGGCTTCTGCTACGGAGTCGAGCGGGCTATCGACCTCGCCTACGCCGCCCGGACGGTCTTCCCCGCACCCCGCCGCATCTTCCTGCTGGGCGAGATCATCCACAACCCCGAGGTCAACGACCAGATCCGGGCCATGGGGATCGTCAGCATCTCCCCCAAGCCGAGCGAGGAGGAACTGGCATCGCTCGGCCTCGGGCCGGACGACGTGGTGATCATCCCCGCCTTCGGCACCGAGGTGGGCACCCGCCAGCGGCTGACCGAACTGGGCTGCCAGCTGGTCGACACCACCTGTGGCGACGTGATGAGCGTCTGGAAGCGGGTCCGCCAGTACAGCAAGGAAAGCGTCACCAGCATCATCCACGGCAAGGCCCGCCACGAGGAGACCAAGGCCACCACCTCCCAGGCCACCGCCTACGGCTCCGGCCACTACCTGGTGGTGTTCGACCTGGCCGAGACCGACGCGGTGTGCCGGTACATCCTCGAGGGCGGCGACCGGGAGGCCTTCCTCCAGCGCTTCCAGGGGGCGTACTCGACGGGCTTCGATCCCGACATCCACCTCACGGCGGTCGGCGTGGCCAACCAGACCACCATGCTTCGCGGGGAGACCGAGGAGGTGCAGCGCCGGTTCCGGCGCGCCATGGAGGAGAAGTACGGGGCCGAGAACCTGGCCGACCACTTCCGCGTGTTCGACACCATCTGCGGGGCCACCCAGGAACGGCAGGATGCCCTTGAACGGATGCTCCAGGAGCCGATGGACCTCCTGATCGTGGTCGGCGGCTACAATTCCTCCAACACCTCCCACCTGGCGGAGATGGGGGAGAAGGTCCTGCCCACCTACTTCATCAAGAACGCCGCCAAGATGGAGTCGGCCACCCTCATCCGGCACTGGAACCAGCACACCGGCCAGGAGGAGGAGACCCGCGACTGGTACCCGCTCGGCCGGCCGGTGACCGTGGGGATCACCGCGGGCGCCTCGTGCCCGAACAACCTGATCGAGGACACCATCCGCCGCCTGTTCGAACTGCGCGGCCTGCCCGTGCCCACCCCCTAGCCCACCCGGCCCATGTCGCCCCATCGGCTCCATCCCGCATCGCTCCGGCTCCCGGCGGGACTCCTGCTGGCGGCATGGGCGGGAACCGCGGACGTCGGGGCGGATGTCCACGTGTACCTGGCGGACGTCCCGGACTACGAGTGGCACGCCGGATGTTTCGGGACGGCGAACGGCAACCTGTTCGGCTACTGGGACCGCAACGGGTTCCCGGACTTCTACACCGGGCCCACCGCCGGGGGCGTGGCCCCGCTTGACAGCCGGAACAGCCTCGGCCACGGGGGCATCCGCGCCCTCTGGGCCTCGCAGGCGGGAGTCGACGGACGCCCGGCCGGTGTTCCCGGGCACATGGACGACTTCTACGTCGCCTACGAAAGCACCGCCCCCGATCCCCATGTCACCGCCGGCCGCCCCGCCCATGCGCCGGATTGCATCGGGGACTTCATCGGCCTGAACCAGGACCGCTGGGAAGACCTCAACGGGGAATGCTCCGGAAACATCGACGCCTACTCGTTCGTCCACTGGGACCCGAACGGCGCCCGTCGGGTGGCCGATCCGGACTCCCCGGGCATCCCCCCGGGTTCGGACATCCCGAACGGGCTGGTCGAGTGGACCCGCCACTGCGGGTATGACGCCGAGGTCGCCTGCCAGCTGAGCGACTTCAATCCCGGGGTCGCCCCGGGCGCCGGATTCACCTTCGCGGACCTCCGGACGGAGATCGACGCCGGGTACCCGGTGCTTCTGTTCATGCAGGCGTTCGACGAGTTCGATCGCACGCTCTTCGGCGTGGCCGGTGTGAACCCCCGGATCCACGGTATGCTCGCCTACGGCTACCTGGAAACCGACGACGGACAGCAGTACGTCCGGTTCCGGACCAGCTGGGCCAGCGGCGACCTGCAGTTCGCCCGGTGGACCGCGGGCGACTGGACCCCGGAGGGCCTGCTCAACCTGCCCCTGCGCGGTGTCATGACCTACCACCCCCGCCCGCGACTGCGTCCCCTGGAGGCGACACCGGTCGGCTGGCGCCTGCGCTGGGACGGACCGTCGGCCCTGCTGGTGGACGCCAACACCGAGGGCCGTTCACCGGTCCATGGCCACGTGGTGGAGACGGCCGCCGATCCGGCCGGCCCCTGGACCGAGGTCAGCCCCGTGCTGACCAACCGGGAGTTCCTGCTGCCACCCGACGCACGCCCCACCGGCTTCTACCGGATCCGCGTCGTCACCCTGCCCCCGGCCTGAGCGCCGGAGTGGGTCATCCTCCCCGAACCGCATGCACCGCCTCCGCCTCGTCCTCAGCCTCCTCGCCCTCACCGTCCTCGGCCCGGTCGACGCCCTCGCCGCCGACTGGATTATCCCCGCGGGCGGCAACGCCTTCCGCACCACGCCCGGCGCCGGACGCGACGGAATCCGCCGCGACGGCACGGTGTCGTGGTCGAATCCGACCGAGGTGTACTCGCTTTTCTTCCACGTCGACCGCCCGGCAACGCTCGACCTGTCGATCGACGGGCGGATCCCCGGCGGCCCGACGGGCCTCCAGGCGCGGGTGGCCGGATCGGACCTGGTTGCCGGTCCCGCGAATCCCCCCGGGGACCTCCATCCGCTGGGCCGGACGGAGGTCCGCGAGGCCGGCTATGTGCGGGTCGATCTCCGCCCCACCGGACAACCCGGCGACGCGCCGGTGGAGATCCGCTCCCTGCGGGTGGCGTCCGACACCGCCGACCTCGCCGTCGACTTCGTCCGCAACAACGACGGCAACATGTTCTACTGGGGCCGCCGCGGGCCATCGGTCCACCTCCGCTACGAGGTGCCGAAGGAGCGTTCCCTCCGGTACGCCTACTCCGAGGTGACGGTCCCGGAGGGGGAGGACACGATCGGTTCCTTCTACATGGCCAACGGATTCGGCGAGGGCTATTTCGGCATGCAGGTCAACAGCCCGACCGAACGCCGGGTCCTCTTCTCGGTGTGGAGCCCGTTCCAGACCGACAACCCCCGGGACATCCCCGAGGCCCAGCGGATCGTCGCCCGGGGACGGGGACCCGGGGTGCGGATCGGCGAGTTTGGCAACGAGGGATCGGGGGGACAGAGCTACCTCGTGCATCCGTGGGTCGCCGGACGCACCTACCGCTTCCTCACCGAGGTCCGTCCCGACGGCATGGGCAACACCACGTACACGGCGTGGTTCGGCGACAAGGCCGCCGGCGAATGGCGCCTCATCGCCTCGTTCCAACGCCCGCAGACCGACACCCACCTGCGCGGATTCCACTCGTTCCTCGAGAGCTTCAACCCGGCCCTCGGACACATCGGACGTCGGGCGGACTACGGGAACGTGTGGGTGCGGGACGTCGACGGGGTCTGGCACGAGGCCACCCGGGCCCGGTTCTCGGTGGATCCCACCGGCGGCGGGAGGCATCGGCTGGACTACGCGGGCGGCGCCGACGGTTCGCGGTTCTTCCTCAGGAACTGCGGCTTCTTCTCCGGTGCCGTCCCGGCGGGGACAACCTTCGTCCGCGAGTCCACCGCCGGGGAGCGCCCGGACGTCGACCCGGACGCCCTGCCGCGGGAGTAGGCCCCGGGGAGTCGCCGCTGAAGGCCGCCCCCGCGGCGACCGGCGTCACGCCTTGGCCGCCCGGACCTCGAGGAAGAGGTCGCGCAACTGGCGGGCGGTCACGCCGGACGGGGACTCCGTCATCAGGCAGGTCCCCTTGGCCGTCTTGGGGAAGGCGATCACGTCCCGGATGCTGGTCGTGCCGCACAGGATGGCGCACAGGCGGTCGAACCCGAGCGCAATGCCCCCATGGGGCGGGGCCCCGTACTGGAACGCCTCCAGCATGTAGCCGAACCGGAGACGGGTCTCCTCGGGCGGGATCTGGAGGAGTTCCTCGAAGATCGTCCGCTGGACGTCCGGCTGATGGATACGGATCGAGCCGCCACCCAGTTCCACCCCGTTCACCACGATGTCGTAGTGCTGGCCCCGGACCTTCTTCGGATCCTCCTTCAGCAGGGGGACATCCTCGGCCACCGGCGCGGTGAACGGATGATGGCTCGAATACCAGCGGTTCATCTCCTTGTCGAAGCTGAGCAGCGGGAAGTCCACCACCCAAAGGAAGTCGAACCGGTCGGGGTCGACCGTCAGCTTCCCCTGCCCCTTGAGCACGTCGGCGCAGTACAGGCGGATCTTGCCGAGGATCTCGCAGGCGTTGAGCCACTGGTCGGCGGCGAAGAGGATCAGGTCGCCCTCGGCGATCTCGAGCTTCTCCTTCAGGGCGAGCTTCTCGGCGTCGGAGAAGAACTTGACGATCGGCGACTTCCATTCGCCGTTCTCCACCTTGATGAACGCGAGCCCCTTGGCGCCGAAGCCCTTGGCGTACTCGGTCATCGTCTCGATCTGCCCCTGGGTGGCGCAGGCCAGACCGCGGGCGTTGATCGCCTTCACCACCCCGCCGGCCGCCACCGCCCCGCTGAACACCTTGAAGGCCGACGACCGGAAATCCTCGGTGAAGTCCACCAGCTCCATCCCGAACCGGGTGTCGGGCTTGTCGATGCCGAACCGGTTCATCGCCTCGGCAAAGGAGATCCGGGGGAAGGGCGCGGGGATGTCCCGGCCGAGCGCGGTCTTCCACACCCGCTGCAGCAGGCCCTCGATCAGGGCGTAGATGTCCTCGCGGTCGATGAACGACATCTCGATGTCCACCTGGGTGAACTCCGGCTGGCGGTCGGCACGGAGGTCCTCGTCGCGGTAGCACCGGGCCAGCTGGAAGTAGCGCTCCACCCCGGCCACCATCAGGATCTGCTTGAACTGCTGGGGCGACTGCGGGAGGGCGTAGAAGGTGCCGGGCTCGCGGCGGTTGGGCACCAGGAACTCCCGGGCCCCCTCGGGCGTGGACTTGAACAGCGTCGGGGTCTCGACCTCGAGGAACCCCTGCTCGTCCATGTACGAGCGGGTGGCGATGGCCACCTTGGACCGCAGGCGCAGGTTGCGGGTCATCTCCGGACGCCGCAGGTCGAGATAGCGGTACTTCAACCGCGTCTCCTCGTTCACCCGGGCGGCCACGTCCGGGTCGTCGATCACGAACGGAAGGACCTCCGCGTGGTTGAGGACGACCAGGCCGGTGACCATCACCTCGACCTGTCCGGTGGCGATCTTCGGGTTCTCGGTCCCGGTGGGACGGACCCGGACGCGTCCGTGGACCTCGATGACCGACTCGCTGTGCAGGCGGGCGGCCTGGTCGAACACCTCGCGGGGGAGGTCCGAGGGATCGAACACCGTCTGGGTGCGGCCCTCGCGGTCGCGGAGGTCGATGAAGAGGACGCCTCCGAGATCGCGGCGGGAATGGACCCAGCCGGCGAGGGTGACGGTCTGGCCGGCGTGTTCCGGCCGGAGTTCGTTGCAATGATGGGTGCGCTTCATGGGGCTGACGACGCCAAGGACGGCGGATTGTGGGAACCGCCCGGGCCAATCAAAGCGAAAAAGCGACCCCACACGCGCGGACCGGGATCCGGCCGAGTTCAACCTTCCCCGCCCGACGCCCGACGTCGCATACTCCCCGTCAGCATCCCGTGGCCACGATTCCCAAACCGTTCCCCCGCCCCGGCACCCCCGCCCGGCTCCGCGGCGCCGTGAGCCGGTTCGCGGCCGGACTGGCCCTGGCCCTGCAGGGCGTCCTCGCCGACACCCCGCCATCCCCCGCCGACGGGTCGGATCCCACCCACTGGGCCTTCCAGCCGGTCCGTCGCCCCGCCATCCCCGGGAACGCCGGCACGGCCGGGCATCCGCTCGACCGCCTGCTCGACGCGGCCCGGGCCGGGACCGGGATCGAACCCCTTCCGCCCGCCGACGCCCGAACCCTGGCGCGTCGGGCGGCGTTCGATGTCACCGGCCTGCCCCCCCACCCGGACGAGATCCCCCGCCTGGCCGGGGGCGATCCCGACACGGCATGGGCGGCGTATGTGGACCGCCTCCTCGCCTCGCCCCGCTTCGGGGAACGCTGGGCCCGGCACTGGCTCGACGTGGTCCGCTTCGCCGAGACCCACGGGTTCGAGATGAACAACCCCCGGCCCAACGCCTGGCGGTACCGGGACTACGTGATCCGGGCGTTCAACACCGACCTGCCCTACGACCGGTTCGTCCGGGAACAGATCGCCGGCGATGCCCTCGGGGTCGACGAGGCCACCGGCTTCCTCGTGGCCGGGGCGTGGGACCAGGTGAAGAGTCCGGACGAGGTCCTGACCCGCAACCAGCGGGCCGACGAACTCCACGACATCGTCAGCGTGACCGGCTCGGCCTTCCTCGCCCTGACCACGGGCTGCGCCCGCTGCCACGACCACAAGTTCGATCCCATTCCCCAGGCCGACTACTACGCCCTCAAGGCGGTCTTCGCCGGGGTGCAGCATGGCGACCGAGAGGTCCGCACGGGCGACCGGGCCCGGATCGCCGCGCGGGAGGCAGCCCTGCGGACGGAGCTGGAATCCGTCCAGTCGGCCCTGGCCGGCTTCGCCCCCCTGGCCCGGCCGGGCCGCCTCCAGGTCCTCGACGAGGAACCGCCCCCCACGGACCCCGTCGCCCGCTCCCACGTCGAGGCCTTCCGTCCGCAGTCGGGCCGCGGCGAATACCCGGCCGGAACCGGCCGGGGCGAACGCGACGACCCGGGCGATACCCGTCGTTCCCCCACCCTCACCCGCAACTACCTCGGATGGCGCGACGTGCCGGGCGCCGACGTCTTCGCCTGGCGCCCCGGACGGGCCGGTACGTTCCGGGTCTGGGCCTCCTGGGGCTGCGGCTGGGAAACCCACGCCCGCGACGCCCGTTACGTGGTCGACGCCGACGGCGATCCCGCCACCCGCGGCGACCAGCACGCGATCGCCACGGTCGACCAGCAGCGGTTCGCCGACGGCTCGGGAGACACGCCCGGGCGGCACCTGTGGAGCGGATTCCGCGACCTCGGTGTCCACACGTTCGGCCCGGAGAGCCGTCTCCTCCTGCGCGGCGGTGACGGACCGGAATGGGTGACGACGGATCTGGTGGTCCTCGAGGAGGTGGTCGCCGGGGAACCCGCCGCGCCGGCAGTCCAGCCCCCCCTGAGGTCCATGGTCTCCGCCCGGATCAACGAGGAGCGGATCGCGCCGGTCACGCTCACCGCCGTGCGGTTCATCATCGGGGCGACATCGGGCGGCGAGCCGTGCCTGGACGAACTCGAGGTCTTCAGCGCCGATGAACCGTCCCGGAACCTCGCCCTCGCCTCCGCCGGCGCCGCGGCCGAGGCCGGCAGTTCCTATGCCGGGAACGAGTTCCATCGGCTCGAACACCTGATCGACGGCAGGTACGGGAACCGGCACAGCTGGATCTCGGCCGAACCCGGCACCGGTTGGGTGCAGGTCACCCTGGCCCAACCCGCCCGGATCGACCGGATCCGCTGGGGCCGCGACCGCGAGGGGGCCTTCGGCGACCGCCTGCCCACCGCGTACCGGATCGAGGGACGGCTGGCCGACGGGACCTGGCACCTGCTGGCCGACTCCACGGACCGCCGGCCGTGGACGACCGGCCGTCCGGTGTTGCCGGTGGTGGCGCTGGACGGTGCCGACGACGCCGGGCGGCAACGGCTGGAGGGACTGCTGCGTCGACGCGACGAACTCCAGCGCGAGATCGCCGCCCTGCCCGGTCCCACCCAGGCCTACGCCGGCACGTTCCGGGAGCCCGAACCCACCCCCAGGCTGTTCCGCGGCGACCCCATGCAGCCCCGGGAACCCGTCGCCCCCGGGTTCCTGTCGGACATCGGCCCGGCCGACGGCCGACCGGACCTCGACCATGCGACCCCCGAGCAGCGGCGCCGGCTGGCGTTGGCCGACTGGCTGACCCGGCCCGACCACCCCCTCACCGCCCGGGTGATCGTCAACCGCATCTGGCAGCACTACTTCGGCGAAGGGCTCGTCCGCACCCCGAGCGATTTCGGACTCAACGGCGCCCGACCCGATCATCCCGAACTCCTCGACTGGCTGGCCGACGAGCTCCGCACCCACGGATGGTCCCTCAAGCACATCCACCGGCTCATCCTGACCAGCGCCGCGTACCGGCGCGCCAGCACCGGCCCTGCCGACCGGATGGCGATCGGGCGGGACCGGGATGCCGACAACCGCCTGCTCTGGCGACAGGCCATCCGGCGGCTGGATGCCGAACCGCTGCGGGACGCCATCCTGGCGGCGGCCGGCGTGCTCGATCCCCGGATGGGCGGCCCGGGCTGGTCCCCCTTCGAACCGAACGAGAACTACGTCCGGGTGTACACTCCCAAGCAACGGTTCGGGCCGCAGGATTTCCGTCGGATGATCTACGCCACGGTGGTCCGGCAGCGGCCGGACGGGGTGTTCGGGGTGTTCGACTGCCCCGACGGCGGACAGATCGCCCCGAAGCGTTCCCGGAGCACGACCCCGCTGCAGGCGTTGAACCTGCTGAACAGCGGCTTCATGGAACAGGCCGCCTCGGCGTTCGCCGAACACCTGCAGCGCGAGGCCGGCGGGGATCCGGAGGCACAGGTCCGTGTCGCCTTCCAGCGGGTCTTCCTGCGCCCTCCCGCGGCGGAGGAACTGTCCCGGGCCTCCGACCTGGTCCGCGCCGCCGGCCCCGTCGCCCTCGCCCGGGCCCTGCTCAACGCCAACGAGTTCGTCCACGTGTTCTGACCCGCCGCCTCCCGCCCGCCATCGCCGGGGGGACGGACCGTCCGGGCCCACCGGTCAACGGATGAACGGCTGGGGCGCGAGGAAAGTGTCCCCGGGCGGCTTGGGCAGCATCCGCCAGCTGGACAGGCGCCCGTCGACGAACGTGAGCTCCGCGCTGACGTACGAGCGGATGTTGATGTTCCGGTCGAGAAACCGGTCGAGGTAGGCCGTCCCGTCGTTGCGCACCACCTCGCGGTAGTTCCACGACAGGTACTCGTCGGTCGTCGTCCCCTGGTACAGCCATGTGGTCCGCTCGCCGCTGGCGTCGCCGGACATCAGCACCTGGGCCGGCCCACCCCACGCCAGGTAGACCGCATCGGTGTCCATCCCCACCCGGATCTGCCCGCGGTCCACCAGGACCTGCTCGTCCGCCGCCAGCGCCGCATAGGCCGCCGGACGCTCGGCCTTCCGACGGGCGATCTCCTGCGGACTGGTCGGACTCGGGGACGCACACCCTGCGATCCAGACCCCCGCCGCGAGCAGAAGGGCCGGGCGGATGGAAACTCGGGGACGACGGTCGGCATGCATGCGGCTCCGGCCCGATAACCGACAATCCGGTTGCTGTCCAGTTCCCCCGGCCATACGGTCCGCACACGTATGAATTCGGCTCCGGCCGCCCCTGGCGGCACCTGGCTCGCGTACACCCTCCTCACCGTCGTCTCCTGGGGCGTCTACGGGATCCTCCTGCACAAGGGACAGGGCCTGATGCAGGCTCCGGACGCCGTGCGCATGGACCCGACGGTCCTGCGGATGAAGGCGTTCCTCTTCGTGGGCGTGGCGTACTTCCTGACCGCCGTGCTGGCCCCGCTGGTGTTCCTCATGGGCAAGGGGGCGGCCTTCAGCGGCTACACGGGCAGCGGGATGACCTGGTCGCTCATCGCCGGCATCGCCGGCGCGGTGGGAGCCTTCGGCGTCCTTCTGGCCTTCGGCGCGCGCGGCACCCCCCCGGTGGTCATGTCGCTCGTCTTCGCCGGCGCCCCCCTCGTGAACGCCCTCCTCTCCTCCCTCCTCCATCCCCCGACCCACGGCTGGGGATCGGTCAAACCCCAGTTCTACCTCGGCATCCTCCTCGCCGTCGGCGGGGGCTACCTCGTCGCCCGCTTCAATCCCGCCAACATGGCGCCGAAGAAAACGGCCACCGTCGCCGCCGTCCCGGCGACGCGCCCGTGACTCCCGACCCGGTGGCCGTCGCCATGCCCGACGACTCCCGCGACGCCCTCCGCGCCCGGCAGCAGGGCCGGCTGGCGGAGCTGGTCGACCGCATCCGGACCTCGAACCCGTTCCAGGCCCCCCGGCTGCGCGACGTCGGACCGAACCCCTCGCTCGAGGAGTTCACCTCCCGGGTTCCCTTCACCACCAAGGAGGAGCTGGTCCGCGACCAGGATGCCCACCCGCCCTACGGGACCAACCTGACGTTCCCCCTCACCCAATACGTCCGCTGCCATCAGACGAGCGGCACCACCGGGAAGCCGCTCCGCTGGCTGGACACGGCCGCATCGTGGTCGGCGATGGTCGACGACTGGGTGGAGGTGCTCCGCGCGGCCGGGGTGGCGGCCGGGGACCGGGTGTTCGTCGCCTTCAGCTTCGGCCCGTTCCTCGGCTTCTGGCTCGGGTTCGAGGCCGCGGGCCGGCTCGGCTGCCTCACCCTTCCCGGCGGCGGAATGAACACCGACCTCCGGGTCCGGGTGCTGGCGGAGAACGCCTGCACGGTGCTCTGCTGCACCCCCACCTACGCCCTGCACCTCGCCGAGGCCTGGCGGAACGGGAACCACGCCGACGTCACCCCGCCGGTCCGCACGGTGGTCGTCGCCGGCGAACCGGGCGGCAGCCTCGCGTCGACCCGCCACCGGATCTCCGAGGCATGGAACGGCGCCCGCGTGGTCGACCACCACGGCATGACCGAGGTCGGACCGGTCACCCACGGGCTCGCCGACCACCCGGGCGCCCTGCGGGTGCTGGAGGAGAGCTACCTCGCCGAGGTGGTCGATCCCGCCACCGGACTGCCGTCGCCGGACGGCCTGCCGGGCGAACTGGTCCTCACCACCCTCCGCCGCACCGGGTCACCCCTGCTCCGGTACCGGACCGGCGACCTGGTCCGCCCTCTCGTGGCCGATGGCCGGCTGCTGCTCGAGGGGGGAATCCTCGGCCGAACCGACGACATGCTGGTCATCCGCGGCGTGAACGTCTATCCGACCGCCGTCGAGGAGATCCTCCGTTCCCATCCCGGGGCCGGCGAGTACCGGGTGCGCGTGGACACCTCCCGGCCGCTCCCCGAGCTGCGGGTCGAGGTCGAGGCGACCCGGACCGTTGCCGATCGCCTCGCGGAGTGCCTCCGGCACGCGCTGGGACTCCGGGTGCCGGTGGAGCCGGTCCCCGCCGGAACCCTCCCCCGATTCGAGCTCAAGGCCCGCCGCTGGGTCCGGGAATGACCTCCGGCCTCCCCGCCCCGCAAAATTATCCCGCACACGGCCCTTTCGGAACCGACCATCCTGCCCCATCCTCCCCCGACTTTTCTGTTTCTATGGAAGTGCGACTCCCAAAGCTCGGCGACACCGCGGACAGCGGCGTGATCGTCAGCCTCCTCGTCAAGGCGGGTGACACCGTCACCGCCGGTCAGACCCTCCTCGAGCTCGAGAACGAGAAAGCCATCGCCCCGGTGCCCAGCCCCGCGGCCGGCACCGTGGGCGAGGTGCTCGTCGCCGAGGGCCAGCGGGTGTCGGTCGGAACCGTCCTCCTGACCCTCGGCGGGGCCGGCGCGGCCCCCGCCGCCCCGGCGTCCCCGGCCCCGGCCGCCCAGCCGGCCCGCGAACCCGCCGCCCGCCCGGCCCGCTCCGTCGCCCGCGAAGCCGCGCTGGCGGATGACGACAACGACCTCGACGACGAGCTCGACACCGGCGGACCGGAGGGGCCCGTGCCGGCCGCCTCCCCCTACGTCCGCAAGGTCGCCCGCGACCTGGAGATCTCCCTCGCCAAGGTCCGGGGTTCCGGACGCGGCGGACGGGTGACCCTGGCCGACCTCGCGCGCTACGTGGCCCGCCTGGAACGCCAGGTGGCCCGAGCCGGACGCCATGCCGAGGAACCGAAGGGGCTGGCCTTCGAGCCGGTGAACGAGGACTTCGGCCGCTACGGACCGGTCACCTCCGAGCCCTTCACCCCCCTGCGCCAGGTCATCGCCGCCCGCATGGTGGAGAACAAGGTCACCCTCCCCCACGTCACCCAGTTCGACGAGGCCGACCTCTCCCGCATCGAGACCCTCCGCGCACGCCACAAGGCCGCCTACGAGGCCGCCGGGGTCCGGCTCACCCCGACCGTGTTCATCCTGCGCGCCCTGGTGGCCACCCTCCGCCGGCACCCCCGGTTCAACGCCTCGCTGAACGAGGTCACCCAGACCCTCGTCCTCAAGCACTACTGGCACCTCGGCATCGCGGTCGACACCGAGGCCGGGCTGCTGGTGCCGGTGCTGCGCGACGCCGACAAGCTCGACCTCGCCGGACTGGCCCGCGGACTCGCCGACCTCGCGCTGAAGGCGCGGGAACGACGGCTCTCGGCCGACGACATGAAGGGCGGCACCTTCACCGTGTCGAACCAGGGCGCGATCGGCGGCGGACACTTCACCCCGGTGATCAACAAGCCGGAGGTCGCCATCCTCGGCCTCGGCCGGACCGCCCCGCGCCCGGTGGTGACCGCCACCGGCACCATCGAGGCCCGCCCCATGCTGCCCATCGCCCTGAGCTACGACCACCGGGTGATCGACGGCGGCTCGGCCGCGCGGTTCGTGGTGGACCTGGTCCGCGAACTCCAGGAGTTCCCCGAGGACGCCGTCGGCCTCTGACGCCCCCCTTCCCATGGAACCGATCCAGACCGACATCGTCGTCGTGGGCGCCGGCCCCGGCGGCTACGCCGCCGCCTTCTATGCCGCCGACCTCGGCCGGCAGGTCCTGCTCGTCGAGCGGGATCCCCGCCTCGGCGGGGTGTGCATGAACCGCGGATGCATCCCCTCCAAGGCCCTGCTCAACGCCACCCACGCCATCGCCTCCGCCCGCGAGTCCGCCCACCGCGGGATCACCTTCGGCGATCCCACCATCGACCTCGACCGGCTCCGCGCCTGGAAGGAGTCGATCCTCAACCGCCTCGGCCAGGGAATCGTCGGACTCGCCAAGTCACGCGGCGTGACGGTCCTCGGCGGACGCGGGCATTTCGAGGATTCCGAGACCCTCCGGGTGGAGACGGCCGAGGGACAACGCTTCGTCCGCTTCCGGCACGCCATCGTGGCGGTGGGATCCCGTCCCGCCCTGCCCAAGGCCTTCGACCTCGGAAACCCCCGGGTCATGACCTCCACCGAGGCCCTCGAGATCCCCGACATCCCCCCCAAACTCCTCGTGGTCGGCGGCGGATACATCGGCATGGAACTGGGCACGGTCTACGCCGGCCTCGGCTCCCGCGTGACCGTGATCGAGGCGCTCGACACCATCCTCGCCGGCGCGGATCCCGATCTGGTCCGGCCGGTGGCGGCCTACGCCAAGAAGGCGTTCGACGAGGTCCGGCTCGGCGGTCGGGTGATGGAGATGCGCACCGCCGGACGCCAGGTCCGGGTGGTGAGCGAGCACGCCGGGGAACGGCGGGACGAACTCTTCGACCGGGTCCTGGTGGCGGTGGGCCGCGTGCCCAACGGCGAGGATCTCGGGCTGGAGAACACCAAGGTCCGGCGCGACGCCAAGGGGTTCATCGAGGTGGATGAGCGGATGGCCACCGCCGATCCGCGGATCTGGGCCATCGGCGACATCGCCGGCGGCGTCCTCCTCGCCCACAAGGCCAGCCGGGAGGCCCGCGTGGCGGTGGCCAACCTCGTGGGCGAGGAACCGGCCGTGAACCGCGACTACGTCGTGCCGGCGGTGGTGTTCACCGACCCCGAGGTGGCTTGGGTCGGGCTCACCGAGGCGGAGGCCAAGGCCGCCAACCGCCCGGTCACCATCGCCAAGTTCCCCTGGGGCGCATCCGGACGCGCCCTCACCTACGACCGGACCGACGGCCTCACCAAGCTGGTCGTCGACCCCGAGTCGCATCGGATCCTCGGCGTGGGCCTCGTGGGACACGGCGCCGGGGAACTGATCGGCGAGGGGGCGGTGGCGGTGGAGATGGGCGCGACGGTCGAGGATCTCGCCGCCATCGTCCACCCGCACCCGACCCTCTCGGAGACACTGATGGAGGCCGCCGAGGTCTTCTTCGGGCACGCCACCCACGTGGCACCCCGGCGGCCACGGGCCGCGGAGGGGGCCTCGACGACGCCGCCAGCCACAGCTTGACCCGCCATCCACCCTGCCCCAGCGTGCCGCCCGTCCGGGCCATGGGGCCCGGCTTCCATCCCCACTCCATGACCCCCTCGATCGCCCGCCTGCTTGTGGCCGCCATCCTGATCACCCCCGCGGCCCTGGCCCAGGACGCCAAGCCGAACCTCGAAGACCCCCGCCTCCGCGCCAGCTACGCCATCGGCGCCGACATCGGTGGAAACCTCAAGCGCCAGGAGATCGACGTCGACCCGACGGCCATCGCCCGCGGCCTGAGCGACTCGCTCAGCGGCAAGGCGCTCCTGACCGATGCCGAGGTCCAGGCGGCCCTCGCCGAGTTCCGCTCCCAGATGATGGCGCGGATGGAGGCCCGGCAGAAGACCGCCGCGACCGACAACCTCAAGAAGGGGGAGGCGTTCCTCGCGGCCAACGCCTCGAAGGCCGGGGTCAAGACCACCGCCTCGGGCCTCCAGTACAAGGTCCTCAAGGCCGGCACCGGCAAGACCCCCAAGGCTTCCGACACCGTCCGCGTCCACTACCACGGCACCCTGATCGACGGCACCGTCTTCGACAGCTCGGTCGACCGCGGCGAGCCGATCGAGTTCCCGGTCACCGGGGTGATCCCCGGATGGGTCGAGGCGCTGCAGCTGATGAAGGAGGGCGACAAGTGGCAGCTCTTCATCCCGGCGGCCCTCGCCTACGGGGAGCGGAGCCCGGGCGGCGCCATCGGACCCAACAGCACCCTGCTGTTCGACGTCGAACTCCTCGCCATCCAGCCCGGCAACTGACCCCGACGGCACCCCGGCCAGCGCACCGCGGCCCGCCGGAATCCCGGCGGGCCGTTTCGTTGCCGCTCCGGCCCTTCCCAACCCCCACACCCTCCGCTAGCGTCGCCGCCGGATGCTCCTGGTCATCGACAACTACGACTCGTTCACCTTCAACCTGGTCCAGTACCTGGGCGAAATGGGCGTGGAGATGCAGGTCCATCGCAACGACCAACTCTCCGTCCCGGAAGCCCTCGCCCTCAACCCCTCCCGGGTCCTCATCTCCCCCGGGCCCTGCTCCCCGCGCGAGGCGGGATTGTCCAACGACCTGATCCGGGCCTTCGCCGATCGCCGCACCCCGCTGCTCGGCGTCTGCCTCGGACACCAGTGCATCGCCCACACCTTCGGGGCCGAGGTGGGCGTGAACTACCGCATGATGCACGGCAAGACCTCGCCGGTGCACCACGACGGACGCGACCTCTTCGCCGGACTGCCCGATCCCTTCAACGCCACCCGCTACCATTCCCTCGTCGCCCGCCGCGAGGGATTCCCGGCGGAGCTGGAGGTCACCGCGTGGACGGACGAGGACGAGATCATGGGTCTCCGCCATCGGAAACTCCCCATCTGGGGGGTCCAGTTCCACCCGGAAAGCATCCTCACCGAGCACGGCCGGGACCTGCTCGCCAACTTCCTCAAGCTCGGCTGATTCCCGTGCCCCACCCCCCACAGAGCGGCGAGCGGATCTGCACCGGCATCGCCGTCTCGGGCGGGGTCGCCCAGGGCCGGGTGCAACTGCTCGGCGCCACCCGCCCCCAGATCCCCGAGGAGGGAATCCCCCCGGCGGAGATTCCCGCCGAGGTCGAACGCCTCAACGCCGCGCTCGTGGCCACCCGACGCGACCTGCAGGCGGTCCAGGAACGGGTCGCCGCCGCCCTCGGGGCCCACGAGGCCGGGGTGTTCGAGGCCCACCTGCTGGTCCTCGAGGACCCCGCACTCCTCGACGAGGTCCGACGCCTCCTCGAGACCGGCGGATACAACGCCGCACGCGCCTTCCACACCGTGGCCGAGCGGTACGCCGAGGCGCTCGCGGCGATGGAGGACAGCTACCTGAGGGAGCGCAGCGCGGACCTGCGGGACGTGGCGGACCGCGTCGTGGGACACCTGCTCGGGATCCCCCGGGCGGAGGACATCGCACGCCTCACCGAGCCCAGGATCCTCGTCGCCCCCGACCTCGCCCCGAGCACCACCGCCCTGCTCAACCGGGAACAGGTCCTCGGGTTCGCCACCGACGTCGGCGGCAAGACCAGCCACACCGCCATCATGGCCCGGAAGCTCGGCATCCCGGCGGTGGTCGGACTGGGCGACATCACCCGACAGGTCCGCACCGGGGACCACATCCTCCTCGACGGCCACGGCGGCCGGGTGATCCTCAATCCCACCGACCAGACACTCTTCGAGTACGGCCAGCTGAAACGGCGACGGGACCGCCTGGACGAGCGCCTCGGGGCGCTCGCGGACCAGCCGGCGGTGACGCTCGACGGTCACCGGATCCGGCTCGCGGCGAACATCGACCACCCGGACGACGTCGACTCGGTCCGTCGCCGCGGGGCGGAGGGTGTGGGGCTGTTCCGGAGCGAGTTCCTGTTCCTCAACCGGCCCGGTTTCCCCGACGAGGAGGAGCAGTTCGCCGCCTACCATCGGGTGGCATCGGAACTCGCACCGGCCCACGTCGTGATCCGGACACTCGACCTCGGCGGCGACAAGATGCCCGGCACCCTGCACCGGGGCGGCGAACCCAACCCGTTCCTCGGCTGGCGGGCCATCCGGATCTGCCTCGACCAACCCGACCTCTTCCGCGCCCAGCTCCGCGCCATCCTCCGGGCGTCGGCGTCGGGCAACGTCCGGCTGCTCTACCCCATGGTCTCCAGCCTGGAGGAGCTCCAGGCCGCGAACGGCCACCTCCGCGAGTGCCGCGAGGCCCTCCAACGGGAGGGGATCCCGTTCGACCCCGGCATGGAGGTCGGGGTGATGATCGAGGTCCCCGGGGCCGCCCTCATCGCCGACATCCTCGCCCCCGAGGTCGACTTCTTCTCGATCGGCACCAACGACCTCACCGGCTACACCCTGGCGGTGGACCGCCTGAACGAGCGGGTGGCCCCGCTGTTCAACCCCGCCCACCCCGGCGTGGTCCGGCTCATCCACCAGACCGTCGAGGCGGCCCGACGCCACGGCCGCTGGGTGGGGGTCTGCGGCGAAAGCGCGGGGGAACCCGCCCTGGTCCCCCTGCTGGTCGGACTCGGCGTCACCGAGCTCAGCGCCTCGCCGTCGGTCGTCCCCCAGGTGAAGTTCGTCCTCCGGCGGCTGCGACTCGACGAGGCCGCCGCCGTGGCCGCCAAGGCCCTCGGCACCGGCACCGCCGCCGGCATCCAGCAGCTCTCCGCCGACCTCGCCCGCGCCGTCGCCCCCGAACTCTTCAACGGGGCCTGACCGCCCGCCCCCGATTCCCCTTTTGTCCCCCGGACGGTCCTCGGGTAGCCTGTCCCCGAACATGAAGGTCCTGATCCTCGCCGCGGGCTATGCCACCCGCCTGTATCCGCTCACGCTCACCCAGCCCAAGCCGCTCCTGCCCGTGGCCGGCAAGCCGATGATCGACTACGTGCTCGACAACCTCGCCCCGATCCCCGGCATCGACTGCGTCTACATCGTCACCAACGACAAGTTCGCCGGGCACTTCCAGAAATGGGCCGACGCCTACCGCGCCGCCAAGTCGCCCATCGAGTTCCGCATCATCAACGACGGGTCGACCGACGACACCAACAAGCTCGGGGCGATCGGCGACCTGCACCTGGTGCTGACCCGCGAGCAGGTCGACGATGACCTGATCGTGGTGGCCGGGGACAACCTGTTCAGCGAGAGCCTCGCCGCCTTCGGCGAGTTCTGCCGCTCCCACGACGCCCCGGTGCTGGGCACGTACGACGTCGGCAGCCTCGACCAGGCCCGGAAGTACGGCGTGGTGGCGGTCGACCCGGACGGGCGCATCACGAGCTTCGAGGAGAAACCCGCCTCGCCCGCGTCGACCCAGATCGGCATCGCCCTCTACTACTACCCCCGATCCGTCCTGCCGGAGATCCATCGCTACCTCGCCGAGGGCAACAACCCGGACCAGCCGGGCCGACTCGTCCAGTGGCTCTACCCGCAACGCCCGGTCTACACCTGGCCGGTGCCGGGCGTCTGGTATGACATCGGCTCCAAGGAGACCCTCGAGGAGGCCAACCGGATCTTCGGCCGCCTCTGACCCGCGCCCCCACCGCGCCCGGCGGGGACTCATCCCCCCGGGCGCCCGCGACCCACCCCATGAGCGCCCCCACCCGCCGACTCGCCGGCCCCGCACTGGTCGCGGGCATCGTCCTCCTCATCGCCCTCATCGCCGCCGGCGCCTGGTGGCGGCACCGGCCGTCGGCCGACGAGGAGGAACGCTTCGGCGCCCTGCTGGCCTCGGGACGGACCCATTTCGACCAGGACGACCCCGACCGGGCCATCGCCGCCTTCCAGCAGGCGCGGGCCATGAACCCGAACAACCCGGACGTCCACCTCAACCTCGCCAACGCCTTCCTCCGCGCCAACCAGCCGGTCCCCGCCGCAAGCCACGCCGCGGAGGCGGTCCACCTGGAACCGGGCGGTGCCGCCGGGCATTACCTCCTCGGCTGCGCCCTGCTCCGACAGGGCCGGTGGACCAACGCCCTCCAGTCCCTCCAGCAGGCCAAGGACATCGACCGCACCATCAACGCGGTCAGCTACCAGATGGGCCGCGCCTACGCCGGACTCGGCCTGTTCGAGGAGGCCGTCCTCGAGTTCTCCGAGGTGACCCAGTTCGAGACCAACCATCCCTCCGCCCACTACCAGCTCAGCCAGGCCCTGCTGCGGCTGGGCCGACGCGACGAGGCCGCCGTCGCCCTCGCCGCCCACCAGGCGGTGAACGCCGGACGCTCCCAGGCGGCCGACAACCCCTCGGTCTACGAACGCTGCGTCTACACCGCCATCCGCGCCCCGTCGGCCCTCGAACAGCCGGACCGCGACGGCATGCCCGTCCGGTTCACCGACCAGACCGTCGCCGCCTTCGGCCCGGACGCCCCCCCATGGCGGGGACCCGTCGGGGTGCTGGACCTGAACCGGCGCGGGATGAACGACCTGGCCGTGCTGGACGCAGACGGCGCCCTGCGGCTGCTCTGGAATTCCAACGGCGTCTTCCAGGCCCGGGGAAACCCCCTGCCGGTGCCCCGCAAGGCCACCCGGCTGCTGGTCGCCGACCTGAACAACGACCGGTTCGACGACCTCCTGCTGGCCGGACCGGACGGGGTTCAGGTGGTCCGGATGGCCACCAACGGGATGCTCACCGACGTCACCCGGCTGTCGCTCATCGGCGACCAGGGGCTGCCCGAGGTCGCCCTCGGCGACTTCGACTTCACCGGCAAGCTCAACCTGTTCGCCGCCGGCCCCGCCGGCGCCCCGCGCGTGTTCCGCGGACTCGGCACCTTCACCTTCCGCGAAACCACCGCCACCAGCGGCATCCCCGCCGGGATCACCGGCGTCACGGGGGTGACCGTCGACGACTGGAACAACGACGACCTCCCCGATGTCCTCCTGACCCGGACCGGATCCCCGCCCCTGGTGCTGTCGAACCAGCGCGGCGGCGGGTTCAGCGCGACCAACCAGCCGGCCGACTGGCCGGCCGCCATCGCCCTGGCCACCGGCGACTTCAACAACGACCTGCGGACCGACGCCGCCCTGCTCACCGCCCGGACCATCGACCTCCACTACGGCGGACTCCGCGAGCCGCGCCGCATCCCCGCCCGGGACCACGGGCTCCATCACCTCCAGGCGATCGACTACGACAACGACGGCTGGCCGGACCTGGTCGGATGGGGCGATGGCGGACTCCGACTGTGGCGGAACCGCGGACGCCTCGGGTTCGCCGACCGCTCGGAGTCGCTCGCCCTGCCGACCGGAACCCGGGTGACCGGCCTGGTGGCGGCGGATTTCGACCAGGACGGCGACCCCGACCTGGTGGTGGTGACGCCGGATGGATTGCGGTTCCTGCGCAACGACGGCGGCAACGCCAACGGCATGGTCCGCATCCGCCTGCTCGGCAACCGCTCCAACGCCAGCGGCCTCGGCGTCAAGGTCGAGGCCGCCGCCGGCGCCTGGCGCACCCTCCGCTCCGTCCAGCGCCTCCCGGTCGAGATCGGCACCGGACGCCATCGCCGCCTCGACAACCTCACAGTCCGCTGGTTCGACACCCAGTTGGGGAGTGCCGATGTCGAGGTGGACCCGTCGGTGGTGCTCAACCTGATCGAGCTGACCATCCCCCAGGGTTCCTGCCCGTACCTCTACGCGTGGAACGGGACCAGCAACCGCTTCATCACCGACCTCCTCGGCGCCGCCCCCGCCGGGCTGCCGGTGGCTCCGGGGCGCTACATCGAGGCCGATCCGGAGGAATTGGTCCGGATCGGCACGGCAACCGACCTCCCGGCGGTCGACGGACGCCTCCGCCTGCAGGTCACCGAGGAGCTCTGCGAGATCCTCTACCTCGACGCCGCCCAACTGCTGGTCGTCGACCGCCCGGCCCACCTCGAGGTCCAGCCCACCAGCCGCCTGCTGCCGGGACGCCCGTACCCGCCCCACCGGCTGCTCGCCGTCGCCAACGCCCGCCCCCCACGGTCGGCGGTGACGCTGGACGGCGCCGATGTCACCGCGTCGCTGTCGGCGGCGGACGGCCTCCGGGTCTCCCCCCCCGCGCTCCGCGGGCCGCATTACCGTGGACTGGCCGAGCCGCACGGAATCGTCCTCGAGTTCGACCGGCTCGACCCCGGACGCCCCCAGGCCCTGGTCCTGGAGGGCTGGCTCCGGTTCGGGGGCGGCATGGCGAACATCGCCGCCTCGCTCCGCGAGGAGTTCCCCTTCCCGTTCCCCGTCCTCGAGGCGGGCGACGACACCGGCAGCTGGAGCCCGGTCGACATCGCCTTCGGCGCCCCCGCCGGCAAGACCAAGTCGTACGTCGTCGACCTGACCGGCCGCCTGCCGGCGGGAACGGTCCGGCTCCGCCTGGTCCAGTCCTTCGAGATCCACTGGGACCGGATCGCCCTGGGCGACCTGGCCCCGGGCACGCCCGCCCCCGGCGCCGACCTCCGACTGACCGCCCTGCCCGGGCCCGTCCGGGTGCGGACACTGGACGCCGCCCACACCGACCTCCACGCCCGCGGCTACTCGCGCTTCGCCCCGCTCCCGTGGACCGAGCCGCAGACCCCCGTGTACGACGACCTGCTGCCCCGTCCCAACTGGCACCGGACCCCGTCCGGATGGGCCACCCGCTACGGGCCGGTCGGTGAACTGCTGGCCGCCCGCGACGAGGGCCTGGTGATCGTCGCCGGGGGCGACGAACTGACGCTGGAGTTCGCCGTCGGGGATCTCCCGGAGCCCCCCGAAGGACACGTCCGCGAGTACTTCCTGTGGACGGTCGGATGGGACAAGGACGCCGACTTCCACGTGGCGGCCGGCCTGACGGTCGGGCCGTTGCCGTGGACCGGAATGGACGACCAGCAGTACGGACGGCAGGTCCGGCCGGCGTTCCCATCGGACGCCCTGCACGGGCGGTACGACACCCGCTGGGTGGGGCCGCACACCTACGCACGCCGCCCGCGGTGAACGGAGGCCGGGAGCAGCCCCCGGCACAGCCCGCGCTTCCGGGATCCCCCGCCAACCGGGGATCGCCACCGCGCCGCCCGGATGCCACGCTTCCGCCCATGTCGCCCCGTCCCCGGCCGCTCTGGGAGTGCCTGATCCTCGTCCTGCTCCTCCCCCTCCTCCGCGCCGACCCGGTCTTCCGCGCCGGTGCCCAGGTCACCGACATCTCCCCGACGAACTTCCCGGTCGTGGTCAACGGGATGTTCACCGAGCGCTCTGCCGACCGGGTGGTCGATCCGCTCTTCGCCAAGGCCCTCGTCCTCGACGACGGCAGCCACCGGATCGCCCTCTGCGTGGTGGATTCGTGCATGGTCCCCCGCGACCTGATCGACCAGGCCAAGGCCATCGCCTCCCGCGCCACCGGGATCGCCCCCGACCACATCCTGATCTCCTCCACCCACACCCACTCGGCACCCTCCGCCATGGGCTGCCTCGGCAGCCGGGTCGATCCCCGCTACGCCGCCTTCCTTCCCGCCCGCCTCGCGGATTCCATCATCGGGGCCCACCGCCGGCTCACCCCCGCGCGCGTCGCCTGGGGGGTCACCAACGACTGGAAACACACGTTCAACCGGCGCTGGATCCGCCGCCCGGACCGCCGGATCAACGACCCCTTCGGAAACCCCACCGTCCGCGCCCACATGCATCCGGGCAACGTCAGCCCCGACGCCGTCGGCCCGTCCGGCCCCGTGGATCCGGGTCTCACCCTCCTGGCCATCGCCCACCCCGACGGACGCCCCCTCGCGGTCCTCGCCAACTACTCCCAGCACTACTACGGATCGCCCCTCCTCTCGTCGGACTACTACGGACGCTTCGCCCACCACCTCGCCGCATCACTGGACGCGGACCCGTCCTTCGTCGCCATCATGTCCCAGGGCACCAGTGGGGACCTGATGTGGATGGACTACGGCGTGCCGGCACGGGATGTCGGGTACGAGACCTACGCCCGCGAGATGGCGGCGCAGGTCGAGGCCATCCATCGGCGGCTCGCCTGGCGGGACCATGCGCCGATCCGCATGGCCGAGGAGACGTTGTCCCTCCGGTACCGCACGCCGGATCCCGACCGGCTCGCCTGGGCCCGGCAACTCACCGCCAGCGTGGGGGATCGACTTCCGGCGACGCTCCCCGAGATCTACGCCGCGGAAGCCCTCCACCTCCACGAACGCCAGCAGACCGAACTCGTCCTCCAGGCAATCCGCATCGGGGACCTCGGCATCGCCACCTTCCCCAACGAGGTCTACGCCCTCACCGGCCTCAAGGTGAAGTCGGCCAGCCCGCTCCCGGTGACCATGAACATCTCCCTGGCCAACGGCGCCGAGGGATACATCCCGCCCCCCGAACAGCATCACCTGGGCGGTTACACCACCTGGCCCGCCCGCACCGCCGGGCTCGAGGTCGGGGCCGAACCGCGGATCGTCGAAACCCTCGTCACCCTCCTTGAACAGGTCTCCGGCAGGCCCCGCCGCCCCGACACCGACCGGCACGGCCCCTACCCCCAAGCCGTCCTCGAATCCCGGCCGACCGCCTACTGGCGCCTGAACGAACAGTCCATGCCCGTCGCACGCGACGCATCGCCGAACGGCCACCACGCCCCCTTCGAGCCCGGTGTCGCCCTGCATCTCCCCGGACCCGGCAGCGGGACCGGCCTCTCCCCCGAACCCGACCTGACCCCGTCGAACTTCTCCCACGATCAGATCAATCGCGCCGTGCACCTCGCCGGCGGCCGGCTCCGGCTCCCCGTCCGTCCCGGACGGGAGTACACCGTCAGCTTCTGGTTCTGGAACGGCCTGCCCCACGACGCGCGCCCGGTCACGGGCTACCTCTTTTCCCACGGACCCGATGCCGTGGCCGGCGCCCCGGGCGAACATCTGGGCATCGGGGGGACCCATCGACCCGACCTCGACGGACGCCTCTTCCTCTTCAACGGCAACCAACTCGACGAGATCCTCCCGGCCCACACCCTCCTCAGCCCGCGAACCTGGCACCATGTCGCCCTCGTCCGGACCGGCGACCGGTTTCGCGTCCACCTGGACGGCCATCCCATTCCCGAAATCGAGGGATCGTTCCGCCACACCGCGTCCGACACACCGCGGGACGTCTTCGTCGGCGGGCGTTCCGACGGGTTCGCCGGGCTCGAGGGGCGGGTGGATGAAGTGGCCTGGCATGACCGCGCCCTCCCTCCCGATGAGATCCATGGGCTCTTCCTCACCGCCGGCCTGACACCCGCCACCGCCCCGCGCCCGACGTCACCCGCCTCGCCCGGATCCGCGGCGCGGCCGCCGGACCAGCCCCCGCTGTCGCCATCCGAATCCCTCGCCCGGATCCAGGTCCTGCCCGGCTACCGCATCGAGACGGTCGTCGCCGAACCGCTCGTCCTCGACCCGGTGGCCATCGACTGGGATCCCGCCGGCAATCTCTGGGTGGCGGAGATGGCCGACTATCCGCTGGGCCTCGACGGACAGGGGGCGCCCGGGGGACGGGTCCGGGTGCTGCGCGACACCGATGCCGACGGCATCCCGGACCGTTCCGAGGTGTTCGCCGACGGGCTCCGTTTCCCCACCGGGATCCTCACGTGGCGCGACGGGGTGATCGTGACGGCCGCGCCGGAGATCCTGTGGCTGCGGGACACGGACGGGGACGGCCGCATGGACCGGCGCGAGGTCCTCGTCACAGGGCTTCTCGAGGGCAACCAGCAGCTCCGCGCCAACGGACTCCGGTGGGGCCTCGACAACCGCGTCCACTGCGGCGCTGGCGGACATCATCCCGGCCACGGCACCGGCACCCGTCTCAGGACCCGGCAGGGCGAGTTCGCCGTGGGCTCCCGCGACTTCCACTTCGATCCGGACACCGGCCAGCTTTCGCCCGAGAGCGGCCCGTCCCAGTTCGGAAGAAACCGTGACGACTGGGGAAACTGGTTCGGCACCCAGAACATCCGCCCCCTCTGGCACTACGTCCTCGCCGACCGCTACCTCTCCCGCAATCCCCACGTCGCCTCCCCCAACCCGACACACCTCGTGGTGACGCCTCTCAGCCCGGTGGTCCATCCGGTCAGCCCGCCCGAACGGCGCTACCACAGCTTCAACGAGGCCGGACACTTCACCTCCGCCTGTTCCGGCATGATCCTCCGCGATCCCCTGCTCTTCCCCGACGGCGACGGCATCCGGCATGCCTTCACCTGCGAACCCTTCCACAACCTGGTCCAGCACAACCTGGTCCTCGACGACGGCACGAGCTTCACCGCCCGGCGCGCCCCCGGGGAGGAGGGGCGGGAGTTCTTCGCATCGTCGGACCGCTGGTGCCGCCCGGTCATGACCCGGACCGGTCCCGACGGCGCCCTGTGGGTGGTCGACATGTACCGCTACATGATCGAGCACCCCGAATGGCTCCCCGCCGAGGGGCGTGCCGACCTCCTGCCCCATTACCGCTTGGGCGAGGACCGCGGGCGCATCTACCGGATCCTCCCCGAGGGCGCCCCCGCCCGGCCTGTCCCCCGACTCGACACCGCCTCCGGTGCCGCCCTGGTCGATGCACTGCGATCCCCCAATGGCTGGGTCCGGGACAAAGCCCATCAATGCCTCCTGTGGAAGGCCGACCGCGGGGTCGTCCCCGCCCTCGCCAGCCTGGCCTCGATGTCCGACGCCCCGCCCCTGGCCCGTCTCCATGCCCTCTGCATCCTGGACGGCCTGCAGGCGCTCACCGCCCCGGTCATCGCCGCCGCCCTCGGGTCCCCGGAACCCGGCCTCCGCATCCAGGCGCTCCGCCTGGCCGAGAAACACCCCGCCCTCGTGTCCGTCGCCGCCCGCCTCGCCGATGACCCCTCCCCGAAGGTCCGGCTCCAACTGGCCTGTTCCCTCGGCGAATGGGACCCGCCCGAGGCCGGACGGGCCCTGGCCCGCATCGCCCTCCGGGACCATGCCGACCCCTTCCTCCGTGCGGCCGTGCTGAGTGCGGCCGCCCCCCACGCCGGGGTCCTCTGCGACGCCCTGGCCGATGCGGATGCGGAGGCCCGCCGGTCCCTGACCGGGCCGCTCGTCCAACTGGCCCTGGGCCTCCGTCAACCCGCCCTGCTCGCCCGGATCCTCGTACCCGTCCTCGATCCCGACCCGGAGTTCCGCTCCGCCCAGGCGGAGGAGTTCACCCGACTCCTCGACACCCTCGACCGACGGCAGGTCCCGCTCGAATCCCTCCACGGGCAGGATCCCCGCCTGGACACCCTCCTCGCCCGGATACCGCGACTCCTCGACTGGGCCCGACACCGCGCACCGGTGGACCGCCCCGGGACGGATCCCGCCGACCGGATCCCGGCCGGCACCCTGCTCGCACGGCACCCGTCGACCCGCCGGGAGGCCGTCCCCGTGCTCATCGGATGGCTGGCCCCCAGCCAGGCGAACGACCTCCAGATCGCCGCCCTCCGCAACCTCGGCCGCATCGACGAGCCCGCCATCGCGGGCGCCCTGCTGGAACGCTGGCCCGGCTGGACCCCGGCGGTCCGCGAGGTCGGGCTCGATGTCCTCCTCTCGCGGGAATCCTGGACCCTCGCCTGGCTGGACCACGCCATCGGCGGCGACGGGGCCCCGCCCGATGCCCGTCGACGGGATCAGCTGCTGCGCCACCCCTCGGCCACCGTCCGCGAGAAGGCCGGGGAGTGGCTGGGAACCCCGCGTCCCCGCGCCGAGGTGATCGCCCGATTCCAGCCCGCCCTCGACCTGCCCGACGCCGATCACCGGGCCGGGTACGGGATCTGGCGGGAACGATGCAGCACCTGCCACGCGTTCGACGGCGAGGGACGCGCCATCGGCCCCGACGTGGTCACCTTCTCCTCCCACGCACCCGGGAAGATCCTCGCCAACCTCATCGACCCGGGGGCCGACATCCAACCCGGCTTCTCCACCTACACCGGTCGGATGCGGGACGGCACGCCGTTCACCGCCCTGGTCGAATCCGAGTCCGGCAACAGCCTCACCCTCCGGCTGGCCGACGGCACCCGGCAGACCCTGCTCCGGTCGGAGATCGCCGAACTGGCCGACACCGGCCGGTCCCTCATGCCCGACGGCCTGGAGGCCGGGCTGGGCCTCCGGGAGATGGCCGATCTCATCGCCTTCCTGCGCAACCCGCGGCGGCCGTCGCCGGACGCGAGGTGACCTCGCGGAACCGGGCCTCGTATTCGGGATGATTCGTGCCCATGAGCCGGTCCCAGATGTTGAAATAGAGCCCGTAGTTCCCCCGCATCTTCTCGTGGTGCATCACGTGGTTGGTGGGGGTGTTGAGGAGGAACCGGAGCGGCGTGGCCATCAGCCAGCGCGGATGGAACTCGAACCCGGTGTGCCCGGCCACGTTGAACACGATCTGCCACAGCATGACGATCCCGAAGGCCGCCGGGTGGATGGGCATGACCGTCGCCACCAGCGGAAAGATGCCCGCCTCCACCACGGCCTCCGCCGGGGCGAACGCATACGCCGCCCAGGGCGACGGATTGGTGGAGAGGTGATGGACCCGGTGGAACACCGGGAACAACCGCCGGTGATGCATCAGCCGGTGGGTCCAGTAGAAGTAGGCGTCATGGAGGAAGATCGCACAGACGATGCTGCCCAGGAACCACCCGCCCCCATGGTCGGAGATCCGCCAGTACATCTGCGTCCAGCCCGCCCGGGACGCGGCAATGGTCCCGGCACCCACCAGCCCGAAGATGAACAGGGTGAGCACCGAGTAGCCGATCTCCCGACGGACGTCGGCCCGGGCCGGGAACCGGGCGATGATCTTGCGATGGAGCCACCGGTTCCGGAACAGCCAGTAGGCGAGCACCCAGGCCACCCCGGCGAACAGGAGGTACCGGAGGCCGACCTCGACGGTGGTGAAGGCGGAACGCTCGAGGAACGAACGGTCGCTTCCAAAAAGCAGGTCGATGACTCTCATGCGGCGTCAGGATATCGGCACTGTCGAACGGCGTCTTCTTCTCCATCTGCCCGTGGAGCCGTCCGCCGGCCGGCCGGGCATCGACGAAGGACGGTTTGGGCCCCGGGCTCTCAATGCTCATGGACCAGGGCGGCGGGCTGCAGCGTCTGGCCGGGCGCATCCTGGGACATCCGGAGCCCGCTGCCCCCAACCCCACCCGGGGAATGGCTAGCGGCCGCCGACCGTGAACGACACGGCGACCCGGAATGCGGGCGTGGGCGCATGCAGCCTGAAATAGTGAAATACCTGCTCATCACGCTGCAAGTGATCGTTGCCTTGGGGATCCTGAACGTCTGGATCCCCCGGTCGGGCCGGCCGACGCCGTATCGTGGGGGCAACGCAAGGAACCTTCGCGAGGAGTTTGACGCCTATGGGCTGCCGTTCTGGTTCCTGTGCGTGGTGGGCGTGCTCAAGGTGGGCCTCGCCCTTGCGCTCCTTGCCGCCGCCTGGATCCAACGCCTGGCCCACCCGAGGCCATATCGGTCGAATTCCCGCTTCATGGAGGGCCACAGAAGGCTCGCCAACCCGTACGCCAGGAAGGACAGGGCCGAGAGAACTATCAGGACGGAGTCCAAGGACCGGATCCTGGGCGATCCCTGCCCGCCTGCATACCTCGAACCGAACCCCGACCGGGTGTCCGGGCATCGGCGAAAGACGCCCCGGGCCGCGGGCTTCCGATGGCGACCCAGTTCCCTCAAGCCATGCTTCCCAGCGTTCTCCGGAACCGCGCCAGCGAGATGGAGAACAGGACCAGTCCGATCAGGGCCAGGCTGGCCAGCTGCCTCCAGACGAACTCCACCCCCGCGCCGCGGAACAGGATCGCCTGGGCGAACTCGACGAAGTGCGTGGTGGGCGCCGCCTGCATGACGATGTCGATCACGCTGGTCATTCCCTCGCGCCGCTGGATCCCCCCGGCCGACAGGGTCTGGGCGCGGATGAGACCGCCGGCACCCGACAGGATCTGCATGGGCAGGAGCACCATGAAGAGGAGCAGGCTGAACTGCGGCATGGAGCGGGCAATGGTCGCCAGAAAGATCCCCAGCGAGGTGGTGGCGAACAGGTGCAGGCAAACCCCGCCGAAGAACAGCAGCAGCGATCCCTGGATCGGGACCGACAGGAGCCCGTTCACCACCAGGCCCAGGGACAGGGCCGAGCCCGCGAGGACAACGAGGGCCATCGACCACACCTTGCCGGCGATGATCTCGAACGGCGTGACCGGCATGACCAGCATGTGCTCCACCGTCCCATGCTCCCGTTCGCGGATCAGCGCGGCACCGGTCAGCACGATCGACAGCATGGTGATCGCGGTGACCACCTCCATGATGCTGCCAAACCAGATCTTGTTCAGCTCCGGGTTGAACCGGGAACGGAACACCAGGCCCACCGGCGGATCCACCCGACCGTGGTGGCGCCGCATGAACCCGTTCACCTCCTCCGACACGATGGCCTGGATGTGGTTGGCCCCGATGAAGGCCTGGCTCATCCGGGTGGCATCCACGTTCAGCTGCAGGCGCGGACCCCGCCCCGCCAGGACGTCACGCTCGAAGTCCGGCGGGATGTGCAGCGCGAACGTGTCCAGCCCCGAGTCCATGCGGGCGTCCATCGCGGCCGGGCCGATGGTCCGCGGCGGGAGGAAATAGGGCGGACGGAACGCGTCGTGAATCCGCCCCGAGAGCGTCGACCGGTCCTCGTCGACAAGGGCGATGGGCGCCTTGTGGAGGGTCTCCGGCATGGCCGTCGCCGCGGTGTGGATGTTGACGGTGAGCGCGAAGCAGATCAGCAGCACCAGCACGGGATCCCGACGGAGACTGCGCAGCTCCTTGATGCCGAGGTGGAGGATGTTGCGGATGGCTCGCATGCCTAGCGCTCCTGCTTCCTCAACAGCAACGTCGCCACGCCCAGCAGGCACGGATACGCCAGGGCGAGGGACAGGTACGCGCCCTTGAGGTCGGCAAGCCCCAGCCCCTTGGAGAACATGCCGCGGGTGATGGTCAGGAAATGCGAGGCCGGATGGATCCCGCCGATCACCCGCCCAACGCCCGCCAGCGAGGAGACGGGCTCGATCAGCCCGGAGAACTGGACCACGGGCAGGATGCCCAGGACCCCGGCGGCGAAGATGCCGGCGACCTGGCTGCTGACGAACAACGACACCACCAGTCCGAACGCCGTGGTCGCCAGCACGTACAGCAGGGCCGCCAGGACCAGCGCCCACAGGCTCCCCCTCACCGGCACGCCGAACAGGAACACCGCAATCGCCGTCAGCAGCCCGAAGCTCACCATGGCCAGCACGACGTAGGGGACCTGCTTGCCGAGCAGGAACTCGAGGCGGGTGATCGGTGTGACGTACAGGTTGACGATGGAACCCAGCTCCTTTTCCCGGACCACCGACAGGGTGCTGAGAATCGCCGGGATCAGGAACAGGAGCAGCGGGATCACGGTCGGCACCATGGCCGGCAGGCTCGCCACGTCCGGGTTGTAGCGGAAACGGACCTCCATGCCCGCGAACGCCGCCGGGACCCCCTGCATCTCCCGCGCCTTGCCGGCCAGCCAGTGATCATGCAGCCCCTGCAGGTAGGTGCGCACCGTCTCGGCCCGACCGGGCATGGACCCGTCGATCCAGACCCCGATCTCCACCCGCCTCCCCCCCAGGAGATCCCGCCCGAAATCGGGCGGGATCTCGAGCGCCAGATGGAGTTCCCCGGCCCGCAGCTGCCGGTCCATGTCGGCATGGTCGCGCAACGGCGGCCGACCGATGAAGGTGCGGGACGCCCCCAGGTTCAACGTGTAGTCGCGGCTCAGGGCGCTGTCGTCCCGGTCGAGGACCGCGACGTTGATGTCCTGCACGTCCATGTTGATGCCATATCCCAGCACCAGCATGAGCAGGATGCTGCCCAGGATGGCCAGGGCCAGCCGGATCGGGTCCCGGCTCAACTCGAGCGCCTCGCGCCGGGTGTGGCTCAGCAGGCGGCGCAGGCCGGGACGGGACGCCGGACCGGCGGCAGGCCCGCCCCTCCCGACGGGCGGCATCACCGCCGCCCGCGCCGGAACCGGGTCTCCGCCCTCCCCAGCCGTCCCCATCGCCCCCTCAAGATGGTGGATGAACGCCTCCTCCAGTGTGGCGGCACCACACGCCGCGCGGATGGCCGACGGGGCGTCGCTCACCAGGACCCGGCCGGCATGCATGAGCGAGATGCGGTCGCACCGGACCGCCTCGTTCATGAAATGGGTCGACAGGAAGATCGTGACGTTCTCGACCCGGGCCAGATGGATCAGCTCGTTCCAGAACGCATCGCGGGCCACCGGGTCGACTCCGGATGTGGGTTCGTCCAGGATCAGCAGCTCCGGCCCGTGGATGAGGGCGACCGCCAGGGAAAGTCGCTGCCGGACGCCGACCGGAAGCGAGCCGGGCATCCTTTCCATGACCTCCTCCAGGGCGAAGCGGCGGGCCATGGCCACGACCCGTCCCGGGATGGCAGGTCCGGGAATCCCGAACAGGCGCGCATGGATGACCAGGTTCTGCCGCACGGTCAGCTCCCCGTAGAGGGAGAAGCCCTGGCTCATGTAGCCCACCCGTCTCCGGGTGCCGAGATCCCCCGCCTTCACCGGCTGCCCGAAGAGGGCCGCCCGCCCTTCGCTCGGTGGCAGAAGGCCGGTGAGCATCTTCATCGTGGTGGTCTTCCCGCAGCCGTTGGAGCCCAGGAATCCGAAGATCTCCCCGCGACGGATGCGGAAGCTGACCGCGTCGACCGCCGTGAACCGGCCGAACCGTCGGGTCAACCCCCAGGCCTCGATCGCCGCCTCGCCATCCCGCCCGGGCATCATCGGCACCTCCTCCACCGGACGATGCCCGGCACGCTGGTCGGCCGGCAGCAACCGGATGAACGCCTCCTCCAGCGTCCCGCTCGCACTCCGTTCCAGGAGGTCCCCCGGAGTCCCGACGGCCAGCACCCGGCCGCGGTTCAAGGCGACCAGCCCGTCGAAACGAACCGCCTCCTCCATGTACGCGGTGGCGATCAGCACGCTCATGCCCGGGCGCCGCGCACGGATCCTGTCGATGAGCTGCCAGAACTGGCGTCGGGACAACGGGTCCACCCCGGTCGTGGGCTCGTCGAGGATCAGCAGGTCGGGGTCGTGGATCAGCGCACAGCACAACCCCAGCTTCTGCTTCATGCCCCCGGAAAGCTTGCCGGCTGGACGATCGGCAAACGGGGCCAGCCCGGTGGACTCCAACAGGCCGGCGATCCGCTCCCGCCGCTCGGCGGCCGGCTGCCCGAACAGGCCGCCGAAGAAGTCGACGTTCTCCCGGACCGAGAGCGTGGGATAGAGATTCCTCCCCAGCCCTTGCGGCATGAAGGCGATGCGCGGCTGGACGGCGGCCCGATGGCCCGGGTCGGCCAAGTCGCCGCCCAGCACCTCGATGCGGCCCGACTGAAGTCGCCGCACCCCGGCAACCAGGGCGAGGAGGCTGGATTTGCCCACGCCGTCCGGGCCGATCACCCCCGCCATGCAGCCGGCCGGAAGGTCGAGGTCCACGCCGTCCAAGGCCGCGGCCCCGCCATGGCGCAGGGTGACCCGCTGCACGCGGACGGCATGGGCCTCGGACCCGGCTCCGGATCCCCCGCTCACGGCAGCTTCACCTCCAGCGCCGCCGGCCAGGGCCGCTTGGGGTCAAGCCGCACATGCGCCACGCCGGGCAGGCCGGCCTTCACCTGCTCCGTGTACCGCCCGAGCAGGTCGGCCGGGATCTGCGCGCGGACCCGGAACATGAGCTTCTCCCGTTCCACCGCCGTCTCCACGGTCTTGGGGGTGAACTGGGCGACATCGGCCACAAAGGATATCCGGGCCGGGATCACATGCTCCGGCGCCGCATCCAGCACCAGGCGTGCCTCGCTCCCCAGGGCGACCCTCCCCACCTCGGCCGTGGAAAGGAAGAACGTCATGTACACATCGCTGAGGTCGACCAGGTTCACCACCCGTCCGCCAGCCCCCACCACCTCCCCGGCCCGGGCCACCAGGTACTGAACGCGGCCGGCGCGCGGCGCCTGCAGCGCGCAGTCGTCGATGTCGGCCCGGACCCGCTCGACGGCCGCCGAGGACGCCTCCTCCGCCGACTCGGCACCGACGACCTGCGACCGGGCCGTGGCAATCGCGGCCTCGGCCGCCGCCAACCGGGCGCGCGCGGCACCGACCGCAGCAGCCGCGCCGTCCATCCGGGCGCTGTCGTCGTCGGCATCCTGCTCGGAGGTGGCCCCCTCGCCCGCCAGTCGCGACGACCGCGAGAAGCGCTTCCGGGCGATGTCCCATTCCGCCGTCCGCTGTGCCAACAGCGCCTCCGCCGCGACCTTCTCCGCCTCGCGCAGGACAACCTCGCTCCGGGCCGTCGCCACCCCGTTCCCGGCCTGGCGCAGCCGGGCCTCCGCCTCGCGCAGCTGGGCCTCCAGGACGGCGGTGTCCATGCGCGCCAGCACCTGGCCCGCCGCGACGGGATCCCCCTCGCGAACGAGGATCTCGCGGACCCTGCCCGGGAGCCTGGCGGCGATGTCGATCTCCACCGCCTCGATGCGCCCGTTCCCGCTGGCCACATTGGGCACCGTGTCGTCCGCAGCCTGCCGCACCCAGGCCACGGCTGCGGCCACGACGACCGGCGGCAGCCAGCCGATGCGGATGATCCAGGACCTGATGTTCGCCTTCATGATGGATTCTCCCCGGCACCGCGTTTGACCAGCGTCACCCGGTTGAGCCCGCCCTCCCGCCGGTACTCGATCCGGTCGAAGAGCCCACGCAGCAGGTGAAGCCCCAACCCGCCGACCGGCCGGGCCTCGGCCGGCAGCGTCAGGTCGGGATCGGGCTGCTCCAGGGGGTTGAACGGCCGCCCGTCATCCTCCACCTGCACCCGAAGCTCCGCGCCGGCCAGCTCGAGCCGGATCCCGATCCGGTGGACCGCGAGGTCGTCATAGCCGTACTTGAGGGAGTTGGTGGCGAGCTCCTCGATGGCCAGTCCCGCCAGGAATCCGGCACCCTCAAACGCCCCGTTCCGGGCAAGCCATCGGGACACCTCGTCGCGCGCCCGCGGAATCTCTTCCAGGCGGCTGGCCATCTCCAACTGGAGGACGGGGGGCATGGGACGTGGAAGGAATCGGACGGGTGGAGGCCGGTCGACCGGTCACCGGAGGGCCTCCATCGCGGCGGCCGCCGTGTCGCGGACTTCGAAAAGGGCGGTGAATCCCGACATCTCGAACACGGAACGCACATTCCCGCCCACACCCGCAAGGCAGGCCCGCCCCGCCTTGGCCCGGACCAGCTTGTTCAGCATCAGCAGTCCGCGAAGCCCGGCACTGCTGATGTATTCCAGTCCCGCGAGGTCGACCACCAGGAGGATGGCGCCGGACTCCACGAGATCCCGGACCTTCTGCTCGAAGGCCGGCGTCGTCACGGCATCGAGCTTTCCGCTGACCGTGAGGACCGTGATTTCACCCTGGGCTTGGCTGAGGATTTCCATGAGTTGACGGATCGGAGGCTTTCAGTCGTTGGGGGACAATGGAGAGCTGACGGGCGAACCCTCGCCCGGTCCGGCGGCGGCAGCGGAGCCCGGCTCACCGGACCGCTGGCGACGCAACACGAACTGGAGACGGTTCCGGTCTTCGACCCGGCTGTAACGGATGTCCTCGCACAGGTTGCGGATGATGTTGAGGCCGAGGTCATCCGCCACCTGGGCACTCTCGAGGGGATGCCGGGGAGAACCCGGACTTTCACAGGTCAACTCCAGACGGTCATTCCGTTCCGAATAGCCGACCGTCAGGTCCACCGGCTCGCGCCCGAGGAACGGCGCGTAGACCTGAAGGACTTCCTCGACCAGCAGGAGCAGACGCTCCCGGACCTGGCGCGGGATGATCTGCCGCTCGCAGAACGCCTCGATCTCGGCGTTCAACGCGTACAGGTCGTGGTCGGCCGATGCGATCCGCCGGGTGTAGCTCCGGATGCGGTAGATGAAGGCCCGGGTCTTCTCGCGCCGCGGCGCCCCGAAGATCTGCTCCGGGGGCCCATCCTCGTAGACGACGCCCTCGTCGAGATAGAACACCCGGCTCGAGACATCCCGGGCGAAGTCCATCTCGTGCGTCACGATCACCATCGTCAAACCCTCCCGGGTCAGCCGCCGGATCACCGAAAGCACCTCGCGCACCATCGTCGGGTCCAACGCCGACGTGGGCTCGTCGAAAAGGATGATCCGGGGCTCCATGGCCAGGCACCGGGCGATGGCCACCCGTTGTTTCTGCCCCCCGGAGAGCTCGTCGGGAAAGCTGGCCTCCTTCTCTCCCAGGCCGACCAACCGGAGCAGCTCCCGCGCCCGGTCCTCGGCCACCGCGCGATCCACTCGCCGGAGACGGATCGGCCCGAGGGTGAGGTTCCCGAGGACGGAGAGGTGGTTGAAGAGGTTGAAGGACTGGAACACCATGTTCATGCCCTGCCGGACCCTCGCCACGTCCGTCCCGGGCGCCATCAGGTCGACCCCGTCGATCCGGATCGAACCGCCTGTGGGACGCTCCAGCAGGTTCAGGCAACGGAGGAACGTGCTCTTGCCACAGCCGGACGGGCCGATCACCGACACGACCTCGCCCTTGAGGATCTCGGCGGTGATGTCCTTCAACACCACGAGGTCGCCAAACTGCTTCCGAAGGTTGCGGACTTGAATCATGACAGGCTCGCTCACGGTGCCCCCCGACTGCCTTGGCGGCGCCGGCGCGGATCGGTCGCCCTCTCGAGGAACTCCAGCATCTGGATCAGCGCCCAGGAAATGGCGAAGTACAGCACCGCCACCATCACCAATGGGAAGAAGGCGTCGAAGGTTCGGCTGCGGATGATGTCGCTCGCCTTGGTCAGGTCCTGGACGGCGATGTAGCCGACGATCGACGTCATCTTCACCAGGGAGATGAACTCGCCCTTGTAGACCGGCAGGATGCGCTGGACGGTCTGGGGCAGGAGGATGAAGCGGAAGGTTCGGAACCGGGTGAACCCCATCGCGATCCCCGCCTCCATCTGCCCCCGGTCGATGCCCTCGATGCCGCTGCGGAACACCTCGGCGGAGTAGGCCGCAAAGTTCATCGCGAAGGCGACCACGGCCACCATGACCGGGCTGACGTTCACCGAGGCGAACACCACGTAGAAGATCAGCATCAGGAGCACCAGGACAGGCGTCCCGCGTACCACGGCGATGTAGAGGCGGGCGGTCCGGCTCAGCAACCGGTTGGCGGACATCCGCATCCAGCACACCCCGGCCCCCAGGAGCGTGCCGACCAGCGTCGCGCAGACGGAGATCAGGATGGTGGTCTTCAGCCCGTCCCACAGCAGCAGGTACCGGTTCTCACGCAGGATGTTGCTCTCGAAGCTGTCGACCACCCGACCCAGGAAGCCCAAGCCCCGGACCCCGACGTCCCCGGTCCCGCCACCCGTCCTCGACCTGAGGGCGAACACCCGGGTCCCCATTTCGAAATAGGGATCCGAGAAGTGGATCTGCCGCTGCCGCTCCTCGGTCACGTAGATGGCGCTCATCACCAGGTCCACCTTCCCGGAGGCGACCGCGGCGATGAGGCTCCCGAACTCCATGTTGGCGAACCGCACCGGCCTGCCGAGCGCCGCGGCAAACCGCTCGCCCAGCTCGATGTCGAAACCCACCAGCCGCCCGTCCTGGAGCGCGGTGAACGGCAGTCCGACATCACTCACGCCAATCGTGAGCACCCCGCCGCCACCCGGGTTGGGCACCGCCGGTGGCGACGTCTCACCCCGCTCCATCCACCGGCCAACCATGTCCTGATGGCTCCCGTCGCGCCGAAGGCCTGTAAGGAACGCGTTGAACCGGTCCCGGAGCTCGGTGTTGTCCCGACGAAACCCCGCCGCGACCGGGAAGAAGAACAGCGGGTCACCCAGGATGGCCAGGCCCGGTTCCTGGCGCAGGATTTCCCGGAGCGGCTCCGCGTCGTACAGCGCCGCATCCACCTTCCCGGACTTCACCGCCAACGCCACGTCGGCCGGCGTCTTGTACTGGAGGATGGTCGCATTCGTGAAGTGCCGCGTGGCGTAGGTGTCGTGGGCCGATCCCAGGAGGACCCCGATGCGCCGGCCGCCAAGGTCCGACACCGAGGTCAGCACATCCCCGCCCTCACCCCCGCCGCGGACCAGCATGACCTGCGCATTGGCGAAGTACGGCTCGGTGAAGTCGACGGACTGCGCCCGCTCCCCGGTGGCGGTCATCCCCGTGACGATCATGTCCACCTTGCCCGACTGCAGCGCCGGAATCAGGGCCATGAACTTCATGTTCAGGAACTCCACCGGACGGCCCAGGCGCTCCCCGATCCGCCGGGCCAGCTCGCCGTCATGCCCGCTGACACGGCCGGCCGCATCCACGAAACTGAATGGCTCCCGGGTCGCACTCACCCCGATCCGGATCGGATCCCCTTCTGCCGGAAGCCGGATCTCCGGCTCCTCGTACGGGCCGGGATCCCGCTTGAACCAGCGCCGGCCCAGGTCTTCCAGCGTCCCGTCCCGCTTCCATTCGGCAATCAGGGCGTTCAGCCGGACCCGCAGGGCATCGTCGCCCTGCCGCAACGCGATGGCCGTGTCCTCGTGGGACAACACCTCTTCCAGCAGAAGGAGACCCGGGTTCTTCTTCGTCACCTGCAGGGCCGCGGGGAACGCGGTCACGATGGCATCCAGTTGGCCCGAATGGAGAGCGGCCACCGCGTCCATGATGTCGTCGAAGCTCTTGACCGATGCCTGCGGGAACCGGCCGCGAACGATCGCCTCGCCGGTGGTGCCCGTCATGACGCCGATCCGGGCCTGCGCCGCATCGTCGGGCCGACGGATCCGGACCGCCTCACGCCGGCATGCCGGCAGGAACACCCAGCCAACCGCAACGAGCAGCAGGCAGAAGAGAAGATGGATGCGTCCCCGTCTCATGGTCGGGCAGGCAAACCGTCGGGGGGCCTCGGGGTGATCCGGACTGCCAGCAGGGTGATGTCATCGGATTGCGGGGCCCCATGGGCATGGCCAGAGACATCTCCGCCGACGTGGGCAACCAACTCCCGGAGGCACTCGTGCGGACCGGACGCCAGGGTCCGGAGGAGCCGGTCCTCGCCGTACAACCGTTCCGCCGGGTCCCGGGCCTCGGTCACCCCGTCGGTGTACAGCACCAGCGCATCCCCCGGCCGGAGACGCAGGCGGAACGTCTCGTATCGCGACTCCGGCGCGGCACCCAGCGGCGGCGCCGGCTCCAGCCTCAGGAAGCGCGGCCCGCCCCCATCGAGCAGGACCGGCGGATTGTGGCCCGCATTCGCATACAGCATCTCGCCGCTGCGGTAGTCGAGGACGGCACAGAAGACCGTGGCAAACATGCAGTTCTCGTTGTCGGCCGCCAGGACACGGTTCACCGCCGCCAGAATCCGCCCCGGCTCCCCCAGCCGCTGCCCCTCCGTCTTCAGGAGGGTCTTGACCACCATCATGTACAGCGCGGCCGGCACCCCCTTGTCCGACACGTCCGCGATCAGGAAGCACAGGCGCGTGTCGTCCAGCAGGAAGAAGTCGTAGAAGTCGCCGCCCACCTCCTTCGCGGGAACCATCGAGGCGTAGATGTCGAATTCGGTGTGCTCCGGGAAGGGCGGGAAGATCCGGGGGAGCAGGCTCGCCTGGATCTGCGTGGCCACCCTCAGCTCGCCCTGGATGCGCTCCTTGGCCGCCGTGGTCTCCGTGAGGTTGCGGATGTACTCCCGGAGCGAGGATTGCATGGAACGGAAGTCCTCGGTGAGCCGCCCCACCTCGTCCTTCGATGCCACGGCCGGAAGATGGGCGTCGAAGTCGCCCGATGCGACCGCCCGGGTCGCCACCGCCAACCGGAGTAGCGGGCGGGTGAGCGCCCTGGCAATCAGGACCACCGCCCCGGCGAGCAGCACCAACCCCAAGCCGCCCATTCCGGCCAATGTCAGGGTCAGCCGTCGCGAACTCGCCATCAACTCGTCCTCGGGAAACACCACCGCCAGGGTCCAACCGGTGGACCGGATGGGCGCGAAGTACATCCAACTCTGCGCACTCAGGATGCTCCGGTACGGCACAAACCCCGTCTCGCCGCGGATCATCCGCCGGCCCAACTCCCGCAGCGACGGGTCGCCCCGGGCCTCGGCGATGGTGAAGAAGGTCTCGTTGATCACCAGTTCCTTGACCGGATGGGCCAGGATCATCCCGTTCCGAGACAACAGCGCGGCATAGCCGGTCTCAAGAATCCGGACCGATGAGATCAGCCGGGTGAGTTCGTCGACGGAGATGTTCGCCACCGCCAGGCCCGCCAGGCCGGGGTCCGCGGCGCCGTGCCGCCGGAATGGCACCGCACAGGTGCACATGAGGACGTTCCCGGCCCCCTCGTCGAAGTAGGGCTCGCTCCATTCGGTGCGCCCCAGTTCCCGGGGGATCTGGTACCAGTCCCAGAACAGGTACGGCACATCACGGTAGGCCTCCTCCAACCGCCGCAACACCATCCCGTCCGAAGACCGCTGATAGAACGGGGCATGGAGGCGCGTCGCCGGATCGAACGCCCCGGGCTCAAAGGCCACACCCAGCCCATGGACCTCCGGGTTGAGGTCGATCGTCGACCGCAACAGGGCGAGGAGTTCCGCCTCGCCATGACGGGTCGTCTCCAGGGAACGGGCCACCCCCTCGGCGACCTTGGTGGCGGCCACCAACCGGGTCTCCACCCGATGCACCAGCGACAGGGCAAGATGACGGGCATTGCCCTCCAGTTCGCGCCGCAGATACGCCCGCGACCGGCTGTACTGGTACCCGAGGGTGGCGGCCAGGATCGCTGCGCCCGACACCGTGATCACCAGGATCAGACGGGTGGTGAGGCTATTCCACAGCCGCATGGGACCTCCAAAGGAACACCGAGGGATCCGGAACCTCCCGGATGAGACCCAGCCCGACCATCGCCGCAGCCACCGACTCGCAGTCGGCTCCCCCAAGCCCGCCGGGGCGCCCCGACGGCTCCGAAGGCTCCATCAGGTCCTCCATCCGGGAGAGCATCCACCGCTGGTGGACCCGGTTCGCCGGAATGCGCGCGTCGCGCATCCGCCGGAGCACGCTGTCGAGCGCGAGGTCGGGCTTCCCGAAGGCCATCCGCCAGCCCTCCAGGGTGGCCGCCCGGAAGGCCGCCACCATCGCCGGGTCGCGCCGGACGGTGCCCTCGAGTGCGTACAGGCCGTCCTCGGGGAAGTTCAGCCCCTGCTCGCCCAGGAACAGCACGCCGAGATCATCCGCCTCCACCCCGGAACTGAGGAGGGTGTGGTACTCGTTGTACCACATGGCGGAGGCCACCTCGATGCCCCCACGGAGGAAGAGGTTGATGGTGTGGGCCTGCGGGACCTCCCGGACGTCCACCCCGTGCCGGACGAACAACGCACGGACCGGGATCGACAGGTCCCCCCCCCACATGCCGACCTTGCGCCCGGCCATGTCGGCGGGCGACCGGATCCCCGAGGACTTGCGGGACACCAGCAACAGGGCCGATCGCTGGACGATCTGGGCGACATGGACGATCGGGATCCCGCGGTCACGCTGCTGCAGGGCCGTGGTCAGCCAGAGAACCGCAAAGTCCGCCGAACCGTGGGCCAGGGCCTCGGGGGGCGACACGCCCGGACCGGACCGCAGGATCTCCACCTCGAGCCCGTGCCGGGCATAGATCCCCCGGTCGATCGCCACGTAGTGCCCGGCGAACTGGGCCTGGGGACTCCACAGGGGCATGAGGGTGACCCTGCGCAACACCGGATCCCCGGCCTCCACCCGACACACCAGCAGCCAGATCAGCCACACCGCAGCCCACACCACCGCGCGCCCCACGGCCGCGACCCGACGTTGCCCACCCGGCGTCACTGGTCGGTCCGCTCCCATCTCACGCCCCAGGCCACATGGATTGACTCCACACCCGCCCATGGAACGCCAACGGGTCCGGATCTTCCCCACCCGGATTGCGGCCTCCCCCCCGTTTCTTGGCGCCCGCCGCAAACCAGGCCCACCCCGGGGTCATCCGACGCCTCCGACATCGACTCCCCGTCGCCCTTGAACCGGTCTTCCGGTCGGGCCACGGTCCTCGCGGATTTCAGAACCGTTCGACAGTCGAGGGCGACGCCCGGTGCGCCCCCCTGGAGACCGCTCCCCGGCCGCCCGGGGTCCCCGTGGAGACCACCGCCCCGCCATCCATCCATGAGACTCCTGCTCCTCGTCCTCCTCGCCTTTCTGGCCGGCACCACGGAAACCCGGGCCGCCCCGTCGCAACCCAACATCGTCTTCTTCCTCGTCGATGACATGGGCTGGCAGGAGACGTCGGTGCCGTTCCACACCGACGTGACCGCGCTCAACCGGCGCTACCACACCCCCAACATGGAACGGCTGGCCGCGCAGGGAATGAAGTTCACCCGGGCCTACGCCTCGGCGGTCTGTTCACCGACCCGGGTCAGCGCCCTGACCGGCATGAACGCCGCCCGGCACCGCGTCACGAACTGGACGCTCCGCCGGAACGCCTCGCCCGACAATCCGAGCCAGGTCATCGAGCCACCCGCCTGGAACGTGAACGGCATCTCCGCCAGCGCCGGCATCGAACGCACCACCCGGGTCACCCCTCTCCCCGCCCTGCTTCGCTCGGCGGGTTACCGGACGATCCACGTCGGCAAGGCGCACTTCGGCGCCAAGGACACGCCCGGCGAGGATCCCCTGAACCTCGGATTCGACGTGAACATCGCCGGCCACTGCGCGGGAGGACCCGGCAGCTACTGGGGCGAAAAGAACTTCAGCGCCGCCTGGCGTACCCAACCGCCGGACACCATCTGGGACGTGCCGGGCCTCGACACCTACCACGGGCAGGACATTCACCTCACCGAGGCGCTCACCCGGGAGGCGATCCGGGCGGTGGAAGCGTCCGTGAAGGAACGGCAACCGTTCTACCTCTACATGTCGCACTACGCGGTCCATGCGCCCTGGGAGAAGGACGACCGCTTCCATCAGAGGTATCTCGACGCCGGGCTCACGCCTTTCGAGGCAACCCTGGCGTCGATGATCGAGGGTATGGACCGGTCGCTGGGCGACCTGATGGACACGGTCGACCGGCTGGGCGTGGCGAAGGACACCGTCGTCCTCTTCATGTCCGACAACGGCTCGCCGTCGCAATGCCCACGCAACCTCCCGCTGCGCGGACACAAGCTGACCCCGTACGAGGGCGGCATCCGGGAGCCCATGATCGTCAAATGGCCCGGGGTGACCCCGCCGGGAAGCACCTGCCGCGAGCCGGTGATCATCGAGGACTTCTTCCCCACGATCCTCGAGCTCGCCGGCGTGGACTGGCGGGGAAGGACGCTCCAGACCGTCGACGGCCACAGCTTCGTGCCGCTGCTGAAGGGGGACGCCGGGGCCCCGGAGGACCGGGCCCTGCTCTGGCACTTCCCCAACAACTACAGCGGCCAGACACCCTACAGCGCGATCCGCCAGGGCCCCTGGAAGCTGATCTACCACCACGCCGACCGGCGGTTCGAACTGTTCGACATCGAAGCCGACATCGGCGAGACCCGGGACCTGGCGAAGGTCCAACCGGAGAAAGCGGCTGAACTCGCCCTCCTCCTGGGAAACCGCCTCCGCGCAGCCGACGCCCAGATGCCCAAGGACCTGGCGACCGGCCGACCGGTGGAATGGCCGGATCAGGTCGTCCGCGCATCCCGCCCAATCCGGGTCGCCTGCCTGGGTGACTCGATCACCTTCGGCGCCGGGGCCGCCGCGCCGGAACAGGAATCCTACCCCGCCCAACTGGCCCACCTCCTCGGAGACGCCTATGACGTCCGCAACTTCGGCGTCGGCGGCTGCACGCTTCTCTTCGAGGGCGACAGGCCCTACCGGGGGCAGCCGCAGTTCCAGGCCGCCGTCGATTTCGACCCGGACATCGTCCTGCTCCTGCTCGGCGCCAACGACACCTGCGGCGCCCCGCGCAACAACTGGGACCACTCCGCCTCATTCCTGTCCGATGCCCGCGCCCTCATCCGAACCCTCCACCGGCCGGGCCGACGGATCCTGGTGGCCCTGCCTTCGCCGTTCCTGACGCCCACCCCGGGACTGAAACCCGAGCGCAGGGCGGATCTGGAGGAGCGGAATCCCCGTCTGGAGCAGACCCGGGGCTGGTGGCGCGAGGCGGCGCAGGCCGAGGGGGTGGGGATGGTCGATCTCGCCGACGCGCTCGCTCCCGATCCGCTGCTCACGACGGACGGCGTCCATCTGACCCGCGCCGGCTACGCCCGGATCGCGGCCCGCTTCCGGGATGCCATCCTCGGTGGGCAGGCTCCCGGTCGGTCGCCGGCGCCAGCCCCGGGCAAACCGGGGAGCGCCGGCCTCAAGGTGCCGGAATCCACCCTCGCCAAGGCACTGGTCTGGCAGGGGGTCGCCATCGAGGAGCCCGGCCACACGATCTGGGGCGCGTCGCCCATCGCCGCCGACGGACAATTCCATCTCTTCGCCGCCCGCCGGCCCGAGGCGAACGTGGACCCGGCTTGGCGGAAGGACGGGTTCATCGAGGATGGCTCGGCGTTTCTCTGGGACGGCAAGGTCTGCCTCCTGACGACCGACAATGACGGCGCCGTCACCGGCGTGCGGGGCGGAGGCTCGCTGTGGGTGTCGGACGACGGCATCCGGTTCCGGCCGGAGTGGACACAGCTCGGCTTCGACCGGATCCCGCGCCATTTCCGGGGGTATGACCCCTCGCGCGTGACGAAGATCTACGGCACGGACCCCAAGTTCGAGCGCCCCAAGGTCCTGTGCCTCGACGGCCGTCCCGCCTGGCTCTACGCGCCCTCCGGTTGGAATATCACCGGCTCCGATCGCACCGTGGCCCATGTCCTGCGGATCGATCTCAAGCCCGGCGTCGGCCCCCTGCCCCGACCCGCCAACCCATGATGCATCGGACCCGTGATCGATCGCCCCTGGGCTGGCCCGCATGGATCCAGTGCCTGCTCCTGATGACGCTCCTGCCGGCCTCCGACGCGGCCGCCGCCACCCGGGTCGCCATCGACGGCAAGCGTTGGCTCGTCAACGGCCGCCCAACCCATCCGGGGACAGCCGCCGAGGGACTGCTCCTGAACGTCCGGATGGTGAACGCCACGTTCGAGGACCGGCACTTCGACGGGGCCGCGGATGACCCGGTCTACTATGCCGCCCTCAAGGCTCTCACTTCGGTGTCCCCTCCAGATCCGACCCCAGCGCCCGCCGCATCGGCCGGCGAACCCCCGGTCTACTACCCACCCCCGGAATCCCAAGGCGGATGGCGACAGGTCGCCTCCGACGAGGAGATCGAATCCTTCGGGGGAATGGACCGGGCCCGGATCACCGAACTGCGCGCGTGGCTTCTGGATTCCGACAACCGCAACTTCGCCGCCGTCGTCATCCGCCACGGCGTCGTCGTGCTGCAGGTGGAGCGGGGCAACAGCGCCGTCACCGACGCCCGCCGGGTGGCCTCGGTCTCCAAGGCCATCTGCGCCACCGTGCTCGCCATCGCGGCCGAGGAAAGCCAACGGGGCAACACCCCGCGTCGGATGCGTTTCGGGGACCCGGCCTTCGACTTCATTCCCTGGGCCCATCCGCTGAGCGATCCCCGCAAGGCCCGGATCACCGTCCAACAACTGCTGAACCACACCTCCGGCATCTGCCCGGAGGCGGCGGGCGCACCCAATGACGGCACCTGGGAATACATCCTGGGCCATACCGGCGACCCGCGGACCGCCCGCCTGGCCTTCGACCCCGGCCAGGGCTGCGGCTACTCCACCCACGCCCTCGCCCACGCGGCGCTGGTCTGCGAGACGGTCACGGGGATGCCCTACGACGAGGAATTCCTCCGCCGCGCCTGCGCCGCGGTCCTGCCCGGCAGCCCCTGACCGGCCCCCTCAGAGCCAGTCCGGGCCGACTCTTGATCGGGGCTGGCAGTCATCCCCGCCTCCCACGACTCGAGACCGCCCGGAGAATCGCATCCAGCGTCCCATCGAGGTCGCGGCCCAGGTCTTCGGCCAGGAAACGCAGGACCAGATACCCGTTTTCCTGGAGCAGGACGTCCTTCCGCCGGTCCCGTCGATACGCCGTCGGGTCGCCCAGATGCTGGGAACCGTCGATCTCCACCACCAACCGCGCCTCCGGATCAAACAGGTCGACTTCCATCCGTCCGTGGTTGTCGAAAGCGATCGGCAGGGACTGGTTCAACCCGAACCTCCCGCGTGTTCCGGGCAGGGTCTCCAGTCGACGGAACAGGAACGCCTCGGAGGCGCTACGCGCCCGGGCCATCCCCTCGGCGTCCACACCCGGGGCGCCCGTCGCCCCGACGAAAAGCCGGCCCAAGGGGGCGTCGACCCCGTCCCGGATCAACCGCCGCACGCTCGCCGCGTAGTCGTGCTTCCACGACGCATCGACCGGAAGCGGTACGTCGGCCGGCCACCCCGGCAACGCACCGGCCGGGAGGAGGATGGTGTATCCCACCGCCTCGTATCCCCGGCATCGGCGCTCGAACATCCGCGAGAGCATCGGCACGTCGAGATCCGCATAGTCATATACCCGCACGTCCCGCTTCCCCTCGTGGGATCGGTGAAGCCGGCCCACATACTGCGCGACCGTTCCGTGCCACGACACCGGGAGCGTGACGAACAGCGTGTCCAACCGGGAATCGTCGAAGCCCTCGCCAATGAACCGGCCGGTGGCAAGAAGGAGAGGCTTGCGATCCGCCGGCGTTGCCGCGACCTGCTGCAAAGCCTCCCTCAGCGCACGCCGACCCAGTCCACCCCGAAGCACAACGCCATGGGGCATGAACGGCATCAGCCGCCCGGCAAGTGTCTCCAGGTGCTCCGTGCGCTCCGTCAGCACGAGGATGGACCGGCCCGCAGCCACCGCCTCGAGAACATCGGCGCAGATCAGGGCGTTGCGGGCCTCGTCCGCCGTCAGCGCCGCGAAGATGCGCTGGAAGTCGGCGCGGGGATTCCCGCTGCCACCGTCCGGGGCTCGGAATCCCGTTGGACGGACGATCACCTGATGCGTGAAGGCGCGTGCCGCCGCCTGCTGGCGGGCATCGACACGGTGCCGCACCGGGCCGCATTGCATGAAGATGATCGGGTGGTGCCCGTCCTTCCGCGTCGGGGTCGCCGACAGTCCCAGCACGTACCGCGCCTTGGCGCGTCGGGCGACCAACTCGAAACTGTGGGCCGACAGATGGTGGCACTCGTCGACCACCAGGTGCCCGTAGCCGGCAACGGCATCGTCCACCGTCCCCTTCCGGGCCAGGCTCTGCACCAGGGCGACGTCCAGCATTCCGTTCAGGCGCCGCCGTCCTCCCCCCAGCCGACCAATCTGCTTGGCCGGAATTCCCAGGAACATGCTGAGCCGCTCGACCCATTGCTCCAGCAACTGCTGCCGATGGACCAGGACCAGCGTGTTGACCCCGCGGGCCGCGATGAGCCAGGCCGCCACCACCGTCTTCCCGAAGGCCGTCGTCGCGGCCAGGACACCGGTGTCGTGCCCCATGAGCGCATCGGCCGCCTTCCGCTGGTCGGCCCGGAGTTCCCCCTGAAACGTGCAGACGAGAGGCCGCCCCCCGACCCGTTCGTCCCGGATGACCACACGGACGCCGTTCGATCCCAACAGGGACTCCACCTCGGAAAGACATCCCCGGGGCAGGCCGATGTGCTCCGGGAAATCCTCCGCGCAGCCAACCACCCTGGGGATGTCATGGGTCGAGAGCCGCAACGCCTGCGCCTTGTGGAACTCGGGGTTCTGGAACGCCGCGATCCGTACCAACCGATTCCGCAGGGATGGGGGAAGATCCCCCTTCCTGAGATAGATCTGATCTCCCAGGACAAGCTCGAGGGATTCCGGCAGGACACCGGCAACGGGGGCCTCGACCGGACGACGCGACGGCGCCAGGGACCACGGCCGGGACTCGTCCCCAGCCTCGGGAGCCACCGCACGGACCCCGAGGACCCGGTCGCGCCCCTCCGCCTCCCGGACGATCGACTGGATGCGACGGAGGCCGAGCCGGGGCACCTGCGAGAGGAAGGCCCATTGGTCGGAATGGGGAACGAGGTAATCGTCGACGAAGACACTGTTTCCCCGGCGTCGCGCCTCCTGCTGGAGAGGGAGGGCGATGAGGTTGCCGAATCCGCCGTTCGGAAGGGTGTCCTGGTTCGGGAACAGGCGGTCGTAGGAGCGCAGTCCGATCTCGGGTCGGATGTCCATGGCCGCCGTCAGCACCGCCGAACCCAGCTTCCGGGCAAGCATCGCCGGAATCGCCTCCTCGAAAAAGAACCAGAAGTGGCCGCCATTCCCCGACCGGGACCGCTCCAGGGCGTCGGGAAGTTCCAGCCTCCGACAGGCATCCCGGATGGCGATCGCGTCGTCCATCCAGCCCTCGCCGTCGAGATCCACCGCCAGGAAGAAGCATGTCTCGTCGAGCAGCAGCGGATACACCCCCATGACGAACGGGGCGCTCGTGGAATCCCGGCCCAAGAGGTGCCAGCGAACCGTCTCGTCGGTCACCGGAAGCAGTCGACGGTGCGCGCATTCCGAGCAGCGGATGCGCGGCTTCTCGCAGATGCCCGGGACCCATTCGTTGCCGCAGGCGGGCTGGTATCCGGATCGTCCCGTTCGCCGGCTCTCGAACCGCCTCGGATATACGTCGTCCCGTCCCCGGAAGAGGGACCGGAAGAAGGTGATCTTCTCCGGAGGCGGCGACCCGGCATGGATCCATCGCGACACCACCTTCATCCCGCCAGCCGACGGTCCCTGCGTTTCCTCCACCCCGCGGGATGCCTCGTCATCCATGCCGTCAAATGAGGGCAAACCCGGCGTCCGCGGCAAGGGCGGAACGCGGCCGGCAATGCCGGGCCACCCCGTCCGCCCTCCGCCACCCCGGCACGCCACCCCATCACGGCGAGCCTTCAGCCCTCCCCATCCCGCGCCGGAACCGTCCGAAGGCCTCCGCGGGACGGAAGTCGGCGCCGTGATGGAGCACCGCGCCGAAGCGCAGCCGGAAGGTCTCGCCGCGCCGGACCACGACGGCGCTCCGGTCCCCCTGCCCCATCGCCGCACGCCCGAACGGATTGGCGACGAACACCCCGTAGTCGCGGTTGTGCCACCAGCTCGGACGGAAGTTCCCCGGATCGGCCATCAGGAGGATCCCCGCCGGCCGCCCGGCCACCCGGCCGGAATAATCGCACCAGTCGGCCGGACGTCCCCAGGTGTCCTTCGCCGACCTCAACCCGGCGCTGCTGGTGATGACCCCGCCGTTCTTCTCCATGATCGCCGTGGCCACGCGCGCCCCGAATCCCATCTCCTCCTGGTCGCCGAACACGAAGTCGCCCTCGTCGGAACGGAAGGTCGCCTCCCACACGATCAGCCACCCATCCGCAGTGGCGTCGAGGCTCACCCGGTTCGTCATGCCGCACACCGTCCGACCATCGGCGCCCTCCAGCCGGTTGCCGGTCGCGAAGACGAGGCGCCCGGCAAGGACCGAGGGCGGTTCCACGAACCCGACGTGCCGGATCCGGCCCTTGTTGCGCCAGAAGTCCTGGCCGTCGACATCCCCAAACCCCAGCCACAAACCGGGATGCATCGTGTCGTGGTCGGTGGCGTCCTCGCCGGCAACGGGCGGATGGTTCCGCGTCACGCGCGTCCCCTCCGGGGCGTGGAGGTTGGCGAAGTGGGGACGCAGGATCTTCGCATCGCCGAAGACGAACTCCCCGACCGGCCGGCCGGAGTGGGCGATCAACAGGCGGTCGGCCGTCTCGGCCACCCGGAATCCGTCGCCCTCCGGCCACACGCCCCGCCCCGCCGGGGAGGAAGGCTCCGGGTCGCGGAGACCGCCCCCGGCCGGGCCTCCGGGCCCGGCGGCGGGCGCCGCCTCCTTCCGGGTCATCAGGTACGCGGCGAGATCCGCCACGTGCCCGGGCGTGAGCAGCGTGCCGTAGGACGGCATGGCCGATGCGGACTCGGTCCTCCGCGAGGTCACACTGGATTTCGGGAGGGTCCGACGCTCCCCCGTGGCCAGACCGATCGTGAGGCTCAGGCCGCTCTCCTCCAGGAGAATGCCGGAGTACTCCGCGTCGGATGTCCCGATCACCTGCAGGTTGAAGCCCTCGGTGATGACGGCCCCGGGCTCGAGAATGGACTGGATGACGTGGCGGAAGGTGGCACGACCGCCCAGGCCGGCGAGGTCGGGCCCGAACGCGTTGCCGTGATCGCCAAGGCGATGGCACTGGTGGCAGCCCGCACCGCCCGACGCGTGGAAAAGCCATTCCCCACGCCCGGGATCGCCCGGCTCAACCCGCGCAAACACCGCATCGATGCCCGTGGGCTCATCGCCGGAGGTCAGCCCGAGGGGCTCGAGGAGGACGATGTAGTTCCCCTTGCCTCCGGCCCGCCCGTCGTCGGTGTTGCCGCCGAGTTCGACGGTCCCGGCCGGGAACTCGCGCGTGTGGAGGTGGAAGGTCCAATGGTCGGCCCGGAGGGTCGCATCGGATCGCCGGAACTTCTCCCGGAGCCACGCCGGGACGGCGGCCCGGGCGTCGAGGGCGACGTGGACGCGGACCGGCACCAGCGCCTCGAACACGAGCCACCCGTCGCCCCGCGACCCGTCGTCGTCGTTGGCGGTCCGGATGTAGTCGAGGCCTTGAAGGGCCGGCGGCACCTCCTTCAGCTCGTAGGGACGGTCGGTGTAGGGCTTTGCCCCGGGCAGCAGCCCGCCGGGCACGGCCAGGTACCGGGCGCCGCTCCGGGCCCGGATCCCGCGGGCGGGCACGACCCGTGCCGCGGGGGCGGGGCCGGACGGGGCGGACGCCGCCGCGTTCAGGGGACGCCCGCGAACCAGGGCGGTTTCACCGCCCGCGCCGGCCTTCCGCAACCACAGCGCCGCCAGCTCCCCCACCCCGGGATCCGGATCCGCCGTCAGGGGCCGGACCTCGGACTCCCCCAGCGCATGGTCCTCCAGCAACGCCAACAGGGCGGCCTTCCGGACGCCGCCGCGCGGATCGCCGAGCAGGCCCCTGAGCGAGGCCCTGTCCTGCAGGCCGCGCAGGACCTGCCACCCGGCATAGAAGGCGGTGGCATCCGCCTCGACGGCGAGGGCGTCCAGCAGGGCCGCCGGGGCCGGACGCCGCCCCGCCCGGCCGATCGCCTGGACCGCCTCGAACCGGATCCGGGGGACCGGACTGCGTAGCCCGGCCGCCACCTGCCCGGGCAGGATGCCCTCCGCGCCGGACCGGCGGGCGCGATGGCCGAGGATGCGCAGTGCCTGGACCCGCAGGTTCAGGGTCGCACCCGGGTCCTCCACCCGGCTCGCGAACCACGCGTCCAGCGTCCGGTCCCTCGGCGCCATCCTTCCCAGGGCCCATGCGACCCAGGTTTCGCGCCCCTCGCCCAGGCCCCCGCCCTCGAGCATCGCGACCAGATCGCCCCGCACCCGGTCGCCCCGCCGGACCAACTCGTCCTGGGCATCGATCCGCCACACCGGCAGCGGGCCGTCCAGATCCTGCACCAGCTCGGCCACCGTCCAGCGGGCATGGGGCCTGCCCCGCTTGGGCGCGAGTCCGGGCGCCGGACCCGCGCCCTTCGCGGCCACCCGGAACACCCGCCCCTCGCTCGTCATCCGGCCGTCCCGGTACTCCGCCCCGTACCCGCTGCCCCAGCCCAGGATCCACAGCGCGCCGTCCGGGCCGAACTCGAGGTCGGTCGGACGGAACAGCGCCCGCCCGCCTTGGACGAACGGCTCCCAGTCGCCCGCCGGCCGCAGGAGGGCGCCGTCCCAGCGCGGGCGCCAGACGAACGTCGTCTTCCGCAGCCAGTCGTTGATGAAGAAGACGCCGCGGTGCGACGCCGGGAACTGCGGCGCGTCGCCGAAGACAATGCCCGTCCCCGACCCCTCGAACAGGGGCCCGCTGACGGGCGCGGTCGGCGGATGCGGCTCCGGCCCCCAATGGGCGCTCCACGGATGGTTCCAGCCGAAGTGCGCGCCGGGGAAAGGCATGAACACCCGGTCCCCCGAGGTCTGGTCGTTGTCGGTCCCGAGCCAGTTGAAGCCGGCGTCGAACGTGATGTCCCACGGGTTGCGCATCCCGCGGGAGACGATCTCGAGGTTCGCGCCGCCGTCCTCGCAGCGAAGGACACCCCCTTCCCGGCCCCAGTCGTCCGCGGGATCATGGTACGCGCGCCGGTAGGTGTCCCGGGTGAAGGTCTGCGTCGGCGGAAAGTCGGGCGAACCGGCGGGCGCAGTCACCCCCCACAGGTCCCGGAACGGCTTCGGGGCGACCCGGCCCGTCTCGGACAACCCCTTCGAGTTGCCCTTGCTCATGTACAGCCGGCCGTCCGGGGCCCAGTTCAGCCCGTGCAGGCCGTGCTCGAGGTTGCCGAGGTCGGTGTAGACCCGGACGTACTCGTCCGCCACGTCGTCACCGTCGAGGTCGCGCACGACGGTGAGGTCGGGCGCGTTCGCCACCCAGAGGTCGCGCCCGTGCCAGGCGAGGGCCTGGATCGCGTTGAAACCGGCGGCGAATTCCTGCGTCCGGTCCGCCCGTCCGTCCCCGTCCGTGTCCAGCACCAGCACCACGCTGTCCCCTGGCGTGTCGGGCTTGGGATTCCGGTACTGGGGCCCCATCCCCACGCAGAGCCGACCCCGGGCGTCGAAGGCCATCGCACACGGCTGGCGCACAAGGGGCTCGCGCGCGAAGAAAGACACCTCGAACCCGGACGGCACAACGGGCAGCGCGTCGCGGTCGATGTCGCGGTCGTACTGCCAACCGGGGGACTGCTGGGCCAGGACGGACCAGCCGGCCGCGAGGAGTGCGAGGCACGACATGCCAGCCACCGCGGAGTTGGCGCCGGCCGCGGCAAGGAACCGGCGGCGATTGAACAGTGGGGCTTTCATGTCTGAGGAATCCTTCGCGGTCGGTAGATTGCTAGGGGAAACCGCCTCCCGGCAGCCATCGGGGATGGTCCGCCCCCTTCTCCTCGATGCCGCGGGTCAGCAGGCGCGGATGGCGCCCGTCGGAGTCCATGACCCACAAGGCCGGGGATCCCCCCGTCTCCGCACGGCAGAAGGCGATCGACCTCCCGTCGTCCGACGCGCTGGCACGGAAGTCCCACACGCCCGGCACCTCCGGCGTCAGGGCGGTCGCCCGCCCCGTGTCCGGGTCCAGCCGACAGAGGTGCACGCCGCCCCGCGCCTCCTCGGGCTTGAAGTCGCGGTTGAAGTGGTCCGTGTCCGGACGGCCCGCCTGGTACTCCCACGGAACCTTCGCGCCGGGCGACCGCCGCGGGAAAAGGATCCGCCCGTCCGGGGTCCAGACCGGAAGGTTCGAGCCGCCGCCACGCCCGGACGGACTCCCGTAGGTCGCCCCGAACCACATCGCCTGCCCGTCCGTCAGCGCCCGAAGATCCCGGCCGTCGGGGCGCGCGATGAAGACGTCGCTCCAGTCGTGCCCCGGATCCGACGCGAAACGGCATCCCTGGAACAGCAGCCACCGACCGTCCGGCGACCAGCTCGGCCCGAAGTGGAGCCGGTCGCGATGCGCCGCGACCCGCACCCGCCCGCCCCCGTCCACGTCGCTCGTCCAGATCTGGTATCCCTCCGGACTGGCGAGGTGATACGCCACGCGACGCCGGTCGGGGCTCAGGCTGAGGCCGTACGGCAAGCCTTCGCCGAGTCGCGTGAACTCGCGCGCGTCGGTGCCGTCCAGGTTCATGCTGAACACCTGGCTGCCCTGGTCCCGCACGACCTGCACCAGGATCCGTTCGTCCGACACCAGCAAGGCGGGCGTCTGGAAGACCGCGATACGGTCCCTGGTCGCAATCTCCGTCAGCGTGTCCCGGTCGAGGTCGTGGACCCAGAGGCGGGTCGGGGTCTGGTGGTAGTACCGGTCGAAGGGACGACCCGGCCCGTCACGACGCGCCTCCATGCTGAGGAAGACGACACGCCTCCCGTCGGCGAAGAACGGTCCCGGCTGCCAGGTCACCTGCCCGGGTACCCGGAAATCCAGGTAGCGCAGCCCGGAGCCGTCGGCATGGATCACGCCCGTGCGGCCCTGGGAGGTGAAGAACATTCTCGCCGGCTCCCGCCGGGCCCGGACTCCCGTCACCGCACTCCGGCAGCCGTTCATCGCGGCCAGCGCGGCGGCGCCGGAACCCAGCGCGAGGAAACGTCGCCGGTTGATGGAGGACAACTTCATGCCGTACCCCGCCCTCCATCGTCCGGCACCGCCGGCCGTCGCTCCCGCCGGGGGCTTGCGCCCCGTCGCTCCCCCTCCCCGGCCAGCGACCGCCGGAAAAGTGTGTCCGTCGCACGAACCCGCGCCCGCATCCCGGCCAGCATCCGCCGCCAGTGCGGCGCCAGGAACCGGGGATACCGGAGGCCGTCCACGGCATACCTGCGGGTCGCGAGGGACAGATCCAGGTCGGCGACCAGGATCGCCTCCCCGCGGTTATCCGCGAGCCCCAGGACCGAGCCGTCCGGGGCGACGATCTTCGTGTCGCCCGCCGACCATCGGCTCCCGCCCTGCGGTCCGACCGAATTGGCAAACACGTAGTACACCGCATTCTCGAAGGCCCGGACCGCGATGCCATCCCGTCCCCGGCGCTTGGTGCGCGACACCTCCAGGGCATCCATCCCGGCGTTCGGATGGAAGACCACCCGGGCACCGCCCATGACCGGAATCCGGACGAGCTCCGGGTACCGCCGTTCGTGGCAGATGATCGCGGTGGACTTCACCCCATCCAGCGTGAACAGGGACAGCCCGTCGCCGGGGGCGAACCATCGGCGATCGGCCTCGGTGAGCTGGCACTTGGCGTAGGTGTGGACCAGTCGACCGCTCCGGTCGAACACGGCCAGCGTGTTGAAAAGGCGGCGGCCGGCGAAGAACGGGGTCCCCATCAGAAGGTGGATCCGATGCCGTCCGGCCATCTCGGCGACGGCTTCAAGGGCCTGCCGCAACTGGGGCGGGGTCAGCGTCCCGAAGTCACAGGCATACCCGGTCGTGGCGCACTCGGGAAAGAGCACCACGTCGGCCCCGGCCGCCGCGGCCCGCGCGGTGGCGCCCTCGATCTTCGCCAGGTTGTCCGGGATGCCGGGGGCGAAGATCATCTGGACCGCCGCCACCCGCAGGACGGCGGGCCCCGGGTTCCCGCTGGGCGCCGCGCGGGTCATGCGCCGGACCTCCCCTGTTCCCATCCGGGTCGCCGCAACGTCGGTCGCCACGGGCGGCAGCCGCTCTCATCTCCGGGCATGCCGCAGGCTACCCGCGCGACGGCCAAGGCGGCCATCGCAAAGCGGATGGAACAACGTCATCGCCCGATCAGCCTCGGCCGGGCTCCGGAATGTCCAATGCCCGGCAAATTTTCCGGACGAGCAGGTCCGGGATCTCGTTGTGCCGGGGGACGGGCTCCCGGCGGCCGGTGGCGGGATTCCAGTGGATGGTGTGGGATCCGCCCTCCCGTTTGATGGGGCAACCGTGGGCCTCCAGATGACGGACGAACTCGCGGCGCTTCACGCGAGTTCGAGGACCCGGACTTCACCGGTGATTCTCCGCCGGGCATCTTCGCGCCGATCTTCCATGAGCAGGAGAACCGCTTCCTTGAGACTCTGGAGACAATCCTCGGGGGTCCGCCCCTGGCCATTGGCCTCAGGCATCTCCTGGCAAAAACCAACGTACCATTCGCCGTCGCGATGGAGTTCCGCCGTCAGTTTGAGATCCATGGAGGGACAGTATCCAGTCGACCACCCCGTGTCGAGGTTCACCCCTGAGCCGGGACCATGCCGTCGGGAGGGAAGTGGCGGCGCAGCCGATTCTTCCGCAGGACGAGGAGTGAGCGAGGCGCGTATCAGGTCACCGATACGCAACGAGCGAACGACGAAGGACCTGCGGAAGAAGATCCAGCCGACACGACCGATCCGGCGGCATGGTCCCGGCTGAGCGCTCCGCGTCCCGTCTGGGGCTTCAGGCCATCGTTGCCCTGCAGGGCCAGGGCGCCTCCTGTGTCCCGGTCCATGTCCCCTATCCTGGGGGGAGCAGCAGATCCGCCAGGAGAGGCAGGGCCTGGGTCGCGGGCAGGATATCCACGCCCGAATCATGGCCGTGCTCGCTCCCCCCATGGATCAGCCAAGCCCTGGCCATCGGGTATTCCTCCCGAAACAGCCGCAAGGATTTCAAATCGTCGGACCGCACACGCGGCGAGAGCTTGATCTCGAAGGCGCACACGCCGTGGGGGCCATACAGGACGAAGTCCACCTCCTCGCCAGCCGGGGTCCGCCAATAATGCAGGGTGTAACCCAAACCGAGGTAGTCGTTGATGGCCCGGAGGTGCTGCAGAAACAGCGTTTCAAGCGCGGGCCCGTGGATGCCTTCCGGCGCATCCAACGGCCCGCGTGGGCGCACGGCCTGGAAGACCCCGGCGTCGAAAAAGTAGAACTTCGGATGCAACACGACGCGCCGCTTGGCCCGGCGCGTGAAGGCCGGGAGGCGGACGGCGATCAACAGGTCTTCCAGCACGGTGAACCAGTTCTCCGCAGCCTTGGCGCTGATCCCGCACTCCCGCGCCACGGCGGCCATGTTCAGCACACTCCCCTGCGAAAAGCTGGCGGCTTCCAGGAACCGGGCAAAGGCGGCCAGGTTCCGGGTCAGTCCCTCCTGTTGTACCTCCTCGCGCAGATAGGTGTGCACATAGGCGGCGAGGAAGTCGGCCGGGTTGGGCGAGGTGCAGGCCTGCGGAAGCCCTCCCCAACGCAGGCTGCGCTCCAGATCGAAATCGCCGCCCAGTTCAGCGGCAGTCAGCGGGTGGAGGTGGCGCGTCAGCGCCCGCCCCGCAAGGAGGTTCACCCCTTGGCCGCGAAGCTTCCGGGCGCTGGACCCGGTGAGGACAAACCGCAGCCGCCGCCCCTCGATCAACCGATGGACTTCATTCAGCAGCTCCGGCACACGTTGCACCTCGTCCACCACCACCCACCCCTCGAAACGCTCGGGGATCCGCGCCCCCAGCCGGCCGGGCGCCGCCAACAGCTCCTGATACGTCCGTGCCTCGAGCAGATCAAAAAACAGCGCCTCGGGCAGCGTCGTCCGCAGCCAGGCGGTCTTGCCCACGCCGCGAGGACCGAGAAGGAGCCAGCTCTGACGCTCAGGCGGCTTCAACAATCGCGAATACACAATGCGTTTTTAAGATACAAAAACGACACAGCAATGCTGGAATGTATTTTCTTCGGAGGTTCCAGGAAATTCCATTCTGCCGAGTCGGCCGGTTGCCACGCCAGCAGGCGCAGCACGTTGGAAGTATCCAGCCCCGCAGCCATGTCACGGCCCTGCGACCGGCCGCGATGCTCTCCCGGACCGCAGCGAACAGATCGATGCCGGGCCCTTGCCACTTCCTCCCCCGCGGCAAGCTTGGAGGATAATCGATGAATACCCATCCCTTCCTGAACCATCCCGTCGCCCGCGCGACCTTCCCGGCCCTGGTGGTCGTGATCTCCCTCGCCTTGGCGGGGTGCACATCCCTGCGGCACGGCGCAGCCGCCGGGGATACCGAATCCGAGGTCCCCGTCCTGCTCGAGGACTGCCCGGGACCGGTGCAGGCCGCTTTCCTGGAGGAGGCATCCAGAGCCGGCGGCGTGATCGGCGAGATCGAGCGGGAGACGGAGTCCGATGGATCCGTGGTCTACGAGGGCACCGTGAACCTGCCGGGCGGCCGCGAGGTCGAGGTGGAGGTGGCCCCGGACGGCCGGGTGCTCGAGGTGGAGACGCCGTGACGGCGACACCTACCGCCCTTCGCCCCGGAACTCGATCCGCACCAGTTGGGTGTCCTTGTTCCCCTGCCAGGCCGACCCGTTCTCCAGCACGTACAGGCAGCCGTCCGGCCCCAGCTCCAGGTCCATGGGCCGACGGAAGGTCATCCCGGGGCAGAATCGCTCCATCGCCAGGGATCCGTCGGGCCGGCGCGCGATCCGTTCCCGGTCGTCGAGGTGCACCGCCACGATCCAGTTCCGCGACCATTCGTAGATGAACAGGGTGTGGTCGAACTCCTTCGGCAGCCGGGTCGGCGAGGGGTTGTCCGGATCGTGGTGATACACCGGCCCGGCCATGGCCGTCCGCCCCCCGCCCGCGTTGAGCACCGGGAAACGCGTGGAGTGTCCCGAGGGATACCACACCAGGGCCGGCTGCGCCGGGGGCAGCTCCACCGGGCCGGTGTTGTAGCGCGACGTGTTCCGCGGCCGGTCGGCCGCGTACAGGAAGTTGGTCTTCCCGGTCGAGAAGTCCCAGTTCCAGTACGGACGGTTGTCCCCGACGAACATGGGCCAGCCGAAGTTGCCCGCCCGGGCCGCCTGGTTGATCTCGTCAAAGCCCGCCGGACCGCGGTTGGGATCGGGTCCCCCGGCATCCGGCCCGACCTCGCCCCAGTACAGGAAGCCCGACCGCGCATCCACCGCGATGCGGAAGGGATTGCGACACCCCATCACGTAGATCTCGGGCCGGGTGTCGGCCGTGCCGGGCGGAAAGAGGTTTCCGGCGGGGATCGAGATCGTCCCGTCGGGCTCGGGCTTCACCCGGAGGATCTTTCCCCGCAGGTCGTTCCCATTCGCCGCGGAGCGCAGGGCGTTGAACATGTGCCGGCCGTCCCTCTCGTCGATCGGCGCATAGCTCCCGGAATCGCCGAAGGGATGGGTGTTGTCGCCCGTGGAGATGTGGAGGTTTCCCTGGGCATCGAACGCCAGCGAACCGCCGCTGTGACAGCAGTCGTCCCGCTGGGTGGGCACGCGCAGCAGGATCTTCTCCGATGCGGGATCAAGCCGCCCGTCCGTCAGCGTGAAGCGCGCCACCCGGTTCTCCCCCGTCTTCAGCCCGGCTTCGTTCGTCCGGGTCACCGGGTCGGAATAGTACAGGTACAACCACGGATTCCGCTCGAAGGCCGGATCCACGGTGATCCCCAGCAGGCCGTCCTCCAGGCCGGTGAAGACCGGCACCCGACCGATCTCCCGCGCATGGGCCGCGCCCTTCTCCAACACCTTCACCACCCCCGCCCGCTCCGCCAGAAACACCCGTCCATCCCGCGCCACCGCGATCTCCATCACGTCCACCAGCGTGTCATCCACCACCCCGTCGCCGTCGACATCGTGGTCGGCATCCAGGACGACCTTCCGGAACGGGCCGTCCGACTCCGGGCCCGACGGCGTCGGGGAAGGCCTGTCCGCGGCCAGGCCACGGGAAACCAGGCCGATCAGCATCGCAAAAACCAGGATCAGGAACGGACGGGAACTGGACACGGCCCGATGAAACCCGGCGGACGACGGCTTGTCACGGCTCAGCCGGCGGTCGATGGCGTGCATGATCTTCCCGATCCCCATGGCCCAGAGGAGATGCTTGGCCTGGGATTCGAGGAGCGGGCCGGAGCGCACGGGATCTCCATGGCGGCGGACCACCGCCGGCCGTCCAATGTCACATCCAAGGCGACCAGATGGACGCCGGGCTCCGCATCGGCCGAGGCCCGCAACCGGACCGGGAACGCCGCCCGGGACCGGGCGGCAAGGGTTCCCTCGAGCCGGGCGTTCCCGGGGACCAGGCCGGGGGGCGTGTGGATATCGATCCGGTGCCTCTGACGCCGGGACCCGAAGTTGCGGACGTGCACCTGGATCTCCGCCGATCCGCCACGCCGGACCGACACCCGGTACGGTTCCGCGCGCACCCAGAACGGGTCGAACCAATGGCGGTAGTCCTTCTCGGAACTCAGTTCGCGGAAGGCGTCGCGCATCCGGTAGCCCCATCGGCGGTAGCGCTCGATGAATGCGGCCGGGCGGTCCATCACGAAGGAGTGCCCGCCCATCAGGAGGTCCGGTTGGAGGCGCTTCAGGAACTCGGCGCCATGGAGGTAGCCCTCCTCGAGGATGGCGCTGTTGTGCGCCACCATCGCCTCGTGGCCGGTCTGCGCGGGATCGTACGGGTCCCCGAAGATGTTGTCCCCGGTGAAGGCCACCCGGCGCCCATCAATCATGCCGTGCAGGCAGAGGGCGAACTCGGTCTGGCCGGGCATCCAGTCGATGGTGAAACGGAAGCCCTCCCATTCGAACGATTCGCCCGGCTTGAACGCTCGGTCCACCCGCACGCCGGTCATCGGCGAGCCGTCGGGATTCCGCTTCCCGTAGGCCTGGATCGGCGCGGGGTAATCGAACCGTTCCGGGTGCTCCATCTTGTCCACCATCCGGTCCAGGGCCCAGACCTGCGCGCCCCATTTCTCCCGGAGGTGCGGCGCCTCGAGGAAGTGGTCGCCGTGCATGTGCGACACGATGACCGCGTCGATCGCCTTCAGGCCGTAATGCCGGCGCATGCCCTCGAGCGCCTCGTCGAGCAACCCGCAGTCGGAGACCAGCGCCCGGCCGCTGTCCGCGAGGATCAGCGAGAAGTTCGGCCAGAACCGGGGCCGCTTGAACTTGAACAGGTGCGGCGACACCTGCCAGACGTTCGACACCAGGGTCGGCTTGGAGACCCTGTCCTGGAACACCTCCGAACCCGGCCCGGGATCGTAGCCGCGCACGTACAGCTCCAGCAGTCGGTCCAGCTTCCGGCCGTACGCCCCCAGTTGCGGCTGCGGCCGACGGATCACCCGGCCATGGGACGGCAACAGCATCGCCGGCTTCCGGGCGGCAAGCCGTTCCGCGGAGGCGCGCAGTGCCTGAATGCCCGAGCCAAAGCCGTAGTCCCATTCGGTGTCGAACCAGGTGTGCATCCGCGCGCCGTCGAGCATCAGGTCGCCGCTGAAGGCCAGCGTCCGTCCACGATGCTCCAGGAGGTAGGTCATCGCGCCGGGACTGTTCCCGGGGGTGCTGACACACACGAACCCGCGACCGCGCCACTCGAAGGTGTCGTCCGGCTGGAAGGTGCGGTCGAGGGGAAGCGGATGGACCGGCGGGCGCACGTAGCTCGTGCCGTGGATGGTGAACCGGTCGCCGAGGCTAGCGTTCATCTTCCGGAAGCTGGCCGGTTCCTCGAACAGGGGGCGCTCCGCCTCGGGCGCTGCGGTCCCGGCACCGGTGACCGCCAGGCGCGGCGCGCCCTGGCATTGCTCACGGTGATGATGGGTGAAGAGCACCCACTCGACGTGCCGAACCCCGATCTCCCCGAGGTGGTCCAGCACGCTCCCGTCCCCCAGGTCGATCAGCAGCGCGGCATCGCCATCGCGCAGGACATACACGTTGCAGGTGTCGGTCCAGACAAAGACATCCGGCGCACGTCGCGGATCAACAGCGACCCACCGGGAAGCCAAGGCCGGGCGGCAAAGCCCCGCCAGGACGGCCAGGACGAGGAGGAGGGATCTCACGGGTGGAGTGGTTGCCGGCGCCGGGCCTTTGCAAGGATGCGGTGCGGGGGATGCCCGGGGTCAGGCCAGTTCACCCAGCCCTCCCGTGCTGCTCCCGAAGGCGTCGGCCTCGATTCCCATCTGGTGCAGGACTCGCAGGTAGAGGTTCGAGAGCGGCTTGTTGCGGTTGCGGTCGAAGGCCAGGTGACCCGGGTGACGGAACCCGCCGCCCGCCAGCAGGACCGGCAGGTGGCGCAGGCCGGGAGGTGACGGTGCTTGTCGAGTTGCTGGCGGATCGTGGTCGCGCCCCGGATGTCGGGCTCGAGCGCCGGGAGGTCGGGAGGCGGCGGCGGGGGCGGGCTGCCGAGGATCCGTTCCAGGACCCACTTCCCCCGCAGGACCGGCGAGGTGGTGGTGCCGTTGGCCGTGACCTTCAGGATGGCCGCGTGGGTGATCACGCCGCCGCGCCGGGCGCCCAGCGGCAGCGACGTCCGGCGCAGTTCCCACGAATCCACCCCCGGAATCCCGTAATGCCGGGCCAACCGCCCATCGAGGAAGCTCCAGCCGCTCCCGACGAACTCCGTCACGCTCGCCTCGGCGAAAGGATAGCCGCGTTCCAGCCGGGCCAGCGCGAACTGCACGAAGGGGGCCGCGGTCTCCCCGTCCACCGGACGGCGGAAGGCGGCCGGCAGGAACGCCCCCAGGAGGCGGGCCGCATCGGCCGGGGCGTCGGCCGTCCGGGGATCCCCCCCCCGGGTCGCGCGGAAGGCTGCCGAAGAGGCGCCGGTAACCGGCGGACTCGTCGAGGGGCCCTTCCATCTCCACCCAGTCCCCCGCCAACCCGGGTCCCGTGAAATCCGGTTCACGCCCCGCGACCAGGTCCTTCCGGAGTTCGTCCGGATGCTTCTGCATCGGGAGGGACCATCCCTTCAACGCGATCCGCCGCCCGCTGACGCGTTCCACCCGACGGGGTGCCCCCGGCGCCAGCGCGGCCGCGAGCGCCCTGTCCGCGGCGGCCTGGTAGCGCACGAGGTGGGTCGCCGAGATCTCCAGGCCCGCGCCCACCTTGTCGAAGCCCCCGGTGACGGTGTCCTCCGGCAGCAGGTCCCGGAGCGTGACCGGGACGCCGAGCAGATCCTGCATCGTCTGCTCGTACTCGGTCCGGTTCAGGCGCCGCAGCGGCGCCCGACCCTCGCGCTGGTGGATCGCCAGCGACGCGGCGTGGAGGCCCGACCGAAGCCATTCGGCGAGTTCCCGTCTCTGGGCCTCCTCGGGCGGGGGACTGTCCCGCGGCGGCATCTCCCCCGCCGCCAGCCGGTCATGGACGCGCGTCCAGGTCCTCGCCGGATCCGGTTCGCCGAAAGCCGGGTCCAGGGATTCAAGCGAAGGGCCCGCCTTGGCGGTCGGGTCGTCGTGGCACTCGAAGCAAAAGCTCTCGAGGGTGGCACGGACCGTTGCCGGCATCTGGGCGGACAGGGGCAGGACGAAAGCCAGCAGGATCGACGCCGAGGCGGCTCCCTTCCTGATCACCCGGTGTTTCATTGCGGCTGGCTGTTCACCGGGCCTGCCCGTTCACGAGGGTTCGGGGATCCCGCCGGCGCCCGTCACAGGCCGAGCGGTGAAGTTGACGGTCTCCGAAGGCGTTGCACGTGCGGCCGGATGACCCGGCGGACCCGGCAAATCCACGCCATGGAGATCAGGCCGTCCATGGAGAATCGTCACCGAACAAAGCGACAGCGCCGGTCGGCAACCGGCGCAGCAAGGCCTCGAAGTCGCTCCTCTGCTTCACTCGAGCACCCCTTCCAGATAGGGGCGCATCACGTTGATGCACCCATTTACACAACGTCGGTAGTTGTTCAGGGAGTCCGACGTTTTGACACGCCTCCACCGCCGCCCTGCAGATTGACGAGCGGAACGTACATTTGCTCGTGGTCCCGGGCGGTTCACCCACCACGAGTTACTGACCGAATCCATCCCAGCTGCGCTCCCATTTGCCGGGTGCTGGAGACCCGGACTGGATCGACCCCAGCAACGGCGCGAGAAAATCCCCGATGCTCCCGACAGCCTCGGGTAATGGCGGGGTTGTCTCGGACAAGGCAGCCTGCTGGGTACATCGAAGAGCGCGACCAGTTCCTCAAGGGAGCCCCGACGAAGCCCCAGCAGGTCCAAGTCCCGGGTGGCCCGATGCGGCGAACCCTCCCACACCGTGAACAGCATGGCACCTTTGAGCAGGAAGCGTTCGCCATGGGGCGAGGCGGCCAACCGGCAGATGACCCGCTCCACACCGTAGCGCGCGAGGACCCGGTTGAATTCCCACCCCTTCGACTGCGCCAGCGTGAGCAGGCGTGGGCGCACCGAGGCGGCGACATTCGGGGGCTTCATGCGAGCGACTCCACGTAGGGGCGGATGACCTTCTCCATGCGACAAACGCGGGCCATGGCCCAGAGTTCATCCATGGTGAACCGGCGCCGGGTCCAGCCGTCGCGCAGTGCCTCCACGGCGATGCCGATACCGATCTTGTTCCGGTACTTGAAGCAGTCGGCAACGGTCTTGGCGGGGGTGGTGATGCGCACCGGCACCCCGTCGATGGTGTGGACGGCCGTGCCGGCCTTCAGCGCCTCGCCTCCGAAGCGCACGACGTGGAGCGGCGGATACCCTTCCCCTGGCGAGCGGGCTTTGCGGTCGATGGCCAGCCACACCTCGTGAGGGGGCTGGGTGGTCAACTTGTGGAACACCAGGGCGGAGAGCAGGCAGACGCCCCCCTGCGGCACCCGGACGGCAGCCTGGGCCAGGCTGTGGTGTTCGGACACGTCGTGTCCGGTGACGGCATAGACGCCGTGACTGAGACGGGAGATCGTTCCGTCGGCCAGCGGCGCTTCGAGCGCGGCGCGCGGCACCCCGAGGCGGGCCAGATCACGGGTCCGGATGACCGCCTGCCGCCGGAGCAGCGGCTGGAGCCTGGAGTCGAGGGTGCCCGCCATGATCGAAGGATACAATAGGTCGGCACTTACATGCACGTGCCTGCCACATGTATCACATCGCGGGACCCGGCGGCAGCGTGGGGCGGTTGGGTTCATGATGGGAGGGCGGTCGATGGGACTGGGTGATTCCCCTCAGTGGCCGGCATTGCCGGGCTGGGGAACCGGATCTCCCGGGACAGGTCCACGGCCTGCTGCCGTTCGAAGGCGGACAAGGGCGGCACGATGACCTGCGCCTTGCGGGCGTAGGCGCGGTGAACGGCCTTGGAGTTATGTCCCAAGGCTTCCTGGGCGAACCGCTCCGGGTAGCCGCAGCGGCGGGCGCGCTCGGCCCAGGCGTACCGGTAGGAGTGGAGCGACACCCCCTGGATCTGGAGCGCCCGGGTCCGCTGCATGAACTCGGTCGCCCGGTCCCCCGGCCGGACCGTCCGGAGGTAGGGAAACAGCGGCCCCTCGGCCGGCAACCGGCGGAGGATCGCCTCGACGTCGTCGTCGAAGCGGATCAGGGCGTACTCGCCGGTCTTCTTGCGTTGGTAGCTGATGACCCGGTTCGGCCAGTCGATGTCCTTGGCGTCGAGGAAAGCGATGTCGGACTGGGAAGCGCCGATGTGCCAGGCCAACTCGTAGAAGGCCTTCCGCTCCGGATTAGTCTCGGCGGCGAGGACCTTCTTGTGTTCCTCAAAGGTGATGGCGCGCCGCTCCTTGTGACGGACCGGCGGCCACTGGCGCTTGGGGATGATCGGCGCGGGCAGCCAGCTCATGTCCACGGCGAAGTTGTGGATGCGCCGGAGGTACACGTTGGTCGAGACCTTGCCGATCTCCATGGCCCGGAGGAGATGTTCGGCGCGGGTCTCGATGAGCGGGCGCTGGAGCATCTCCGGGAGCGCCTTGTCCTGGGCGGCGATGCGCCAGCGGCGTTGGGTTTCGCCGTGCTTGAGCTTGATGATGGTCTCGAAGACGTCCTTCCAGGTGCGGGTGGCGGCGTTGGGGTCGGCGGCCATCATGTACGCCCGGGCCATCTGGAGGTTGGCGAAGGGCACGGCATGGGCCTCGTTGCGGCCGTGGAGGAGTCGGACGGCTTCGGAGCGGACCTTGGTGCGGAGGGAGCGCTGCTGGCCGGTGGAAACATCCTCGGCCCAGAAGACGGCGCCCCGTTTGAACATTCGGAACTTTGGCTTCATAACGCGTTGGTTACGAAGCGTGGCCGGGGGCCCCTCTCCTCCGTTAGGGAGCATGCCACGGGCAGCTCCGGGTGACGCCTTTCCGGTCGGGAGTCGGCCGGTTTACTGACAGTTTCACTGACAGTTAACGGTTTCGACGCCCTTTTCCGGAAGAAAACCCTCGAAAAACCGAGGAAATTCGACTGGAGGCGAGGGTCGGAATCGTCTGTCAATCAACACGTTACACGCCTTAAAATGCCCGGTTTTCCGGCGTTTTCAACACTTTCCCCCCACCCTCCGGAAGTACCCTTTCACCCCCCTTTACTGAAGATTTCACTGAAGGTTTTCCGGTCCTCCCAAACCCCCAATTTCACCCCCGGGGACGCCCAGCCTGCCGCCTCCCGATTGGCTTTCCGCCCTGCCCCGCCGGTGACGTTATCCTCATCCAGTTGCTGGTCGACACAGATGAAGCAAATCCTCGGCTTTCGCCATGCCGGATGCCTCGCCGTGCTCGCCAGCAGGAGTGCCCCCCAATGAGCAGCTAGGGCTTTCCCTCCGAATCCCGGAGATCGAACACGCTTGAGAACTCCTCAAGCCGGTACTTCCGGTCTAGCGCCATGTGGCCATGACCAGCGCCGCTTTTCTGAGATTGGTGATCCGCCACTTGCGGCCTGCCCCGACGCGCGAGGCGCGACGTTGCTGGGCACGGGCGCCCGCAGCGCTCCGTTGGGCACGCTTCAATCCGGCCAGACGGGCTTCGCCCTCGAGCTGCTTGATGCCCTTGATGGAATCCCCAGACACGGGATGACCCTGCCGCCGCGCTGCCGGTTTGCGCAAGACCCACCGGAGGTAGGGGAACAGGGCGGCCCCACCGGCCCTACCGACGCGGTCATGTTCCGCCCCTTCTGCTTCACTCGGGCATTCCTTTCAAATACGTCGGTACTCGGCCGCAAGCGACGACCTCGAGGAACGCACCCGCCGGGCGTCCGGAGGCTCCGATGGGATGATCTACGCCTACCAGCTGAAGCCATGCTTGAACTGCGACATCCATCTTATGCACCACACCCCCGTCAAGCGCCCCCTGCCGCTGGGACGAATCGGAGTAAAGTAGCCAAGGAAGGCCCACGGACGGCACCCCAGCCACCCGGACATCGCCCCGTGGCGATGGGTTGACCGCGCTGATCACAAGCTGGGCCGGGGCGGCTCCTTTTCCTGGGTCGGATCAAGATTCTTCACCGGAGGCTCCATGAGGGTATTCCACAGGCGCTGGGCCATCTGCCCGATCCGCCACGGCGGATAATGCCCGTTGAAACCCGGCCCATCGATGCGGGCCAGGGATCGGGCGTCGCCGAGCACCCGCTCCAGGGCATCGTTCCCAAACCGCCGCACTTCCGCCTGTCGGCGCCACTGAGGGTGCAAATCAGAACCGCGGAAGATCATCGTCTTGCCCGATCCCTTGACCCCGCCAATGAGGGGATCTTCCGCCGGAGGGGGGAACAGGTTCCCGGGAATGATCGCCGGATGGGTCCCGAGGCGCCCAAAGCTGTAAAGCGCCCGGGGAACGAACTCGGACAGGTACAACTTGTGGAGGTGAGTGCGAGCCCGGGTGATCGCTGCCGACGGAAAGGTGACCAGACTCCCGTCCCGAGCCTGGTGCCCATTGGGCACCAGAACCGTGGTGGTCAGCTGCGGCACCTGCCCGGGGCCGGTGCCGGACTGGAACAGGGCGAAGACGGGACCATTCTTGCCCTCGGGCGGAAATCCGCCCGCACGCCGGATGTACGCATCCAGCCGCTCAACGGTCTTTCTGACCGCGGTGGCATGACAGAGCTCGACCTGATTCCGGCGTTCCTCGTCGCCAATCGCCCAAACCGTGTTGTGCATGGGATCGACCCTGAACTCGAGGGCCCACCCCAGCGGTTGACGCGAATCACGGGCGTCCCCGGCCGTCTTCCCACCAGCTTCCTGCGGCAGGCCCTTGAAAAGTTCCCGGAGCGCCTCTCCGGTGATCGCGCTGGAGGCACCCGCTTCGCCCCCGGGGCTCGGGAACCAGACCCCGGACCTGCCCAGCTCGTGCGAGAGGAATTCCGGGGCCAGGAACCGCCCGATGACCCTGTCACGCTCCGCCGCGCGGAGGGGTTGAAGGTGGAAGCTCATCACGGCGAAGTGACGAAACCCAAGCCCACGCGGATCCACCGGTCGCTGTGCGTGCGACGATTGACCGATCCCCCCCCATCGCCCTTCACCGCGGGGAACGTGAAGGCCGAGCGGTGCTCGATTCCCTTGTAGATGACCCGCAACTCGCCCTGGCAAGGGCCGCGGCCCGAGTAGATGTGGACCCAGGCCTCCGCAGGCAACTGGTCATCGTCCAGTTCCACGGCCTCCCATGAAGTCGCCCAATCGCCGGTGAACCCGGCCCCGTTCGCTTCCCGGACGTCCCGGAAATAGCGCCCGTGCGGAGTCTTGGTGTTCAGGAACGAGAGTTCCGCCACGTCGGCCGGCACGTCGACGTGCAGGTCGAGATCAATCCGCTCGGACGCCCCCTCGGGACTCGCCCAGACCAGGCCGATCAGCGTCTTTCCGGGCGAGCCCTTGGGCAGGATCGTCCCGCGCAGGGCGATCACTTCGTTGGTCACCGTGACCGTGTTCGTCCGCACCACGACGTTGGTGACGATGATCGCCGGGGGCCTCGCGCCGATCTGGATCGACGGGAGATCGCTCTCCCGCGGGGGGAAAGGAGCGACACGCAGGGCGGAGTGCATCAGCGGGACGGTATCGGTGCGGTCCAACTGGACCTGCCGGAACGCCACCTGACGTCCCCCGCGGGCAATCGCAAAGGCGTTGGGCAGATCCGGCGAATAGCCCGCCAAGACACCACCCTGGGTGGCGACGTACAGGCTCCAGAAGCGGCTCAGCCTGTCGGCGTGGGTGTCGTTGGTGACGGACCCCGCGTCGGTGACGAACCAACTGACCGCCACGCTGGCCAACACGTTGCTCCGGTCCAGCGTCGAAAAGATCGACGCCGACCGGGGCGCCACCAAGTGCCCATCCGAGGGCCATTTCGACGACATGTCGTAGAGCGGTTCCTTGGGATTCCGGTAGATCGCCGGCCCCATCATCAAGACCGACAACTCTTCGCCATCACCCCGGAGCTGCCGGCCCACGTAGTCGAAGATCGCCGGGGGATCGAAACTGCGCGTGCCGTCCGAAGCACCGCGGACGAGGCCCGTGACCGACGTCAGCTGCGGGGTCGCGACGGCCATCCGGAACTTGGGCGTCCCGGCAGGAACCACCAGATCCACCAGTGTGGCCATTCGGGCCGAATCGAAAACGGTGATCCGGGTTCCGGGTTCGGACTCGTACAGGAGCTTGGCGGACAGGCGTGCCGCGTCATCGCGAACCGGCGGTGGAAGATACGGCGGCACGACCACGACCAAATGCCGCGCAGCCTCCGCCTGGAGGGCGGTGAAAACGAGAAGCAGGAACAGTCCGGTTTTCATGGGGTCAGTTCTTGAAGTACTTGCCGAAGCGAATGAGAGAGCGCTTGAGAAACGAGGGGCCGTCCGCCCCCTGCTTGCGCAGGATTCCGGACTCCTGCCGCTTGGCGGTGTCCGCCTTCCGCAGGTAGACCGCCACCGCGTGAAACACGTAGGCGCTCCGATCGGCGAGCAGGGCGCGCCGACGTCCCTCGAGCCCCCCCAAGCGCCGGTTCTCGGCGGCATACACCTCCTGGGCACGGGCGGCCCGGTTCATGAGGCGATCGCAGACCGGATGAGCCCCCGGCCAGCGGGTGCGGTGCCTCGGGTAGAGCATCGCGGCGTAGGAAAAGCACGCCAGCGACGCCACGCCCTCGAGGACCAGCTGGACCATCTGCAGATAGACCGCCAGCGGCTGTCCCCACAGGCTCATGCCGCGATCCGAGACGGAAAGCGGATCCGGAAGGCCCGCACCATTCCCTCCAGTCGTGAGCGCCATCAGGATGACGAAGGGCACGAAGAGCACCCCCGTTGCGGCGGCATAGATTCGGTTGATCCGGATCTTCGCCTCCTCGGTGCGGAGCGTTTCCGAGAAGAGCTCGATGGCGAATGGAATCGCCAGGACGAGCGCGGCCACCGCGAGGCAGATCTTCGTATCGCCGCCAAATGCGGGCGTGTTCGCGAGCAACTGGAAGGTTCCTGCGAACGACGCCACGGCGAGGACAATCGAGAAGACGATGGCGACGATGAACCGCCCGAGCCCCCAGGCATCCCAGTTGGCAAACGGCGCGAGGGCTTCATGCCTCTGGTAGTCCCGATTGGTCCGATCCACCTCGCGAAGCAGGAAGTTCAGACGGTTCTTCAGGACCCGGATCTCCTGGTCCAGCTGCTCCAGTACCGAACCGCGCGCCGCATTCCAGACCGCGAAGTAGTACCTCCGCACCATGTCCCGCCCTTTGCGGGCCCTGGCGGTCACCGTCTCCAGGATGTACGACTCATCGAAGCCGACCGGCGGCGGCGCCTGATCATAGGCGGGAAAGGCCACGGGATCCTGCGAAGGATAGGTGGGAAGGGAGTCATCCGGCTCGTCGTCGTCCGGAAAGAGAAGCCGTGTTGAACGCATGCCGTGAAAATGTGCCCCACGGCTGATTGAGAAAATCTGAGGTGGCTGCCAACTGGGGACAAAGTGGATGGGTACTCGGGGTGCCAGGGTTCCGACTCGTGTCGAACAGGGTCTTCCAGTACCATTCCAACCGGTTCGACCACCGTGCCGGAATGCGACCCGAAGCCTTCATTCCCATCAACGTCAGCGAGCTCCGTTGGCTCGAATCAACCGCGATTCGCCACGGCAGAACACCCTTCAACCGGGTGCACCCAGCCATCCAGTCCAGGGTGGTGGATACGGTGGAACGTCTGGCCTGGACCACCGAATGCGCGGTCATCCACGAACTCGGCAATCCGGTCAAAGATGTGCGAGATGAGGCCATGGTCGCCTTCGCCGAGCGGGTAGCGGTCGCCGTCACCAGCGGCCGGCTCAAGCAACAGGCCGTCCGTGTGATCTGGCGCCTGCATTCGCCCCGAACCTGGATCCTGCGGCAGGTCAAGGTCCGCGCCAGCAAGGGGCGGAAGCTTCCTGCCCATCTTCCCGGTGCCTGCACCCTGTCACGCCCCATCCCGCGGAGCACCATGCGGAACTTCGGCATCTGCATCCGGGACTGCGATGCCGCCTTCTACCGCCAGGTGCTGGAGCTTTCGCTGGCGGAGCTGGGGATGCTGCTCGGCATGCCCAAGTCCACGGCGGACTCCCTGGCGTCCGCATGTCCCATGAGCGCCGTCCGCAGCCGTGACATGGACCGCCGTCCCCAATTCACGTCCTGGACACTGGGACAACTCAACCACTACTGGGATTGCCTGCGGGGACAGGGGCCACGGACAGCACCCCGCTACGTCTTTTCCTGGTGGACCGAGCTGCGGGAACTCGCGCTGGAGTGGTGGTGGCGTTGGCGCTGAAGCATCCGGACTACTGAGCCTCGCGGTTATGAGTAGCATGGAAAATGCTGCGTCAGCGGCGTGACA
>CAZGIK010000006.1:0-157315 GCA_964525755.1 uncultured Verrucomicrobiota bacterium
GGCTCCGAAGCCCCGGCGGATTCATCATCCGCCGCCACATTCCCCCTTACCCGAAGGCCCGAGGGGCCGGAGGGGATGCCCCGGTCCCGGCGGGTTCACCACCCGCCGCCACTTGCCGCTTTTGCCGGCCGGCGGAGCATCCCATGCTCCGGCCACCGAATGGGGGTCCATCGTCCCAAAGTCCTGCTGGTCGACCACGTGAGCAAGGTGCTCGGCGGGGCCGAGGTGAACGTGGTCGAACTGTTGTCGCATCCGGCCACCCGGACCTCCTGGGACGTGACCGTCGCCGCCCCACCCGATGCCCCCCTCGCCCGCGCCCTGACCGGAACCGACGGTCCACCCATCGAGCCGTACCATCTGGGGTCCGATCTCAACGAACTCCGCGTGGTCGGCCGCCGGTTCCGCCCGCTCGCCCACCTCCGCGGCTGGCGCGAGCTGCGTCGGGCCACCCGCCGACTGGGGACCCTCGTCGACCGGGTCCGGCCGGACGTCATCCTGTCCTGCACCAACAAGGACCACTTCGCCGCCGGCGCCGCCGCCCTGCCGCGGGGCCTGCCGTCGATCTGGTGGGTGAACGACCTGCTCGTGCCGGAGTTCTTCGGATGGCCCGTCCGACGGGTGTTCGTCCAGCGCGCCCGCCGGCTCCGGGCCCGCCTGGCGGCGGTGTCCGGGTTCGGTCGCGATGCGCTCGTGGCCCAGGGGGTTCCCCGGGACCAGGTGGTGGCCATCCCGAACGGCATCCCCATCGGCCGCTACCGCCGCGATCCCGCCCGCCCTCTGCGGGCCACGCTGGGGGTGGCGGATGACGAGCCGGTGTTCGGCCTGGTGGGACGGATCACGCCGTGGAAGGGCCATGAGGTGTTCCTGCGGACCGCGTCGGCCTGGCATCGGACCGCGCGCCCGGGACGGTTCGTCATCATCGGCGCCGCCTTCAACGAGGACGCCGGCTTCGCCGAGGGACTTCACCGGACCGTTGAACGCGAGGGCCTCGGCGGCCGGGTGCACTTCGTCCCGTTCCAGCCGGACATCGCCGCCGCCCTCTCCAGCCTCGACGTGCTGGTCCACACCTCGACCCGGCCCGAACCCTTCGGACGGGTCCTCATCGAGGCCATGGCGGTCGGCGTGCCGGTGGTGGCCGCCCGGGGGGGCGGCGTGCCGGAGATCGTCCGGGACGACGCGAACGGGGCGCTGGTCGACCCGGGGGATGTCGACGGCTATGTCCGGGCGCTGGGCGCGGTGACGGACGACCCGGCCCGTCGGGATCGGTGGATCGCCGAAGGGCTGCGGATCGTGCGGGAACGGTTCTCGATCGACCGCGTGTTCGCCGATTTCGACCGCCTCGTCCGGGGCGGATGACGGTCCGCGGGATCCAGTATGCGTTTGCGGCCTTCCCCCGCCGTTTGTTAGCACCGCCCGGCGTCGACGCATGCGCTTCGTGTTCATCACCCTCGGCTACCACCCCGACCTCGAGGGCGGGGCGTTCCGGTATGCCGCGGCGGTGGCCGAGGGGCTGGCGGCCCGGGGACACGAGGTCCATGCCGTCTTCCCCAACCCGCGGAACGCCCTGCCCGCCACCGGCGAACGACACGGCGTCCACCTGCACCGGGTGCCGGACGGCACGGGCTCGTTCCTCGCGAACTGGCGCCAGGAGAACCGCGCGGTCCGGGAGGTCCTCGCCACCCTGGGGGCGGACCGTCCGGGAACCCTCGTGGGCTCGCATCACGGCTACTTCGAGCCGGCACTGCGCGGGTTCCGTCCGACGGCCTTCTTCCACGGCCCGTGGGGACACGAGTACGCGTTCGGCCGACGCACCCCCGGCCGGCCGTGGACGCGTCGGCTGCTCGACGGCCTCATCGCCCGTCGCCTGCACGCCACGGAACGGCGGGCCCTGGCGCGGGCGGGGCGGATCCTGGTGGCCAGCCGGTACATCGAGGGTCGGCTGCGGGAGTGGCATCCCGGGCTGGCGGCGCCGGTCGAGGTGGTCGGGGGCGGGGTCGACCTGGAGGCATTCCGTCCGCCGGTGGACCGTCCCGCCCTGCGGCGTCGATGGGGCCTCGGCGACGACGACTTCCTCTTCCTCACCGTCCGTCGGCTCGATCCGCGCATGGGGCTGCGTCCCCTGCTCGAGGCCTTCGGCCGGATGGCGGCGCGGGTGCCGCGGGCGCGGCTCTGGATGGCCGGACGGGGGCCGCAATCGGCGGAACTGGAGGCCCAGGCCCGGGAACTCGGGCTGGCCGACCGGGTGCGGCTGACCGGGTTCGTGCCGGAGGAGGATCTGCCGGGGCTGTACGGCGCGGCCGACTGCACGCTGATGCCGTCGCTGGACCTCGAGGGATTCGGGCTGGTGACCGCCGAGTCCCTGGCCTGCGGCACGCCGGTGGTCGCGGCGCCCACCGGCGCCAACCCCGAGGTGCTCCGTCCCCTCGATCCGGGACTGGTCCAGCCCCTGACCGATGCCGACGCGGGGCCGGCGGTGCTGGAATCCCTTGCCAACGGCACCCGCGCCCTCCCGGACCGGAACCGGTGCCGGGCCCATGCCGGGGGGCACTTCCGGTGGGACACCCCGGTGGCGGCGTTCGAGCGGGCGGCGGACGGGACGGCCGACGGAAGGGGGCGCACGTGAGGATCCTCGAGCTGGGCAAGTTCTACCCGCCCGAGCGGGGCGGCATCGAGACCCTGCTCCAGCTGTGGGCGGAGGGATTCGCCGCGCGGGGCCATGAAGTCCGGTGCATCGTCGCGAACCGGCGTCCGGTCAACGAGGTCGACACCCGGGCCGGGGTGCGGGTGCATCGGCTCGCCAGCTGGGGCACCCTGCTTTCCACCTCCGTCTGTCCCGGCTACCCGGGGGCCGTGCGCCGGTTCCCGGCCGACATCATCCACGCCCACTTTCCCAATCCGCTGGTCGACCTTGCCGCCCTTCGGGCGCCGCGCGGACGGCCGTTCGTGCTGCACTGGCACAGCGACGTGGTGCGGCAGCGGGCGGTGATGGGCCTCTATGCGCCGCTGCAGCGGGCGCTGCTGCGGCGGGCCGACACCATCGTGGTCGCCACGCCGCTGCACCTCCAACACTCCAAGTGGCTCGGGCCGTACCGGGACAAGGTCCGGGTGATCCCCTTCGGCCTCGACCTGGCGCGGTTTGCCCCGACGCCCGGACTGCTGGAACGGGCGGCGGCGTGGCGGGCCCGGGCCGGCGGACGGACCGTGTTCCTGAACGTCGGCCGCCTCGTGGGCTACAAGGGACAGCGCCATGCGATCGAGGCGTTGCGGGAGGTGGAAGGCGAGCTCTGGCTGGCCGGCACCGGGCCGCTGGAAGGCGAACTGCGCACGGCGGCGGCGGCGGCCGGGGTGGCCGACCGGGTGCGGTTCCTCGGAAACCTCTCCGACGAAGAACTCCCGGCCGTCCTGCATGCGTGCGACGTGTTCGTCTTCCCGTCGGTCACCCCCAACGAAGCCTTCGGCCTGGTGCTCGTCGAGGCCATGGCCTGCGGCAAGCCACTGGTGGCTTGTCATCTGGAGTCGGGGGTGCCATACGTCTGCCGCGATGGCGACAACGGCCTGCTGGTCCCCCCGGGGGATGTCGGCGCCCTCGCCACAGCCCTCGGCCGGCTCGCCGGTGATCCCGGCCTGAGGAGCCGGCTCGGGCAACGCGGACGGGAACGGGCGGCGGGTGAGTTCAGTGTCGACCGAATGCTGGACGCCACGCTGGACCTTTTCGCCGGGTTGCCGCGCAAGGAGACGATCTGATGGCGCAGTACAAGACCTACCTGGTGATGTTCTTCGTGTCCGTGCTGGGCTCCCTGGCACTGACACCGAGCACCATCCGGCTGGCTCTGAAGCTGGGCGCGGTGGACATCCCGAACGCCCGGAAGATCCATGCCCGTCCCATCCCGCGGATGGCCGGACCGGCGATCCTGGCGGGGTTCTGCCTCCCATGGGCCGGCCTGTACCTGCTCGACAACCCGGTTTCGGCCACGTTCATGGACTTCGAGCGCCGGTTCCTCGCCATGATCCTCGCCGCCACCGGGATGCTGGCCCTGGGGATCTACGACGACATCCGGGGCGCCAACGCGGGTAAGAAGTTCCTCGCCCAGTTCCTGACGGCCATCGGGTTGTGGTTCGCCGGGTTCAAGATCGACGATCTCACCAACCCCTGGGGGGCCCCGCTCGATCTGGGATGGCTCAGCCTGCCGGTCTCCGTGCTGTGGATCGTGGGCATCACGAACGCGCTGAACCTGCTGGACGGCATCGACGGCCTGTTGGCCGGCGTGACGGCGGTCATCGCGGTGGCCCTGGCGGTGATCAACGCCCTCAACCACAACCCGCTGATCGCCTCGCTCACCTTCTGCCTGGCGGGCACCTGCGTCGGGTTCCTCCCCTACAACCGCCACCCGGCCCGCACCTTCCTCGGCGACTCCGGCAGCCTCACCCTCGGCATGCTGCTGGCCTGCACCAGCATCCTCTCCTTCTTCAGCGCCGGCCGCCAGACCGCCAGCTCGGTCATCACCATCCCCCTGATCCTCTTCGCCCTCCCGGTGTTCGACACCCTGCGCGTCATGGTCAAGCGCGCGCTCCGGGGTGTCTCGATGTTTGAGGCCGACCGGAACCACGTCCACCATCGGCTCCTCTCCATGGGCATGTCGCAACGCCAGGCGGCGTGGACCCTCTACCTGGTGGCGGCGGGCACCGCCGGACTGGGGGTCGTCCTGACGCGGCTGGAGACCGACGACCAGGTGATCGGCAGCGTCCTGCTGGCCTCGCTGTCGGCCGGGGTGTACATGCTCTGGAAGCTCCGCCTCCGGGACCGCTGGACCGGCAACCCGAAGCCCTGACCCCCGCCCGCCGGTGACCGGAAACCTGCTGCGGCCCTACGAGGAGGCGCGCGACGCGCTGCTCGCCGCCCTGGTTCCCCTTCCCGCGACCCGGGTCGCCCTCGCGGAGGCGCATCGGCGCTGGCTGGCGGCCGACCTGACCGCCCTGCTCGACCTGCCGCCGTTCGACAACTCCGGGATGGACGGCTGGGCGGTCCGGACGGCCGACCTTCCCGCCATCCCCGCCCGCCTGCGGATCGCCGGGCGGCTGCCCGCCGGCAGCCATTCCCCGGGCACGGTCGGGCCGGGCGAGGCGGTCCGCATCTTCACCGGCGCCCCGTTGCCGGCCGGGGCGGACGCCGTGGTGATGCAGGAGGATGCCGACGTCGACCCGTCCGAACCGGGCCTGTTGCGGGTACGGGACCGGGTGCGTCCCTGGGAGAACGTCCGGTTCCGCGGCGAGGACATCCGGGCCGGGCGGGCGCTGCTCGACGCCGGCGTGCGGCTGGGGAGCGGGCAGGTCGCCCTGCTCGCGGCGCAGGGGATCGATCCCGTGCCGGTCCGTCCCGCCCCCCGGGTGGTCGTCGTCCCCACCGGCTCGGAACTGGTCCCCACCGGCTCCCCCGCGCCGCCGCCGGCAGGCTCCATCTTCGAAAGCAACGGCGTCATGCTGGCCGGCCTGGTGGAATCCGTCGGCGGCATCGTCCGCGTGCTGCCCCCCGTGCCGGACCAGCCCGGGGCCCTGCGACAGGCCCTCGGGTCGGCCCTCGACGGGGCCGACCTGGTGGTCACGGTGGGCGGGGCGTCGGTGGGGGAACTGGACCTGGTCCAGTCCACGCTCCGGGACCTCGGCGGACAGGTCGACCTCTGGCGGCTCGCCCTCAAGCCGGGCAAGCCGTTCTTCTTCGGCCGTCGCGACCGCACCCCGGTGTGCGGCCTGCCGGGGAATCCGGTGTCCGCCTTCGTCACCGCGGTCCTGCTGGTCCTCCCCGCCCTCCGCCGGCTGCAGGGTGCCGCCGATCCCCTGCCCCCGACCGTGCCCGGCGTCCTCGCCGAGCCCGTCGACAACCCCGGCGACCGACGCCATTTCGTCCGGGTGCGCACCGGACCCGACGGATCGGTCCGCCCCTCCGGTCGCCAGGCGTCACATCACCTGGCCTCGCTGGCCGACGCCGACGGGCTCGTCGACGTTCCCCCCGGGGTTTCGCTCCCCGCCGGCGCCCGGGTCCGCGTCATCCGGTGGGACTGATCCGGCCCCGGGCCGATCGGGTCGGTGGTGGCGGGCGGGAAATTCGCCGTGGGCCTCCGCGGGCGGGCGGGTGTAGTCTCCCGGTCGTGATCCCGCACGTGCGCCCGCTTTTCCGGCACCTGGCCCGGTGGGGTGCGTTCGCGCTCGGGCTGGGCGTGGTGGCGTCGGATGCCGAGCCCGCGTTCTCCTACCGTCGGGACATCCGCCAGATCCTCTCCCGGGCCGGCTGCAATGCCGGTCCCTGCCACGGCAACGCCAACGGCAAGGGCGGGTTCAAGCTTTCCCTGCGCGGCGAGGATCCGGCGGCCGACCACACGGCCATCACCCGCGAGCAGGCCGGGCGCCGGGTGGATCCCCTGGCACCCGGGTCCAGCCTGCTCCTCCTCAAGGCCACCGCATCCCTGGCGCACGAGGGGGGACAGCGGTTCGGGACGAACTCCTGGGAATACCGGACCCTGCACGACTGGATCGCCGCCGGCGCGCCCGACGACCGGGATCATGCCCCGGTCCTCGCGGGTCTGGAGGTGACTCCCCGCAATGAGGTCCTGGTCGCCCCGAGGAACGGGGTCGGAATCCGGGCGACCGCGGTGTTCGCCGACGGATCCCGGCGCGATGTCACCCGGGAGGCGGTGTTCGAGCTGACCCAGCCGGTGGCGACCGTCGACGATGCCGGGCGGGTGACCGGCACCGGCACCGGGGAGACCGTGGTGCTGGTGCGCTATCTCGACCGGCAGGTCCCGGTGCGGCTGGCCTTCGTGCCGCAGCGGAGCGGCTACGCCTGGGACGGCCCGGAACCCGCGGGCTTCATCGACCGCCACATCTTCGCCAAGCTGCGCGAACTCCGACTCAACCCGTCGGGGGAATGTTCCGACGGCGAGTTCATCCGGCGGGTCTCCCTCGACCTGACCGGCCTGCTTCCCACGGCCGCCGAGGCGCGGGCGTTCGTGTCGGATCCGGCGCCGGACAAGCGCTCCCGGCTGGTCGACCGCCTGCTGGAGACGCCGGCGTTCGCCGATTTCTGGGCGCTCAAGTGGGCGGATCTGCTCCGGGTGGAGGAACGCGGGCTGGACCGGAAGGGGATGGACATCTTCCACCGCTGGCTGCGGGCGGCGATCCGCGAGGACCGTCCCCTGGACGAATTCACCCGCGAGATCCTCACCGCCCGCGGCAGCACCTATGTCCGGCCGCCGGCCAACTTCTACCGCGCCAACCGGACGCCGGTCGACCGGGCCCTCGCGGTGGCCCAGGTGTTCCTCGGCACCCGGCTCAACTGCGCCCAGTGCCACAACCATCCGTTCGACCGGTGGTCGCAGGACGACTACCACGACTGGGCCGCGGTGTTCGCCCGGGTCGACTACAAGGTCCTCCGCAACGACCGACGGGACGACAACGACTCCCACGAGTTCATCGGGGAGCAGGTGGTCTACCTTGCCCCGAAGGGCGAGGTGCCGAACCCGCGGACCGGCACCGCCGCCCGGCCCCGGCTGCTCGGCCGGGAGGCCCCGATGGACACGGGGGCGGCCGGGGACGAACTCGCGGAGCTGGCCGGCTGGCTCACCGCGCACCCGCAGTTCGCCCGGGTCCAGGCGAACCGGATCTGGTACCATCTCCTCGGCCGCGGCCTGGTGGATCCGATCGACGACTTCCGCGACACCAACCCCGCCTCCCATCCGGAGCTGCTGGAGGAACTGGCCGCGGACTTCGCGGCGCACGGCTTCCGCCTCCGCCACACCCTCCGTCGCATCCTCGACTCCCGGACCTACCGGCTCTCCAGCGATCCGGGCGACGCCCCCGCCGACGCGTCGAACCACACCCACGCCGCCGTGCGTCGCCTGACCGCGGAGCAGCTCGTCGACATCCAGCACCAGGTGCTCGGGGTTCCCCTCCGGGTCCGGGGCTATCCGGAGGGCATCCGGGCCGCCCAACTCCCGGGGGCGCTTCCGACGCGGGATTCCCGCAAGAGCGACCTCGACCGGTTCCTCGAGGTGTTCGGGAAGCCGGCCCGCCTGCTCACCTGCGAGTGCGAGCGGTCGGACGAGACCACCATGGCCCAGGCCTTCCAGCTCATCAGCGGCCCGTCGGTCCATGCGTTGCTCAGCGCGCCCGACAACCGGCTCGGCCGCTGGATCCGCGACGGACGGACGGATGACCAGGTCATCGACGAGCTGTTCTGGTCGGCCCTGACCCGGGGGCCATCCGATGCCGAGCGGGTCCGATGCCGGGCGCACCTGGAGGGCGCGTCCGACCGTCGGGCCGCCCTCGAGGACCTCGCCTGGGGAGTCCTGAACGCCAAGGAATTCATCCTCCGCCACTGACCATGCACCCCGCCCCCCGTCCCCATCCGCGCTGGAACCGCCGGACCGTCCTCCGGGTGGGCGGCCTGGGGCTTCTCGGCCTCACCCTGCCCCGGCTGATGCGCGGCGAGGAGGCGGCCCGCCAGGCGGTGCGGCGGATCGCCCCGCGCGCCCGCTCGGTGATCTTCCTGTTCCAGTGGGGCGGACCAAGTCAGTTGGAGACGTTCGACATGAAGCCCGACGCCCCGGAGGGCATCCGCGGGCTGCACCAGCCGATCGCGAGCAACGTCGACGGCATGCCGGTCAGCGAGCGCCTCCCGCGCATGGCCCGGGTGATGGACAAGGTCTGCCTGGTGCGGTCGGTCCACCACACCATGAAGAACCACAACTCGGCGGGGTATTACGCCCTCACCGGGCACGCGCCGCCGGTGGACGACATCCGGCTCAAGGACACCCTCGAGCTGTTCCCCGCCTACGGTTCGGTGGTGGACCGGCTGGCGCCGCTGGAGACGCCCGACCTGCCGACGTCGGTGGCCTTTCCCCATGTGATCAGCGACGGCTCGGTGACCCCGGGCCAGCACGCCAGCTTCCTCGGGAAGCGGCACGATCCGTTCCTCTTCCGGCAGGATCCGAACGATCCCGGGTTCCGGCTGCCGGAGCTGAGCCTGCCCGCGGGGCTGGGCTTTGAGCGCATGACCGCCCGGCGCGAGCTGCAGCAACTGGTCGACCGGCAGAGCCGTCTCCTCGACCACGCGGCCACCGCCCGGGGACTCGATGCCTACTACGACAAGGCACTTGCGATGCTGCAGTCCGAACGCCTCCGCAAGGCGTTCGACCTCGCCGCCGAGCCCGAGCCGGTCCGTGAATCCTACGGCCGCACCACCTACGGCCAGAGCTGCCTCCTCGCCCGGCGGCTGGTCGAGGCCGGCGTCCGGTTCACCACCGTCTATTTCGACGCCAGCATCGGCGGGCAGAGCACCGAGCGCGGCGGCTGGGACACCCACGGGTTCAACAACACCCGGATGTTCCCCATCATCGAGGGCCGCCACCTGCCCATCACCGACCAGACCCTCCCCACCCTGCTCACCGACCTCGACGACCGCGGTCTGCTCGACGAGACGCTCGTGCTGTGGATGGGGGAATTCGGACGGACCCCGAGGATCAACGGCAACATCAGCCGCGACCACTGGCCCGACTGCTACACCGTGCTGCTGGCCGGCGGCGGGGTGAAGCGGGGCTTCGCCTACGGCGCCAGCGACCGCCACGGGGCCTACCCCGCCGAGAACATGGTCCGTCCCGACGACCTCGCCGCCACCGTGTTCCATCTCCTCGGCATCGACCCCGCCACCGAGGTCCGCGGACAGGGCGACCGTCCGGTGGCCATCACCGCCGGCCGGGTCATCGAGGGCATCCTGGCGTGACCGGATACCGGACACGCCCCGCCCTGCTCGCGGCCGGACTGGCGGCCGCCGCGGTCCTGTCCGCCCGGGAACCGGACGGCACCCGACCCGATCCCGCCCTCCTCGCCCCGGGTGTTCCCACGCCGCTCTCGTGGACCGGACCCGGGCCCGGGGCGGACACGCTCCTGTCGCTCGACTTCGCCCCGCCCCTCCCCCCGGCCGAGTGGGCCGCCCGCTCAACCCCCATCCCGGGCGGCTGGCACCTGCTGGTCCATCTTCCCCGGGAAGGCGACCCTGCGCTGCATCTCCTCGGCCCGGATCCGATCGTCGGAGAACCGGCGGGCGACGGGGGATCCTCCCGCGACGACGCGATCGGGGCCGCGGTGGGAACCGTCTGGGACGGCTTCGTTCCACCGGCCGGATCGCGCTGGTTCCGGACGCGTCTGCAGGCCGGGGATCCGCTCTGGATCGCGACCCTCGCCAGCCGGGCCGGATCGAAACTGGACCCGGTGGTCCGGATCCTCGACCCCGACGGCCGGGAACTGGCGGAGGTCGACGACGTGCCGGGATGGCTGTCGGATCCCGTCCTGGGCATCCGGGCCGACCGCGTCGGCGAGTACTGGATCGAGATCCGCGACACCCGGCACGAGGGGGGGCCCGAACACCGGTTCCGGCTCCACCTCCAATCCACCCCGCCCACACCCCATCCCTGGCGCCTCGGCCCGGGGGCGGGGCCAGACGGGGATCCGCTCCGGGCGGCGCCGGCGGGGGCGATCCGCCCCGGGGACCGGATCCGCGGCGATTTCGACACCCCCGGCCGGACGAACCGCATCCGTGTCGACGGCCGGGAAGGGCAGGCGATCTCGATCGCCTTTGCCAGCCGGAGCCTGGGGTTCTTTGCCGACCCGGTGGCCCGGCTCGAATCCGACGAGGGCCGGCTCCTGGCCGTCATGGACGCGGCCGGGCACCACGGCGAGGGGCTGCTGACCCATCGGTTCGAACGGACCGGTCCCGCCTGGCTGGTCGTCTGGGAGGCTTCGGGTCTGGGCGGGAACGGGTTCGGGTACGGGATGCAGGCGGTGGCCGGCGACCGGTTCCTCGAGCTGGCCGCCGAGCCCGCGGTCATCCCGCTCACCCCCGGCGGCACCGCCGAGGTCAAGTTGCGGGTCAACCGGCGCCGCCACGACCTGCCGGTCCATCTGGAGATGACCGGGCTGCCGCCCGGCGCCCGGCTGCGGGATGCCGAGATCCCCGCGGGAAAACGCGAGCACACCGCCCGGCTGGAGCTGCCGGCCGATGCGGTCGATGCGGGGGTCTGGCAGGCGACGCTCTCCGGGGTGGCGGCGGACGACGGGGGCCGCCTGGGGGCGGAGGCCGACACCGTGGGCGGCTGGCGGCGCCTCTGGCCCGGACTGCTCCATCCGCCGGCACCGCTCGCCCGCCGGCTCGTCGTCGTGGTCCGCCCGGCGGCTCAGGAGCGGCCGTAGATCTTGTCCGGATCCCCGAGCCGCTCCTCGGTCACCGACACCGAACCGTCCGGGCCGACCGACCGGAAGAAGCACGACAGGTATCCCTCATGGCAGGCCGCGCCGGTCTGCTCCACCTGGATCAGGAGGGTGTCGCCGTCGCAGTCGAACGAGACTTCCTGCACCACCTGCACGTGGCCGCTGGATTCGCCCTTCATCCAGAACTTCCGACGCGACCGGCTCCAGAAGAAGGTCCGCCCGGTCTCGAGGGTCTTCTCCAGCGAGGCCCGGTTCATCCAGGCCATCATCAGCACCCGGCCCGTGCGGTGATCCTGGATGATTGCCGGGATCAGGCCGTCGTCGTTCCACTTGAGGTTGTCGAGGAAGCTCATGGTTCCGCGGGCGATCCTGCCCTCAATCCAGCCGGACGGGCAACCCGCGGACCGCGAGGAACTCCTTGGCCTCGCGCACCGTGTGGGTGCCGAAGTGGAAGATGCTGGCGGCGAGGACCGCGTCGGCATGGCCATCGAGGAGGACCTCCGCCATGTGCTCCAGCGTGCCCGCCCCGCCGCTGGCCACCACTGGGACCGACACCGCGTCGCTCACGCGACGCGTCACCTCGATGTCGAACCCCGCCTTGGTGCCATCGGCGTCGATCGAGTTCAGGACGATCTCCCCCGCCCCGAGATCCACCGCACGCCGGGCCCATTCAATGGCGTCCAGTCCCGTGGCCTTCCGCCCCCCCGCCACGAAGACCTCCCATCGGCCCGGCGCGACCCGGCGGGCGTCGATCGAGACCACGATGCACTGGGCGCCGTACTTCGACGCGCCCTGGCGGATCAGGTCGGGGTTGGCCACCGCGCTGGAGTTGATGCTCACCTTGTCGGCGCCGGCCCGCAGCATGACCCCCATGTCCTCCGGGGTCCGGATCCCGCCGCCCACCGTCAGGGGCATGAAGCACTGGTCCGCGGCCCGCTCGATCACATCCACCATCGTCGCCCGCCCATGGGCGCTGGCCGTGATGTCGAAGAACACCATCTCGTCCGCCCCCTGCTCATTATATCGGACCGCCAGCTCGACCGGGTCGCCGACGTTCTTCAGTCCGCCCTCCTCGGCACGGCCGAACTGGACGCCACGGGTGACCGATCCGTCGTGGACGTCGAGACAGGGGATGACGCGTCGGGCGAGCATGGGCGGGCGGGGGGAAAGCAAGGAGCCCGCCCTTGGGGGCGGGCTCCCGGAAGGACATGGGTGGTGCGGATCAGCCGCAGGTGAACTTGCCGTCGTCGTTCTTGAAGCTCTTGTCGGAGTACAGGAGCGTGCGGAGCGAGTTCAGCTTGTTGTCGGTGGCGAACTGGTAGCCGATGCCCTCGACCGCCGCGATGATCTCCTGGGCGGACAGCGCCTTGTCCTTCGTCACCTGGGTCACCGCCTGCTTGAGCGACATGGTGTTCTTCACACGGCGCCCCCCCTTGGGACGGCCCACACGGCCCTTGGCCGCCTTCGGAGCCTTCGGGGCCTTGGCGGCCGCCTTCCCGGCGGCGGGCGCGGCGGGCGCCTCGGCCTTCACCTTGGCCGGACGGCCGGGCCGACGTCCACGCGGCGCGGCCGGCGCGACCGCGACGGCCGGCTCGCCCAACACCTTGTCGATCTCGGCGAGGCGCGCGGCCAACTGGCTCTTCTCCTTCAAGAGCTCGGCACGCAGGGAAACGAACTCTTGGATGCTGTCTTTCTCTCTCTTCATCTCGGCCGAGCTATAGACCCGGTCCGGAATGTGTACAAGTGCGATTTAGATTTCTAATTGTGATCCTGCCGGGGACCCGCGGCATTCCACACCCTGTCGCCGACTGAATAAGAGCCTGTCCGGGTCGTCCAGTCACGGTGCCCGGGCCGCCATTGACCGCACCGGGATCGCCGACGAAGCTCGCCAAGGTTTATGTCCCGCCCCGCATCCCTCCTCCGTCCCGCCGTCCTGCTGATCGCCACCGGCCTGCTGGTCGCCGGGTGCGCCTCGAGCGGCGTCCGCAATCCTTCCGGCACCGGCGTGACCGTGTTGAAACCCGACGAGGCGGGATTCGTCGGGGGCACCGGCGTGGAGAGCCAGGACATGGTGGCCGTGACGGAGAAGATGGCCCGCGGCATCCTGGCCGTGCCCGCCATCCAGCAGGCCGCCACCGCCCCCCGTGTCGTCCTCCTGCCGATCGAGAACAACACCCGCTTCACCATCAACAAGGACCTGATGCTCACCCGGATCCGCGCCCGCCTGAATTCCCAGGCGCAGGGCCGGGCGGTGTTCCTCGCCCGGGACCGCATGGCGGCCCTGGAGGCCGAGCGCCAGCTCAAGCAGTCCGGACAGGTCACCAGCGCCACCGATCCCAATGTCGTCGAGTTCCGCGGCGCGGAGTATTTCCTCACCGGCCGGATCGACGGCTCCAGCACGCGGACGAGCCGGGGCATCAGCGACTATGTCCTGTACAGCTTCCAGCTCATCGACGCCCGAACGAGCGAGATCGTGTGGGAGGACCTGGCGGAGATGAAGAAGCAGGGGCTCGAGGACGCCGCCTACCGCTGAGCCATGCGACCGTTCCCGCGCCGGATCCCGGGCCTCATGGCCCGCGGGACCGCCACCCTGCTGGCGGTCCTGCTGCTGACGGGGTGCGCCTCGACATCGGGCGGCGCATCGGCCGCCGGCCAGGGCGGGGACCGGGTGCTGCGCCAATACCGCGATGCCGCCCGCAGCTTCCAGCGGGCCGATTTCGCCGCGGCCCGTCCGCCCCTCGACGAAGCGCTCCTCACCCTCGGCGGCATCACCGCCAACGACCCGAGCGCCCGGCGTTCCCGTTCCTATTTCCGCCCGGAATCCGTGAAGGACTTCCGGGGCGAGCCCCATGAGCGGGTCATGGCGTACTATTATCGGGGGATCCTCTATTGGATGGAGGGCGAACCCGACAACGCCCGGGCGTGCTTCCGCAGCGCCCAGCTGCAGGACGCCGACGCCGAGGGGGCCTATCGCAGCGACTATGTCCTCCTCGACTACCTGGACGGCCTGGTGACCACCCGCCTCGGGGGGGGCGCGTCCGATGCCCTCGCGCGGGCCCGGTCCGCGGCGCGACTGGCCACGCCGCCCGACTACGATGCCGGGGCAAACGTGCTGGTCTTCCTCGAGATGGGCCGGGGGCCGACCAAGTACGCCACCGGCGAGTACGGGGAACAGCTGCGTTTCCGTCCGGGCTCCTCCGAGGCGGTCCGGGTCCGGCTGCGGCTCGACGGGACCGTCCATGAGACCGCGCCGTATGACGACCTGACCTTCCAGGCGACGACCCGTGGCGGCCGGGTGATGGACCATGTGCTGGCCAACAAGGCGGTGTTCAAGGGCGCGACCGACACCTTCGGGACGGCCGCGATCATCTCCGGCGCCGTGCTCGCGAGCCAGCAGGGGCGTCGAAGCGCGGTGGACGAGGTCGGCGTGGGCCTGCTCGCCGCGGGCGTCCTGAGCAAGATCGTCAGCGCCGTGACGACGCCCGCCGCGGACACCCGGACCTGGGACAACCTCCCGAACCTGCTCGGCTTCGCCACCCTGCACGCCGCCCCGGGGGAACATCAGCTCGTCGCCGAGTTCGTCCGTCCCGACGGCACGGTCGCCGTCACCCGCGAGGTGCGGTTCACCGTGGTGGATCCCGCCCGGGACACCGTGCTTTTCCTCTCCGACCGCAACCCCTGAAACCCGCCATGAAACTCGTCCATCTGTCCCCGTTGCTCCTCCTCCTGGTCGCCGGCTGCGCCCGCGAGACCGGCGCCCACCTGCCGGTCAACTCCCACCTCTACCAGCAGGAGACGTCCAGCAAGGTGGTCCTCATGGACCGCGGCGCCCAGCGCTCGGTGACCACGGCCGGGGTGCAGGAACGGCTGCTGGAGGACGGACGCCTCGAGGTCCGCGCCATCCTGCGGAACCGCGAGAACCGTCGCATCCAGGTGCAGGTCCAGTGCGTGTTCAAGGACGAGAAGGGATTCGGCACGGGCGACGAGACCTCGTGGGAGGATGTGATCCTGACCGAGAACGGCCAGGAGACCCTCCGGTTCACCTCGCTGAATCCCCTCGCCCGGACCTATACCGTGCGGGTCCGGGAGTCCCGCTGAACCCGGCTCCCCCATGCGCCTCGTCGGAGTCATCCCCGCCCGGTTCGGGTCGACCCGGTTCCCGGGCAAGCCCCTCGTGCCGGTCGCCGGCCGTCCCCTCCTGCAGTGGGTGATCGAGAGATGCCGGCAGTCGACCCGGCTCGCGGAGGTGGTCGTGGCCACCGACGACGGACGGATCCGCGATGCGGTGGCGGGGTTGTGCCGGGTCGAGATGACCCGGGAGGATCATCCGAGCGGCACCGACCGCATCGCCGAGGTCGCCGACCGGGTGCCGGCCGACGGCTACGTGAACATCCAGGGGGATGAACCGCTGATCGAGCCGGCGGTGATCGATGCGGTGGCCGCGCTGCTGGGGGCGTTCGGGATGACCACGGCCGCCACCCCGGTTCGTCGGCCGGAGGACCTCGACAGCCCCAACGTGGTCAAGGTGGTCCGGGCCGCCGACCGGGCCGCGCTCTACTTCTCGCGCCTCCCCATCCCCTGCCTGCGCGACGTGTCCCCGACCGGTCCGGCCGCCCGGCTGGCGGCGTTTCCCTACCTCCGGCACCTCGGGATCTACGGGTACCGTGCCGACGTTCTCCGCCGGATCGTGGCCTGGCCCGTGTCGGCGCTGGAGGCGGCGGAGAAGCTGGAGCAGCTCCGTGCCCTGGAGCACGGCATCCGGATCGGCGTGGCCGAGGTCGACCACGAGGGGGTGGGGGTCGACACGCCCGAGGACATCCCCCGGGCCGAGGCCCTGCTTCGGGCGGCCGGACTGGCCTGAGCTCGTTCGGGGCCTCTTTTTTTCGTTGGCATCCCACGAGTCCGCCGGGGAGCCTGCAAGCCCATGAAGTACATCTTCGTTACGGGCGGCGTGGTGAGTTCCCTCGGCAAGGGGCTCACGGCCGCCGCGTTGGGCACGCTCCTCGAGAACCGCGGGCTCAAGGTGACGCTCCAGAAGTTCGACCCCTACCTGAACGTCGACCCCGGGACGATGAGCCCGTACCAGCACGGGGAGGTGTACGTCCTGGATGACGGTGCGGAGACCGACCTCGACCTGGGCCACTACGAGCGGTTCACCAGCACCACCCTGACCCGGGCCAACGCCACCACGAGCGGCCAGGTGTACGAGCAGGTCCTGAAGAACGAACGCGACGGCAAGTACCTCGGGAAGACCGTCCAGGTCATCCCGCACGTGACCGACGAGATCCAGCGGCGGATCACCGAGCTGGCCCGGCAGTCGGGTGCCGACGTGCTGATCACGGAGATCGGCGGCACGGTGGGGGACATCGAGGGACTGCCGTTCCTCGAGGCGATCCGGGAGTTCGCCCAGGACGCCGGGCCCGGGAACGTCTGTTTCCTCCACGTGACCTACGTGCCGTTCATCAAGGCCGCCAAGGAACTCAAGACCAAGCCGACCCAGCAGAGCGTCGCCAAGCTCCGGGAGATCGGCATCGCCCCGCACCTGCTGGTCTGCCGCTGCGAGCATCCCATCGGCAAGGAGGTCCGGTCGAAGCTCTCCCTCTTCTGCAACGTGCCCTACGAGGCGGTGATCGAGGAGAAGGACGTGGACCACTCGATCTATGAGGTTCCCCTCATGCTGCAACGGGAGCGGATGGACGACCTCGTCTGCCAGGTGCTCCAGCTGGATGTCCCGTCGGCGAACATGTCCCACTGGCAGGACATCATCCGCCGGCTCATCGCCCCGCAGCACCGTGTCCGGGTGGGGGTGGTGGGCAAGTACATCGAGCTGCAGGACGCCTACAAGTCGGTCTACGAGGCCCTCATCCACGGCGGCATCGCCAATGATTGCGGGGTCCAGATCGACCACATCGAGGCGGAGGAGGTCGAGAAGGGCGACCCGGCGGTCCTGTTCAAGGGGCTGGGCGGGATCCTGGTGCCGGGCGGGTTCGGGGACCGCGGGATCGAGGGGAAGATCCGCGCCGCCCAGTATGCCCGCGAGAACCAGGTCCCCTACCTCGGGCTTTGCCTGGGCATGCAGATCGCCACGGTCGAGTTCGCGCGGCACGTCCTCGGGCTGGCGGGGGCGAATTCGACCGAGTTCGATCCCGGCACGGCCCACCCGGTCATCCATCTCCAGGAAACCCAGCGGCACGTGAAGCGGAAGGGGGGATCCATGCGACTCGGCTCCCAGGAGTGCCTGCTGCAGCCCGGCACCCTCGCCTCACGGCTCTACCAGTCCACCTCCATCTGGGAACGCCACCGCCATCGGTACGAGTTCAACAACGCGTACCGCAGCCGGTTCGAGGAGGCCGGATTCCTCATCAGCGGGACCACGCCCGACAACCAGCTGGTCGAGGTGATCGAGGTCCGCGACCACCCCTTCTTCATCGCCTCCCAGTTCCACCCGGAGTTCAAGAGCAAGCCCAACCAGCCACACCCGCTGTTCAAGGGCTTTGTCTCCGCCGCCCACGAGCGCCTGCACCACAAGCCGCTCTGAGCCGCATCAGTCCACCGGACCGTCTCCGCGAACGTCGACACAGGTGAGGTCGCCCCGGGCGTTGCGGACATACACACGGCCTCCGGCCAGCACCGGGGCGGTCCAGTACTTGCCACCGCCCACCTGGGCCCGGACCACTTCGCGATAGCCGGCGGGGTCGGCCTCGACCACCACCAGTTCGCCCCGGCCGGTGAGCCAGAGGAGACGTCCTCCCACGGCCGCCAACGCCCCGGTGTCGGCCTTGGGGGACGCCCACTTCAACGCGCCGGTCCGCAGGTCGAGGCACTTGAGGTGGGAATCCTTGTCGCCGCCCTGCCCGTCGACCCCGTAGACATGGCCGTCGATCAGGATGGGCGACGCCATGTGGTTGCGGAGTTCCTTGTTGAACCAGAGCTGACGGGGTGACGCCCCGCCGAAGTCGATCGCGGCGCAGCCCTTGCCATAGCCGGACGAGAGGAACATGAGGTTGCCCGCGATCACCGGATCGGCGGCGTTCACGTCGTAGCTGGTCTTCCACGGGAAGCGCCACAGCTCGCGGCCGGTGAGCGGCTCGATGGCCACCACGTGCTCGGCGGCGAACAGGGCCAGCGCGTCGCGCTCCCCGGAGCGGAACGGCACCGGGGTCCCGTAGCCGGCCGCCCCCTTCCCGTTCTGCCAGGCCACCGAACCGTCCGCCCGACGCAACGCCACGCCGTGCCCGCCGGCATTCAGGATCGCCAGGTCGCCGACCAGGTGGACGGAACCGTTGAATCCCCACTCCGGCTTGGCACATCCGAGGTCCTTCTGGAGATGCACCGACCAGACCACCCGTCCGTCCGTCACCTCCAGACACTGGACCAGGCCGCTCTTGCTCACCGTGTACACCCGGCCGTCCGCCACGGTCGGCGTGGCCCCGGGCCCGCCCTCGTAGTAATGATCGTGGAGGGGTTCGGCGAACACATGACGCCAGATCTCCCGGCCGCCGGCCGCATCGAGGCAGAACACGCTGTCCTGCTTGCCATCATTGCCCGCGGTGAACAGGCGGCCGTCGGCGACCGTGACCGAGGAGAATCCCGTCCCGACCTTCGCCTTCCAGACCGTGCGCGGCGATCCCCCGGGCCAGCTTCCCAGCCAACCGGTCTCGCGGGAGATGCCATCGGTCGATGCCCCCCGATACCGGGGCCAGTCGTCCGCCACCCCCCGGCTGCCCATTCCCGCCACCACGATCGCCGCCGTCAGGACTCCGAAGCCGAATTTCGCCATGGCCGGACCATATCGGGCCATCCCGAATGGTCAACGCACCCGCCTAGCCTGCGGGAGGAATCACCCGAGATTCACCGGATCGACATCGACAACCAGGCGCAGGTCGTCCGGAAGCTCGAGCTCGGACTGCTCGGCGGTCAACGCCTTGGCCAGCCGCGACATGGCCGCCGTCCGCAGCATGATCTGGTACCGGAAGTAGCCCTCGGCACGGACGAGCGGAGCCGGGGCCGGGCCGGCCAGGATCAGGTCCTTCCACCCTTGCAGGCGGGCTTCCAGACGGGTCCGCAGGTGGTCGGCGACGAAGCGGACCTTCTCCTCGTTCCGCCCGCGCAGGGTGAGCAGGGCGATCCGGGAGCAGGGCGGATAGCGGAGTTGCTCACGGAACTCGATCTCCTGCTCATAAAACCCCAGGTAGTCGTGCCGACGCGCGTATTGGATCGCCGGATGGAACGGGGTGAAGCTCTGCACGAACACTTCGCCCTCGACATCCCCCCGGCCCGCCCGGCCGCTCACCTGGGTGAGCAGTTGGAAGGTCCGTTCCCCGGCCCGGAAGTCGGGGATGTGCAGGCTCAGGTCGGCATAGAGCACCCCGACCAGGGTGACATTCGGGAAATGCAGTCCCTTGGCGATCATCTGGGTGCCCAGGAGGATGTCCACGTGGCCGAGGCGGAAGTCGGTTAGGATCTTCCGATAGTCCTCCTTGCGCTGGAGGGTATCCCGATCCATCCGGGCCACCCGGGCCTGCGGAAACACCTTGCCCAGGGTCTCCGCCACCCTCTCGGTGCCCAGCCCGGCGTAGCGGATCGCCGGGTTGCCGCATCCCGCCACCGGACATCGGGTGGGCGCGGTCTCGGCATGGCCGCAGATATGGCAGAGGAGGCGGCCCGCGGCCCGATGGTACGTCAACGCCACGCTGCAGTGGGGGCATCCGGCCACGTACCCGCACTTCGGGCACTGGAGGGACGTCGAGTAGCCGCGCCGGTTCAGGAAGAGGATGGTCTGTTCCTTCCGTTCCAGCCTCTGGGTGATCGCCTCGCGGAGGGGACGCGACAGCACCCCGGGCGCGGCCGTGCCCCCCTTCCCTTCATGGCGCAGGTCGACCACCCGCACCACCGGCATCCGGAGATCGGTGACCCGTCGGGTCAGCTCCAGCAGCCGATAACGTCCCCGCCGGGCATTGAAGTAGCTCTCCATGGAAGGCGTGGCGGAACCCAGCACCACCGCCGCGCCCTCCTGACTGGCCCGCATCACCGCCACATCGCGGGCATGGTACCGGGGCGCCTCCTCCTGCTTGTAGGAATGCTCGTGCTCCTCGTCGACGATCACCAGCCCGAGACGGTCGACCGGGGCAAACACGGCCGAACGGGCCCCCACGACGATCCGGGCCCGGCCTTGGCGGATCTTGTGCCATTCGTCGTGGCGTTCCCCGGAGGACAAATGGGAGTGGAGGACCGCCACATGGGTGCGGAGATTGCCGGCGCTGAACCGGGCCTTGAACCGCTCGACCGTCTGGGGCGTCAGGGAGATTTCCGGGACCAGCACGATCGCCCCCAGCCCCCGGTCCAGCGCCGCAGCAATCGCCTGCAGATAGACCTCGGTCTTCCCGGAGCCGGTCACCCCATGCAGCAGGAAGGACCGGTCGGAAGCACCGGTGGACGCCGGCGTCTCGGATTCCGACGGCAGGGCCGCCACGATGGCCGACAAGGCCACGGCCTGCTCGGAACCCAGCGGCAGGGGCTGGCTGGGAAGGATCTCCTCCCGGGCGTAGGGATCCCTCTCGTCGATTTTCGAGGCGATCCGGATCAGGCCCTTGTCCTCCAGTCGACGCACCGTGTCGGTCGTGGTCCCGGCGAGGCGGAGCAGCTCCTGCAGCGGCAATTCCCGCCATTCCTCCATGATCCGCCAGATGTCCTCCTGACGCTTGGAGAGCTTCGGCAACTCACCCGGCGGGGGAAGCACGGTGACCTGCAATCGCTCGCGCCAACCGGAATCCTCCTTCCGGACGGCATCGGGCAGGACGCTTTTCAGGGCCGTCTCCACCGGACAGCAATAGTAGTCCGCCATCCATCGGGTGAGGGCGAGAACGCGGGGCGTGATGAGCCCCGGGGTGCCCATCAGACGCTCGACCGTCCGGAGATTCGTGTGGGGGGACTGATCGACGAGGGCGGTAATCACCCCGTTGACGCTGCGTCGGCCGAAGGGAACCCGGACCCGGCTGCCGACGGCCACCGTGGCCTCCATCTCCGATGGAACCAGGTAATCGAACTCCCGGCGCAGGGCGATCTCGAGGGTCACCCGGGCCACCATGGGGAGTTGGGGGGGAACGGACCGGGAAGGAGGGTGGTAGCGCGTATGGGAATCGAACCCATCTTTCAGCCTTGAGAGGGCCGTGTCCTAACCGATAGACGAACGCGCCAAACGGGCGTCCTGTTTAGGGAAACAGGCGGCCCGTGTCAAATGCGGCAATAAAGAAAAAAAGGGCCACCCCGGAGGGTGGCCCTTGTGAAGCACACGGAGATTACTTGCGGCGCAGGAACAGCAACCCGCCGAGGCCGAGGGCGGCCAGAGCGTAGGTGCTGGGCTCCGGAACCAGAGCGATCCCACCGTAGTTGCTCATGATCGACGGGGTCGAGGGCGGGGTGCCCGCGCCACCGAGAGCGGCGATGTCGAAGGTGGTCGAACCGAACACCGAGGCGGCGTCGAAGGTCGCACCCGTGGTGGTGTCCCAAGCGCGGACGGTCACGCTGGCGGCAGCGCCCGGAGCCACGAACGGAACGGTCACCGTGCCACCCGAGAAGAGACCCTCAAGGGCGGCGCTGCCGGTGAGGGCGTTGGCGGAAGCCACGCTCTCAAAGGCACCACCGGCGCCAGGATTGGCAACCAGAAGCTCAACACGGATGTTGGCTCCGGTGTTGACGCCGTCCTTGGTGATGCGGGGGCGACCCGTCACCGAGGCGCTGCTGAAGTTGATCGTGCCCTGAGCGGCGGCCGAGAGGGCCACAGCAACAGTCGCGATCCCGGTCAGGACTGCAGTTTTGTTCATAGTGTTGGTTGTTGATCTAGATCAGGAGACAGATTGAATCACTCGATGGTGAAGGTGCGGGTCCAGGTCTTGGACTCACCACCGTTCAGCACCCAGAAGGCGTCGCCCACGCCGAAGCTCGGGGCATCACCCAGCCAAGTGCCAACGATCGACTCGGCGCTCTCGTAACCGTTGTTGACGAACTTGTAGACCACCTCGTCACCCACCGGGTACTCGAGGGCGTCCAAGCTTCCAGCCTGGGGAAGAGCCGAGGAAACGATGCTCAGACCAGCCGGAACCGTGACCGTCTTGCCCACGGCAACCTCACCCACGAAGGTGATGGGAACCGCAGCCCCACCAGTGGCACCCGCGAAGAAGCCACCGCCGGGCGCGACCACGATGTCCCCACCGCTCAGCCAGAGACCACCGAGGGACTCGGAGCTGGAGAAGCCGGAGGCACCGAAATGATAGAGGATCAGGTCCCCATCGGTCTTGATGACCTCTTCAACGGTGTTGCCACCGTTGTTGAGGGGGTTGGCGATCATGACCAGACCAGTCGCAGGCACCGTCTTGTTGACGTAGCCGACGATGTTCTTGGACACAGTTCCCTGGGCAAGGGCCGTGCCGCCGGCCACGAGGGCAGCAGAGAGGAGAAGCGCGTTAGTTCTCATTTTGGATTCTGTGATTCCGTGTGTGGGGGCACACTGTCAACGCACCCCCGACCCGTCAACACGTTTTTTCCCTGCGCGTGTCCGAACCCCGATGCACCCCGCCCTTGGGACTCCACACGGTACATCGAGGGATTGCAACCGGACGCCCGGGGCGGTGTTGTTTTGGGCATGACGTTCGCCCCCCCCCGCAGGAGCGCCCCCACCGGCCGGTTCTGGCTTTCGCTGGCAACCGCCGCCTGGGTCCTGTCGACCGGCGCCCTTCAGGCGGATTCGGTGGTGGAAACGGGTGACACGCCGGCCGGGGCGGAGAATCCCTACCGGATCATTCCCACCCGCAATGCTTTCGGCATCCGGCCCCCGGCCCCTCCCGCTCCGCCCCCGGCTCCGCCCCCCGCTCCGAAGCCGCCGTCCAACATCTTCCTGACCGGAATCTCCAAATGGCAGGGGGTCAAGACGGTGTACCTCCAGATCGCCCGACAGGGCGCCGCATCGCCCGAGTTCCTCGAATTGGCCGAGGGCGACACCCAGGACGACCTGAAGGTGCTGTCGATCGACGACCAGACCGAGTCGGTCCGGGTGGTCCACCAGGGGCAGGAGCTGGCCCTCAACTTCAAGGAGAACGGTCTCAAGTCGACCGCACCCGCCCCCGGGAAGCCCGCGACAACGGTGGCGGGTCGCCCCGGGACGCCGGGTCGGCCGTCCCCGGCCCCGGTCACCCTTCCCACCCGCGGAGCGGGTGGCCCGACGGTCATCGGGCGGGGCGGTGCGGTCCAGTCGCAGGACGCTCCCGGAGTGATCACCGCGGCGCCCGCCCAGATGACACCGGCCGTCCCCACGCTTCGCGATCTCCGTCAGGTGCCGGGCCGGGTGAACTCGGGCGTACCGATCCCCAACCTGCAGAACCGGGTTCGCAACGTGCCCCCGCCCCCGCCGCTTCCGGTGGACCCCAGCCTGCTGCAACAGCTCAATCCGGGAAACTGAGCCGCCGGTCCGGAGAGTCCGCCCGGAATCCGACCGTGCATTGACCCCCCCGGGGCGGCTCCCTACGGTCGCGGCCGCTTCTGGTATGCATATCCTGGTCTGCGACCCCATCTCGCCCCGCGGCATCGACCTGTTCCGGGCCCGCCCGGAGTTCCAGGTCACCGTTCTCCCCAAGCGCCACACCGAGGCGGAGCTGATCCCCCTGCTGGCGGACGTCGATGCCCTCGTTGTCCGGTCGGAGACCCGCGTCACCCGGGCGGTCCTCGAGGCGGCGCCCCGGCTCAAGGTCGTGGGACGCGCCGGGGTGGGGGTGGACAACGTGGACGTCGAGACCGCCACCGCCCGGGGGGTGGTGGTGATGAACACCCCCGGCGGCAACACGCTGACCACCGCCGAGCTGGCGTTCTTCCTCCTGGGCGCCCTCGCCCGGCACATCCCCGAGGCCTGCGCCTCGATGTGCGCCGGCAAGTGGGACCGGAAGCAGTTCCAGGGGATCGAGCTCCACGGCAAGACGCTCGGGGTGCTCGGCATGGGACGCATCGGCAGCGAGGTCGCCCGCCGGGCGCTGGCCTTCGGGATGCGGGTGCTGGCCTACGATCCCTTCCTCACCGAGGTCCGGGCCCGGGCCCTGGGGGTCGAACTGGTGCAGGACCATGACGTCATCTACCGGGAGGCGGACTTCCTCACCGTCCACCTGCCGGTCACGACCGAGACCCGCGAGCTGCTGAACGCCGAGGCCTTCGCCCGGATGAAGCCGGGAATCCGGATCGTGAACTGCGCCCGGGGCGAGATCATCCGCGAGGCGGACCTGGTGACGGCCCTGCAGTCGGGTCAGGTGGCCGCCGCCGCCCTCGACGTGTTCCATGTCGAGCCACTGCCGGTCGACCATCCGTTCCGCACCCTGCCCAACGTCCTCCTGACCCCGCACCTCGGGGCGAGCACGGCCGAGGCGCAGGAGAAGTGCGGGATCGAGGTGGCGGAGGTGATCACCGCCTACCTCCTCACCGGCGAGGTGCGCAACGCGGTGAATCTCCCCTACCTGGACGCCCAGACCTACGAGCAGGTGAAGCCGTACCTGGTGCTCGGCGAGAAGATCGGACGCCTCCTGGCCCAGCTCGCCCCGCCCCAGATCAACCGGATCCACATCACCTACGGCGGCCGGGCCCAGCAACTGCCGAACGTCGATCCCATCACCCGCGCGGTGCTCCGGGGGCTGCTCGACACCGGGGCCGTGGCGGACATCAACAACGTCAATGTCCGGACCGCGGCCGCCTCGCTCGGGATCACGGTCGAGGAGAAGCGGAGCGACGAGCCCGTCACGTTCAACGAGTGGCTCCATGTCCAGTTGTTCAGCGGCGAGGACAAGGTGGTCTCGGCCGGCGGGACGTTCTTCGGCTCGCCCAACAACCCCCGGATCGTCCGCCTGTTCAGCACCCCGGTGGAGATCCCGGTCACGGGCACCCTCCTGCTCCTGAACAACCAGGACCGCCCGGGCATGGTGGGCCGGCTGGGAACCATCCTCGCCCACCACGGGGTGAACATCGCCAGCATGAGCCTGGGACGGGAAACCGCCGGAGGACTGGCCCTGACAGTGCTCGAACTGGACAGCGCCCCGCCGGCGGACTGCCTGTCGGAACTGGCTGCCGACCCCGCGATCTCCAACGTCCGGGTGGTGACCCTCTAGTCCCACCCTCCCCGCGCCATGCCCCAGATCCCCGAGCCGGTCCTGGTCGGCATCGAATGCGGCGGCACCCGGACGGTCGCCCTGGCGGTCGACGGCGCCCTCCGGGAGGTCGACCGGATCTCCGCCGGCCCGGCCAATCTCCGGCTGCGGTCGGATGCCGAGCTGGAGACGCATTTCCGGGCGATCGCCGACCGGTTCCCCGTCCCGGTGGCGGTGGGCGTGGGGATGGCCGGGGTGCGGGGGGTGACGGACTGCGCGCGGCTTTCGGGAATCCTCACCCGGGTCTGGCCCGGGGTGCCGCTCCGGGTGGACCACGACCTCGAGTCGGCCCTGGCCGCCGCCACCCTGCCCCGCCGGACCCGGCGGACCGACACCGCCCCGGTCGCGCGGGTGGTGATCCTGAGCGGCACGGGCTCGTGCTGCTACGGCCGCAACACGGCGGGGAAGGTGGCCAAGGTGGGCGGATGGGGACACCTGCTGGGCGATCGCGGCTCGGCCCACGACATCGCGCTGACCGCGCTCCGGTTGTCTGCGGGGGCACTGGACCGGACCGGACGCTGGGGGGACTTCGGCCGCCGGGCGCTGCATCGGCTCCAGCTCACCGAACCCGACGACCTCATCGCCTGGCTCCAGGCGGCCGGGAAGGCCGACGTGGCGGCCTTGGCGCCGGAGGTGTTCGCCGCGGCCCGGGCCCGGGATGTCTCCGCCCGGGAGGCCATTGGACGGGCGGGCGCCGACCTTGCGGCCGACGCCGACGCCTGCGCCGCCCGGCTGGCCGGGCGGGGCGACCCGGTGGAGTTCCACTTCGCCGGAAGTGTCCTGCTCCGGCAGCCATCCCTCGCCCGGGCGATCGGCGCGGAACTTCGCCGCCGATGGCCCCAGGCCCGATGCCTTCCCCTGCCCCGGGAATCCGTCTGGGGCGCCGTCGTCCTCGCGCTCGGGGCGTTCCGGGACAGCGGACCCTCCTCCCCGCCGGCCACACCACCCGCCGCCCGCCGTCACGCGGTCGCGAGTCCCTCGCCCATTCCCGAGGCCACGGCCCCGTCGCCCACCGAGGCCCGCAATCCGCGCTCCCTGGACCTGGACCGGATGCCGGTCGAGTCGGCCATCCGGATGTTCCTCGACGAGGACGCCGGGATCCCGTCGGCGATCGCCGCCCATTCCGGGGAACTGGCCCGGCTGATCCGGCGGACGGTCCGGTGCCTGGAATCCGGCGGACGCCTGTTCTATGTCGGCGCCGGAACCAGCGGCCGTCTGGGCGTCCTCGACGCCAGCGAGTGCCCGCCCACGTTCCGCAGTCCGCCGGAGTGGGTGCAGGGGATCATGGCCGGCGGGGAGCGGGCGCTCCATTCGGCGGTGGAGGGGGCCGAGGATGACCTCGACGGCGGCGGGCGGGCGATCGCGGCCCGTGCCGCGGGTCCGAACGACCTCGTGATCGGACTGGCGGCGAGCGGGCGGACCCCCTTTGTCTGGGGCGCACTCCAGGCCGCTCGGCAGGCCGGCGCGGCGACCGGGCTGGTCTGCTGCAATCCCCACCTGCGCTTTGCGCGCGCCATGCGCCCGGACTTCGTCATCGCCCTCGACCTCGGCCCCGAACTCCTCACCGGATCCACCCGCCTCAAGTCCGGCACCGCCACGAAGCTGGTCCTCAACATACTGACCACCCTGACCATGGTCCGGCTCGGGAAGGTGCTGGGGAACCTGATGATCGACCTCAACCCCTCCAACGCCAAGTTGCGGGACCGGGCGACCCGGATCGTCGTCGAGCTCACCGGACGCGACCCCGAGACGGCGCGGTCCACGCTGGAGAAGCAAGGCTGGGTGGTCGCCGACGCGGTCCGGGCCCTCGGACGGAAACCCCGCCGCTGACACCCGTCCGCCCCGCCGCCATGCCGGTCATCGACGTCCAAGGACTGACCAAGACCTTCCGGGTCTACAAGAAGGAGCCCGGCCTGCGCGGGGCGTTGCGGGGACTTGTCTCACGCCGCTACGAGACCACCTGGGCGGTGCGGGATGTCGGGTTCCAGATCGGGGAGGGCGAACTGGTCGGATTCCTCGGCCCCAACGGCGCCGGCAAGACCACCACCCTGAAGATGCTGGCCGGACTCCTCTACCCGACCGCCGGATCGGCCCGGGTGCTCGGGTACGTCCCGTGGGAACGTCACGACGGCTACCGTCGCCAGTTCGCCCTGCTCCTCGGCCAGAAGAACCAGCTCTGGTGGGACCTTCCCACGCGGGATTCCCTCGAGCTCAACGCCCGCATCTACGGGATCGAACGGACCGTGTTCGAGCGGACGGTCGACGAACTCTCGTCGATGCTCGACGTGCGCGCCCAGCTCGGCACCGCCGTGCGCGAGTTGTCGCTGGGGGAGCGGATGAAGTGCGAGCTCATCGCCGCCCTGCTCCACCAGCCCAGGGTCCTGTTCCTCGACGAGCCGACCATCGGGCTCGACGTGGTCTCCCAGCAGGTCGTGCGGGAGTTCCTCCGCGAGCACAACCGGCGCCGGCGCACCACGATCGTCCTCACCAGCCACTACATGGCGGACATCCAGGAGCTCTGCCGCCGGGTGATCATCATCGACCACGGGACGATCTTCTTCGACGGCCAGCTGGCCGACGTCCTCGACCGCTTTGCCGACTTCAAGCTGGTGACCGTCCAGTTGGATCCGGGCGAGGCGGCGGCGGGTGATGGGACCCGCTTCGGGGAGGTGGTGGAGCAGACCCCCGCGACGCTGCGGCTCAAGGTCAAGCGCGACCGGGTCATCCCGGTCTGCAAGGCCCTCCTCGACGAACTCCCGGTGAAGGACATCGACATCCAGGAGGTGCCGATCGAGGAGATCATCCGGCGGCTGTTCCGACGGGACACCCCTTCGGCCGAACCGGCAGTCGGTCCCGGCTGAGAGCCGGGACACGCTCCAACGCCTCACCGGCCGTTCGGCGGCGGTCCCAGGCGCACCGTGCGCCCGGTGCGTGCGCTGCGCACCGCGGCATCGACGATCTCCTGGCCGATCCGGCTGATCGGCAGGCTGACCGGGCCCTCGAGCGGAACGCCCCGGTCGAGGCAGTGGAGGAGGTACTCGACCGGCCCCCGGTGCGGGGCCCGCGGGGTCGGGGCCGCCACCCGGTGCGGCCGCGGACGGCGCCGGGTCTGGACGGTCACATGGTCGTCGTAGTCGTAGCTGCTCACCGTTCCCTCCGTCCCGGCCACCACGAACCCGCAGCGCGGCTGCGGCTGGATGGTCCAGGGGTCGGTGAACGTCCCCCACCGGGTCTCGAACTTGGACAACCCGTGGGCGTAGCGCGCCACCACGATGCTGTGCTCGTCCACCTCCAGCCCCGGGGGCTGGTCGACCACCGCGGTGACATCGATCGGGCGGCGGCCGCCCTGGTACCAGGTCCCGAGGGTGGTGCCATAGCCGAGGTAGTCGAGGAGCGACCCGCCCCCGTGGGCCTTCTGGTAGAACCACGAGTGCGGCTTCTCCCGGGCGACCTGTTCGGGCGTCTTCTCGTCCTTGTCCGCCCCATGGAACAGGGGCCCCCGATTCCCGCCGAAGTGCCACACGTTGAGCACCTCCCCGATCACCCCGCGGCTCACCAGTTCAAAGGTCTTGCGATGTGATCCCACCCACTGCAGGGGCCAGTTGATCATCAGGGTCCGGTCCCGGCCCATGGCCCGGATCATGGCATCCGCCTCCCGGAGCGACGCCGCGAAGGGCTTCTCGACCATCAGGTGCGGCCCGTACGGGGCCACCTTCGACACCCATTCACCATGCTGCGAAGCCGCCGGGCACAGGATGACGACATCCGGCCGGGTCCGCTCCAGGCATTCCCGGTAGTCGGTGAACGTCCGGTCCCGCGCCACCAGTCCCTTGCGCACCGCCTCCTCCATCCGCTCCGGCCGGACGTCGCTCACCCCCACGATCTCCGCCTGCGGATGCTCCCGGGCGGCCCGGAGGAGGTCGCCCATGTGGAAGTGGTCGAAGTTGATGCCGGCGATTTTCCAGGTGCGCTTCTTCTTCATGACGGGATGACACCGGCAGCATGCCCGGGCGGCAACGCCGGTGCCAACTGGATCTCCGGTTGCCCGGGCCCGGCCGGACGCAGTAGGGTGGCAGCACCCCGAGGAGGACGAAGCATGATTCCCACCGCCGTCGTGCCCAAACGCTTCCGCCCGCTTGGCCTCCTGACCGGCTGCGGCCTGATGTGCCTCCAGACCGGATGGTCGGCGCCGGTGGGACCGGACGCCCCGGTCCTGTGGAATCGCCGCGTGAACCAGGACTCGGACAGCGGGTTGTCGAGAAACCCGCCAGCCGTTTCGGCGGATGGAGGCATTCTGGTCCGGTCCTTTCGGGGCGGCGTCTGGTGCCTGGAAGAAGCCGACGGCTCCGTCCGCTGGTCCCTCCCCGACCGAACGGCCATCACGCGCGATGGCGCCATGGTGATCGGCAGCGGGAACACGGCCGTCCTCGCGGACTCGAACGGGCGGCTGCTGGGCATCGACACCCGGACCGGACAAATCCGGTGGACCTTGGATCTCCCCGCATCGCCGGACGCGATCGCCGGGGGCCCGGACGGCCACGTGCTGGTCGTCACCCGCATCGGGGAATACATCCCGGCGGCCCTTGTGCGGGTCCGGGTTTCGGACGGAACCCCGGAATGGACGTCGGAACTTCACGAGGTCGTTCCCTGGGTCGACGCCGGGGAGGCATTGGCCGTGGGGAGCGGCGTCGCCGCGGTGGCCGCCCGGGACGGCATTTCCGCCGTCGACGCCCGGTCGGGAGCCCCCCTCTGGAGCATTCCGCTCGCCACCCGCGGGGTGATCGTCCACGGACCGGACCGGACGTTCCTCGTGCTCCTCGATTCCGGGGAAATGGCCGCGGTGTCCGCGGTGTCCGGACAGATCCTCGGCAGATCCCCGTTCCCGACCGTGTTTGGCCGAGCCCTCACGGGCAGCACCCTCCGCGTGACCTCCGGCGGACGCGTCCTGGCGATGGCCTACGCGCCGGTGTCCGGGGAGGATCCGCGGTACCCAAAGATCGACACCCCGATGGTGACCGCCTGGGAATCGATCACCGGCGCCCCCTACCTGCTGCGCCCGGTCGCCTCGGGACGGTTCAATCAGGTCCCGACTCCCCTTGTACTCGCGGGACAAGACCGCCTCCTCGGAGGCTTCGATCGGGGCGTCAACACCTACACCCTGCCCCTTGATGAGCGGCCCACGACCAACCAGGTCCTTTCGTGGTCCTTCCGGACCCCGGGCTCCGAGAGCCTCCAGTGCCTGACCCTGACCCACGCCGGCCGGGCGGTGATCGTTGGCCGGAACGATGTCTGGCTGGTGGATGGCGACCACCCTCCCTCATCCAGCGGATGGCCCATGAGCCGGCGCGACCCCTGGAACTCGGCGACGGATCCGGCCGACAACGAGGGCCCTCCCCGGATCCTGCGCGGACCCGAGGCGCCCGCGGTTCCCATCGGGGCCGACCTCCGGCTCATCGCCGTCTACGTCGGGGAACCACCCGACTCGGTGACGTGGTATCGGGACGGCCAGCCGATTGCCACCAACCGGCACACCCATCTCGTGCTGCCCGCCGCCACGTCCGACCTCTCGGGCACCTACCATCTCGTCGTGGAAACACCTGCGGGAAGCGTCGCCAGCGAGCCGGTCACGGCCCTGGTGGGACACACCGTCCTCCTCGGCGTCGAGGGCGCGGGCGAGATCCTCGATGCGGACGGTGCTCCCCTTCCGGGAAGGCGGATCGTGCCGGATGGCGCCGTCCTTCCACTCCGCGCGGTCGCCGCGGACGACACGACGTTCATCGGCTGGTCGGACGACCCGAACCTGTCGACACCGGACCGGACGATGACGGTGTCGGCCGCCATCGAGGCCCGGGCCCGATTCGCGCCACGGGCCGGCGATCTCCGCTGGTGGAGCCCGCAACCCCAATGGCTCCGCAGCAACCGCCTGGTGAGCGATGTCGACAACGTGGCCCTCGTCGGGACATCGACGGTCGCCCTGATCTCGGTGAGCACGTGGAGAAGCCAGCAGGTGGTCCATGCCCTCGACTACGCCACGGGCCGGGAGCGCTGGACGTTCGCGGGCGCCTGGGGCACCCAGGGACGAATCCTCGGCGGCACCAACGGACTGGTCTACGCGCGCGTCAACTCGCGGTTCCATGCCCTGTCGGAAGACACCGGGGAGATTGTCTGGCAGAGCCCCGAAACCTCGCGGGCCGACGCGGCCCTGGGCCGCCACTTCGTGTCGTGGGAACGTGCCACTCCGGCGACGGCGGATTCCATCCTGGTCGCCCGGGACCCGGCAACCGGATCGCTGGCCTGGCGGGCGGAACCCATCCCCAGCCAAGAGATCGGATCGTCGGGCACCCTGGTCATCGACGGCGACATCCTGTACGTGGCGGGAGTCCGGCGCCTCGACCTCCGGACTGGACGGACGCTCTGGCAGGCACCCCGGACCGCCCCGGTTTCCGGCTCCTACTGGACCGTCCCCGGGGGCACCGGAATGCTCAACGACACCCCGGCGGGGGCCTCCCTCCAATGCCTCAACTGGGATGGGGACCGGGTGCTCTGGTCGTGGTCCGGCCGCAGGGTCCAGACCATGTCCTACGGGGGACGGCTGCTCGTGGTGGGAAGCCATCAGGTGGGGAACGGCTCCTCGCACGGATTCCGTACGGATGTCGTGGACCCCTTCACCGGAAGCCTCTCCCGCCCACTCCTCGACGGGGACCCGGGACTTGCTCCCGCGATTGCGGCCGACGGGTCGGTCTGGTTCAACACCCACGCCGACATCCGGGTGCTGGACGGGACGCGGGGTGAACTGCTGGCCGTGGGTGCGACCAACGACTGGTATGGCAACCGGCTGCGTGCTCCGTCGCCCACGGCCGTCCGGATGGGGCCGGACGGGACCGTCTTCGCGATCCTCGAGGACGGAGTCGCCGCGTACCACGGCACCGCCCCACCCGCCGCGGGTCCATGGCCCCAGGCCCACGGCAATCCCCGGAGTTCATCCGAGGTCGGCCCGATCGCCCCCGCCCTCTCGGACCCCGCCGACCGTCGGCATCCCACCGGGGATCCGCTGAACGTGCGCGTCGCAGCCACCAGTCGGCAGCCGATGACTCTCCAGTGGGAACGCGACGGGACCCCGATCCCGGGGGAGACCAATGCCTCACTGACCTTCCCGGGATTCACCGGAGCTCATGAGGGGACCTACCGGCTGATCGCATCGAGCGCCGGTGGCACGACCGTGACCCGTGAATTCCGCCTGCTGGCCGGAGACTTTCCGGGCCGGTGGGGCCTCCGACTCGCAGCCGACGTCGGCCTGGAGGCCCATCTCGAGACCGCCAACGATCCTGCCGGCCCGTGGGTGGACCTGGGGGTCGTGTCCGTGCCCGAAGGGGGCGCGCCCATCCCCATCCCGGGAATCCAGGGCCAACCCGCGGCATGGTTCCGCCTCCGTTCCGATTCCGGCACGGAGGCGGCGGACGCCCGGCTCCTGGCCGCTCCGATGTTCGGCTTTCCCCTCCCCGATCGCATCCCCGGCAGCCGGCATCGGATCGAGTACGTCGACCGTGAAACCGGGTGGGAGAACTGGCAGCCTCTGGAGGAGGTCCCGGCGGACGCCCCATCCGGATGGCACCCCGACCGTTCCCCGACGATCACCGCCCCGCGGTTCTATCGGATCGTCCCGATCCCCTGACCCGATGACACGGCCCGGAGGCCGTCCACTCGACACCCCGGCCTCACCGCGGGGTACCGCCCCAGTCGGCGAGGATCCCGACGATCCGATCGATCTCGGCCCGGCCCGAGGCCGCGGGGTCGGCGGAACGGTATCCGTTCACGAGGATGGCAAACGCAAGGCGCTCGCCACCGGCCGTGGTCACGTATCCCGACAGGGCGTTCACGTACCGGAGGGTTCCCGTCTTGGCCGACACCCGGCCGCGCGTGGAAGGCCCGGAGAAACGCGACGCCAGCGTGCCATCCACCCCTCCCACCGGCAGGGCCGCCCGCCAGGCCGCGCCGGCCGGATGGGCATCCATGTGGCGCAGCAGGCGGACGGTCGCATCGGGCGTGGCCAGATTCTTGCGGGACAAACCCGACCCTTCCTCTATCACGAAGGATTCCGGTCCGATGCCCATCCCGGCGAGGAACGCCTCCACCGCCTGGGCGCCGCGGGACTCGTCGTCGCCCCCACCCGTCCGATCGCCCGCCCGCGGGTTCTCCCGGACGTCCCGCCCCACCTGGAGGAGCAGGAGTTGGGCGAGGAGGTTGTCCGATGGCTTCAGGCACCAGCCGGCCATCTCGGACAGCGGGGCCGACCGGACACGGCCCAACTCGGTGGCCGCGGGCACGTCGGGCACCGCGCGCACCTGGCCCGACACCGGAATGCCCGACCGCCGGAGGGCGTCGGCGAGGCATTCCCCGAACCAGCGGCCGGGGTCCGGCACGGCCATGCGCTCGATGTACGGCGCCCCGTCCACCGCGATCTGTCCCGAGACGTGCAGCACCACCGAGCCGGGCAGCCGGGCGAGGCGCACGCGCGGCGGGATTCCGGACGTGCCGGTCCCGACGCCGCCCGCGAGCTGGAACACACCGTTCCACGGGAGGGCCGTCATCCCGGCCGGCGTCCCCGGATCGGCGCCGGGCGTGATCCGGACCCAGGCGGCGTTCCGGTACGCCACCGCCGCGGAGACCGCGGCGCCGTATCCCTCGGGAATGTCGTCCCAACCCCATCCGGAACCGTAGGGCCCCGCCTCAAACCACCCCTCGGCCACGACCAGGTCCCCGTCCACCCGCCGCACGCCCGCGTCGCGGATCGCCGTCACCAGGCGTTGGAAATCGGCCGACGGCTCCCCGATGGACCGCCCCCCGAAGCCCGGATCCCCGCCACCGGCGATGATCAGGTCGCCCCGCAGGACCCCGTCCCCGTCCGGCAGCCCGTCCGAGAGGAACCGGGTGGGTGCGGTCCAGTCGGGACCGAGACGGTCGAGGGCGCAGGCGGCCGTGAAGAGCTTGGTGTTCGACGCGGGAATGAAGAGCCGGTGGGCGTTGGTGGCGAAGACCGTGGATCCGTCGGCGAGGTTCGCCACCGCCACGCCCCACAACGCCCCCGGGGCGCGGGTGGCGGCGAGGGCGTCCTCGAGCGCCCGGGCGAGACCAGCGGACGCCGCGTGGGCCGGGCCGGGGAGGAGGACTGTCCACAGCGCCAGCAGGCCCGGGACGAGACGGCGGCGGGCGGGGCCCGATCGGTGACCCATCATGCAAGAACCCTTTTGCCAATCGGCCCGCGCCGCAATAGAGGAACCGGGTGCCGGAACTGGGATTCCCTGATCGACATCACGTCCATGCCGCCGAGGGCTGGCTCGAGCTGGGCGACAGCGCCGAGGCGGCGCGGGAGCTCCGGCAGGTCTCCCGGCCCGGCCTGGCGCATCCCGATGCCCTCGAGGTGCAGTGGCGGCTCCACGCGGCGCGGGGGCAATGGGATGCGGCGTTGGACGTGGCCCGCTCGATGACCCGGACCTCGCCCGAGCGCGCGGCGGGGTGGATCCATGCCGGCTACTGCCTTCACGAGTTGCGACGGACCGACGAGGCGTGGGAGATGCTGAGCGCCCAGGCCGACCGTTTCCCAAGCGAGACCATCATCGCCTACAACCTTGCCTGCTACGCCTGCCAGCTCGGCCGGGCGACCGACGCCCGCACCTGGATCCAGCGGGCCATGAAGCTCGGGGGCAAGGGACCGATCCGGGCCATGGGACTGGACGACCCGGACCTGCTCCCCATCCGCGACTACCTTGAATCGCTCTGATCAGGGCTGGCTGGTGATCTCGGCCCAGTCGCGTCCTTGGGCCTCGGCGTAGGCGGCGAAGGCCTTCTCGTGGAGGATCAGGACCGCCCGGGCCACGCTCGAGTCATCCGCCCGGCCCAGCACGCCGACCGAGTCCGGGATGATGTCGATCTTCTTGTGGGCGTAGGTGAGGGCGAACACGGCGCTCGCCAGGGCGGTGTACGGGAGCTCCTTGTAGGCGCCCTCGGCCACGTCCTCCACCACGTCGGCCAGGAACTCCAGCTGGTTCACCAGGTGGGGGAAGTTCGGGGCGTTGATCTGGGCGAACTCCACCTTCCACATGGGCAGGCTGCGCAGGATCTTTTCGAGGACGGCCGGGGTGACCTGGGCGGCGCCGTGGATGACGTAACTGGCGATTTCCGACATGCGGGCCGACCCTAGCGGCCGGCCCCGACCGCCGCAATGCCGGTCGCCTGGTCCCGCGCCGGGGCGGTTTCCACATGGGAAAGCCGCATCCCCAGGCCCAGCAGCGCGATCAGCCCGAAGTAGGCCAGCGCCAGCGCCATCCGCCGGCGGGGCTCCACCTCGTAGTATCGCCGGGCGGCCTCGTCCCGGGCCCGGAACAGGCTGAAGAGCCGGGGCAATCCCAGCAGGAGGATCAGCACCACGAGGAAGCTCGGCGGACGTCCGCCGGCCACCTCCAGGGCGAAATACCCGCCCATCACCGCATACCCCGCCACCCACAGCCAGGGCGACAGGGCGGCCGCGATCCGCCCGCCGTCGAGGAATCCCACGGGCACGAGGTTGAACAGGTTGAGGAAGCAGGCGACGTACGCGAGGGCCGACCAGAACGGGTTGCCGGTGAGGAGGAACACGGCGTAGCAGGCGACGGCCGATGCCGCGCCGAAGGCCGGTCCGCCGATCCCGACCACCGCCTCGATCCACGCGTTGCGCGGCGCCTCCTTCAGGGCGATCAGCGCGCCCATGAAGGGGATGAACACCGGGGCCCCGACCTTCAGTCCCAGTCGCCGGGCGGCCACCAGGTGGCCGAGTTCGTGGATGAAGATCAGGAGGACGAAGCCCACGGCGAACACCCACCCCCAGGCCATCGAGTAGGCGGCGATGCTCAGGAGCATCGTCCCGCCCGTCTTCAGGAACGCCGGGAGCCACTTCAAGAGCGGGGCCAGGAACTTGAGCTTCGCGCCGAACTTCGCGAGCAGGATGCCCGCCATCGCCAGCCCGCCCCAGACCCCGCCGCGGCGACCCGACCCGACCCCGCGTCCACCCGGCCCCTGGCGCAGGGGCGGGAGGTCGGGGCGGGCGGGCGGAGTCCGGACCACCACCGGCGGGACCCCGCCCCCGCGGTTCATCGGGCTGCCGGACGACGGTTCCATGGGACGCGATCCGGGAACGCCGGTCAGTGCCCGGCGAAGGTCTCGGCGAGGGCGATCGCCTTCCGCATCGCCTTCGACTTGTTGACCGTCTCCTCGAACTCGCCCTCCGGGGTCGAGTCGTTCACCCAGCCGCCACCGGCCTGCACCCAGGCGCGGCCGTCCTTCACCAGGGCGGTCCGGATGGTGATGCAGTGGTCCGCGTTGCCGTTGAACGCGAAGTACCCCACGCACCCGCCATACGGCCCGCGGGTCGTCCCCTCGAGCTCGGCGATGATCTGCATCGCCCGGATCTTGGGCGCCCCGCTCAACGTCCCGGCCGGGAAGGTGGTCCGCATCAGGTCGTAGGCCGACCGGTCCCGCCGGAGCCGGCCGTTCACCTGCGAGACGATGTGCATCACGTGGCTGTAGCGCTCGATGACCATCAGGTCCTTCACCTCCACGCTGCCGAAGTCGCACACCCTTCCGATGTCGTTGCGGGCCAGGTCGACCAGCATCACGTGTTCCGCCCGCTCCTTGGGATCCGCCAGCAGCTCGGCCGCGAGGGCCTCGTCCTCGGTCGGCGACAGGCCCCGGCGCCGCGTGCCGGCGATGGGACGGATCTCCACCTCGTGGTCGACACACCGGACATGCAGCTCGGGCGACGCCCCCACCAGCGCCATCCCGTCCAGCTCGAGCAGGAACATGTAGGGCGACGGGTTCACCGTGCGGACCGCCCGGTAGATGTCGAACGGCGTGGCCGTGACGGGCGCGGTGAAGCGCTGGGAGCCGACCACCTGGATGATGTCGCCCTGGACGATGTACTCCTTCGCGCGGAGGACGTTCTGGTGGAAGGCCTCGGGCGTGGTGTTGGACTCGAACGGCAGGTCGGGCACGACCGCGGGCACGTCGGCCGGCTCATACTGGCTGGCCTGGCGCAGCAGCTCGACGATCCGGTCGATCTCGCTCACCGCGTCGTCGTAGTAGTCGCCGGGATCCCCGCCCTGCTCCGCCACCGCGTTCACCACGATCGTCAGCGTCTGGGCCACCCGGTCGAAGATGATCAGCTGGTCCGCGACCACGTAGTACATCGTCGGGGTCCCCAGCTCGTCGACCGGCGGCCGGGGGACGACCGGCTCGACATCGTGGATGAACTCGTAGCCGAGGAAGCCCACCGCCCCGCCGGTGAACCGGGGCAGGCCCGGGAGGGGCACCGGACGGAACCGCGCCAGCACCCGCTCCACGACTTCCAGTCCGTCGCGGACGGTGCCCGGGGCGCCGTCGGCGGCGGGGTCGACGGTGAACTTCTCGATGATGTGGCCGTCCTGGATCACGACGACGCGGCTCCCGGTCTGGCGGACCACGGCCCGCGGGCTGCAACCCACGAACGAGTACCGGCCCAGGTGCTCGCCCCCTTCCACCGACTCGAACAGGAACGACTCCCCCTGTCCGCGGAGCTTGCGGTAGGCGGAGAGCGGTGTCTCGAGATCCGCCAGCAGGGTCCGGTGCACGGGGATGGTGTTTCCCTGGGACAACAACTGGAGGAACTCTTCTCGGGACGGCGATACCATATGGGACGGGCAACCTAGCGAGGGGAGACGGTCGGAGGGAACCCCGAACCGCGGGTCATTGGCGGACCCGCCAGAGGGACGTGAGCGTGAACACCGCCACCGCCACCGCATACGCCACCATGCCCAGCCCGATGCCGAAGGGCACGAGCTGCCAGCGGGCTCCCCACAGGAGGCCGAGGCCGACCAGCCCGGTGAGCAGGGCTTCGCCGAGGTGGCATCCGAACACCAGCCGGCGGGGACATTCCGACACCCGCTGGACAAACCAGCTCCGGTAGCCGAACTCGCCGAGGGAACGCATCAGCCAGGCGTGCTGGAGATTGCGGGCCGCGACCAGGAGGGAGGTGGTGGTGAGGGAGATGGCAACCAGCGGCCAGCAGGCGAACACCGGCGCCAGCAGGGCGTTGAGGAGGATGCCCCCGCGCCAGCCCAGCCGACGTGCCACCGGGTTGGCCTCGAGGGCGAGGTTGGGCGTGGCAAGCCAGGTCGAGCCGAGGTCGGCCAGCCGCCCGAGCAGCACCAGCGCCAGCAGGACCCACCATCCCGGCCGGCCGGGCGGTATCCAGTCGTCGAGGGCGATCATGGCGCCTCCCGTCCCGGCATCGCCGTCCAGACCCGGACGGGCTCGACGCCGTCCAGGCGCCATAGCCAGACCCGGCCGTCGTCCGAACCCGCCGCCGCCCATCCGGCGCCCGGCGCGACCGCCAGCCCTTCCAGGCGTCCGGCATCGGTGACCCGGACCTCCACATCCCCCCGACCGTCGGCGGCACGGACCCGGAGCCTTCCATCGGCGGCCGCCGCGTAAACCCGCCCGCCGGCCACCGCCACCGCCAGGATCCCGCCTCCATGCCCCGCCAGCTGGCGCCGCGAGTCGGACTGCTCGGCATCCCACGCCCGAAGAACCCCGTCGCGCCCGCCGCTCCAGACCCACTTGCCGTCGGCGGAAAACGCCACGGCCGCCACCGGCGCCCCGTGCCCGGTGAAACTGGCGAGGCCCTCGCCGGTCCCGGCCGACACCACCCGGGCCGTGCGGTCCCGGCTGGCCGATGCGAACCCGGCCCCATCCGCCTTCCACGCCAGCCCCTGCACCCAGTCGGCATGATGCGCCAGATGGAGGCGACGGTTGCCGTCGGGCATGCCGAACAGGTCGATCGCCCCGTCGGTTCCCCCCGTGATCAATCGGGTGCCGTCCGGACTGAACACCGCCGCCAGCACCTCGTCGGACGTCCGCAGCATCGTGCGGGCCTGTCCGCCATCCGCGGCCCGCACGAGCCGGACCTCACCGGACTGCCCCGGGGAACCGCCGGCCACCGCCAGCCATTCGCCATCCGGATGCCACGACAGCGCCCGGATGCGCCGCGGCAGGCGGCCCAGGCGACGGCGCAACCGGCCGTCCTCCACCCCCCAGACCAGCACCTCATGCCATCCGCCGGTCGCCAACTCGGTGCCGTCGGGCGAAAAGGCCAGGGCCGCGACGGGAACCGGAAACGGGTAGGCCGACGGGGCGTCGGGATGGTCCACCGGAATCCATCCGGACCATGCCATTGCCGGGTCGGCCCCATCGAACCGCGCCCCCTCCGCGATCCATTGCCCGAGGAGCGCCGTTTCCGCCTCCGGCAACGGATCCGCATCCTGCGGCATCCGGTCGTCGGGATCGGAGGTCGTGATCAGGCGCATCCACAGGCTGCCGGCCGGATCCCCCGGAACCAGCGGGGAATCGCCGCCGGATCCCGGGCGCATGAGGGACTCGAAGGTGTCGAGCCGGTACCGCCCCCGGGCCTTGCCCTCCCGGTGACACTCGAGGCAGCGACGCTGGAGCACCGGGGCGACGTCGCCGACGAAGCTCACCGGCGCAGCGGCCGCCCGGGAGGTGACCAGGACGATCACGGCGACGACGAGTCGCCGGATCCGGCGGGCGGGGGACGGGATCATTTCATCCGGCGGATGCCGGCCCACGCGAGAAGTGCGAGGCCCACCGGGGTGCCGGTCACCGACGTCGGGACGGCCGCGACGGCACCGAGGAAGATCGCCTTGAGGAGCGCCTTGCCCACGGTGTCGCCGTTGTTCCGGCGCTGCACCACGAAGGTGGGCACGGCGACGGTGAGGAAACTCAGCGGGATGGTGACGATCCAGGTCAGCACCGCCCAGTCGGCCAGCAGCCAGAGGTTGTCCACCGCCAGCAGCAGGGTGGCCGCCAGCGGATGGAAGGCGGTCCGGGAACCGGCATCCGCCTCCGGGGGGCCGTCGCCCGGACCGTCGGGCGGGAGGACCTCGACGTCGATCGGGGGCGGGGCGTCAGCCATGGGAACCGAGGAATGCCATCGCCGCCCCGGCAGGGCAACTCCCGGGCGCGGACCGGCAACCCGCCGGCGGGGCGGCGGGTTGCCGGGGCCGGACGGCGGTCAGTACACGCCCTCGACGATGGTCTTCTCCATCGCGCCGAAGGGACGCACCTCCGCCACGCCATCCCAGGCATACGGGGCACGCGGCGCCCGGCGGATGGCCTCGTCGCGTTCCAGGAAGCGCGGCATGAAGAACTCCCGGGTCAGGGTGGTGAGTTCCACCCGACCCCATTCGCCGTACCCCCGGGTGACATCGGTGTTCGCCGGGTCGACCACCCGGAGGACCGCCCGCGGCTGCGGCGCGTAGTAGGTGATCGAGAAGTTGTCCTCCGGCAGGAGCGGCACGCTGGCCGCCAGACCCATCAGGGTGTTGCCGTAGGTCGGATAGAAACCGATCCGGCCCTCCAGCACCTCCTCGACGATGTACCGGACGTACTGCGGGGCCATGGTGGTCCCGCCGCAGAAGACCCCGCGGATCCCCGCATCGTACAGGTCCACCTTGTCCGCCAGGGCTTCGAGCAGCTTCGGCGTGGTGAACAGGCCGGTGACCTTCCGGTGCTTGAGGATGGTGACCGCCTGGTCGACCACGTGATCCATGTAGGCCCGGGCCACGTCGAACTGCTTGTTCGCCAGGACCTTCTTCACAAAGCGCGGGTCCAGGTCGATGAAGTAGCAGGAACTGCCCCGGACGTTGGCCAGATGTTCGATGGCCAGGCGGAGCCGACGCGGACCGGTCGGGCCCACCATCAGCCACGCTCCGCCGCGCGGGAAGTGGCGGTCGTCCAGCTTCTCGCTGAACTCGGAGTAGTCGACCTTGTAGTCATTCCACCCGATCCGCTGCTTCGGCATGCCGGTGGTGCCGCCGGTCTCGAAGATGTTGAACGGCTGGCCCTTGAAGGCGGCCGGCACCCACACCTCGGGTTGCAGGTCCCGCAGCCACTCGTCCTGGAAGTGCGGGAATTTCCGCAGGTCGTCCACGGTCTGGACCTCCTTCCGCGGATCAAAGTTCTTCCCGGCCCAGTCGAGCCAGAAAGGACATCCGGTCTCCGGGGTGAAATGCCACTGGATGATCTCCCGGAGATGGGAATCCAGCTGGGCCCGGGCCTGTTCCACGGCCTCGGGCGTGACGGTTGGGGTGCTCATGCGTTGGTTGGAAAGGAAGGGGAAATCATCCGGGACCGGTCCTCACTTGACCACCCGGACACCGCCCGCGGGGCTGTCGCTCCCGGCCGCCGCGACCGGGCCGCCCACGGCGAAGAGATGGGTCTGGCTGGCGACATACATGACGCCGTTGGCGACGATGGGCGTGCTGTAGACCGGGGCGCCGAGGTTGACCTCGCTCAGGACCTGGGCCTTCGCCCCGCGCTTGGCGGCCAGGACGACCAGGTCGCCGTCCTCATCCCCCACGAACACCTTGCCGTCCGCCACCAGGGTCGAGCCCCACATGTGGGCCTTCATGTCGTACACCCACTCCAGCTTGCCCGTCTCGGCATCGAGGCAGTGCACGAAGCCGGAGAAGTCGGCGATGAACACCAGGCCCGTCGTCGGATCGATGCTGCAGGTCGAGATCGAGCGCTTGATGCCCTTGTAGTCCCAGAGGATGCCCGACGTGGTCAGGTCGCCCGTCTTGGTGGCGTCGATGCAGACCAGACGCCCCACCCCTTCCCCGTGCTCGGGATCCTGTCCGGTCGCCACGTACACCCGGTCCTTGTAGAACACAGGGGTGGCGTTGACCTCGCTCGGCCCTTCGGCGGCGGGGTACTTGATCGGCTGCCCGTTCCGCGTCTTGTACTCGGGCGGGTTGAGGTCGGCCCACCACACCTTCTTGAGGTAGTCCACCTCGGGATCCTCGGTCAGCTCCATCCCCTCGACCCCGCCCAGCACGGGAACGATCGGGTCCCCGTTGCCCTTCTCCGGCTTGGCCCCGAGCGCGTAGATCACCCCGTCGCCGCCGCCCATGTAGATCTGCCACTTGCCGTTCACCCGGCCGGCCGACGGCGAGGTCCACTGGCCGTGGAAGATCCGCGGCCCGACGAAGCAGTTGTCCTCGCCGCGCAGCTCGCCGGTCTCCGGATCGAGGGCGATGAAGCTCGGGGAGTTCGGGGAGGGGACGTTCACATGGGTCCAGTCCTGGCCGTTGGACGTGCAGAGGTAGAGCAGTCCGTCGACCAGGATGATCGAGGCGTTGGACGCGTTGTGCGGGAACACCCCGAGCTCGTCCATCATGTCGTAGCGCCAGACGATGTCGGCATCCTTCGGCCCCGGCTCGACCGGGGGCTTGTCGGTGTCGAGCACGGCATACTTCCCCTCGTCGGTGTAGGGGCCGGCGTTGCCGTCGGCGATTCCCCCGGTGTCGAGGCACAGGACCTCGCAGCGGCTGGTGACCACGTACAACCGGTTGCCCACGACCAGCGGCGACGCCAGCAGGCCGAGGTTCTCCCAGTCGTTCACCTTCCCCGACTTCAGCTTCGGCACCACCAGCTGCCAGTTCAGCTCCCCCGTCTTCTCATCGAAACAGTACAGGATGCTGCGGTCGCCGAGGTGACGCCGGTCGCGCGGGGACTCGTTGTTGGTGCCGATGTAGACCTTGCCGTCGGCGACCACGGTGTTGCCGTAGGTCTGCGAACCCAGCTTGGCCACCCAGCGCACGCCCTCGGTGGTGGCCAGGTCGATCTCCTCGGTGCCGGACTTGAGCTGGCCCGGCTCGAAGCGGTCGGGAAGCCCCTTGGCCGGGGAGTACATGTTGCGCCCGGGGTCGTTGCCGCCCCATTGCGGCCAGTCCTGCGCGCAGGTCGTCAACCCGGCGGCCACGAGCGCGATGCTGAGGAGGGGAAGTTTCATCTTGGGAATCCGGTTCATGGGGATGGGAGGAAAAGGTTCGTTCAGTTGGCGGTGACCACCAGGTTGTCGATCGCGAGGCGCTGGTCCTGCGGGGAGAATCCGAAGAATCCCGGGGATCCGGCGGCATGGGCCGCAGCGTGGGACACCTCGATGTTCCATGCCTCGGGCTCGGGCTCCCCCCGCTTCCACGCCTTGGCCCGGACCACCCCGGAGCCGTCGGCGGCCACATCCACCCGGGCCTTGAGCCGGTACCACTCGTTGGGGGCCCAGCGGAAGGGAACCGCCTTCTTGATCCGCTCCTGGTTGGAGTTGATCTCGAGCTGCTGGGAGTTGCCCTTGAGGACGATCAGGTAGCGCTGGTTGATCAGTCCCACCTCGGACATCTTCCGCCGGTTGCCCTCGGTCAGCACATCCGCCTCGATGGTGTAGTTCCGCATGTCGGCATGGCCCACGAACACCTGGCCGCGCTGGAGGCGCTTGTTGTCGATGGTCTTGACCAGGGCCCGGTTGGACTTCCCGTCCATCTCCTTCTCCCGCACCTCGAACTTGAAGCGGCAGGCGGCCCACGGCAGCGGCGGATAGGCGAAGGCGGTGGCCGGCTCGACCGAGTTGGTGGTGGTGTTGGAAAGCTCCGCGCCCTCGAAATCGATCTTCATCGGCAGCCCGGGCAGGATCCGCGCCTTGACGAACCCGGTCAGCTCCCGGCCGTCGGGTCCCTTCCAGGTGCCCTTGAACACCCCGGCGCTCGGCTCGGGGGCCGCCGCGGCCACGAGGCGTCCCGACGCGTCGAAGTCGCCGTTCAGCTCGGACCGGACCAGGGCGGTGGGGGGAATGTACCGCTCCCACTTCACCTCGCGCGGATCCACCGTTCCCGGAACCACGAAGCCGCGGGCATCCACCAGCCGGATCCGGTAGGACTGGGTCTGCCCCGGACGGAGGATCACCTCGAAGGGAATCGCCTGGAGCGAGGCCGCCGAACCGGGGGCCGGCCACGGTTTGACAGCGGCGGCAGCCGCCCGCTCCTGCGCCGCCAGCCCGGGATTCGCCCCCGGCTTCCCGAAGCAGTACAGCTGCTTGTCGGTCTGGACGTAGAGCTTCCCGTTGTACCCGACGGGCGACCCGTAGCAGCGGCCGTTCAGCCGGGTCTGGCTCACCACCTCGACCCCGTCCCGCGAGGGCCGGAGCACGAACAGCTCGCCGTCGCCACCGGAGGCATCCGCCGCCGCCTCGGCGCCCTCGGCCGAGATGTACATGGCCACGTACAGCAGGCCGCCGGCGTGGAAGGGGGAACTCTGCCGCTGCTCGATCCCGAGCTTCTTCTTCCACAGGACCTTGCCCGTGACCGCATCGACGCACGCGAGGTCGCCCGTGCCGGACACCTCGTAGACCAGGTCCCCCACCACCACGGGCGAACTGGACAGGCACCCGACGCCGTTCCGCCAGACCTCCAGGTCGCCGGCGGTGAACACCTGGGGGGTGGCCTCGTTGGGCGGCTTCACCGCATCGGGCGCCGGGATCCGGAAGGCGGCCATCCGGCCGATCTCGGACGAATCCAGGTTCTCGGACTCATGCAGGGCGATCAGGTGGTCGCCATGCCGGACGATCGAGGCGTTGATGCCGCCCTTGGCCCCGGCCTTGGCGAAGGGAAACCGCCACAGCGGCTGACCGGTCCGGACATCCATCGCCAGCACGGAACTGTCACCGCCCGCCGTGTACAGCACCCGGCGTCCACCCCACCAGTCGAGATAGGGATGGGAGAACGACGGGTCCTGGGGCGGACCGGCGGGCGAGCTCTGCCACACCAGTTCCCCGGTGACCTTGTCGAAGGCGTAGAACCGGTCCCCCGGCGGACCGTAGGCACCCCAGGAACTGGTGATGCCCCGGGTGATCACCAACTCGCCATCCACCACCGGGGAGGCCGTGCGGCCGTTGGGAAAGGTCATCCGACCGAAATCCTCCATCATCGAGATCCGCCAAAGCAGCCGCCCGTCGGCCGCAAACCCCATCAGCATCCCCTGCGACCCCTGCACGTACACGTTGCCCGTCTCCGGATCGACGGTCGGTGCCGAGGTCGAGTAGCGCTTGTAGATCAGGTCGCTGAGGAAGTCGTTCTCCCGATGTTCCCAGATCCGTCGTCCGGTCTCGGCATCGAAACAGGCCACCACCTCCTGCAGGTCCTGGCCGTCGCCCGCATACCCGTTGATGTAGAGCCGGCCGTCGGCGATCACCGGGGTGCTCTGGCCCGACAGCGGGGCCGTCCACAACGGCGCGTCCGCATCCACTCGTTCCGGCAGCCCGGTCTCGTGCGAGACCCCCGCCTGCTCGGGTCCGCGCCAGGAAAGCCATCCGCGGACCGGCGCCGCCCCCAGGGACATCGAGGTGATCAGGGAGACGGCCAGCAGGGGGGACAGGAGACGGAGTTTCATGGCAGGACCTTCGGCGACGTGAGCGTGGGGAGGATGAACCCCGACCCGCGGACTGGCAAACCCAAATGATACGGGTGCGTATCAATCGGCCGGGTCGAATGGCGGTCGGAGGATTGGCAAAGGGTCGTCGGCCGCCTATACACCCGGCCTCTTGACCGCGCGCAAGACAACGTCCCGGGTGGCCGGACCGGAGGTCGACTCCCCCCGGCGGCGCCGCCTGCCCCCCCTGCTCCGCCGGGCGTGGTACGGGCTGAACCAGGCGTTCCGCCGGCGCATCGCGCACACCGGGGTGACCCCGGACCAGTTCACCGCGTTGCGGTCGCTGCTTGAGGGCGAGGAGGCGGGGATGACCCAGAGGGATCTGACATTGGCGATGTCGAGCGATCCGAACACGGTGGCCTCGCTGCTGGAGCGGATGGCCTCCGCGGGATGGATCGAGCGGTTGCCGCACGAGAGCGACCGGCGGGCCTACCGCATCCGGCTGCTTCCCGAGGGACGTCGACGCTACGAGGTGTGCCGGGAAGTGGCGGTGGCATTGCAGACGGAGGTGCTCTCGGTCCTTCCGGAGGAGGCCCGGGAGGGCTTTCTCGAACATCTGGACCGGGTCTCGGCCGCCTGCCGGGCGGCGGCCGAATCGTCCCCCCGGGGTGGCCGCTGACCATGCAGGCGCCGCCCCCATTGCCCCCCGGAACCGGCTCCCCCCCGGCACCGCTGACCCTCCCGCCCGACGCCCAGCCGGCCGCCTGGCGCAGTGCGCTGATGGCCGCGATCCTCGCCGCCTACGTCCTGGTCTCGGGACTTTCCGGGGAACATCGGGCCGGCGACGCCCCGCTGCTGCCGGCCGACACCCGGGCGCTGCTGATGGCGGTGGGCATCAATGGCGTCCTCTTCCTCGCCGTCGCCCTGCTCGCCTTCGGGATCGGGCGCCCCGGGCTCCGCGAACTCCACGCGGACCGGCGCCCCGGCTGGCTCAACGTCGTCCTCGGATTCGCCTGGTCCATCGCCCTGCGCCTCGGGCTGGCCGCCGGCCTGCTGGGCCTCCTGGGGATCATCGCCGTGGTGAAGGGGGCGGGAACCGATGACGCCCTGCAGGACTTCCGTCCCAAGGTGGAGAACCTCATCGACCCGGGCGCGCTGTCGGATCCCGTCTACCTCGGACTGATGCTCACCGTGGTGAGCTTCGGACTGGCCGGCCTGCGGGAGGAACTCTGGCGGGCCGGAATGATCGCCGCGCTGGCGCGCCTGTTTCCCGGCCGGTGGTCCCGGCGACGCTCGGAGCTGATCGCCATGGTCGTGGCTGCCGGGATCTTCGGATTGGGCCACCTGACCCAGGGCTGGGCCGGGGTCGGATTGACTGCGGTCCTCGGCATCGGCCTGGGGGCCATCCTCGTGCTGCGACGTTCCCTGGCAGAGGCCGTGCTCGCCCACGGTTTCTTCGACGCCACCACGTTCGTCTTCCTCGCCGTGCTGGCCAACCGCCCTCTCCTGGAACGGCTCGGCCTCGATCCCCGCCTCCTCGACCAGTTGCTCGGAAAGTAGCCGGCCCGCCGCGCCGGGTCAGCCCGCCCGGACTGTGTCACCGTCGACCGGGATTTCCACCGCCACCCCGGGCAGCGCCCGTCGGGCGTCACGAAGCAGGCCCCGGCGTCCCTGCCACAGGTCGCGCCTCAGGTGCACCAGCGCCAGCCGCCCCAGGGAACGCCCGCGCAGCACCTCCCAGAGCGCCTCCGGTTCGAAGTGGGACAACTCGCACACCAGCAGGTCGGCAGGCGACCGCACCCACGGCTCAAGCTCGGACGCCGAGGCCAGGTCCGCGCTGTGGATGACACGGCGCCCGGCCGCCCGGATCTCGAATCCGAAGGCATCGAACGGAACATCCCGGCGCCCGACGCCGAACGACCGGCGGAGGCTGTCGAGGTGGCCGGTGGCGAACGGGACGACCCGCACCCGCCCCACCCGGACCGGCACGCCGGCCCGCAGGGGCTGCCAGTCGATGGGGAACCCGATCAGCGCGGGGAACAGGAGGGTCGCCTCCAGCCATCGGCGCAGGGCGGGCAGTCCGGCCCGTGGCGCGTGCACGGGGAGACGCCGACGGCGCCCCTCCAGCCAGGACGCCTGCACCAGCATCGAGAACCCGCCCACATGGTCGCTGTGGAAGTGCGACAGGAACACCGCGTCGATCGACGGATAGTCGACCCCCCGCTGGCGGAGGGACTGGCTGGCGCTTCCCCCGCAGTCAACCAGCAGGCGCCGGCCGCCGGCCTCGTAGAGGAAGGCGGCATGGCGACGCTCGGCGCACGGCCAACCCTCGCCCACTCCAAGGCAGTGGACGGCGACCTCACGGGAAGCCGATGCAGCGGATGCGGACACGGCCGAAGCCTTGAAAGACCACCGGGCGGGTGGCAAGCCGGCAGAGTGGCCGGCCCCGGTCACCACCGGCGCCCCGGATCCCCGGCAGCACGCCAGTCCTCGTCAAGGAACCCCGCCGCCACGGTCTCGGCCGCCCCGTCCCCGGTCACCCGCCGGACCGCCCAGTCGGGCAGCCACGGGGTCTGCCGGGCGTTGGTCCCGCCCCAGTCGGCAAAGGTGTGGCCCGAGTTCAGGACGACATACCGGTCCGGGTTCAGCGGATTCGGGGCGATCAGCACGGCGACCTGTCCCCGCCCGCCAAACCGCCGCTCCCCCACCCGGATCCCGTCACCGGTCCACCGGATCGGAAGCCGTCCCGCGATCCGCCCGATCATCCGATTCCCCCGCGGATCGCCGAACAGGATCAGGTGATGCCGACGGATGTCCTCCGACGTCACGTCCACGTCGTCGCAGATCCGCAGTTCGCCCCGGAACTGGGCCCGCCAGTCGAGGGCGAACCGGTCGATCGCCGACCGGCTCCAGGCCGCCACCGCCGGGTCGTCAAAGCGGCCGGTGGGACGGACGACGAGGAAGCTGTCCATGAACGCGTGGTCGATGGGCCCCTGCAGGCCGGGTCGCTTGCCTTCCCGGGGCGCCGACCGGACGCGTCGCCAGCTCCCACCGGTCTCCCGGAAGCGGACGATGAATCCGTTTCCGTCCGACCGATGCCGAACCCGGAACGGGGTGCCGTCGATGTCCACCGTCACCCAGCCGTCGGCGAGCCCGGGTGGATTCTCCAGCACGAAGGCCGTCACGTTGGTGAGAGCCACCCGGATCGACCGGCCGTCGGCCGCCACCCCGGCGTCGACCCGGGCCGGGTCCCAGTGCCGGGCGAGCCCCTCGGGCCGGATCCATCCCAACCGGCCGGACGGGACGTACTGGAGGGTCCGCGTGGCGAATCGCACACGGGCCGGGGGGAGGGGCGACGGACCGGACATGAGCGCATCGAACCGCTGGGACAACTCGCGCTTGGCGCCTGGTTCGTACCGGTGCTGGACCCCGGGTCCGATGAGGTGTTCCAGCACCAGCCCCTCCGCGGCCAGCGCCCCGGCCATCACATCGGCCGCCTGTCGCTGGGGATCCAGCTCGCCGCTGTAGGCCAGCACCGGGAGGTGATGGAACCCGGCGGCGTAGTCCGGGGCATCGTACAGCCCCCACAGCAGCCGTTCCCAGGGTGGGATCGGGGCCTCCGGCGGTGTTTTCGTGTAGCGGGCCGTCTCGGCAAAGCCCGCCCCCGGCGCCGCAGCCCGCCAGGCCCCGGGATGATGGGCGGCAAGGTGCCACACGCCGGCCCCTCCCATCGAGAACCCCCGCAACCCGACCCGCGAACGGTCCCCGCGGTACGCTTCCAGCGCATGCTCCAGCGCCTCGAACACGTCGGTCTCCCCGGCGAACTTGAACGCATTGCAGAAGCGCCCGTAGGGATGCACCACCACCGCGCCGGCCGGCGCGAACTCGCCATCCGACGCCAACCGCTCCCCCAGGAACTTCAGCTCGGTCAACCGGTCGTCCCGACCGTGCAGCCACACGTCAACCCGACCGGGCGGGGCATCGGGTCGCCATCCCGACGGAACCACCACCCCGTAGGGCTGGACCGAACCGTCGATCCGCGAGACGAATCCGCGGACCACCCGGCCGGTTTCGGTGAGCCACGGGGCCCGGCCCGACCGCAGGTCCGCGGCCCGGGCGAAACCGAGGTCGAGCAGGCGCCCCGCGACCCGGACGTCATTGCTGCGCTGGAACTCGTCGAAGCGGAGGGCCCAGTCGACCGCCTTGTGCAGTACCTGGACATCGGGGAGGAGGGAACGGCCGGCCCCGGGACCGGCCGCGGGAAGCCGGTCGGCAAGGTCGGCGATCTCGCGCCCCAGCGACGCGCACCGCGCCGCGAGCCGCTCGCCGTCGGCCGCATCCACCGGGAAACCGGTCGGGGGCTGGATCGGCCGCGCCCACCCGGGGGCGGCGAGGAGGGCGATTCCCAGCAGGAGCAGCCCGATGCGTCGCATGCACCCCGTTGTCCGTCCCCCGCCCCGGGGCCGGCAACCCGGAAATCAGCAGTCGTAGTACATCTCGAACTCGAACGGATGCGGACGGAGCCGGAGTGCGTCGTGCTCGCGACGCTTCTGGGCCACCCACATCTCGAGGAAATCCCGGGTGAAGACATCCCCGCGGAGCAGGAACTCGTGGTCGGCCTCCAGCGCGTCGAGGGCATCCCCCAGGCTGGCCGGCACCTGCGGGATCCGCGAGGCCTCCTCGGGCGGCAGGTCGTAGAGGTTCTTGTCCATCGGCTCCCCGGGATCAATCCGGTTGGCCACGCCGTCGAGTCCGGCCATCAGCAGGGCGCTGAAGCACAGGTACGGGTTGGCCGACGGGTCCGGGGGGCGGTACTCGACGCGCTTCGCCTTGGGATTGCTGCTGAACATCGGGATCCGGATCGCCGCCGAGCGGTTGCGGGCGCTGTAGGCGAGGTTGACCGGCGCCTCGTAGCCCGGGACCAGCCGCTTGTAGGAGTTGGTGGTCGGATTGCACAGGGCGCACAGCGCCCGGGCGTGGCGCAGGATGCCGCCGATGTAGTAGAGCGCCAGCTGGCTCAGCCCCGCATATTCCTTGCCGGCAAAAAGCGGCTTCCCCTTGGCCCACAACGACTGGTGGGTGTGCATGCCCGACCCGTTGTCGCCATAGAGCGGCTTGGGCATGAACGTGACCGTCTTCCCATGCCGGCGCGCCACGTTCTTGATCACGTACTTGTACAGCATCATCGCGTCGGCGGTCTTCACCAGGGTGTCGAACCGGAAGTCGATCTCCGCCTGCCCGGCGGTGGCCACCTCGTGGTGTTGACGTTCCACCCGGATCCCCAGCTGCTCCAGCATCAGGCACATCTCGGTGCGCAGGTCCTGCTGGGTGTCCGACGGGGCGACCGGGAAGTATCCCTCCTTGTGACGGACCTTGTAGCCGAGGTTGCCGCGGACCCAGCCGTCCCCCAACTCGTGGACCCCGCTGTTCCAGGCCGCCTCCGCGCTTTCCACCCGGTAGGACTGGCAGTTGGACCGGGATTCGAAGGCGACGCCGTCGAGGATGAAAAACTCCGCCTCGGGCCCGAAGACCGCGGTCTCGGCGATCCCGGTGGCCCGCAGATGCCGCTCGGCCCGCTGGGCGATGCCCCGCGGATCCCGCCCGTACGCCTCCCGGGTGCCGGTCTCCGCAATCGTGCAGGTCAGGGAAAGGGTGGGAACGGCACAGAACGGGTCGATGAACGCCGTCGCCGGATCCGGGATCGCCAGCATGTCCGAGGCCTCGATCGACTTCCATCCACGGATCGACGACCCGTCGAACCCGAACCCCTCGTCGAAGACCTCCTCGGTCAGCTCCGCGGTCGGGACGCTGAAATGCTGCCAGGTGCCGAACGTGTCGACGAACTTGACGTCGACCATCTTCGCCCCGGCCTTGCGGGCGACGGCGATCACTTCCTTGGGCGTGCTCATGAGAGACGCGTGGATCGTGTCAGGGCGCGCCGGCGAGGGCAACTGACACCTCTCCGGGTCTCCCCCGGGAAAGACAGAACGGCGCGGGCTTGCGCCCGCGCCGTTGCAGGAACCCGCCCCTCAGGGGCCGGGGATCACTTGATCGGAACCGTCGCGATCGTCTGCAGGATCCGGCCCGCGATCTTGTAGGGATCGGCCTGGGAGTTGGGCCGACGGTCCTCAAGGTACCCCTTGTAGCCGCTGTTGACGAAGCTGTGGGGCACCCGGATCGAGGCGCCGCGGTTCGCCACGCCGTAGTTGAACTTGTCGATCGACTGGGTCTCGTGCAGGCCGGTCAGACGCAGGTGGTTGTCCGGGCCGTACACGGCGATGTGCTCGTTCTTGTACTTGTCGAAGGCCGCCATCAGCGCCTCGAAGTAGTCCTTCCCGCCGACCTCGCGCATGTGCGTGGTGGAGAAGTTGGAGTGCATGCCGGACCCGTTCCAGTCGACGTCCTTGCCCAGCGGCTTGCAGTGCCAGTTCACATCCACCCCGTACTGCTCGCACAGCCGAAGCAGGAGGTACCGGGCGACCCAGATCTGGTCGGCCGCATTCTTCGAGCCCTTGCCGAAGATCTGGAATTCCCACTGCCCCTTGGCCACCTCGGCGTTGATGCCCTCGTGGTTGATCCCCGCCTCGAGGCACAGGTCGAGGTGCTGCTCGACGATCTCGCGGGCGATGTCGCCCACGTTCCGATAGCCCACGCCGGTGTAGTACTCACCCTGCGGCGGCGGGAAGCCGCCCCCGGCCGGGAAGCCCAGCGGCACCCCGTCCTTGTACAGGAAGTACTCCTGCTCGAACCCGAACCACGCCCCCGGATCGTCCGGAATGTTCGCCCGCGAGTTGCTCGGGTGCGGGGTGGTGCAGTCCGGCATCAACACCTCGCACATCACCAGGACGCCATCCTTGCGCGCGCCATCCGGATAGACCGCCACCGGCTTCAGCATGCAGTCCGAACTGCGCCCCTCGGCCTGACGGGTCGAGCTGCCGTCAAAGCCCCAGATCGGGAGCTCCTCGAGCTTGGGGAACGCGGAGTATTCCCCGATCTTCGTCTTGCTGCGCAGATTCGGGACGGGCTCGTAGCCGTCGAGCCAGATGTATTCGAGTTTGTACTTCGCCATAAGGGTGGGTCTGACAGTTCTGGTTGAGCGCGCCGGAAGTGCCAGAGGTCTCGCCCGGCCACGCGGAGCCAGAGTACGCAAGGCGAATGCCACGCCGCCAGATATTTGCGGACACCCACCTGAACCTCTCCCGGGACCCCCTGTTCATGAGCCACTTGCAACACTTCCACGCCAGCCATGAACGGGATCCATCCTCCCGCCGGCGACCTGACCCGTTTTGACCAAGACGATCTTTGTTGCACAGGGTGAGCAGCCATGGGTCCGGGGTTGCCGCCCGGGGGGCAACGGCCTAGGCTGCGGTGTCGGTCGCAGCATCATGTTGAAGGTCAAGGACACGCTCCGGGCGACGGTTCACCTCGGCTTCGACGGGCGGGTTTTCAAGACCTACCACGGACCCGATGCGCCCCAGCGGTTCGAGAACGAGGTCCGCGTCCTGCGACACCTTGAGGAACGGGAGTGTCCCTTTGTGCCGCGATTGCTGGAAGCCGACCCGTCCCGGTTGCGGATCGTGACCACCAACTGCGGCAGCCGGGTGGAACATCTCGACGACGACCGGGTGAGAGAACTGTTCGCCGAACTGGAACCCTACGGGGTCCGGCATGACGATCCGGAAAAGCGCAACGTGACCTACCGGTCGTCCGACGGCCGTTTCTGCATCATCGATTTCGAGTTCGCGACCCTGCTCCCACCCTCCGCGTGAAAACCTCGGCGGTTCCTTCCTGCCCGGACGGCGATGTCCGTCCGGCGACGCTCCACTGGTACGGCTGGACCGACCGGGGAAAGGTCCGTCCCCACAACGAGGACTCCTACCTCGGGCTCCGCTTCGACGCCCGGGAGGTGCAGCATCTGGGAAGGCTGGGCGACGGGTCCCTGGAAAGCATGGACTACACCTTCGCGGTGAGCGACGGGATGGGCGGCGCGCTGGCGGGGGAGTTCGCCAGCCGGATCGCGGTCGAGAAGATCACCGCCCTGCTCCCGCGCTCCTTCCAGCAGTCGGCCCGGGGGTTGTCGACCGGCTTCGGCGATGTCCTCGAGGAACTCTTCAGCCGGGTCCACAAGGCCCTGACCTACGTGGGCGACAGCTACCCGGAGTGTTCCGGCATGGAAACCACGCTCAGCCTGGCATGGTTCACGCCCGGCTGGATGTACTTCGGACACATCGGCGACAGCCGCATCTACCGGCTGCCGGCGGGCGCCGACCGCGTCCAGCAACTGACCCACGACGACACCCACGTGGGTTGGCTTTTCCGGAACGGGAAGATCAACGAGCGGGAGGCGCGGACCCATCCCCGGCGCAACGTCCTCCAGAAGGCGCTCGGCGGGTCGAACCAGTTCGTCGATCCCCAGGTGGGCGCGGTGGGCACCGAGCCCGGCGACACGTTCCTGCTGTGTTCGGACGGCCTGGTGGACGGGTTCTACGACGAGGCGCTGGCGGAATTCCTCGGCTTCACGGCGGGACCCGACGTCAACCCGGCCCGTCGACTGGTCGAGACGTCCGTCGAGCGCAGCGGAAGGGACAACACCACGGCCGTCGTGATCCGCGTGGGATGAACGCCCGCGCGCGGGTCAGAGACCGGAAACTCCGGACAGGCTCTCAGACCGCCGACTCGCCGGTCTCGCCGGTACGGATCCGGAGCACCTCCTCGACGGTGCTGACGAACACCTTGCCGTCGCCGATCTTGCCGGTCTTGGCCGCCGCCACGATCACCTTCACGACATCGGGCACCCGCCCGTCGGCCACCACCACCTCCAGCTTGAGCTTGGGCAGGAAGTCGACCGTGTACTCGCTGCCGCGGTAGATCTCGGTGTGTCCCTTCTGACGTCCGAACCCCTTCACCTCGGTCACCGTCATGCCCTCGACCCCGGCCTCGCGCAGGGCCTCCTTCACGTCCTCGAGTTTGAACGGCTTGATGATCGCTTCGATTTTCTTCATGGCGCAATGGGCTTCCGTCCCGGAGGGAGGGCGGCGAGCGCTCCCCGGCCGGGTCCGGCAACCCGGCGTGTCTGGCACCGCGACCGGCACCTTTCAATCCTGAAAAAGAAACACGCGAAGGGGCCGGCACCCATCTGGATGCCGGCCCCCCGCGGGACCCCCCGGGAGGAAAGCCCGGTGGCCGATGCCGATCAGGACCTCACTTCTGGCTGCCGACGAAGTCCGGATAGGCGTGGCTGCCGTGCTCGCCGACGTCGAGCCCGCCCACCTCTTCCTCCTCGCTCACCCGCAGGCCCATCACCATCTTCAGGACGAAGAACAGGATGAAGGCGAAGGCGAAGGTGAAGACACCCACCGCCGCAATGCCGGTCAACTGGGTCATGACCTGGGCGCCGCCCTTCATGTTGCCGAACAGGCCGACCGCCAAGGTGCCCCAGATGCCGCACACGAGGTGCACGGAGATGGCACCCACCGGGTCGTCGATCTTCAGCTTGTCGAAGAACAGGACCGACAGCACCACGATCACGCCGGAGATCAGGCCGATGGCGATCGAGGATCCCATCGCCATCTGGTCGGCACCGGCGGTGATGCCGACGAGGCCCGCGAGGATGCCGTTGAGGACCATCGACAGGTCGGGCTTCTTCAGGATGCCCCACGAGGTGACCATCGCCCCCACCGCACCGGCAGCTGCCGCGAGGCAGGTGGTGACCAGGGTGAGGGAGGTCAGGGCGGGGTTGGCCGAGAGAACCGATCCGCCGTTGAACCCGAACCAGCCGAGCCAGAGGAGGAACACGCCGATGGTCGCGAGCGGCATGCTGTGACCGGGCATCGGAATCACCTTGCCCTCCTTGTACCGGCCCAGACGGGGCCCGAGGATCAGCGTGCCCGCCAGGGCGCCCCAGCCACCCACGGAGTGCACCAGGGTGGATCCGGCGAAGTCGTAGAAGCCCTTCTCGTTCAGCCAGCCACCGCCCCACTTCCACATCCCGGTGATCGGATAGGCCACCGCCACGAAGATGGTGGAGAAGATCAGGAAGGTGCTGAGCTTGACCCGCTCGGCCACCGCACCCGAGACGATCGTCGCCGCCGTGGCGGCGAACATCCCCTGGAACAGGAAGTCGGTCCAGTAGGTGTACCCGGCGTTGTAGACATCGGTCAGACCCGCCACGTCATCGGTCACGGCGACGCCGAACCCGGCGAAGCCGAACCACTTTCCGGCAAAGTCCGCTCCCGGATACATCAGGTTGAACCCAACGACCGCGTAGGTGAGGAGTCCGATGCAGGGGATCAGTGCGTTCTTGAACAGGATGTTCACCGTGTTCTTGGACCGGGTCAGGCCGGTCTCCACGGTGGCGAACCCGAGGTGCATGATGAACACCAGGCCCGCGCAGAGCATCATCCACACGTTGTTGGCGGTGAACAGCGAGTACCCCGGGGAAGCCGAGAAGGCATCGAGGTCGGCGTATTTCGGAGCTTCCTCGGCCGCCGCAGCGGCCTCCTGGGCCAGGCCCATCTGGGAAGCCAGCAGGGTGGCGGCGAGCAGGGCTCCGATCTTGAACAGTTTCTTCATGTTGGATTGGTCGATGGTTGGTGGGTAACGGGGGTCAAACGGCAGCCTCGCCCTTCTCCTCGGTGCGGATCCGGATGGCTTCCTCGACGGCGGAGACAAAGATCTTCCCGTCCCCGATCTTCCCGGTCTTGGCCGCCTTCACGATCGCCTGGACCGCCTCGGCGGCCTTCGCGTCGGGGACGACCAGCTCAATCTTGATCTTGGGGAGGAAGTCGACGGTGTACTCGCTGCCCCGGTAGATCTCGGTGTGCCCCTTCTGGCGCCCGAACCCCTTCACCTCGCTCACGGTCATTCCCTCGACCCCGACGTCGTGAAGGGCATCCTTCACCTCCTCCAATTTGAAGGGTTTGATTACAGCCTCGATTTTCTTCATGCGCAGTGATTCCACCGGCGGACCATGGTTGAAACCGGAGGCCGCCCGCCGGCTGGGCCATTCGCTCCGGTTGCCCGATCGTTTCGACAGGCGAACCCCCCGTGAGCAACCGAGATGCCACGCCGCAAAGACCATCACGCAGATATGACCTGAACTCCTTATGCAGAGTTCTTTACACACGATGCTTTTCCGTTGGCCACCCGACAGGGAACCCTGAAATGGTCATTTTTGACCACGCGAACAGGTTCCGGACAGGCGGAGGGGCCGGGATCCGGACGGAGGACCGGGGTGAGTGGATCCCACGCATTCCCCGGGCGAAGTCCGCGCGCGGCATCCGGCGGGACAGGCGGGAGAATCGCGTTTTCATTGGGTTTTTCAGGGGCTTGCCGACTGGCACTGCCCCTGCTTGGGTGTTCCTGAATGGCGTTGACACCGAAAGTGAGGGCTCACTAAAGTGCGCGCCGCGTTAAGCCCGTAATCAACACACCCCTATGAATCGTTTCCGTAAACAGCGTCTCAGCGCCTTCACGCTGATCGAACTGCTCGTTGTCATCGCGATCATCGCGATTCTCGCCGGCATGCTCCTGCCCGCCCTCGCCAAGGCGAAGGCCAAGGCCCAGCGCATCAAGTGCGTGAACAACCTGAAGAACGTCGGCCTGGCCTACCGCATCTGGGCCACCGACAACGACGGACGGTTCCCGTGGACCGTCTCCACCAACCAGGGCGGCAGCGCCGAGTTCCGTGGGAACAACGGCTCGACCGACGGCACCATGGTCTGGGCCCACTTCTTGGCGATCTCGAACGAGATCTCCACCCCCCGAATCCTGATCTGCCCCTCCGACAAGCAGCAGGGCAATGACAGCGCGAACCTGACCCGGACCGAGGCGTCCAACTTCTTCGCGTTCATCCGCCTGAACAACCAGACGGCGAACCGCCACCTGAGCTACTTCCTCGGCTACAACGCCACCGAGGAGAATCCGCAGACCATCCTCAGCGGCGACCGCAACGTGCTCGATCCGTCGAACCCGGCCAGCGGCAACCTCTGGCGCTCGCCCGGCACGGCCCGCATCACCGGACCGATGGCCACCAACCAGCTTCTGAACAACCGCGCTTGGGGCTTCGCCAACGGCACGCATGACGGCGCCGGCGACATCCTCCTCGGCGACGGCTCGGTCCAGCAGGTCACCTCGGCCCGCTTCCGTGAGTCGGTCCGCGATGCCCACCAGAGCACCGGCCAGCTCCTCGAGTTCGGTTTCCCGAACTTCTGAGCAGACCCCGTCGGTTCAACGACACTTCAAGGGCGCCTTCGGGCGCCCTTCTTTTTTCTCCACGGCCAACCCACACGGCCTCCCGCGGGCAAATCGTACCGCCCCGTCAGGCCCGGACGGGCATCGGTTCCCCGCCCCCCAACCGGCCACCCCGGCTGGCCGCCACGTCGCGGATGATCCGGTCGAGGGGAATCGCCGGACGGAACCCGGTCAGCCGCTCCAGCTTTCGCAGGTCGGGCCGTCGACGGGCCATGTCCTGGAACGGCTGCCCCATCGCCTGCTCATGGGGGATCCGTTCCACCGGGGAGTTCGAACCGAGCACCTCACGGACCCGGTCCGCCAACTGGGCGATCGACACCTCGTGATCCGTTCCCACGTTGACCACTTCCCCAACCGCCGCCGGGCATTCGACCAACCGCCACAGCGCCTCGACGCAGTCCGCCACATGGGCGAAGCAACGGGTCTGCGATCCGTCGCCATGGACGCGAAGGGGCAACCCGGCCAGGGCCGCATCGACAAACCGCGGAAGCACCATGCCGAAGGCACCGGACTGGCGGGGGCCGACGATGTTGAAGAGCCGGACAATGGTCACCGGGAGCCCCCGGTCCCGGTGATAGGCCAGAGCCAGGAATTCATCCATCAGCTTGGAGCAGGCATAGCTCCATCGGCTGAAACGCGGCGGACCGATCAGCAGGTCGTCCTCCTCCCCGAACCATTCCTTTTCGCTCTTGCCGTACACCTCCGAGGTGGAGGCGAAGGTCACCGGGGTCCGCACAGCCATCGCCGCCTGGAGGACCGCCTCGGTCTCGCGCAGATTGTTCTCGATGGTGTGGATGGGCGATCGGACCACCAACTCCACCCCCACGGCCGCCGCCAGGTGGAAGATCCGGTCGACACCCGATGCCAGACCGGGCAGGTCGGCACACGAGGACACCCGGCCCTCGATCAGCTGGAGGCAGGGATGTGTCGCCACGGCCGACAGGTTGCCACGGGCGCCGGTCGAGAGGTCATCGATGACCGTCACCTGGTGCCCCCCGGCGAGCAGGCGCTCGACGAGGTGGGATCCGATGAATCCCGCACCGCCCGTCACGAGGAAGCGTCTTGAACCAGCCGGAGCGTGCACCCGGCCACTGCAACCGGGCCCGGGCATCCGGGCAAGCCTTCCGTCGGAAGTGGTTCTGGAGGGTTGTAAGCCGAATTCTGTCTGACCCCGGTCACCCGGGGCGAGGGAGCCATTTGTCTCAGCGATCGATACCCGGAACCGACCCGCTTGCGCGGGATGGAGCGGGCAGCTCCACGGTCCCCTATTTGATCTTGCTCCCGGGGAGGTTTTCCATGCCCCGGGGTTTGCACCCCGGGCGGTGGGCTCTTACCCCGCCTTTTCACCCTTACCCCGGACCTTGCGGCCCGTGGCGGTATTTTCTCTGTGGCACTGTCTGTCGACGCCGGCTTGGGCCGTCGCCTCCCGCGTGTATCCCCGGACTGTCGTCCGGGGTTACGCGGCCCCGCGCCCTGTGGAGTTCGGACTTTCCTCCCCCCGGGTTACCCCGGGGAGCGACACCCCACCCTCCAGAACCGCCTCCAGCATCCCCCCCGATGGGCCAGGCAGCAACCCGGATGTTCAGGATCTTCCCATCCGACAAAAGCCCCGCTTGACGCTCAACGGCCCCATTCCTAGCCTCCCGGCCGGTCGGTGGTCGTAGCTCAATGGTAGAGTCCCAGATTGTGGTTCTGGTTGTTGCGGGTTCGAATCCCGTCGGCCACCCCACCGCCCCCTCTCGAAGTTTCCGGTCAGGTTCCCGGTCAGGCGCACGCACGGGCCGCCGAACCGGCCCCTATTCCCGGTCCGCCTCGGCCCGAAGCCGACGGACGCGTTGCCGGATCCGGACATAGTCCGGATGCCGACGGACCGCGGCCAAGTCCGGGTCCCGTGCCAGGTGCCGCCAGTCGGCGAACCCCAGGTCCAGCGCCGCCTCCAGTTCGGCAATCGCCTCCCGATACCGCCGGGTCAGGGCAAGGCTGCAGGCGAGGTTGTAGCGGATGTCCGGATCGCCAGGCCGCAACTCCTTGAGCCGCCAGTCGATCCGCAAACCCTCCTGAAAGCGCCCCCGTGAGGTGTAGTCGTCACCGAGCAGTTCCAGGGCATCGATGAACTGCGGATCCCGACGGACCAACCCCTCAAGGAAACCGATCTCGATGTCGAGATTCCGCGCGTCGCGTCGGCTCAGGGGGCGATCGGGTGACTTGGCCATGCGCAGGCCGAATCTCCGAAGGCGGATGGCCCACGTCAAGCTGCCGGAACCGGGACCCGGACGGTCGGGGGCAGACCGCCAATTGCGTTGTCCGGGGGGCGGCGGCGTGTCATACCACCGCCGCCCTATGGTGGAGTACGAAGCGGTGATCGGGCTGGAAACGCACGTCCAGCTCAAGACCCGGTCCAAAATGTGGTGCGGCTGCGCCAACGCCTTCGGGGCCGAGCCCAACACCCACGTCTGCCCGGTGTGCCTCGGCCTCCCCGGCGTCCTGCCCGTGGCCAACGAGGAGGCCCTCCGACTGACCATCCTCACCGGCCTCCTGCTCCACTGCGAGATCCCCGGCTTCGCCAAGTTCGACCGCAAGAACTACTTCTACCCGGATTCACCGAAGAACTACCAGGTGACCCAGTACGACCGGCCCAGCACCCGGAACGGATGGCTGGAGTTCGAGTTCGACGGCCCGGGATCGGTCGACGGCCTCATCCGGGTCCGGATCACCCGCGCCCACCTGGAGGAGGACGTGGGCAAGAACAACCACTTCGACCGTCACAGCGGGGTGGATTTCAACCGCGCCGGGGTTCCCCTGCTTGAGATCGTTTCCGAGCCCGACCTGACCGGGCCGGAAATGGCCTACCAGTACCTCAACGCGCTCAAGGACGTCCTGATCCGCGGCGGGGTGAGTGACTGCGACATGGAGAAGGGGATGGTCCGGTGCGACGTGAATGTCAGCGTCCGTCCCCGGGGCACCCCCGGACTCGGCGCCAAGATCGAGATCAAGAACATGAACTCGTTCTCCGGCGTGCGCCGCGCCCTCGAGTACGAGATCGCCCGCCAGGTGGCGGCGGTGGGCCGCGGCGAGACCCTGCGGCAGGAGACGCGCCGATGGGACGACGTGGCGGGGATCACCGAGCCGATGCGGACCAAGGAGGACGCCCACGACTACCGGTACTTTCCGGAACCGGACCTGATGCCCTTCGAGCCCGCCGAGGCGTGGCTGGCGGAGATCCGGGACCGGGTCCCGGAGATGCCGCTGGCCCGGAAGCAGCGGTTCATGCGGGAGTACGGCCTGCCCGCCGGGGATGCCGAGGTGTTCAAGAACGACCCCGCGCTGGGGGATTTCTTCGAGGCGACCGCCCGTGGCTACCGCAACCCCAAGGCGGTGGCGAACTGGGTGATCAACAACCTCCAGGCCCGGCTGGCCGAGACGGACACCTCCCTCGCCGACCTCCGGTTCGGGGCGTCCGCGTTGCGCGAACTGGTGGAACTCGTCGACGGCGGGCAGATGAGCAGCCGGGGCGGCCAGGAGGTCTTTGCCGAGTTGTTCGCCTCCGGAGGCTCCCCGGCCGAGATCATGCAGCGCCGCGGCCTGGCCCAGGTCAGTGACGTCGGGGCCATCGAGGAACTGTGCGACCAGGTCATCGCCGAACATCCCGGACCCGCGGCGGACTTCCGTGCCGGAAAGGCCGCCGCCCTCAACTTCCTCAAGGGCCAGGTGATGAAGCGGTCCAAGGGACAGGCCAACCCGGCCCTCGCGGGCGAGGTGCTCGCCCGCCGGCTCCAGGGCTGATCCGCGCCATGGAGGACGTCGCCAGCAGGCTGCTCTGGCTCGCCCGGGAAATCGGACGGGAGGATCGTGATCTGGTCATCCGCAGCGAGGGGAACGTCTCCGCCCGCCTCGACGACCACCGCTTCCTGGTCAAGGGCAGCGGAGCTGTCATGGCGGAGGCGACATCCGCGGATTTCTCCCCGGTCGACCTCCCCGGCACCCTCCGCCTGCTCGACATGCAGGGCCTGGACGAGGCCGGCCTGATCCACCGGATCCTCGGCCTCGGGCTGGATCCGGACCGGCGTCCCCCGAGCGTCGAATGCTGCTTCCACGCCTGGCTCCTCGAACTGCCGGGCATCCGCTACATCGCCCACTGCCACCCCACCGCCGTCCTCCAGGTGCTGTGCTCGCCGGCCGCCGAGAAACTGGCGGACCACCGCCTCTACCCCGACGAGGTCCGGCACTGCGGCGCCCAGTCGGTGTACGTCCCCTACGCCGATCCCGGGATCACCCTCGCCCGGGAGATCCGGTCGCGGGTGGAGATGTTCATGCGACGGAACTACGACCGTGTTCCCCGGGTGATCCTCCTCCAGAACCACGGGGTGATCGTCCCGGGGGAAACGCCGGAGGCGGTCCTGACCACCACCCTGATGGTGGAGAAGGCGGCCCGGATCCTGGTCGGCGTCGCCCGGTTGGGCGGCGCGGTGTTCCTCCCCACCGCCACCGCCAACCGCCTCGACCGCTGCACGCCCCGGCAGGCAGGCCGACGCCACCTGAAGGAGTAGAATTCGGAGGCTGTTCGGAATTGCCGTCTCAGGCCAGCAGCCCTTGCGGGATCACCGCCTCGCCCGCCGGACCGATCAACCGCTGGTCCAACCCCTGGTCCCGATACGCCAGGGTGTACGGATCCAGCCCGGTCAGGTGCAGGATCGTCGCCTGGAGGTCCCGCACGGTGACCCGGTCCCGGACGATGTCGTATCCGAACTCGTCGGTCTCCCCGTACGTCTGCCCGGGACGGATGCCGCCCCCGGCCATCCAGATGGTGAAGCAGTTCGGATGATGGTCGCGTCCGAGGAAGGTGGATCCGCCGCGGGCCTCGTTCATCGGGGTCCGCCCGAACTCGCCGCCCCACACCACCAGCACCTCGTCCAGCAACCCGCGCTGCCGCAGATCCTTCACCAGGGCCGCACACGCCTGATCCACATCCCGGCACTTCCGCGGAAAGGCCTCCATCAGGTCGTCGCCCGGACTGGTCCCATGGATGTCCCACCCCCAGTCGTAGAGCTGGATATAACGCACCCCACGCTCGACCAACCGCCGCGCCAGGAGGCAGTTGTTGGCGAACGAAGCCTCCCCCGGACGCGCCCCGTACAGGTCGCGGATCGACTCCGGCTCCCGGGCGATGTCGAACACGTCCGGCACCGACACCTGCATCCGGTAGGCCAGTTCGTACTGCTCGATCCGGGTGAGTGTCTCGGGATCGCCAAACCGGCGGGCCTCGATCTCGTTGATCTCACGCAGTGCATCCAGGGTCCGACGTCGGGCCGCACGATCCATCCCCGGGGGATTCCGGGAGAAAAGGATCGGCTCGCCCGCGGTCCGGCACTGCACCCCCTGGTACACCGACGGCAGGAATCCCGAACTCCACAGGCTCTTCCCCCCGGTCGGGTCGGTCCCGCCCGACAGCAGGACCACGAACCCGGGCAGGTCCTGGTTCTCCGTCCCAAGGCCGTACGTCAGCCAGGAGCCCATGCTGGCCGAACCCGCACGCATCGAACCGGTGTAGAGGAACAGCTCGGCCGGCGCGTGGTTGAACTGGTCGGTCCACATGGAACGCACCACGGTGACCTCGTCCACGATCGACCGGAAATGGGGGAGGGTCTCGCTGACCCAGGTCCCGGCCTGGCCGTGCTGGCTGAACCGGTAGGGCGAGCCGAGCAGCTTGGGACGGCCCCGGATGAAGGCGAACTTCTTCCCTGCGATCAGCTCGTCCGGACAGTCCTGCAGGTGCATCGCCTGCAGGCGCGGCTTGTAGTCGAAGAGGTCGAGCGACGGCGGGGCGCCGCTCATGTGGAGGTAGATCACCGCCCGCGCACGGCCGCGATGCGGCGGCGGACGGAGCGACATCGGCGCCGCGCCCGGCGGCCGATCCACCGACGCGGCCGCCGGCCGGGTCAAACCCGCCAACGCCAGGCTCCCGAGGCTCAGGGTCCCGGAGCGGGCGAAGAACTCCCGCCGGGTCATCGCCCGGGCGGCGGCAAGTCGCAGTTCGTGGTCCACGGCCACAGCCTATCCCCGCCACCACCGGTGGGCGACGGGATTCAGCGGTGGTAGGCCTGCAGGGGCTTCACCCCGTAGCCCTGACGCTGCAGCGCCGCGATGCCCAGCGCGGCGGCACGGGCACCCGACAACGTCGTCATGATCGGCGTCCCGGTCATCACCGCCGTCGTCCGGATCTTGATCTCGTCGGCCCGCGGATTCGCCCCGCTCGGGGTGTTGATCACGAGCTGGATCTCCTTGTTCTTGAGGAGGTCGACGACGTTCGGACGTCCCTCGAGGAGCTTCAGCACCCGGCCCACCTGCAGCCCGGCCTGCTCCAGGACGTTGGCCGTGCCGTGGGTGGCGACGAGGTCGAAGCCGAGATCCGCGAACATCCGGGCCACCTCGGCCACATGCTGCTTGTGATGCTCGCTGACGCTGATGAACACCCGTCCGGCGAGCGGCAGGGGCGACCCGGCGGCCATCTGCGACTTGGCGTAGGCCACGCCGAGGTCGGCATCGAGTCCCATCACCTCACCCGTGGAGCGCATCTCGGGGGAGAGCAGGATGTCCTGGCCCTGGAACCGGTTGAACGGGAACACCGACTCCTTGACCGCCCAGTACGGCGGCCGCACCTCGGCGGTGAAGCCGAGCTCCGTGAGCTTCCGCCCGGCCATCACCTTGGCGGCGAGCTTGGCCAGGGGAACGCCGATCGCCTTGGCGGTGAACGGCACGGTGCGCGAGGCCCGGGGATTGACCTCCAGCACGTACACCACGTCGCCCTTCACCGCGTACTGCACGTTCATCAGGCCGGTCACCCGCAGCTCCCGCGCCATGGCGTCCGTGTACCGCCGGATGGTGTCGATCACCCCGTCCGACAGCGTGTGGGGCGGCAGCACCATGGCCGCATCGCCCGAATGCACCCCGGCGAACTCGATGTGCTCCAGCATCCCGCCGATCACCACCGTGCCGTCGGCCGGATCGTCGAAATGGCCGACGTCGGCGATGCAGTCCACGTCCACCTCCGTCGCATCCTCGAGGAACTTGTCCACCAGCACCGGCCGCTCGGGCGACGCCTCGACGGCAAAGCGCATGTAGTGCTGCAGCTCGGCGTCGCTGTACACGATCTGCATGGCGCGTCCGCCGAGGACGAACGACGGCCGGACGAGCACCGGGTAGCCCAGTCCCTGGGCGATGGCCACGGCCTCGGCCTCGGTCGTGGCGAGGCCGTTGCGGGGCTGCGGGATGCCCAACCGGTCGAGCATCGCGGCGAACAGCTTGCGGTCCTCGGCCATCTCGATGCTCTGGGGGGAGGTGCCGATGATGTTGACCCCGTTCCGCTGCAGCCCGAGGGCGAGGTTCAGCGGGGTCTGCCCGCCGAACTGGGCGATCGCCCCCCAGCACCCCTCGCGCCGGTAGATGTGCAGCACGTCCTCCAGGGTCAGGGGCTCGAAGAACAGCTTGTCGGAGGTGTCGTAGTCGGTGGAGACGGTCTCGGGGTTGGAGTTGACCATCAACGTCTCGAACCCGTCCTCCTTCAGCGCGAAGGCGGCGTGGACGCAGCAGTAGTCGAACTCGATCCCCTGCCCGATCCGGTTGGGCCCGCCCCCGAGGATCATCACCTTGCGCCGGTCGCCCGGCCGGACCTCGTCGTCGCCCCGGTCGTAGGTGGAGTAGTAGTACGGGGTGTAGGCCTCGAACTCGGCCGCGCAGGTGTCCACCAGCCGGTAGCTCGGCACCAACCCGAGCCGCTCCCGTTCCGAGCGGACGGCATCCTCGGTCGTCCCGGTGAGGTGGGCGATCTGCCGGTCGGAGAATCCGAGCGACTTGGCCTTGGCGAGCAGTTCAGCGTTCATTCCGTGTGCAAACCCGCGCAGTTAGCCGGACCCGGCGGGGGGTGTCGAGAGGGTTTGCGGATCCCTGCGGGGTTGCCTCCGGGCGCCGACACCGGCACGGTCGCGGTCCGCCGGACGGCATGAAGCTCCAGATCCACCACCGCACCCACTACACGTACGACCAGCCGGTCCGGGAAAGCTTCAACGAGGCCCGCCTGAAGCCGGTGACCAACGAGCACCAGCGCTGCGAGTCGTTCATGCTCAAGGTGCTGCCGGCGACGCGGCTGCGGCATTACGAGGACTTCTGCCGCAACTGGGTGTCGCACTTCGAGGTGGTGGAGCCCCACGCCAGCCTGACCATCGAGGCCAGCTCGGTCGTGACGACCAACACCAGCACCCGCCTGGATCCCGACGCCCGCCCCGCCCCCATGGACCGGCTCGCCGAGTGCCTCCGGTCGGAACGCTGCTACGACTACCTCCAGTCGAGCGAGTACATCGGACTCGACAGCTCCCTGTGGCGGCTGGCGATCGACGCCTCGGCGGGCTGCACCGACGTGTGGGAGACGGCCCAGGCCCTGATGCGCTGGCTCCATGCCGAGTTCCGCTACACGCCGCGGGCCACGACCGCCTACACCCGGATGTCCGAGGCCCTCCAGCGCCGCACCGGCGTCTGCCAGGACTACTCCCACGTCCTGATCGGGCTCTGCCGCTCCCTGCAGATCCCCGCCCTCTACGTGAGCGGCTACCTCCACACCCCCGGCGCGGACTCCAGCCACGCCTGGATGGAGGTGTTCCTGCCGGGACTCGGCTGGCGCGGACTCGACCCCACCCACAACGCGCCGGTGGACGAACGGTACGTGAAGGTGGCGGTGGGACGGGACTACGCGGATGTCCCGCCCACCCGCGGCCACTACAAGGGCACCCAGGAGCGGCGGATGGAGGTGTCGGTCGGAATCACGGAGATGGAGTGACGGCGGGATCGGCCGGACCGGACCGTCGGCCCAGCATCAGCACCGCGGGCAGCACCGTCAGCGCGGCGGTCATGCAGAGCAGCGTGCCGCTGGACATCACCCAGCCGAGACTCCGGATGCCCTGGTGCTCGCCGGTGATGAGGGCGCCGAAGCCGGCGATGGTGGTCAGGCCCGACACCAGCACCGCCTTGCCCGTGCTCTTGCCCAGCACCGCCGGATCCGCCTCCTCGCCAAACCGGTTGAGGATGTGGATCCCGTTGGTCACCCCGATGCCGATCACCAGGGGCAGGGTCATGATGTTGGCCGGATTGAAGGGGATGCCCACCCAGCCCATCAGCCCGACCATCCAGAACGCCCCGAGGGCCACCGGCAGGAGGGCGAGAAGCACCTGCACCGGGGACCGGAAATGGATCAGCGTGAGGACGCAGATCGCGGCCAGCGCCCACCAGGCGGCCTCGACGTACGAGTCCTTCAGCAGCGTGGTGTACTCGTAGAGCTGCACCGGGGTGCCGGTCACCCGGTCGGTCACCGTGCGCAACTCCCGGACAAACGCCTCCTGCTCGTCCCGCTCCCACACGTCGCCCTTCGGATACACCTGCAGCAGGTGACGGCCGGAGCGGCCGACGAACCGGTTGCGCAGCGCGGGCGGGAGGTCGTCGACGGTCAGCGCCCCCGACGTGTCCTGGTTGCGGACGGCCGACAGGGTGCCGTGGAGGTCCGACAGGAACGCCCGCTGGAAACGGCCCAACTGGCGGGCGTTGACCTCGGGATCGCCGCGGGTCATTCCGGCCCGCAGGTCGGCCACCGCCTCGCGCAGGCGCCCCACCTCGGCGGCCATCCGGTCCCGGTCCTCGCCGGGATCCGCCGCCTCCAACGCCTCGGCCGCCAGGGCCAGGTAGCCCTGGAGGGCGAACAGCCGGAGGGATAACTCCCGCAGGTCCGCCGGCCCGGGATCAACCGGGGCGAACTCCAGCCCGTCGAGCGCCGCCCGGATCCGCCGGATCTCCGCCAGCTTCCGCTCCGGATCCTCCCGCAGGAACCGGGTCATCGAGTCGATCGACGCCACCGTGGGCAGCGCCGCGATCCGTTCCTCCATCGCCGCCGCCTCGGCCAGGGAACCGGTGGTGACCGCGGCATACAGGACGGACTTCTCCGAGGAGGCGATCAGCTTGTGCTCGAACTCCACCGCCGGCAGTCCCTCGGTCTGCATGTGGAGGAGGTTGTAGTCGAAGGGAACCCGACCGACGCGCACCGCGGCGAGCGCCGAGACGAGGACGGCCACCCCAAGGACCGTCCACGGCCGGTCCAGCCACAGGCGTTCCATCCGGCCGCGCAGCCGTCCACCCGCCGAGACCGCGTCGCCCGAACCGGCCGATTCGATCCGGAGCTGGCGTCCCCGACGCAGCAGCAGCACCGGGAGGAGGGTGATCATGGGCACCAGGCACAGGAGCATCCCGCCGCCGGTGATCAGGCCCATCTCGCGCACGCCCTTGAACTCGGTGAAGGCCATGGCGAAGAACGCGCCGGCCGTGGTGAAGCATCCCGTGAAGATCCCCTGCCCCGTGTACACCACCGCCCGCTCCATCGCCGCCTCCGGCCCCAGTCCGCGCCGGCACTCCTCCTCGAACCGCGTCACCAGGTGCACCCCGAAGTCCACCGCCAGCCCGATCAGCATCGGGGCGAAGGTGATGGTGAGGATGTTCAGGTGCCCGACCACCAGCGTGGTGTAGCCCATGGTGTAGCCCAGGCCGATGACGAGGCAGGCGATGGCCTTGAGGGGGCGGCCGGTCTCATGGTAGGCGGCCACGAAGATCCCGGCACACAGGATCAGCGCCAGCACCGCCGCCCGGGTGGAGTCCACCTGCGACTGGCGCATCTCGTCGTGGTCGAGCACCTGCTCGCCGGTGACCCCCACGTTCAGCCCGGGCACCTCCCGCCGCACCTCGTCGACGATCACCCGGAGCCGGCGGATCGCCGCCCCGTTCACCGACGCCTGGAGTGCCAGGCGGCGGTCCGGATCCGGATGATCGACCAGGCGCGGCTTGGTGGAGACCAGGTAGAGCCGCCCCCCACCGAGGGTGATGTACTTCTGGCCCTCGGCCCGGGCGCCCCCGCCGAAAAGCGCCTCGACCCCGGGCGAGGGTGGAGGACCCGGCCGACGGAGCGCGTCGGAAGCCATCCGCACCAGCCGGTCGAGCGCGGGAAGCATCGCGGCGAAACGGGAGGCATCGGCGGAATCCCCCGCGGCCGGATCCGCCTCCGCTCCCGTCCCCTCCCCCGGCCGGCCCGACGCCCGGATCCGCGCGTTCACCCGCGCCAGCACCGCGGCGAGGTTGGTCGCCCCGGCGAAATCGTCGAGGAACGGACGGTACTCCTCCAGCGCCCGGCTGAACTCGACCAGGTTGGTCTCGGGCGAGAACAGCAGCGCCTTCCGTCCCAGCAGCGTGAGGTCGCCCTTGTAGAAGACGTCGGTGAAGAGGTTGGTGGGATTCGCGTCCACCGACTCCGCCCCGAGCCGGGCGCCGAGGCGTTCGACGAACTGCCGGTTCTTCTCCGGATCCTCGCTCTCCGCAACCACCACGATGTCATCCTGGCCGGGGAACTCCCGGCGCAGTTCCAGGAAGATCCGGTGGTAGACCTTGTCCTCGCCGACGAGGGCGTTGCGGTTGAGGTGGAACTCGAGGCGGAGGACGGTGAAGGCGACGGCCGCGGCGAACAGGACCAGCTGGGGCCAGACGAACCACCCCGGCCGGGCACAGACCGCCCGGGCAAGCGCACCGAGGGCGCGCTGGACCAGGGAACCGGACGGGGCGTTCATCGGGACCGGGAGGCTGGCAGACCGCCCCGTGGGGCGGCAAGGACGCCCGGGAGGGCGCTCACGCCGGCTCCAGCTCGTCGGCCGCCACGCGCACCGCGGCGGCCTGGCCGATGAAATCCAGCCGCAACTGCACCTCAAGCACCCCGGACCGGGACTCCACCCATCCCTCGAGCCCGCGAAGCGGCCCGGCCGTCACCCGGACCCGTGACCCGGGACGGATCTCCGGCAGGACCCGGATCTCGCGCCCCGTGTCGAGCGCGCGCAGGATGTCGCCCAGCTGCCGTTCGAACTCCACGGGGTCCGGGGGATCCAGGAGGGCCGCCACGTGGCGGTGCTGCACCAGGGTGAGGCGGTCGTCCGAAGTTCCCTTGGCGAAGACATACCCGGGAAAAAGCGGCTTCCGGAATTCCACCACCTTGCCCCGGTAACGCTTCACGCTGCGGTACAGCGGCAACCGGTGCTCGATCCCCTCCTGCTCGCAGTGGAAGGCCACCTTCTTCTCGCACCGCGGTCGCGTGTGCGCCACCCACCAGGCGATGTCCATGGCTCAGGAAGCAGGTCCGGCCCCGGGTGCCGCCCGGCGCCCGGCGGCCTCGAGCCGGGTGATCCACCATGCCAGCAAGCTCACCCCGACCGCGGTGAACACCAGCACGCTCCATCCCGCCGTGTCATGGACCGCGTTCAACGCGTCCGCACCGCCCCGGTGCGCCGACAGCGACAGGTACAGGGAGCGGCCCACGTTGCCCACGAACGCCAGCACGATGCTCGCGGCCACGAAGAACACCTTCACCCCGGTCCGCCGCAGGACCAGGTCGCCGATGAACAGCCCCGCCATGATCGACGACTGCAGGCTGCGGATCCCCGAGCAGGCCTCGTCGACCCCCACCACCGTGTTCGGCAGCCGGATCACGTTGCCCTGCTGCATCGCGGGAATCCCGATCAGGTTCAGCACCTCGACGTTGAAGAAGGTGACCATCCCCTGGAGCCCGAAGACGACCGGGTTCCAGAGGATTTTGGGGATGGGAACGGCCACGAAGACGAACAGCAGGGGGAACAGGAAATGGCGCAGGGTCCGGGGGCCGGCGGCCTGGAGGACGTAGGCGGCCACGAACAGCACCACGCCGATGCTCAGGAGGAAGGACGAGGCGGGCACCCGCGCGACCCCGAGCTTGTACAGCTCGGCCACCAGCACGCACGGAAAGGCGAACCCCGCCAGCGCCAACGAGGCGCCCATCGACCCCGGCACATCGTCCCGCGGCCGCCCGGGCCAGCGCTCCCACACCAGGTACCCGGCCAGCATCACCACGATCTTCCCGAAGCGATACTCCACCAGCGAGGCCCACTGGAACCACAGGTCGTGCACCCACCACCCCAGCATCAACCCCAGCGGAACCCAGCGAAGCCACGACACCCCGGCCGACCCGGACACGCCATCGCCCGGTCCGGCATCCGCAGGAGAAGTGCTGGTCCTTGTCACCCGCCGCACCGATAGGCAGCGGCAACCGGTCGGGCAAGCGGGAAAACCGTCGCCCGACCCGCCCGCACCCCGGCTTCACGGGGTCCCGACGCGGACCAGACGGGCGGCATGGGCCCCGTCGACCCCCGCCTCGAACGGCGTGAGGGTCCGCTGCCGCTCGAGGCGGAACTCCGGGTGGCGACCGAGAAAGCCGTCGACCTGCCCCTCGTTCTCCTCGGGCTCCAGGCTGCAGGTGGAGTAAACGAGGACCCCTCCCGGACGGACCAGACCCGCCGCCTGGTCGAGCAGCCGGCCCTGGGCGGCCCCGAGGGACTGGAGCGACTCCGGGGTGAGACGCCATCGCGCCTCCACCCGCCGCCGCAGGACCCCGGTGTTCGAACACGGCGCATCCACCAGCACCCGGTCGAATCCGCCCGGGGTCCCGGGAACGGATTCCGGAACCGTCCCGGGAACCGCCACCCGCACGCACCCGGCCCCGAGACGCTCGCAGTTGCGGCGCAGCAGGTCGATCCGCTCCGGATGGGTGTCGTGGGCCACGACCGTTCCCTGATTCAACATCCGCTGGGCCAGGTAGGTCGTCTTCCCGCCGGGGGCGGCGCAAAGGTCGAGGACCGACTCCCCGGGAAGGGGGTCGAGGAGGTGGACGGCCAGCAGGGTGCTGGGGTCCTGCACGTAGAACCCCCCGTCGAGGAACGATCCCAGCCCGCCGAAGGGCGGATGCCGGCCCAGGCGATGCACCAGGTCCGGACCGGTCCAGTCGGCAGCCCAGGGTTCCGACTCGACCCCCTCCGCCTGCCAGCGCTCCCGGAGGGCGTCGGACGAGGTCCGCAGCGTGTTCACCCGGACGAAGGTCTCGGGCGGCAGGTTGTCCAGGTCGAGCAACCGGCGGGTCGCATCGACACCCCAGCGCGCGATCCACCGCTCCACCAGCCAGCCGGGATGCGATCCCGCTGTCGCCGGGTCGCGTTCGCCGAGAAGGGCGAGTTCCCGGCGGAGGAGGTCGGCATCCCGGAGGCATCCGCGCAGCACGGCATTGACGAAACCCGCCATCGGGCCCAGGCCGAGCGCCCGGGCCGCCTCCACCGTCTCGTGGACCGCCGCATGGGCGGGAACCCGGTCGAGGAAGAACAACTGGTACAGGCCGACCCGCAGGACGTCGGCGAGGGAACCGGTCGGCACACGCCCCCGCGCCCGGCCGCCGATCAGCCAGTCAAGGGTGGCCCGCCGGCGGATCGTGCCGAGGACCAGCTCCCGGACCAGGCGTCGATCCGGTTCCGGCAGCGCCTGGAAACGCGGGTCGGCATCGAGTCGATGCTCCACGAAGTCGCCTCCGCCGGCGGGTTGACGGAGGACACGCACCGCAATTTCTCTTGGTCTGGTTGGAACCACGCGGCCATACTGCCCGCCGGTCCCCGAAGGGCTAGGAAGATTGCATGAGAGACGAAATTGAGAAGCTGGTGGCTGCCGGGCGCGTCGCGCCCCGCAACGTGGAGGCGCTGCTGGCCCTTCTGGCGGCCGGGTTCTGCCAGCACAAGAGCTGGGGATTCGGGCGCATCACCACGTTGGACGGCTCGATGGGCCGGTTGAACATCGACTTCCAGGGCAAGCCGGGCCACTCGATGGACCTCGCGTTCGCCGCGGAATCCCTCAAGCCCATCCCCGCCGAGCACATCCTCGCGCGGAAGCACACCGACCTCGAGGGCCTCAAGCGCGAGGCGGCCCTGCATCACCTCGACGTGGTGCGGATGGTGCTGCGGAGCTTCGGCGGCCAGGCCACGGTCGACCAGATCATGCGGGTGCTGGTCCCGGACGTGATCGAGTCCGACTGGAAGAAATGGTGGGAGACGGCGCGCACGGAGATGAAGCGCGACGGCCACTTCACGGTGCCGCTGAAGAAGGCCGAGCCCATCGTCTACCACGACACCCTGGTGTCGCTCGGCGACCGGTTGCGGGACGAGTTCGCCGCCGCCAAGGGACTCAAGGCCCGACTGCTGGTCGCGGGCGAGGTCCTGAAGAACATCGGGGACCTGCGCGACCACGGGATCGTGCCCGAGGTGGTGGCCGGACTGGTCAACGACATCCGCTCGCACCTCGAGACCATGCCCGCACTCGCCCTGGAGGCGATCTTCATGCGGGACGACCTGCGGCAGGCCGACGGCCTGACGGCCACCGAGGGTGAGCCGGTGGCGCGGGACATCTGGTCGCGGGTCGCCGGCACGAACGGACCGGGGGGACTGGTCGGGCTGTTCGGCGAGTTGCCGGCGGTCAAGCATCGCCGAGCCCTGGAGTCCTTCCGCGACAGCGCCCAGGACTGGGGCGCGCAGGTGGTCATGATCCTCAACGAGGTCCCCGCCAAGCTGGCCGGGGAATGCTCCCGCCTCCTGCTGAACGAGGGCCGCGGACAGCTCCTCAAGGACACCCTGGCCCGCCTGGTGAGCCAGCATGGCGCCTCGAGCGAACTGCTCCTCTGGCTGGGCAAGGAACGCGGCGACCACTTCGCCGACATCCTCGGCCCCGAGGTGTTCCGGGCCATGCTCACCGCCATGGAGCGGGATGCCTTCAACGAGCGGAAATCGAACCGCCTCCGCGACTTCATCCTCGAGGACCAGCGCCTCCTCCCGGAGCTGATCGAGTCGGCCGATGTCGACATCATCAAGGACCTGGTCCGGACCCTCCAGCTCTCGCCGGCGTTCGACGACATGGACAAGCGGTCGCTGCTGGCCCGCGTGGTGAAGCAGTATCCGGTGGTGCAGAGCCTGATCACCGGCGACCAGCGGAAGGAGGACCATTCGTTCCTCGTCTCCTGGACGAGCCTGGAGCGCCGCAAGGCCGAGTACGACGAGCTGGTCAACCAGCGGATCCCCGCCAACGTGAAGGACATCGCCGTGGCCCGCAGCTACGGGGACCTCCGGGAGAACCACGAGTACAAGTCGGCCAAGGAGACCCAGAAGGTCCTCCACCGCCGCAAGCACGAGCTGGAACGCGACCTCGCCCGCGCCCGCGGCACCGATTTCTCGAGTCCGCGCACCGACGTGGTGAGCCCCGGGACCACCGTCCAGGTCACCGACCTCTCCACCGGCACCACGGAGACCTACACGCTGGTGGGGGCGTGGGACGGGGATCCGGACCGCCAGCTGCTGAGCTACCTGACCCCGCTGGCCCAGGCCTTCCTGAACCAGGCGCCGGGTGCCGAGGTGACGTTCGAGTCCGACGGTGTCGACCGCCGGTTCCGGATCGATTCGGTCACCGCCGCGGTGCCGCCGGCAGGCTCGACCGGGGGCTGAACGGGATCCCGACCTCCGGGTCCCCACCCACCCGTCGCCCCATCGCCTCCAGCAAATCCAGGAGGTAATCCGACAGGGCCGGGCCGTGGAATGACATGGTCCGGGGCTCGTACCCATCGAGCGGATCGTACCGGGACGGGATGACATACCCGAGGTAGTCCCCGTTGAAGCTCGTCACATGGACCCCGAGCCCGAGCGGCGCCAGCCGTTCCCGCAGCTCGAGGGTCAGTTCCCCGCTGAAATCGCACGGGGTCGAGAACCAGATCGCCGACCCGATCCGCAGCGCCTGGAGCCGGGTGTCTTCGGCCACGGGAAGGAGCCACGCGGCAAGGGTGAGACGCAGCCGAAGCCCGTCGGTGAGCCGCACCTGCAGTTCCGGCAGGTCCACCCGGAGGGTGGCAAGCCGCAGGGAGGGACGGGGATCGGGGACAAGCTCCCGGACGACGTCGACCGTCCGGCGCGCCAACTCCCGCCCGAGGGCCTCGGCTCCCTCGAACCCCGGCGCCGGAGCCCGCGGCGAATGGCTGCCCACGCCGCCGGCGAAGAACAGGGCCATCCCGCCGGTGGCCGATTCCACCGCCCGTTGCCAGGCACCGGGATAATCGCCCGTCCATTCCATCACCCGCGGCCCCAGCACGGTGGCATGCGCCGCATAGCTCCCCATCACCGCCAGGTCCCCGTCGTCCTGACGCACCAGGATCACGTCGAACCGCGGGTCGACCCGTCCGGCGTCACCCACAAGGCGGTTGCGGACGAACTGCGGGGCGTCGAAGCCGGAGTGGGCGACGCCGGCAGCCGACAGGTCCTCCCACGCCCGACGGGCCGCATCGGCCAGTCGACCGGCAAACCACGCCACCGCCCGGGGATCAAACCCGCCGGCAAAGATCTCGCCCACCGGTCCCTCCCCCCACCCCCCCAGACTGCCATGGGTGTGGGTGGCCCCGAAGTACACCTCCCCGGGACGCAATCCGACCGTGTCGGCCAGGAGTGCGGTCGCCGCCGTGGCGACGTTGCGGGGGATGATGAGGACATCGGCCGTCACCATCACCACCCGCTGGGACCCACGACGAAGGGCTACCGCCTTCGCCCACAGCGGATCATGCGCGCCGGTCGCCGGCCGCCCCTGACGGGCACCGTAGCCGGCCATCGGCAACGCGACGAACTCGCCATCGCCCGGCATCCCATCGCCGGACGGCTTCCGGGGTGTGAGTTCGGCACGACCAAATCCCGCCTCGAGCACATCCGTGTCCGCGACCACCGGTGCCACGCCGAGCGCGTCCAGGCGCTCGCGTGTTGATTCCGCCCAGGCACTGCCCGAGGCGGGACGCCGATCGACTCCGGTGACCGCTGAGAGGGCGAGGGAGATCACGAGGACCACCAGTCCCGCAGCCCCGGCCACCGTCATCCGGATCAGCTTGCGCATGCGCCCATGCAAGGCCGGCCAGCCCATGTCTGTAAAGCCTCGCGCTTCCCGGCTTCATCCCCAGAGCTGCCGGTCGAGGGACCGGTACTGGATCGCCTCGCAGACGTGTTCCGCAATGATCAGGTCGGATCCAGCGAGATCGGCGATGGTCCGGGAAACCTTGAGAATCCGGTCGTAGGCCCGGGCGGAGAGATTCAGGTCGGTCAGGGCGTGCTTGAGCAGGGCGGTGGTGGACGGATCGAGACGGACGAACTCCCGGAGTTCGCGGGCACCCATGTGGGCGTTGTCGGGGACGGGACGCCCCGCATAGCGCCGCCGCTGGCGTTCCCGGGCTTCGACGACCCGCTCCCGGATCGTCCCGCTCGTCTCCCCGGGTCCCACACGGCTCAGGTCGGCAAACTTCACCGCCGGCACCTCGACATGGAGGTCGATCCGGTCGAGCAGGGGACCGGAGAGGCGGCCGAGATAGTTCCTGATCTCCCTCGCCGAGCAACGCGACTCGTGCGGCATCCGGCCGTCGGGGGTCGGATTCATCGCCGCCACGAGCATGAAGCGGGCCGGGAACGTGGCCGTGCCGGCGGCCCGGCTGATGGTCACCTGGCCCTCCTCCAGGGGCTGGCGCAGGGTCTCGAGCACCGCCCGCTTGAACTCCGGAAGTTCGTCCAGGAACAGGATCCCGTTGTGGGCGAGGGAGATCTCCCCCGGGGTGGGCTGTGCGTTGCCTCCCAGGAGGCCAGCGTCGGACGCCGTGTGATGGGGAGTCCGGAAGGGCCGGGCGGTGATGAGCGCCTGGCCGGGGCGGAGGAGGCCGACGATGCTGTGGACCTTGGTGGTCTCGAGCGCCTCCTCGATCTCCATGGGCGGCAGGATGCCCGGGAGACGCCGGGCCAGCATCGACTTGCCGGTTCCCGGCGGACCGATGAGCAGCAGGTTGTGGCCTCCGGCCGCGGCGATCTCCAACGCCCGCTTCGCCCCCTCCTGCCCCTTCACATCCGCCAGGTCGAGACCGGCGTCCGGACCCGGGACAAACAGCCGCTCCGGATCCAGCCGCAGGGGGGCGGGACCGGTGCCGGTCTCCATCCACTGCACCGCCTCACGAAGGTTCCGCACCGGGATGACGTCGAGATCCCGCACCACCGCCGCCTCCGGCGCGTTCTCGGGCGGCAGGAGGAGCGTGGTGCGGCCGTCCTCCCGGGCACGCAGGGCGATCGCGAGGGCCCCACGCACCGACCGGAGGGCGCCGGTGAGCGCCAGCTCCCCCACCATGGCCACCCGATCGGGATCCCGTGGACCGATCTGCTCGGTGGCAGCCAGCACGCCCACCGCGATCGGAAGGTCGAAGGCCGGGCCTTCCTTGCGGATGTCCGCCGGAGCGAGGTTGATGGTGGTCCGGCCCTTGGGAAACCGGAAGCCACTGTTGGTCAGCGCCGTCAGGACCCGGTCCCGGGACTCCTTCACCGCCGTGTCGGGCAGGCCCACCATGACGATGGTGTCGTTGCCATGATTGGCCGAGTCCACCTCCACCTCGACAGCGGAAGCCTCGATCCCCTGCACGGAGGCGGAATGTGTCTGGGCCAGCACGACGACGTCTCCCCCTCCCTACGCCAACGCGGCCGGATCGTTACACCCCAAGTCAAAGAAACCGCTCGATGCCGGGGAATCCCGGAGGATTCCAACCTGCCTGTCACCCCAGTGCGGGGAATCACCCCCCCGTCCAACGTGCCTGTCACCCCTGCGGCGGGATCACCCCCGGTCGAAGGTGCCTGTCACCCCTGGGCGCGGGATCCCCCCGCTTCAACCTGCCTGTCACCCAGGTGCGCGGGGGGGCGGCTGCCGGATCGGGCGCCAAGAGCGGATGGGTTGTCGCGGGGCGGCGGCCGGTGCTTACTCGGGGGCATGCAACTGGCGGATCGATGGGTCCTGATCAGCGGGGCGAGCAGCGGATTCGGGGCGGCGGCAGCGGTGGCATTCGGAGCGCGAGGGTGTCGCCTCCTGCTCGGGGCCCGACGGAAGGAACGGCTGGCGACGGTGGCCGACGAGGCGCTTCGGGCCGGGGCCCGGGAGGTCCGCCACGCCGCGCTGGACGTGGCCGACACCGGATCGGTCAGAGCCTTCGTGGAACGGGTGCGTTCCTGGACCCCGGCGGTTGACGTGCTGGTCAACAACGCGGGAGGGGCCCATGGCCTCGACCCGGTGGCGGCCGGCCGGGACGAGGACTGGGAGGCGATGGTCCAGTCGAACTTCCTCGGCCTGCTCCGGATGACCCGGGCCGTCCTGCCCCTGATGCCCCACGACGCCGGCGCCTTCATCCTGAACATCGGCTCCATCGCGGGACACACGGCCTACGAGGGGGGCGCGGCCTATTGCGGGGTGAAGGCCGCGGGGCGGATCGCCACCCAGGCCCTCCGGCTGGAACTGAACGGGACGGGAATCCGGGTGGGCACCCTCGACCCGGGGATGGCCGAGACGGAGTTCTCGCTGGTCCGCTTCCGGGGCGACGCCGACCGGGCGGCCTCGGTGTACCGGGGCGCCCGGCCGCTCACCGCATCGGACGTGGCCGAGGCGATCGTCTGGATGGCCTCGCAGCCGGCCCATGTCTGCGTCGATGAACTGGTGCTGAAACCCACCGACCAGGCCGCGTTCCACAAGGTTCACCGCCGCGAACCGGTTCGCTGAAAGCCCGACCGGAAACGCCGGGCCCGGCGCCCCAACGCGTCACGCCCGCATCCCGCGCTTCCGCCCGAGCTCGGTACGGAGGCGGTCCAGGGGCAGGGTATTGATCACATCGCCCCGGGTCAGCCAGCCCTTCCGGGCGATGCCGGCGCCGAGGCGCAGGAAACCGAAGTGCTCCAGCCGATGGGCATCGCAGTTGATCACGCACTTCACCCCGCGATCCCGGGCCGCACGCCACAGGCGCCAGTCGAGGTCGAACCGGTAGGGGCTGGCGTTGAGCTCGATCCAGGTGCCCGTCTCCGCACACGCCGCGATCACCGCCTGCAGATCCACCTTGTAGGCATCCCGCTCCAGGAGGAGTCGACCGGTGGGATGGCCCAGGCAGTGCACCCAGCGGTTCTGCGCCGCGGCCACCAGTCGACGGGTGTTCTCCTCGGCCGTCCCCGAGGGCACATGCAGGCTCGCCACCACCATGTCGAGCTCGGCCAGGAGGTCGTCGGGGAGGTCCAGACCATCCTTGAGGATGTCCACCTCGATGCCGGTCAGGAGACGGAAATCGGTTCCCTCCTGCTCCAGTTCGCGGTTCACCGCGGCCACCTCGGCGATCTGTCGACGCACCCGCCCGGCATCCAGACCGTTCGCCTGGAACGACGCCCGGGAATGGTCGGTGATGGCCCAGTAGGCCAGGCCCAACTCGACCGCGTGACGGGCGATGTCGGACAGCGTGTTCCGGCCGTCGCTCCAGTCCGAGTGGTTGTGCAGGGAGCCCCGGAGCTCGGTCCACTCCACCAACCGGGGCAGGTCCCCCGCCTCGGCCGCCGCGATCTCGCCGTGGTCCTCCCGGAGCTCCGGCGGCACCGGATGCAGGCCCAGCGCCTCGTAGATCTCCTCCTCGGTCCGGCAGGCCACCCGGAGGGCCGGGTCGCGGGTCTCCTCCTGGCTGCGGAACAGGCCGTATTCGTTGAGGCGCAGGCCGCGGGCGATGGCCCGCTGGCGCATCACGATGTTGTGCTCCTTGCTGCCGGTGAAGTAGGCGAGGGCAAACGGGTACTCGGCGTCGGAAACCACCCGGAGGTCGGCCTGGATGCCGCTCGCCAGGATCACGCTCGCCTTGGTCTCGCCCTGAGCCAGCACCGCCCGGATGCCCGGCCATCCGACGAAGAACGCGATCACGGCCGCCGGGTCGCGCGAGGAGACCACGAAGTCGATGTCGCCGATGACCTCCTTCCAGCGCCGCAGGCTCCCGGCGGTGCTGCATCGGGTCACGGCCGGATGCTGCCGCAGGGCCTCGAGGATCGGCTCGGCCGCGGCCAACGCGTCGCCCAGGCGATGACGCGAGGCGAACTGCTGCCGGAAGGCCACCGCCTCGAGGATCTTCTGCTGCGATTTCTCCCCGAACCCGTCCAGCGCCGCCACCCGGCCATCGCGGCAGGCGGCGGTGAGGGCGTCGACCGAATCGACCCCCAGCTCCAGGTGAAGCCGTCGGACCTTCTTGGGGCCGAGGCCCTGGATCTCGAGCATCTCCAGCAGACCCGATGGCACCGAGGCGCGCAGCTCCTCATGGTAGGGAAGCCGTCCGGTGGTGACGAGGGTGGTCACCTTGTCGCGGAGGGCCTCGCCGAAACCCTTCACCTCGCCGAGCCGATCCTCGGCGACGAGCTGTTCGATCGGCACCGTCAGGCCCTCGAGGGTCCGGGCGGCATTGTGATAGGCGCGGGTCTTGAAGGGATTCTCCCCCTGCAACTCCAGCAGGGTCCCGATCTCCTCCAGAACTGCCGCCACCTGGTCCTTGTCCATCGGCACACGCTACCCGGACCCCTCCACGGGGGCCAAGGTCCAAGGGCTTCCGCCGTTCGGATCGGCCCGCTAGGGTGGCGCGGCTGATGCAACGGACCGAGACACAGTTCTTCCAGCTGGCCACCGAGGGCCGGCCGTTCTTCCTCCAGAGCGGCGAAGCCCTCGCCCCCGCCACCCTCGCGTACGAGACCTACGGCACGCTGAACGCCGCCCGATCCAACGCCATCGTGGTTTTCCATGCGCTAAGCGGATCCCAGCACGCCGCCGGCTGGACCGAGTCCGTCCCGGGCGTCGGCGCCCGATGGACCGAGGAATGCCAGCCGGGATGGTGGGACGACTTCATCGGACCCGGACGCGGGATCGACACCAGCCACTTCTTCGTCATCTGCGTCAACTACCTCGGCGGCTGCTACGGATCGACCGGCCCGGGATCGGTCGATCCCCGCACCGGACGCCCCTACGGACCACGGTTCCCCCAGCTCACGGTCGCGGACATCGTCGACTCCCAGATGGCGCTCCTCGACCACCTCGGCATCGGAACCCTGCACGCGGCGGTCGGAGCGTCGCTCGGGGGACTGATGGCGCTGAGCCTTGCCACCCGCTACCCGGAACGGGTCCGGACCATCATCCCGTTCGCCACCGGCGTGGCGATCACCCCGCTGCAGCGGCTGCACAACTTCGAGCAGATCTGCGCCATCGAGTCCGACCCGAACTTCCGCGGTGGCGATTGGTACGGGGGACCGCCGCCGGACCGTGGCCTGGCCCTCGCCCGCATCATCGGCCACAAGACGTTTGTTTCCCTGTCGGCCATGGAGGAACGGGCGCGAACGGAGATCGTCCGCAGGGACGACTCGTTGGCCTGGTACCAGCTTCGCAACCCGCTCGAGAGCTACATGCTCCACCAGGGCCGGAAGTTCGTGAAGCGGTTCGACGCGAACACCTACCTGCGGGTGCTCGACGCATGGCAGCGCTTCGACCTCGTCCGGGAGGCCGTCGCGAGCGACCTGGTGGCCCTGTTCAGCCGCTGCCGGAAACAGAACTACCTGGTGTTCACCATCGATTCCGACGCGTGCTTCTACCCCCACGAGCAGGCACGGCTGATGGAGATCCTGAAGCAGGCGGGGGTCGACGCCACCCGGATCACCGTCCACTCCGAAAAGGGCCACGACAGCTTCCTGCTCGAGGCCCACCTGTACCGCCCCTTTCTTCGGGCCGTGCTTCAGGCCTGACCCTTTTCAAACCCGCCGCACTCAGCGCCCCTCGGGCCGTGGATGAGCCCGCACCAACGGGCGAATCCGTCGGGGTCCGCCAGGACCCCGCAGGGGGGGCGGGGCAAAGCGGGACTGGCCGCCTACCGGCGGCGGCTACAGGGAGGGCGGGGAGCAAAGAAAAAAGGGCCCGCCGTCAGGCGGGCCCTCGGATTGAAGAAACGCTTCAGACCAACCCCTCAGGGCAGGACATCCACGGTCCGCGGCGTGCGCTCGCGCATCCAGCGGCAATCAAGGCCCCGCTCACCGGGACGAGGATTGGCGCTGCCCAACGCACCCACCCGGACGGGGACACGGGTGGAGGCTTCGACCCACTTGTGGATCTCCGCATGGCCGTCGGCAAAGGCGAAGCCGCACGCTCCGTTGTGCAGGCTGGCCGGCACATCAACCCAGTTGCGCGGCCCGGGAGTGAACAGACCGGCGTCGTTCATCGAATCCGGATGCTCATCCACGAAGACCCAGGTGTCCGAGGGACCCGGGCGGGTCATGTCGGACATCTTCCGGACGGTGCCCATCTGTGCCTGATAAGGTCCGTCGTTGTTCTGCCGATCACCCCCGACCGAGATGTTCATCGACATCGACCGGACCCGCTGCCATCCGCGGGCGCGCTGCTGCGCGCTGGCGAAGTTGTCGGCCGGGCACTTGAAGCTCTTGAAGGAGTTCCCGATATACGGTCCAAGGGCGGCAAAGCGCTTGTCGGTCAGGTACAGGGTGTTCGTATTGTGCTGGCTGAGGTCCCAAGTCAGCCAACCGGAGATGGCCGGCATCAGGCCGAGACGGGCCAAGGTCGCCGCGCTCCCCTCCGGATTGCTGGCCCAGCCGCCGTGGACGGCCGTGGGCAGACGATCGCCGTTGTCCGTGAGGTACAGCTGCCAGGCGATCATCAGCTGTTTGGAGTTGTTCATGCAGGAGATGCCCTGCGCCTTGGTCTTTGCCTTGGACAAGGCGGGCAGGAGCATTCCGGCAAGGATGGCAATGATGGCGATGACGACCAGCAGCTCGATCAGGGTGAATCCCGAGCGCTGATTCGTCCGCCGACGGAGGGTATTTGGAGGCATCATGGGACGCAGGTGTACGACACGTGTGGCGGTGAACTGTGTGGGAAGATAGATACAGCCGACCGGAAGTGGCAAGTGGGCACTTGGAGGAAATTGCGGGATTGCCCGCGGAGACGCTCGCGCCATCGGGCGGGCGGCCGGAGGAAGCGGTGGCGCGAGGCTCCCGCCGAGCCTCCCCCTGCCCCGCTCCCCGTAGCCGACGTCGATCGGCGGCCGGTGCCTCCTCGCCCCGTCCAAAGCGGTGTCGACGCTTCGCTCTGCCACCGCAGTCCAAACGGCCGCCGCGCGGAGTCACATCCGCCGCCACGGGGGACGGCTCAGGGCGCGAGGGCCTCGAGGAGCGCCTTGCGCTCCTCGGCCGACAGGGCCTCGAGGGCCGCCTTGATCTGGTCGGGACCGAGCGACGCCGGTGCGCCGGCGGCAGGAGCCGCACCGCCGCTCTCGGGGATTTCCAGCAGTTCGGCAGCGGACCATGGAGCACTCCGGTCGGCCGTTGCCCCACGCAGCGCAACCACCTCATCCGGCTTCACCACCGAAGCCTTGTTGCCCCAGGAATTGCGGATGTAGCTGATCGCCGCCGCGATCTCGGCATCGGAGAGACTGTCACGGAAGGCGTTCATCGCGTTGTTGTACGCCTGTCCTTTCACCTCGATGGGACCCTGAAGCCCATGGAGAACGATGCGGATGATCCGGTTCGGCCCCTCCCCCAGCACCCACTCCGACCCGGCCAGCGGCGGGAACTGCCCGGCGACTCCGTTGCCGTCGGCCTGGTGGCACGGAGCACAGTAGGTGGTGTAGACCACCGCGCCCTGCTTGATGAGCGGATCCTCTCCGCCACCCGCCCCGCCCTTGGGAGCCGGGGGAGGAGGCGGATTGATCTGCAGTTCGTTGAACTCGTCCGCCCGGAATCCGCCGCTGTAGTGGGTCAGGTAGGCGCCGGCCCAGAACAGGAGCGCGGCGATGAATACCACCAGCCAGAGGTTCAACGGCTCGCGACCCTCCACCGGGTCCGGACGTTCCCGTCCGATGGCCGCGTGGAGCGCGGCGACGTCGGTGGCCTCGCCCCGGTCCGGGGCGCTGGGGGAGGCGGATGAAAACGACTCGGCACTCATGGGGCGGGCGTCTCCTCCTCGGCGATCAGAGGCTTCACCGGCGCCTCGGGAAGACTGACCGAGGTGCGCAGGCTCAACAGGTAGGCCAGCAACTGCCGGGCGGCCGGCGTCGGCACGATCTCCATCCCCTCGGGCGCCGTGCGTCCAGCACCGAGCTTCACCGCATTCGTGGAGGGGCCGTCGGGACCGATCGGGCGTTCCTCGAACAGGAAGGGATACCGGGGCATGGTGCTGCCCGGGGAGGTGATCTGGGGATCGTACAGGTGGCTGTAGTGCCAGTCGGCACTGGGCTGACGCTCACCGATGTTCGTCAGGTCGGGCCCGGTACGCATCGTCCCGAGCATGACGGGCTTGTCGTAGAGGTAATCCCGGCTGACGGTCCGCCGGCGTCCCCAACCCCGGTCGATGTCGGACCCGAACCCCTGGGGGCGGATCTGCTGACTGTGGCAGTACACGCAGCCGAGCGAGCGGTAGATCTCCGAGCCCTGGAGCGCCTCGCCCGGGCGTTCCTGCGGGTAGATGGTCACCGCGCCGGTGTCATTCGTCGCGTAGTGCGGGCGCTGGGCGCCGAGCTGGCGGTTGGGCATGAGCACCAGCCCCACCCAGCTGCTGGCCAGGGTGAAGAGGATCCCAAGAAAGAGGAGCGGTCCGTAGTTCATGGGCTATTTGCCGGCCGGTGCCGGGGCCTCGTTTCCGGTGAGGATCGCCACCACCGGGCGGCGGTAGGGGCCGAACACCCGGGCCAGCATCCAGGCCACGTTGCCGACGAAGGCGAGGTGTCCGACGGTGAGCAGGAGTCCGGCGACGGTCCGGAACTTGAGCCACGGCAGGGTGTAGGCGACCACGTCGAGGAACGCCACCGAGGCATCGTTCAGCTTCAGCCCCTGGACGAACCCGGCCGCGCTGAGCGGAACGACGTACAGGACGAGACCCACGGCGCAGGCCCAGAAGTGGAGCGAGATCAGGCCCAGCGAGGGCCATTCCCGCGAGGTGATCCGGGGCAGGATGTAGTAGAGCGAACCGAAGAGCACCATGGTGAAGAACCCGTACACGCCCAGGTGCGCGTGGGCCACGGTGTGGTGGGTGAAGTGGACCACCTCGCTGTAGCTCCGGAGCGAGTTGGCCACGCCCTGCAGGCTGGTGAGCGTGTAGGCCATCGCGCCGAAGACGATGAAACGGAGGGTCGGGCTGTGGCGGAGCTTCCCGAAGTGGCCCCGCAGGGTGAAGTGGTGGTTGATGGCCACCGTGATCACCGGGATCAGCATCATCACGCTGGCCACGATCGACACCGTGATCATCCACGCCGGAAGCGGTCCGCCGATCAGGTGGTGCAGGCCGTTCCAGTTGTAGAACAGGGCCAGGGACCAGAAGCCGAGCACGCTGAGGTAGTAGCTGTGGATCGGGCGTCCGATGACCTTCGGGATGAAGTAGTAGATGGCGCCGAGGCCGATCGGGGTGAACCAGAGTCCCAGCACGTTGTGGGCGAACCACCAGTTGACCGCCGCCTGGACCACGCCGCGGACCGGCTCGAGCAGCAGCATGATCTGGGCGGTCGCGTACAACCACGGGAACCACAGCAGCGCCGCCAGCAGGTACCACTGCGACACGTAAAGGTGCTTTTCCGTCCGCAGGCGGAACACGATCACCGCCCACACGGCGATGAGGGCGTAGCTGAAGAACAGGATGGGGGTGGCGTACTTCGGCATCTCCAGCCATTCGATGGCGGTGGAGTCGCCGGCCAGGATGCCGACCACGCCGACGGTGAGGCCGAGGTTCCAGAAGAAGGCCGACGCGGTGGCGAGGCCCGGCGCCGGGAAGACCACCCGGCACAGGCGGCACATCAGCCAGATCGTCACCGCGATGCCGGTCTGGGAGGCCCACCCGTAGATCACGGTGTTGAGGTGGGCGGGACGGACCCGTCCGAAGGTGAGCCACGCCCACTCGGTGAGGAACTCCGGATTGTGCAGCTTGATGCTGGCGACGAGGGCGAGGAGGGATCCGGCCACGAGCCAGAGGAGGCCGCTGACCACGAAGAACAGCACCGGCACGCGGCACGAGGCGTCGATGGCGGCCAGCTGGGCGCGCCCCTCGGGGGCATCGCTGGCGCCGCCGGGCAGCAGCGCGGCGTAGGGGGAGGAGGTGGCACTCATGACGGGCGGCGGGTGTTCAGGATCTGGTCGGTCGGGGTGCCCGCCGGCTCCTCGTCGTCAAACGGCAGCAGCGCCGCCCGGTCGAGCCGGGCGAACTCCCCGTTCCCCCCGGCCCACCAGAGGGCCCAGAGGCCGACCGCAGGCACGACGAGGATGGTGCCCAGGATGAGATAGCTGAGGACGTGCATCGCGACCGCCGGCTCACTCGAAGCTCGGGACCTCCTTCGACGACTCCAACCGCTGCAGCAACGCCGCGCGCCCGGCCGCCGAATCCTCCTTCCACTCGTTCACCAACACCTCGACCGCGCGATCCACGCTCAGCCGGGCCAGGTCGGACTTGGACGGGTCGATGGCGAACTTCTGCATCTCGGCCCGCGCCTGGCTGTCGAGCTCGAGGCGGGTCTGGCGCCGCAGCGCGGCGCGCTCGGCATCGACCTCCGACGGGTTGCGTCCGACCACCAGCCAGGCGAGGACGCCGATGATGAGGAAGGATCCCAGCACGCCCACGAACGAGGCGAGTACCATCCGGGTCTTGGGGGAACAGCAGCTCATGCGAGTCCTTTCAGTGGTGGGCCGTGGCCTCTCCCGGGGCGGGAACGTCGTGGTGGGTGACCGCCTCCTTCAGGCGGGGATCCCGCTGCGGCCAGGCCGGATGACGGTTGAAGTCGCGCCAGAAAAGCCATCCCAGCACCCCGGCCATCCCGAACCAGAACACCGGGTCGAGGACGCTGATGCTCGGCCCGGCGGGGTACGGCACCGGCATGATGTTGAAGGCCATGTCCACGTAGTGCATCAGCCAGGCCCAGGCGATCATCGGGAACATGACCGTCGGGTTCATCTTGATGTCCTGGTTCAGCAGGACGAGGAACGGGACGAAGAAATGGCCGAAGAGGATGGTGAAGCCGACCCACTTCCACCCGCCCTGTTCGCGCAGGACGTACCAGAAGGTCTCCTCGGGGATGGCGGCGTTCCAGATGAGGAAATACTGGGAGAAGTGGATGTAGGCGTAGAAGACGGTGAAGGCGAAGAACAGGACGCCGAGGTCCTGCACCTGCCGCTTGAAGACCACCTGGCGGAGCGGCCCGCGGTCCCGGAGGATCACGGCGAGTCCGTAGACCGTGGCCAGCGTCACCCAGACCGATCCGGCGAAGTAGTACACGCCGTACATGGTGCTGAAGAACTGATGCTGGAGGGACTTCATCAGGTAGAAGCACACCAGGGTCAGGGAGAAGGCGAAGTAGAAGATGCCGCCGGCGGCCAGTTTGCGCGCCTTGTGGGTCCACTCGGCCCGACCGTCCTTGTCCTGGGCGAGCGACCACTTGCGGAACGTCCGGGCGATGCCGCCCCAGCTGAGGATCAGCAGCGGAAGCAGGATGTTGAACGCCACCGGGTTGAAGAGCGCCCGCTTGACCTCCAGGGAATGGTCGGTGGCGGGGTCGATGGTCAGCCAGGGATAGATCGAGCGCTGGAGCAGGAGGATCGGGATCACGCCGACCGCCAGCCATGGAAGCTGGGAGGAGAGCTGTTCGGCCACCCGGCGGACCGGCACCGACCAGCCGGCATCGAACAGGTGATGGACCAGCACCAGGAACAGGGATCCCATGCCGAGGCTCAGGCAGAACATGTAGGCCGTGAGGTAGGAGTAGCCGACCTTGGCGGCGAAGGTGGGCGCGGCATGGCCATGGCCATGCGAGTCGCCGTCGGCATGCCCGTCGTGGTCGTGGGCATGGGCATCGGCGGCCACGGCCGCATCGGCGACACCGGCGCCGGCGGCGGCATCATCGGCCGCCCGGACCGTGCCGAGGCAGGCCACGAGGCCGACCGCGAGGAGGGCGAGCCATCCCTTGAGGCGAAGCGGGAGGAGATTCATGGTCGGGAGGGTCAGTTGAGGGTGGCCCGGACCGCTTCCGGGATGTCGTCCTTGCGTCCGAGGCGGCTGAGCTGGAGGGCCCGCACGTAGGCGATCACCGCCCAGCGGTCGGCCGGTTCGAGCTTGTCGGCATAGGGACCCATGAGGTTCTTGCCCGCGGTGATGGTCTGGAAGATCTCGCCGTCGGTCATGGTGATCAGCCGCTCGTCGTGGAGCTTGGCCACCGCCGCCATGCCGAACTTGGTGGTGACCCCGTTGCCGTCGCCCCCGGCGCCGTGGCACGGAGCGCAGTAGATGTCATACCGCTCCCGGCCACGCCGGACGAACTCCAGCGTCACCGGCATCGGAATGGCCTCGACGAACGCGCCGTCGACCGTCTTGCCGGTGTGCATCGGGTCGTTCTCCCGGGCCGATTCGCGCGAGACCGTCCCGGGGACGGAGAGCCGGGAACTGAGTCCGTCGGCAAAACCGGCGAACTGCGACGTCGTCTGCGGCCGGAGCTTCGGCTGCCGGTCCATGTCGGGGAACAGCTCGATGGGGGGCTTGCGGGAGCGGTCGCCACGGAACCCGGCGATGCTGACCACGGTCACCACCGCGAGGGCCCAGGCGGCAAAGAAATAGACGAGGAATTTTCTCATTCAGTCCTCCACCAGGTCGACCGCCGTTGCGTGGCACTGCTCGAGGAGAAAGGCGCGGGTGGCGTCCGGCGCGAACTTCGGGTCGGCGGCCTCGATGCAGATGAAGAACCGGTCATCCGACGCCCGCTTGAACCGCGCGTTCTTGAACAGCGGGTTGTACAGCCGGGGCAACCGGTTCAGGAAGGCCATGCCGAGGAGCGTGCCGAACGCCCCGAGGAGGATGGTCAGCTCATACGCCACCGGGAAGGCGAAGAGCGGGGTGAAGAGCGGCTTGCCGCCGACCACCAGGGGGTAGTCGAACTTGTTCATGAACCAGATCATGGTCATGCCGGAGAAGAACCCGGTCAGGCCGCCCGTGAAGGTGAACCATCCCACCGGCGACTTCCCGAGACCCATGGCCTCGTCCATGCCGTGGATGGGGAACGGGGTGTGGACGTCCCACCGCCGGAAGCCGGCGTCGCGGCAGCGGATCGCCGCCTCGAACACGTCGGCCGCCGTCTCGAACTCGGCCAGCAGCCCGTGGATTTTTGCCGTCGTCGCACTCATGGTCGTCGATTCGTCGCGGCTCAATGATGCCCCTTGGCGCCGCCCAGGGGGTGATGGGGATCCGCCTGCGGCGTGACCGCCTTGACCTCGCTGATGGCGATGGCCGGCAGGAAGCGGATGAACAGCAGGAACAGGGTCATGAACAGGCCGAAGCTCCCGACGAAGGTGAAGACGTCCACCCAGCTCGGGGTGAAATAGCCCCAGCTCGACGGCAGGTAGTCGCGGTGCAGCGAGGTGACGATGATCACGAACCGCTCGAACCACATGCCCACGTTGACGAAGCCGGCGATGATCCAGACCACCACCATGTTGGTCCGGATCTTCTTGAACCAGAACAGGTGCGGACTGATGACGTTGCAGCTGATCATGCTCCAGTACGCCCACCAGTAGGGACCGAAGGCGCGGTTCTGGAACGCATAGAGCTCGTAGGGGCTGCCACCGTACCAGGCGATGAAGAACTCCATCCCGTAGGCGTATCCGACGATCGACCCGGTCGCGAGGAGCACCTTGCACATGAGCTCCACGTGGCGGACGGTGATGACGTCCTCCAGCTTGAACAGGGTCCGCATCGGCAGCAGGAGCGTGAGCACCATGCCGAACCCGGAGAAGATGGCGCCGGCGACGAAATACGGCGGGAAGATGGTGGTGTGCCAGCCGGGGACCTGGGACACGGCGAAGTCGAAGGACACGATCGAGTGCACCGACAGCACCAGCGGCGTGCTCAGGCCGGCGAGGATCAGGTAGGCCTTCTCGTAGTTGCTCCAGTGGCGGTTCGAGTTCGACCAGCCGAGGGAGAACAGCCCGTAGAAGAACTTCCGCAGGGTGGTCTTGGCCCGGTCCCGCAGGGTGGCGAGGTCGGGGATGAGGCCCGTGTACCAGAACAGCAGCGACACCGTGCCGTAGGTCGACACCGCGAACACGTCCCAGAGAAGCGGCGACCGGAACTGCGGCCAGATCCAGTTGGCATTGGGCATCGGGATCAGGTAGCCGGGCAGCAGGGCGAACCATACGCGTCCCGTGTGGACCACCGGGAAGATGCCGGCGCAGACCACCGCGAAGATGGTCATCGCCTCGGCCGCCCGGTTGATCGACGTCCGCCATTTCTGGCGCAGGAGGAACAGCACCGCTGAGATCAGCGTTCCGGCGTGGCCGATGCCGATCCAGAACACGAAGTTGGTGATGTCCCACGCCCAGTCGGCCGGCTGGTTGAGGCCCCAGACACCGACGCCGGTGGCGATCAGGTAGGCGACGAGGGAGAACATCATCCCGGCCCCGCCGGCGGACAGGATGAAGGCGGGCCACCACCACTTGGGCATGGGCCGCTCGCAGATCCCGGCGATCGCCTCGGTGATCCATCCGAGGGACCGGTTGTTGAGCACCAGCGGCTCGCGCTCGAGCTCGCGGGGGGCGTCGGCCACCTTCAGCGCCGGGGGTTTCCCGGCGGAGGCGGCGGTCGCAGTGGCGGCTTTAGCCATTACGCGGCTCCTTTCTCCACCGCGCGCGCGGCATGCTTCTCATCATGGCCTGTTCCATGGCCGGTCTCTTCCAGGGGGTTCTCGTGACGATACCGCTCGTAGTCGCGAAGGCTGTCGGGACCCTCCCGTCCCTCCAACCGGGCGATGTCGGGATGGGGATTCCGGACCCGCGCCAGGTAGGTGACTCGCGGACGGGTGTCGAGGAACCCGAGCACCGAGTAGTTGCGGGGATTGCGCTTGGCGACGGAGACGGCGCTGTCGGGGTCGAGGATGTTGCCGAAGCTGATGGCCTCGGCCGGACAGGCCTGCTGGCACGCGGTCTGGACCGCCCCGTCCTTCACCTGCACGTCCGCGCTGTTCCCTGCCTTGGCCTTCTGGCTGATCTTCGCCTGCTCGAGCCGCTGCACGCAGAACGTGCACTTCTCCATCACGCCGCGCATGCGGACCGAGACGTCGGGGTTCTTGACCAGCTTGATGATCTCCCACTCCGGCGCCGTGTTGCGGTCCTCACCCAGCGGCCCCTTGTACAGGTTGCCGAAGTTGAAGAAATGTTGCGACTGGGCCTTGCCGTAGTCGGTCTCGCGCTTGTTGTAGTCGAAGAAGTTGAAGCGACGGACCTTGTACGGGCAGTTGTTGGCGCAGTACCGGGTGCCGATGCACCGGTTGTACGCCATGACATTCAACCCCTCCTCGTCGTGGACGGTGGCGTTGACCGGACAGACACTCTCGCACGGCGCAGACTCGCAGTGCTGGCAGAACATCGGCTGGACCGCCATCTGCGGGTCCTCCGCCGCCGGCTTCCGCTTGAGCTCGCCCAGGTCGGCGTCGGCCGCCGTGCTGTAGTAGCGGTCGATGCGGATCCAGTGCATCTCGCGGCCGCGGGCGACCTGGTCCTTGCCGACGATGGGGATGTTGTTCTCGCTCTGGCAGGCGATGACGCAGGCGGAGCAGCCGACGCACGACTGGAGGTCCACGACCATGCCCCATTGGTGGACACGGGACTGGGTCTCCGGGTTCTGGTCGTACGGATGCTCGTAGATGTTCTGGTACCGCTGCGCGTTGCGGCCGTCCGCCACCTTCTTCTCCGGCACGTAGTGCGGCAGGTGGGCGTCCAGATCCATGTTCTTGGCGAAGTCCGGCTTGGCCTTGAACTGGTCGAGGTCGGCCTCGCGGATCACCGGGCGGCCCTCCATCAGCCCGTGCTCCTGGGTCACGGCCACCAGCGCCTTGCGGAACACCTGCTCGGCCTTCGCCCCGGTGGCGATGTGCCGACCGGCGGCGGTGAACAGCGGGTAGGCGTCGAAACCGCATCCGGTTCCCACCCGACCCACCTGCTTCCGGCCGTACCCGAGGGCCATGGCGACGGTGCCGTCGGCCAGGCCCGGCTGGATCCAGACCGGACCCTCCACGGTGCGGCTACCCACGGTGACGCGGATCACCGGCTGGTGGTACTGGCCGTCCTTGGCGTAGGCGGCGTTGGAAACCCCGAGTTCCTTCGCGGTGGCCGGCGAGACCAGGACCACGTTCTCCCACGTGATCTTGGTGATCGGGTCGGGCATCTCCTGCAGCCAGCCGTTGTTGGCATGGCGGCCGTCGTCGACCGAGGCGTCGCGGAAGAGCAGCACATCGAGCCCCGACCCGGCTGCCGGGGCGGGCAGGGCCGCCAACACCGGGGCCAGACGGGAAAGGTCGGCCTCGGACGCCAGGACCGCCTCGGCGGCCGACCCCTCGGCAAACCCGTCGTGCAGGAAGCGCTGCCACGCGGCGTCGTCCCCGGCAAAGGTGGCGCGGACGATGTCGAACGGCTGCGGCTTGGGCAGGCCGAGCAGGCGTCCGAGGACCTCCAGCTCGGTCAGGCCGCCGAAAAGCGGGAGGATCAGCGGCTGGACCGGGACGACCGTGCCATCGCCGGTCCGGGCATCGCCCCAGGACTCGAGGAAGTGGGCGGCGGCGAGGTGCCAGGTGGAGAGGGCTGCGGTCTCGTCCTCGTAGTAGCCCAACCGGACCACCGAGCCGGCCTTCTTCAGGGCCGCGGCGAAGTCGAGGTCGGCGGGAGCGTTGTGGACCGGATTGCCCCCGAGGATGACGAGGGTGTCGACCGACCCGCCATTCAGCGCGGCCGTGAGTTCACCGATGTCGATGCCTTCGGGAAGGGCCGGTTCGGGAAGTGCCGACACCACCGACTCAAAAGCGCCGAGCGCCACGTTGAGGGCCTGGGCGATCAGGTGGACCGCCGCCGGCTGATGCACACCGGGGAGCACCACCGAAGCGCCCTTGTGCTCGACCAAGTCCCGGGCGCACGCGGCGACCCACTCGTCCTTGACCGGCGCGCCCTGGGCCAGCGCACGCAGAGCGGCGATGGATTCGGATGCAACCCCTGTGGCCTGAAGGACTTCAACAGCAATCCGCGCGGCGATCCGGACCACGTCCGTCGGACGCACCCGCAGCCGGTGGTCGGCATTGCCGCCGGTGAGGGTCATGAGCGACTCGACGGCGTAGAGCCGGTTCATCGAGTCGTCCGCACCGCGCCGCCCCTTGGCGTAACCGCGGATCAGGCGATAGGACTCCGACTCGGTGCCGATGAAATCGCAGTCGAGCGCGAGGATGCGGCGGGCCTTGTCGAGGTGGTAGTGGGGACGGACGGGGCGTCCGAACAGCTGGCTGAGGGCGCCGTGCTGGAGGCCGGGGTCGACCGGTTCGTAGACGCACCACCGGGCCTGGGGGAACTTGGCCGAGAACGCCTCCTGCAGCCGGGCGCGGGAGGGGGAACTGCTGCGCTCGGCCAGCACGTACAACCCCTTGCCCGAGGCCGTCTCATAGCGTTTTCCGGTCTCCGCGAGGAAATCCGCAACCACCTCAGTCCGCACATCCGCCCCTTCCCGGAGGTGCCGATGGGCCCGGTCGGGGTCGTACAGCTCGAGCAGGGCCGCCTGGGCGAAGGCATCGGTCCCGCCGTTGCTGTCCGGGTGGGTCGGATTGCCCTCGATCTTGGTCGGACGGCCATCCGACGACTTGACCACCAGCGGGATGGCCGTGCCGCGGGTGGGCATCGAGGTGGCGAAATGCTGGGGAACGCCGTGGATGTAGCCCTCGGGCTGACGGGCGAACGGACGGAGCTCCTCCTCGGGACGTCGGCATCCGGTGGCGAACCCGCCCAGGCCGGCCAGCAGGAAGCTGGCGGACATGAGCTTCATCCACTCGCGCCGCGACTCGCCCTCGGGGGCGATGCTGGCGCCGGCGGGGAACTCCTGGTCGAGCCACCGACGGAACTCCGGCCGGTCGGCGAGCTGGTCGAGGGAACGCCAGTACTTGGGGCCGGATTCCGGCTCCGGACACGACGGGGGAATGATTTTCATCAGCGGTGACAGGTGGAGCAGCTCTGGCCGGGTTCGACCTTCCAGTCATGCACGGCCTGCTTGCCGTCGAATCCCGCGCCCTGCCAGTCCAGCTGGGTGACCAGGTCGTTGGGGCGGATGAACTTCTCCGGCTCGCGATGGCACTCGAGGCAGAAGCCCATCGACAGGGGCTTGGCGTGGAACACCTCGTCCATCTTGTGGACCTCGCCGTGGCAGTGGACGCAGCTGATGCCGCGGTTCACGTGCACCGAGTGGTTGAAATAGACGTAGTCGGGGACCTTGTGGACCTGGACCCACGGGATGGTCGTCCCGGCGGCGTAGGTTTCCCGGACCAGCTGCAGCTTGGGCGAATCCTTGGCCACCTGGCTGTGGCAGTTCATGCAGGTGGCGCTGCTCGGCACGTTGGAGAACCAGGATTTCTCCACCCCGTTGTGGCAATACCGGCAATCCAGGCCGAGCTGGTCGGCATGGATGGCGTGGGAGAACGCCACCGGTTGACGGGGCTGGTATCCCACCCGGGAGTACTTCGGGGTGAGGTAATAGGTGATGCCGGCGGCCATCGAGCCACCCAGCACCACCGCCGCCACCCCCGCCATCAGGGGCAGCTTGTTCGTCCATTTCGGAAAAATGTCCGACATGATCCACTTTCCCAGACACCCCCCGGCCACCCGGGACCAGGCAATTCGCCGGTGAATTGTCACCCGGCGTTGGGCGTCTGAAGCTTTCGTTGCTGTTCGGAAGGCACCCCGCGCTCATCCCGCTCCGGACCGGCGGTGTCGGGAACCTCCACGACACCACGCTTGCCGGACCCCCCGCCCGGCGCAACCCCCCGAAGGAAGGTTCCGGACACTAGGAAAGGCCGCCCGAGGACGACCCGCCGACACGGTCGGAGCGGCGGCCCGTGGGACGCCGTCACGATCGACTCGTGAAAAAAATCACAAGCCCCCGGTCGGGCGCAAGCTTCCGTTAAGAAATCGCAAGGACCGTGGAGCGGCGGACCGTTTCCGGACAGGAGCCCACCCGGGATGCGTCCGCCGGCGGAGGATCCGGACGGTCGTCTCCGACCCGATGGGCCGGTTCTCCGGCACCCGGCGCTTGCCCTGCCGACGGTCCGGGCGGCATCGTGCCGATCCCCGGCACCCGGGCGCCCAGCGGGCGTCGGCCGGGCCTCGCCCTTGAAGGAATGGTTCCAGCAGATCCGCGGCATGGTGCGCAACCTCATCCGGTTGCGCCCGCACCTGCGTCCGAACCGCTGGCTGGTGCTCGGGGCGTTCATCGCCGCACTGGGTTCGGCGGTGTTCGAGGGGATCGGCATCGGCCTCCTGATCCCGATGCTCGCGCTCCTCCAGGGCGACCCGGCCACCGTCCTGCGGGAGAAGCTGTCGGGTAGCGGCCGGTTCGCCTGGCTGGGGGAGCATCTCCCCGACCTCAGTCCGAACGGGTACATCTGGATGTTCGGCGGGCTGATCTTCGGCGCGATCCTCGCCAAGAATGCGGTGTTCCTCGGGTATCAACGCCTCCAGGCGGCGTTCGGCCGGCGCATCGCGGTGAACCTGCGGGAGGCGTTCTTCGACGTGCTCCAGTCGGCCTCGCTCCACATCTTCGAGGAGCGCAAGGCGGGGGATCTGGCCAACGTGTACTTCGGCGAGGTGTACCGGACGCAGATGGCGGTCGAGTTCACCCTCCTGCTCTGCCAGCGGATCTTCGTGCTGGGGCTGTACGTGGTGGTGCTGCTGCTGATCTCCTGGCAGTTCGCCATCGCCCTGCTCGGGTTCGGCCTGGTGCTGGCGGTGGCCGGCACCTCCCTGCAGACCCGCCTCACCCGGGGCGGCCTGGCCCGGGTGGATGTCCAGAAACGCCTCGCCGAGTTCGTGATCCAGATCCTCGCCGGCATCCGGGTCGTCCGGGCCACCCACGCCCAGAAGATGGTCCAGCGGGAGTTCCGCGACCTGAACCGTCGACTGGCCGACCTCGACCGGGGCAGCGCCTTCCTGATGCAGGCGATGGTTCCGATGACCGAGGTGGTGGCGGTGGGTGGCACCATGCTGCTGATCGGCATCGCCTACGCCACCCTGATCCAGTCGGGCCGCCTGGAGGCGGGCGGGCTGATCGTCACCGGGGCGGTGGTGGTCCGGATGCTCCCGCAGCTCAGCCAGATCTATTCGGTGGCCGGCCAGGTGGCGTTCTTCGGGTCGGGCACCTCCACGGTGGTGGAATGGTTCGCCTGCCCGCGCTTCCCCGCCCGGCCGTTCGGCGACCGCGAGTTCACCGGGATCCGCCACGAGATCCGGTTCGAGCAGGTGGCCTTCGCGTATCCCAACGGCACGGAGGCCCTCCGCCACATCGACCTGGTGATCCCGGCCGGCAGGATGGTCGCCGTCGTGGGCGCCTCGGGCTCGGGCAAGACCACCCTCGCCTCCCTCCTGCTCCGACTGCGGGAACCGTCGGCCGGCAGGATCCTGGTCGACGGAACGGACTACCACGAGTTCACCGCGGAGTCGTGGCATCGGCGCATCGGAATGGTCGAGCAGGAGGCCTTCCTCTTCAACGAGACCATCGCGAGGAACATCGCGTTCGGCCTCCCGGACGTCACCCCGGGCCAGCTGGCGCGGGCCTTGGAGACCGCCCACCTGGAGGAGGTGGTGCGGGACCTGCCCCGCGGACTCGACACCGTGGTCGGCGAACGCGGGATGACCCTTTCCGGCGGCCAGCGCCAGCGGCTGGCGATCGCCCGCGCCGTGGTGCGGGAACCGGACCTGCTGATCCTCGACGAGGCCACGTCGGCCCTCGACAACGTGTCGGAACGCCAGGTGCAGGCGGCCCTCGACCGGGCACGGCACGGACGGACCTCGCTGGTGATCGCCCATCGGCTCTCGACCATCCGGAACGCCGACCTGGTGGTGGTGCTGGACGGGGGACGGATCGCCCAGGTGGGCGGCTGGGAGGAACTGGAACGGGCCGACGGCCCCTTCCGTCGCCTGCTGGCGGCGGCCTCGGGCGGCCACCTGGCGGACGCCCCCGATCCGGCGGTCGCATGAGCCGGGCCGACCTCCAGTACTGGCTCCGACGCCAGCAGGCCTGGTGCGATGTCCGCAACGCCCAGGCGGTCGGCTGGCGGGAGACGTGGCGTCGGGCGTGGACCTGGCCGCGGATCCTGCGCACCGCCCCGATGCCCACGCCGCCCCCCGCTCCCGGCGCACCGGTGGAATTGCAGGTGATGTGCCATGCCGGCGACTGGCTGACGGCGGTGTGGATGCTGAAGAGCCTGGAACGGGTGGCGGGGACCGGCCTTCCCCTGACCCTGCACTGCCAGAACGAACTGAAGCCGTCGGCCGTCGCCCACCTGCGCCGGATGTTCCCCGGGGCGCGGATCATCGAACCCGCGGAGGCGACCGCATGGGTGGGCGGCCACCTGATGGACCGTGGGCTCGCCCGGTGCCTCCATTGGCGCCACCAAGCACGCATCCTCCAGAAGCTCCTCGACGTCCACGTCTTCGCCACCGCCGACCGCCTCGTCTGTCTCGACCCGGACGTCCTGTTCTTCGCCCGTCCCGACCGGCTGCTGGACCCGGGGGCGGGGGCGGATGGCGAGTACCTGTTCCAGCAGGACGAGATCGACGGGTACACCGCGTCGCGGGACGCGCTGCGTCGGGCGACGGGCGTGGATCTGCCGCCCGGACTGAACTCCGGGATCGTCTCGCGTCCGCGCGACGCCGTGGACCTGGCGGCGGTGGAGGCCTGGCTGGCGGTGCCGGAGGTGGCCCGTCCCTCCGGGCACCTGGAGCAGACCCTCCAGGCCCTGAGCGCGTGCGCCCGGGGGCGGGTGGGAACCCTGCCGACCGGATACTGCCTCGACCTGCGGAACCCGCGCGACTGCGGGCCGCTGGTGTGCCGTCACTACGCCGGCCCGAGCCGGCGCTGGTTCACGGTCGAGGGGATCGCCTGGCTGCGCCGGGCCGGGCTGGCCTGAGCCACGTTCCACGGCTGGCCGGAGCGGCCGTCGAAGAACCGCTCCCCGGGGAAATGCCGGTTGTAGGCGCGGTTGGCGGCGCGGAACACCCGGGCGGCCGGCCAGCGGACCGCCAGCTCCCGCAACACGGCGAAGTCCCAGAACACCTGGCTCCAGCGGCCGCGGCGGACGTTGTTGGCGACGCCCACCAGCCACTGGAGATGGTTCAGCAGGAGCCACCCGGGGGAGAAGTACTTCCAGGCGACCACCAGCAGGCTGGCCCGCTGCGAGACGTAGCGGCGGGTGCTGACCGGCAGCTCGAGGGCGGTGAGGAAATGGGCGTTGGCGGCGTTCACCGCGTGATGGATCCGCGCCGCCGGCTCCACCACGCAGCGCCAGCCGCGCTGCCAGGCCCGGAGGAAGAAGTCGATGTCCTCGACGTCGAGGAAGAACCCCCGGTCCCAACCGCCGACCTCCTCGTAGAGGCTGCGGTGGACGAGGATCGCCCCGGCGCAACCGAACGGAACGGTCTCCCCCCCCTTCAGGGGCACCTCGAAGTCGGCGGCGTACCGGGGATGGGGCGAGTTGATCGCCCACCGGACCCGCTGGAACCGGGTGCCGCCGTGGCGGAACTCGTCGCCCTCGTAGCTCCAGTGGAACCCGTCGACCGCCCCGACCCGGGCCGGGAGGTCGATCCGGGCGGCGAGGCGGGCGAGGCAGTCGGGGGCGAACCACATGTCCTCGTTGCAGAAGAACAGGAGGTCGCTCCGGGCCGTGGTGGCGCCCAGGTGGTACCCGGCGACCAGCCCGAGCTCGGCGGGCAGTTGCAGCACCCGGACCCAGGGCCGGGCGGCGAGCAGCCCGGCCGAGCCGTCGGTGCTGCCGCGGTCCACCACCAGCACCTCCGTCTCCACCCCCTCCTGGGCGGCGAGCGAGTCCAGCAGCCGGGGCAGGAACCGGGCGCCGTTGAAGTTGGAGACGATGACCGAGATCACACGGCACCCCTCAGTCCCGTCCGGCCGACAGGCCGCGGGGAATGTCCAGTCCGGCCGCCCGTGTCGGCGTCGGCGACCCGCAACCCGATCCCGCCCCACGGGCGGCCCGGCGTGCGCCGGGGAAACCGGCGACGCCGGTGACGGGGGTTCGACGGGGATTCATGAGGATGCCGGCTCCGGGACCGGGGCGGACTCTGGGGTGGGATGGGCCGCCATGACAAACTGGAATCCGACCGCCCCCGGCGCCCACCGGACCGCCCACCGGTCGAGCCAACGGCCGGCCGGACCGAGGAACCGGGAGCCGGGAAAGGTCCCGTCGGCCCGGAACACCCCCACCCGCCATCCGTTGTCCCCGAGCAACGCCCGGGCACCGTGGGCATCGAAGAACCGGAGGTGGGTGGCATCCATCAGGCCGCCGCGGGTGTAGCGGAACCGGCCGCGGAGGAACTCGAGGCGCTGACGCCAGTGCAGCACGTTGGGCAGGGCCACCACCAGGGTGCCGCCGGGGAGGAGCACCGGGCGCAGCGCGCGCAGCAGGCGACCGGGATCGGCCAGGTGCTCCAGCACATGGCTGCAGACGATGAGGTCGAAACCGGGGTCGCCGGCCGGCAGATCCGACGCCCGCCACGTCGCGAGGTCCGCCTCCATCACCCCGGACAGCACCGCCCGCGCCCGGACGGCCTCGTCGGCACTGTGGGTGATCCCCCACACCTCCGGCACCCCGCGCCGACGCAGCTCCGCGCCCAGCGTTCCATCGCCACATCCCACGTCGAGCACCCGGCGCACCCCGCCGGGCACCCGGGCCAGCACGGCCGGGTTGGCCGAGCCGTAGATGAGGGGACCGTGGGTCGGCATGGGCGGAACTCCCGCTCCGGGGCGACGTCTCAGGCCCGCAGCTCGACCAGCAGGTCCTTGCTCTCCACCGTGTCGCCCACGCTGGCGTGGAGGGCCTGGACCACGCCGTCGACCGGCGCCGCCACCGTGGTCTGCATCTTCATCGCCTCCATCATCAGCAGGCGGTCGCCCTTGGCCACCTTCTGGCCCACCGACACGGCGACGCTGGCCACCAGGCCGGGGATCGGGGCACCCACCTCGAGCGGGTTCCCGATGTCGGCCTTGCGACGGCTCTTGCTCTGCGGGGCGACCCGCCGGTCGGTGACCATCGCCTCCCGGGTCACCCCGTTCAGCTCGTAGGTCACGGTCCGGCGCCCGTCCTTGTCCGGCTCGCTGACGTTGATGAGCTTGATGAACAGCGTCTTGCCCTCCTCGATGCTCACCGAGATCTCCTCCCCGCGGCGCAGTCCGTAGAAGAAGGCCGGGGTCGGAAGGACGCTCACGTCGGCGTACTCGCGCTGGTGCTTCGCGAAGTCGGCGAACACCTGCGGGTACATGAGGTGGGAGTACAGGTCGTCGTCGGTGGCCTCGCGACGGAGCTTCTCGGAGAGCTCCTGGCGGAGCCGGTCGAGGTTGGCCGCCGGCAGGCGCGAGCCCTTCGGGTTGCGGAAGCGCGCCTGGGCCTCCTTGAACCGCTTCTCGCCCAGCACCACCCGCTGGACCTCGGGCGGGAACCCGCCCTCCGGCCAGCCCAACCCGCCCTCCATCATGTCGACCACGCTCTCGGGGAACCCCGCGGTGCCCGGCTCCAGGTTGACGACATCGGCCGGACGGATGCCCCGGGTGACGAGGAACATCGTCATGTCCCCGACCACCTTGCTCGACGGCGTCACCTTGACGATGTCGCCGAACAGGCGGTTGACCTCGGCGTAGGTCCGGGCGATCTCGGGCCAGCGGCCGCCCAGGCCCATGCTGGCGGCCTGTTCCTTGAGGTTGGTGAACTGCCCGCCCGGCATCTCGTGCAGGTACACCTCGGCGCTGCCGCTGCGCGGCGCGGTGTCGAACGGCCGGTAGTGGTCGCGCACCGTCTCCCAATAGTCGGAGAACTCGTCCAGGGCCGCCCGGTCGAGCCGGGTGTCGCGCGGCGTGTGCTCCAGCGCCGCCACCACCGAGTTGAGATTGGGCTGGCTGGTGCTGCCCGACATCGAGGCGATCGCCAGGTCGACCACGTCGACCCCCGCATCCGACGCCCGCAGGACCGACGCCGCGTTGATGCCGCTGGTGTCGTGGGTGTGGAAGTGGACCGGCAGGCCGACCTCCTCCTTGAGGGTCTTCACCAGCCTGTGGGCGGCCGGCGGCCGGCACAGGCCGGCCATGTCCTTGATGGCCAGCATGTGGGCACCCATCTTCTCCAGCTCCTTCGCCAGGCGGACGTAGTACTTGAGCGGGTACTTGTCGCGGGACGGGTCGAGGATGTCCCCCGTGTAGCACACCGCCGCCTCGCACACCGCGTGTGTGTCCTGCACCGCCGCCATCGCCACCTTCAGGTTGGGCAGGTAGTTCAGGGAGTCGAACACCCGGAAGATGTCCATGCCGGCCGACGCCGCATGGCGGACAAAACCGGCGACGACGTTGTCGGGGTAGTTCGAGTAGCCGACCGCGTTCGACCCGCGGAACAGCATCTGGAAGCAGATGTTGGGGATGCGCTGACGGAGCTGCCGGAGGCGCTCCCACGGGTCCTCGTTGAGGAACCGCATGGCGGTGTCGAACGTCGCCCCGCCCCACATCTCCAGCGAGAACAGCCCGGGCACCCGGCGCGCGAGGGAATCCGCACAGGCCAGCATGTCATAGGTCCGCACCCGGGTGGCCATCAGGGACTGGTGGGCATCGCGGAACGTGGTGTCGGTCACCAGCAACCGCCGCTGCTTGAGGGTCCACTCGGCGAACTTCCGCGGCCCCAGCTCCAGCAGGAGCTGACGGGTCCCGTCGGGCGGCGCGACCCGGTGGTCGTACGCGGGGACGACCGCCGTCGGGAGGGGTTTCTCCGGGAGGTAGCCCTTGGCGTGGGGATTGCCGTTGACGATGACGTTGCCGAGGTAGTTGAGGAGCTTGGTGGCCCGGTCGCGCCGCGCCTGGAACCGGAACAGGGCGGGCGTGTTGTCGATCAGGGTGGTGGTGGCCTGGCCGCTGCGGAAGGTCTCGTGCGCCACCACGTTCTCGAGGAACGGGATGTTGGTCTTCACCCCGCGGATCCGGAACTCCGACAGCGCCCGGCTCATCCGGTCCATGGCGATCGGATACGTCCGTCCGCTGGCGATGAGCTTCACCAGCATGGAGTCGTAGAACGGGGTGATGACCGCCCCGGTGTAGCCCATCGCGCCGTCGAGCCGGATGCCGAACCCGCCCGGTGACCGGTACGCCAGGAGCTTCCCGTAGTCGGGCATGAACTTGTTCTCCGGATCCTCCGTCGTGATCCGGCACTGGATGGCGTAGCCGTTGCGGGGGATGTCCGCCTGGGCCGGCATGCCCACCTCGCGGCTGTGCAGGCTGTGGCCCTGGGCGATGAGGATCTGGGCCCGGACGAGGTCGATGCCGGTGATGACCTCGGTCACGGTGTGCTCCACCTGGATCCGGGGGTTCATCTCGATGAAGAACCACTCGTGGCGGTCGAGGTCGTAGAGGAACTCGATGGTGCCGGCGTTGTCGTAGCGGATCTCCCGGGCCATGCGGGCGGCCGCGTCGCACAGCTCCCGGATGACGTTGTCGGGAAGCCCGTAGCTCGGGGCCACCTCGATCACCTTCTGGTGCCGGCGCTGCACCGAGCAGTCGCGTTCGTGGAGGTGGAGGACGTTGCCGTGCTGGTCGCCCAGGATCTGGACCTCGATGTGCTTGGCCCGCGGGATGTACTTCTCGAGGAAGACGGCGGGGTTGCCGAAGGCCCGACCCGCCTCGGCCTGCGCCTCGTCGAGCAGCCCCGCGAGGTCCGACGCCTTCGGCACCACCCGCATGCCGCGTCCGCCACCGCCGAAGGCCGCCTTGATGATCAGCGGGAAGCCGATCGTCCGGGCGACCTTCATGGCCTCGTCGCGGTCGGTGATGGGTTCCTCGGTTCCCGGCAGCACCGGCACCCCGATCCGCTGGGCCACGGCCCGGGCCGCGGTCTTGTCGCCCATCATCTCCAGCAGCTCGGGCCGCGGTCCCACGAAGGTGATCCCCGCCGCCGCGCAGGCCCGGGCGAACTCCGGGTTCTCGCTCAGGAACCCGTACCCCGGGTGGACGAGGTCCACGCCCTTCTCCCGGGCGGTGGTGACGATGCTCTCGATGTCGAGGTAGGCGGCGACCGGTCCCTTGTCGCGGCCCACCAGGTAGGACTCGTCGGCCTTGAACCGGTGGATGCAGAAGCGGTCCTCCTGGGCGTAGACCGCCACGGTGCGGAGCCCGAGCTCGGTGCCGGCCCGGAAGATGCGGACGGCGATCTCCGACCGGTTCGCGGCGAGGAGCTTCTTCGGGGCGGCGGGCGCCGGGGCAGCGGGGGCGTCTGGCATAGGTCGGCACCGACGCTAGACAGGTTCCGCCGGATTGGGAAGCGGGCCGGCCGGCGAACACCCCGGGGATTGGCGCGGCTCGCCCGAACGGATGGACCATCCGATGAACCAGCTCCCCCGGCGGGTCGAAGGCCGTCACGCCCTCCCCGCAGGGGCATTCCCGGCCCGTTCATCCGACTCCGGCTCCCGACGCCCCAGCCGCGACCAGTCCAGCCCGAACCGGGCGAGGTACTTCCTCAGCCTGTCCGCATCATTCGCCTGCTTCCGGGCCGCGCGGGACACGCGGAACAACTCCCGCCCGGCCTCCGACAGACTCCGGGACCTCCGGCACACCTCCACCACGTGCGCCAGTTGCACCTGGTCGAACGGATCCAGCCCATCCCATCCCTCCCGTCCCAGCAACGCGATCACCGCCCCGGATCCGTCCGGGGCCGCGTCGGCATCACGCCAGGCGTCGCGCAGTCGCCCGATCTCCTCGTCGAGCACCGGGACGGTGATCCGCCCGCCATCCGCCAGGGTCGCCATCCGGGTCACCGCGGCCCCCAGGTCCCGGAAGTTCGCGGTCCATCGGCCCTCGGGTCCCAGGGCGAATCCGAGGAACCGCTCCCGGGCCTCCCGGCTCCAGGTGACCCGCGAGCCACTCCTCCGGGCGAACTGCCCCAGCTCGTACTCCACGTTCGGCTCCAGATCCTCGGGACGCTCGCGCAGCCCCGGCAGGCGGAAGGTCCACAGGTTGAGCCGCGCCAGGAGGTCCTCCCGAAACCTCCCCTCCCGCACGCGTGCCCGCAGATCCCGATTGGTCCCGGCGATGAGCTGGAAGTCGCTGGTCACCTCGCGGTCGCCGCCGAACGGAAGGAACCGCCGCTCCTCCAGGGCCCGCAGCAGCATCGCCTGCTCGTCCAGACCCAGTTCGCCGACCTCATCCAGGAACAGCACGCCGCCATCGGCCGCCCGCAGCAGCCCCGGGCGATCCTTCACCGCCCCCGTGAACGCCCCCTTCACGTGCCCGAAGAGCGCCGACATGGCCGCATCCCCCCGCAGGGTCGCGCAGTTCACCTCCACAAGCGGCCCCGTCACCTGATGGCGCAGCCGCTTCAGGTCATGGATGCGCCGCGCCAGCTGCGACTTCCCCGCCCCGGTCGGACCGGTCAGCAGGATCGGATCCCGCGCATGCACCGCCACATGCTCGACCTGCCCGATCAGGCGGTTGAAGGCCGGGTTGCGGGTCGGAATCCCGCCCTTGAGCACGCTCTGGGCATCGGCCGCTTCCCGACGGAACCGCGCCGCGATGCGGTCGTACCGCGACAGGTCCAGGTCGATGATGCTGTGCACCCCCGCCGGGGATCGCGTCCGCCGGTCCCGTGGCGCCGTCTGCACCAGCCGCCCCGGCAGATGCCGGCTCTCGGTCAGCAGGAACAGGCAGATCTGCTGCACATGCGTGCCGGTCGTGATGTGGATCAGATAGTCCTCCCTCTCGGGGTCGAACGGGTACCCCGCGGCGAACTCGTGCAGCCACCCGAAAACCTCCTCGAAGTCCCACGGGTCCCTCAGCGACATCTCATGAAGCCGCACCTCGGTCCCGGCCGACAACCGCCCGATGTCCGCCGCCACGCATCGCGCCGTGTCCACATGGGGCCGCTGGTGCAGCAACTCGAAGCGCGCCACCTGCAGGTCCGGCTGCTGGCAGAGCGAGACGGACGGACGCCACTTTCCCCATCGCTCCTGGTGGAAACCCGCATCCAACAGACTCCCCACGATCCCCACCACCACGGTTTGTCGCCCGATCATGCCCCACACTGCCCCGCCCACCCCCCGCTTGGCGATACCATTGGATCCGCATTTATCCCATGGGATCAGACAAGATGGTTTCACCGGGTTCCGTCGGGTCGGGAATCTTGGAGATATTTTTGATGGTTTTCCTCGGAAATACGAACACAAGAGCACCGACTCGACCGGCTGGCATGCTGCATGCATTTGGACGTTCCCATGCAGATGTCCTCATTGATGCCTCCCGCGGCGCATGATCGGTCTCCGGTCCTCATCGACGGATCGGAGGGCGAGGGCGGCGGCCAGGTCCTCCGCACCGCCCTTTCGCTCAGCCTCGTCACCGGCCGTCCCTTCGAGATCTCCGGGATCCGGGCCGGTCGGACCCGGCCCGGCCTGCAGCGCCAGCATCTGGCCTGCGTGAGGGCGGCAACCGCGGCCGGCAACGCCGATGCCGAGGGTGCCGAACTGGGTTCCACCCGGCTCCGGTTCAAGCCGACGGGCCTGCGTCCCCTCGCCCTGACCCTCGACGTCGGCGGTGCCGGGAGCACGTCCCTCGTGCTGCAGACGGTCCTGCCCGCGATGCTCATGGCGGAGGCGCCCGGCGAGGTGACCGTCAGCGGGGGCACCCACAACCCGCTCGCCCCGCCGTTCCCGTTCCTTGAGCGATCCTTCCTGCCGCTGTTGCGGCGGATCGGATTCGATGCCGAGGCCCACCTGGTCTGCCCGGGGTTCGCCCCGAACGGCGGGGGACGATGCCGCCTCGTCGTCCGTCCGGGCGCCGGGCGGACTCCGCTGGACCTCGCCCGGACCACATCCGTGGGTGCCGTGACCGGCCGCATTTTCATCACCGGCATCCCACGTCGGGTCGCCGACGAGGAGATCGCCCGCCTCGCCGACCGCTGGGGCTGGGTCGGGTCGGCATCCGACGTGATCGAACACCCCGAGGCGCTCGGTCCCGGCTACACGGTCCACCTGATCTCGGCCGCCCACGACCACGAGCAGGTCTTCACCGGGTTCGGCGCCCCGGGCGTCCGCGCCGCCGTGCTCTCGCGGAGGGTGTCGGACGACCTCCAGTCGTTCCTCTCCAGCGGGGCCGCGGTCGAGGAACACCTCGCCGACCAGTTGCTGTTGCCGATGCTCCTCGGTGCCGGCGGCACCCTGCTCACCACGGCCGGGCGGTCCGGCCATCTCCCCACCAACGCCGCCGTGATCAACCGCTTCGTGGGCCCGCACATCCGACTCGAACCGGCCGGCGGCGCCCTTGTCCTCGTCCGGGTCGAACCCCTTCAGAACATCTCCTGACATGAACGCCAAACAGATCCAGAGCCTCGGCCTTCCGCCGGGGGAGGCCGTGCGCGAGGCGCTGGCCTTCATCTCCCGCTTCTGCCTCGCGGGAAACGACAAGTCCCTCATCCACTCCGCCGTCGGGGAGGTCATCCGCGACCCCGCGTCCTTCACGGAGGATCCGCTGCGCTCGGAGTTCGCGCGGGCCGTCCTGCGCGTGCCCCGGAGCTTCACCCCGGGCGACGCCCCCTGGCACCGGTGGGGCGGCCACCTCGAGGAGGAGGCCTTCGCCCAGATGGCCCGGGCGTGCCAGCTCCCGGTGGCGGTCGCCGGCGCGCTCATGCCCGACGCGCACATCGGCTACGGCCTGCCCATCGGCGGGGTCCTGGCCACCGACAACGCGGTCGTCCCCTACGCCGTGGGCGTGGACATCGCCTGCCGCATGAAGCTCTCCGTCCTCGACTGGCCGGTCTCGGCCCTGGAGGACCGTCACATCGAGCTGGCCCGCGCCCTCGAGGCCGAGACGCGCTTCGGGATCGGCGCCGCCTTCCGCAACCGCCGGGCGCACCCGGTCCTCGACGAGGACTGGTCCTTCGCCAAGCCGCTGCGCGCGAACCGCGACAAGGCCTGGGCCCAGCTCGGCACCAGCGGAAGCGGAAACCACTTCGTCGAGTTCGGCGTGCTCACCGTCGATCCCGACCCGGATCCGTCCTCCGGACCGGGCCTCGGGCTCCCGCCCGGCGAACACCTTGCCCTGCTCTCCCACTCGGGAAGCCGCGGCACGGGCGCGGCCGTGTGCAACCACTACTCGAAGCTCGCGACCGAGATGCACCCGGAGCTGCCGCAGGAGTTCCGACGCCTGGCGTGGCTTCCGCTCGATTCGCCGGAGGGACAGGAATACTGGGCCGCCATGGAGCTCATGGGCCGGTATGCGTCCGCGAACCACGCCCTGATCCACGAGCACGTCGCCCGTCACCTCGGAGCCACGATCACGGCCGGCGTCGAGAACCACCACAACTTCGCCTGGAAGGAACGGCACCGGATCGGCGACGCCGAGCGCGAGGTCATCGTCCATCGGAAGGGCGCCACCCCCGCACACGCCGGGGTCCTCGGGGTCATTCCCGGCTCCATGGCGGCGCCGGGCTTCGTGGTGCGCGGCCGGGGATCGGCCCCGGCCCTCGGCTCCGCCGCCCACGGTGCCGGCCGGGTCATGAGCCGCACCCGCGCGGAGGCCACGTTCGACTGGGCCCAGGTGAACCCGGTCCTCCGCGAGCGCGGCGTCCGTCTCCTGTCGGCCGGGATCGACGAGGTCCCCATGGTCTACAAGGACATCCACGAGGTCATGGCGGCCCAGACGGATCTGGTCGAGGTGCTTGCCCGGTTCATGCCGCGCCTCGTGAAGATGGCGCCGGCCGGCGAACGCCCCGAGGATTGAGCGGGTGCACCACCGGACTGTCGATGTAACAGCCTGACCGGAAACCCTGGCATGCCAACCAACGACAACACCTCCCGGGGCCGGCGCCCGGACACGGCCACGCTTTCCCGGGCCTTGTCCAAGGGCGAGCCCCGGGAGATCGCCACCCTCGTGGCGCTGGGCGCCGACCTGCACTACCGGCGGGAGTCCGGCTACGATGCCCTGCTCGACGCCGTCCACGGGAGGGACATCGTCCGCGATGGACGCCTGATGGAACTCCTGCAGTTCCTGGTCAGCCACAAGGTGGATCTCAACGGGATGAGCCTCCACGGCGAGACCGCCCTCCGCGTCCTCTCGCACCGCGGACGATTCGACGCCGTACGCCTGCTCCTCGATGCCGGCGCCGATGAATCCCAACTCGGCTGGACACCCCTGATACGGGCCGCCGCCATCGGGCACCTCCGGGACGTGCGCCATCTCCTCGACAACGGCGCGGCCCTGGAAGACCGCGACTTCTGGTCACGGACCGCCTGGCTCGTGGCAGTGCAGGCGGGCGACCTGGACAAGGCCGCGTTGCTTGCGGAAAGAGGGGCGGATCTCGGGGCGGTCGGACGCTGCCGCCAGCCTGCCAACTTCCTGGCGATCCGGTCCTGCCATCCGGGCATGTTGCGCTGGCTGCTGGACCTCGGATGCGACGTCGAGCAGACGGACCAGTTCGGGGCCACCGCCCTCCATGAGGCCGCGGAGGCGGATTGCGACGAGGCGGTGGATCTCCTGCTCGGAGCCGGAGCACAGGTCGATCGCGAACACAACGGCAGCACCGCCCTCGGGGCTGCCCGGAACCGGGGCATGGTGGTCCGCCTTCTGGATGCCGGCGCAGACCCCAGGCACATCGGACCCGGGGGCCGGCGGACTCTCGTCGGCCTGCCGGCTGATCCGGACCCAACCTGTCTCGACCGGGTGACGGAGGCCCACTTCCATCAGGCGCCCACCCGCCGGTTCGGCTCCACCAACCCGGAGCCAATGGACCATCCGTTCTGGCACGCCATGATCCGGGCGGGCATCAGCGGGTACCAGGCAGCCGAAAGGTTCAACGGGCGGTCGAAGGCGATGACAGAACCCGTGTGGACCGCAGAACGCTTCGGCCAGTCGCTGACCCTCCTGCCGGATGGACGGGTCGTGCAGATCGGGGGCGAGCACGAGGACTACTACGATCCCGACTTCTGCATCTACAACGATGTCTTTGTCCATGAACCCGACGGGACGTTCAGGATCTACGGATATCCGCAGTCGGTGTTCCCACCGACCGATTTTCACACCGCAACGCTGGTCGACGACTGGATCTACATCATCGGGAGCATTGGCTATCATGGCCGACGCGCCTACGGGCGGACTCCCGTCCATCGACTGGACACCCGCACCTGGCGGATGGAGCGACTTGATCCCGGCGGCACATGCCCGGGCTGGATCCACGCACATCGGGCGACGCGCACGGGCTTGCACGAGATCAAGGTCACCGGTGGAGAGGTGCTGACGCGGGAGGATGGCGAGGAACACTCCTCACCCAACGTCGGATCGTTCGTGCTGGATACCGGAAGACTCGTCTGGAGGACGGAATCCGCCGCCCGGTCCGTATCGGGCGGATCATCCCTTCCTTGATCCCGATTCCCATTCCCCGTAACGGATGCCCATGGTCGGCAGGAATCTTACCACCCGTCCCCGGGTTCACGTCCGGACGCTCGTCCCGATCCTCGCCGGGCTGCTGGCGCTGCTGCCCGGACGGGGAACGGCGGACGCCGGTGCGGAACCGCCCGGAGCCCCGGCGACGGAACCCATCGCCCCCGCCGTCTCCCTCGGCACCGGACTGCTCCTCGAACCCGCCCTGACCCTGCCGGAGTTCACCCGCGAGCGGTTCGCCGCAGCCATGGAAACGACGGCGACCGCGACGCGCTGTACCGGGTCCATTCGCATCCGATCCGGGTGCTGGTGGATTTCGGCTACATGCCGCCGAACCGCCGTCTGAAGCCCGAGGAGATCGCCGAGCTGAAGGCCTGGCTCGGGCGTGATTGAACTTACCCACCCCGCTCCACCGCCACCGCCACCACCTTGTACTCCGGGGTCCCGGCCTGCGGGTCGCGCCCGTCGCCCGTCACGGCATTCACCCCCTGGCCGGCCTGGTGGAACGTGGTGAACAGGCACCCCGGAACGACGTCCCCGCTCACCCGCACCGGCAGCTCCGCCTCCCCATGCCGGCTGCGGACCCGGACCCGGTCCCCCTCCCCGACCCCGACCCGACGCGCGTCGTCGGGATGCATGTCCAGCCGGTCGGCGACATGGAACCCGGCGTTCGGGGTCCGCCCGGTCATGGTCCCCGCGTTGAACGCATAGAGGGTCCGTCCGGTGACCAGCACCCACGGGAACTCCGGCGTGGGCTCCTCGCCGGACGGCCGGTACGCCACCCCGTGCAGCCCGACCCGCGGGCCCACCGGGAAGCTTTCGGAATGGAGGATGCCGGTCCCCGGGTGGTCCTCGTCCGGACAGGGCCACTGGAGTCCTCCGCGGTCGAGGCGCCCGTAGGAGAGGCCGGCCCCGGCGGGCCAGACCCGACGCACCTCGTCCCAGACTTCGGCGGCCGAGCCGAAGGCGAAGGCATCCGCGTGTCCCATGGCGCGGGCCACGGCGCAGAGGATCCAGATGTCCGACCGGGCCTCGCCGGGTGGGGGGGCCACCTGACGCACCCGTTGCACGCGGCGCTCGCCGTTCATGAAGGTGCCGTCCTTCTCGAAGGCCGACGCGGCGGGGAGCAGGAGGTGGGCGAAGTCGCGGGCCAGCTCGTTCTCGAACAGGTCCTGGACCACCACCAGCTCCAACCGCGACACCGCCGCCCGGGTGGCGGTGCGGTTGGGGTTGGTATGGGCGATGTCGTAGCCGATCGACCACAAACCCCGCAGACGACCGTCCGCCGCGGCGTCCACCATCTCCATCAGGTTCCACCCCGGACGGGCCGGAAGCTCCGCCCCCCAAAGTCGCGTGAAGGTGTCGAGACCCCGCTCGAGGGTCACGTAGCCGGTGAGGTGGCCCGGCTCGCACCCCATGTGGGCCGACCCCTGCACGTTGTTCTGGCCGCGGAGCGGATTCACCCCGGCGCCGGGCCGGCCCACGTTGCCGGTGATCAGCGCCAGCTGGACCAGGGCGATCACGCCGTCGGTGCCCTGCACGTGCTCGGTGGCGCCGAGCCCGTGGACGCAGTACACCGGACGGGCCGTCGCCAGCATCCGGGCCGCGGCGCGGATCCGGTCGGCCGGCACACCGCAGACCGCCGAGGCCCGTTCAGGCGACCAGTCGGCCAGGAACCGCCGGTACTCGTCCCATCCCGCGATCCGGTCCCGCACCATGTCCCGGTCCCAGAGCCCGTCCTCGACCACCGCCGCGGCCAACCCGTTGAGCATCGCCACGTTGGTCCCCGGACGCAGCTGCAGATGGACGTCGGCCAGGCGCGCCAGTTCGGTCACCCGGGGATCGGCCACGACCAGGCCGGCCCCGCGCCGGGCCGCCTGCTTGAGTCGGGCCCCCACGACGGGATGGTTCTCGGTCGGGTTGGCCCCGAACACGAACAGGGTCCGGGCCGCCTCGATGTCGGCAAACGAGTTGGTGGCCGCCCCGGTGCCGAGGGTGGCCGCCATGCCGGTGGCGGTGGGGGCGTGACACACCCGCGCGCAGCCGTCGACGTTGTTGGTTCCCAGGACGACCCGGGCGAACTTCTGGGCGAGGTAGTTCTCCTCGTTGGTCCCCCGGGAGGATCCCAGCACGGCGAGGCTGTCGGGACCGTGCCGGTCGCGGATCTCCCGCAGGCGGCCGGCCAGCCAGCCGATCGCCTCATCCCACGAAATGTCGCGCCAGCCCGACGCCGTCCGCAGCCGGGGCCGGACGAGGCGGTCGGGGGCGTGGGTGTAGCCGAAGGCGTACCGTCCCTTCACGCAGAGGTGGCCGCGGTTGACCGGGGCGTCGGCCGCCGGCCGCACCCGGACCACCCGTCCCGCCCGCGACCCCGCCTCCAGCTCGCACCCCACCCCGCAGTAGGCGCAGGTGGTCCGGACCCAGGTGTCGGGTTCCCCCCCGGAACCCGCCCGGTCCCGCACGGCCCCGGTGGGACAGGTGTCGGAACAGGCCCCGCAGCTCACGCAGTCGCTCTCCAACAGGGTCGCGGCGCCGGCCGGCCGGATCCGCTGGTCCGCCCCACGCCCGTACACCCGCCAGACGAACTGGCCCTGGACCTCGTCGCAGATCCGCACGCAGCGCAGGCAGTCGATGCACCGGGTGAAGTCGGCCACCAGGTACGGATGCGTGTCGTCCCGGAAGGCACCCGCCTTCTCCCGTCCGCCGGCCGGGACCCCGTACCGGCGGAGCAGCCGATGGAACGGCCGGTCCGGATCCTCGTCGACGTCGGCCGCCGGGTATTCCGCGGCGAGCAGGCCGAGCAGGTCGTGCCGCATCGACTCCAGGTCCGGGGTGGCGGTGCGGACGACCATCCCGGGACCGGCGGGCGTGTTGCAGGCGGTGACCGGCCGGGCGTGTCCCTCGACCTCCACCGTGCACAGGCGACAGCCCCCGGTGGGCGCGAGCCGGTCGTCGTGGCACAGGGTCGGAATCTCCACCCCGGCCGCCCGGGCCGCCGCCAGCAGCGACGTCCCGTCGGGAACGGCGACCGGGTGTCCGTCGATGTTCAGCTCCACCATGCGTTCCATTCCTCCGGGTAGTGCCGGTCGACCGATGCGGCGAACTCGCCCAGCCCGCCGCCCAGCCCGCACAGCGAGGTCTGGCGGAGCAGGCGGGTGACCCGGTCCCAGACCTGCCGGTCGGCCACCCCACCGCCCCGGCCCGCGCGGCGCCGGGCGAGCAGTTCCCGCACCTCCCGGGCGCCCAGCCGGCAGGGGGTGCACTCGCCGCAGGATTCGTCGGCGCCGAAGGCGAAGACCGCCTCGGCCAGCGCGGGCAACGGGGTGGCCTCGTCGAATGCCACCACCCCGCCATGCCCCACGCCGGCGCCCACCGCCTGGAGCTCCCGGAAGCCGAGCGGGGTGTCGAGGAGGGCGGGCGGCAGGATGCCGGCCAGCGGGCCGCCGATCAGCACCCCGCGGAGTGCCCCCGCCCGGAGGCCGCCCCCGAGGTCCTCGACGATCCGACGAACCGGCGTCCCCAGGTCCACCTCGTACAGGCCCGGCCGGCGGAAGAGGGAGTTCAACGAGACGACCTTGGTTCCCCGGCTCTCCTCGATGCCGAGTTCGGCGAACGCATCGGCCCCATGGCGCAGGATCCACGGCAGGTTGGCCAGGGTCTCGGCGTTGTTCACCACGGTGGGCCGGCCCAGGTAGCCGTGGTCGGTGGGGAAGGGCGGACGGGCCCGCACCACCGGCCGTCGGCCCTCGAGGGAATGGATGAGCGCGGTCTCCTCGCCGCAGACATAGCTGCCGTGTCCGCGCCGGATCTCGAGGTGGCAGGTCATGCCCGAGCCGCCGATGTCGTCCCCCACCCAGCCTGCGGCCCGGGCCTCGGCCAGGGCCGCCTCCAGTCGCCCGGCCGCCCGCGGGTATTCCGATCGGACGTAGAACCATCCCCGGTCGGCGCCGACCGCGTACGCGGCGATGAGCAGGCCCTCGATCAGCGCATGCGGATCCTCCTCCGCCAGCAGGCGGTCCACGTAGGCCCCGGGATCGCCCTCATCCAGGTTGCACACCACGCAGCGGGACGGTCCGGCGGCACGCCACGCGGCGCGCCATTTCCTTCCGGTGGGATAGCCCGCCCCGCCCCGCCCCCGGAGCCCCGAGCGGGTGACCTCGTCCAGGACATCCTCGGGCCAACGGGCCAGAGCCGCCTCGAGTCCCCGGTAGGCATCCCGCCCGCGCGCGGTGGCCAGGTCCGGCGCGCCGCCCGACGCCACCCGGCCGAGCACCACCGGCGCCCGGCTGAAGATCCCCACGGCCGGCCGGGGTACATCGGTCCCGATCCGCGGCGCCGCATGGCACCCGCCCAGGCAGTACACCGGACGGGCGCCCGACGGGTCGGGGTCCAGCCACGGCGCATCCGATCCCGCCGGCCTCGCGACAAAGCAGGCCAGCCCGCGGCACGGCCGCTGTCCGGGGCCCGCGCCCGCCAGATGGTGGAACGCCGCCACGTCGCCCGCATCGGGCGGCAGCAGACGCCCGTCCACCCGGCGCATGGCCGGAGCCTGGGGGGATCGGGTCGCAGGGGGACGGGTTTCCATGGTCGTCGTGCTTCAGGTCGCCCCGGCCCCGCCGGGAAGGAACTCCACCTCCGCCACGCCGCCGCCGGGGACCGGATGCACCGTCGCCCCATGGCGCCGGCACAGGTCGAGCATCGCCGGATTGTCCGCCCGCACCGGCGCGTGCACCCGACGGATCCCCTCGGCCGCCGCCACCTCCAGGAGGCGCGCCAGCAGGGCCCCGCCCAGGCCCCGGTGCTGCCAGTCGTCGGCCACCACCAGCGAGAACTCCGCCTCCGGCACCCCGTGCCCGCGCAGCAACCGCGCCACCGCGACCACCGGGCCGGCCCCGTCCGGTCCCGTCACCTCCGCCACCAGCGTCAGGTTGCGGTCGTAGTCGGCACTGCACAGCCGCACCAGCCGCTGGTGGGCCACCCGCTCGGACAACGGCATGGGGGAGAAATACCGCAGCAGCACCGTCCGCTCCGACAGCGTGGCATGGAACGTCGCCACCCGCGGCTCGTCCTCCGGACGGACCGGACGGACCCGCACCGCGGAGCCGTCCGGCAGCCGGACATCCCGGACGTGCTCCACGGGATAGGGACGGATAGCGGGCCGGGGGAGATCGGCGTCGGCCACGTCGGATGGATGCAGGACGACCCGTAAGTCGAGGGCCACGAACCCGTCGGGTCCCGCGCGGAGCGGATTGATGTCGATCTCGGCGATGCGCGGATGCTCGACCACCAGCCGGCTGAACCGGACGAGGATCGCGTCGAGCGCCGGGAGATCCGCGGCGGGTCGGCCGCGGAATCCGCGGAGGGCCCGGACGATGCGCGTCTGCTCCACCAGCCGGCGGGCGAGCACGTCGGTCAACGGGGGCAGGGCCAGGGCCTGGTCGCGGAACACCTCCACCATCACCCCACCGGCCCCGAACAGCAGCACGGGACCGAACTGCGGGTCGGTCGAGCTGCCCAGGATCAGCTCCACCCCGCCGGCGGGGATCATCGGCTGGACCGTGACCCCGAGGAAATGCCGATGCCCGGCCGCGGCGGTCACGGCGGACCGGATCCGGTCCCAGGCGGCCCGGACGGCGTCGGGCGTGTCCACGTCGAGCACCACGCCGCCGACGTCGGTCTTGTGGGTGAGGGTCTCGGAGAAGAGTTTCACCACCACGGGAAAGCCGAGTTCGGCGGCGAGATGGACGGCCTCGTCCGGGGTGAACGCCACCCGGGTGGGGACGGTGGGAATGCCGTACGCGGCGAGCAGCTCCTTCGACTCGGGCTCGGTGAGCAGGGTCCGGCCCGCCCGACGGGCCTGGTCGAGCAGCACCGCCGCGGCCGCACCGCCCGCGCTGTCGGCCGGATCGAGCCCGGGCACCAGGTCGGGCGTCTCGTGCAGGTCCGTCAACGCCTGCCGATGCCGCCACATCAGGGCGAAGGCCCGCGCCGCCACGTCGGGCTGGCTGAAGGTGGGCACCCCGGCCGCATTGAGCAGGTCGCGTCCCGGCGCCACCCCGTGCCCGCCCATCCAGCTGGCGAGGATCGGCTTGGTGGAATGCGACGCCACCCGGATCACCGCCCGGGCGGTCCCGGCCACGTCGGTCATGGCCTGGGGCGTGAGGATCACCAGCGCGCCATCCACCCCGGGATCCCGCATCACCCGATCGAGACCCCGCCCGTAGCGGGCGGCATCGGCATCGCCCAGGAGGTCCACCGGATTGCCATGGCTCCACGCCGCCGGCAGGTCGGCGTCGAGCGCGGCCAGGGTGTCGTCGCCGAGCGGCGCCAGGCGGCCGCCCGAGCGGACCAGCTGGTCGGTGGCGAGCGCGCCGGGTCCGCCGGCATTGGTCACGATCGCCAGGCGCGGACCGTCGGGCGGCGGCTGCTTGGCGAGGATCTCCGACAGGTCGAACAGCTCCCCGAGGGAATCGACCCGGAGGATGCCGGCACGGCGGAACGCCGCGTCGAGCACGGCGTCGCTGCCGGTGAGGGCGCCGGTGTGCGAGGCCGCGGCGCGGGCCGCCTCGTCGGTCCGGCCCACCTTGATCACCACCACAGGCTTCGACAGCGCCACCTCGCGCGCCGCCGACAGGAAGGTCCGCGCGTCCCCCACCGATTCCATGTAGAGCACGATGGCCCGGGTGGCCGGGTCGTCGCCGAAGTAGTCGATCAGGTCGCCCCAGCCCACGTCGGCGAGGGCGCCCACGGAGACGAAGGCGCTGAACCCGACGTTCTCCCGGTGGGACCAGTCGAGGATGGCGGTGCAGAGGGCGCCGCTCTGGCTGAGGAACGCCAGGTGGCCGGGACGGGCGGGACCGGCGGAGAACGTGGCGTTGAGGCCGGTCGACGGGATCATGAGCCCCAGGCAGTTGGGGCCGATCAGCCGCACCCCGCCCTCGCGGGCCGCCGCGAGCACCTCGGCCTCCCGCGCCCGCCCCTCCTCGCCCACCTCCCGGAACCCGGCCGACAGCACCACCGCCGCCCGCACGCCGGCCGCGGCGCAGTCGCGGATGACATCGGCCACCCCCGCCGCCGGGGTGGCGATCACCGCCAGGTCGGGCGGCGTGGGGAGCAGGTCGAGGCGGGGGACCACCGGCCGGCCCAGCACCGATTCCCGGACCGGGTTGACGAAGTGGACCTCGCCCGGGAACGCGAGCAGGTTCGCCGCCACCGCCTGCCCGACCGATCCCGGCCGTTCCGTGGCCCCGATCAACGCCACCGAGCGCGGGGCGAAGAAGCGGTGGAGCGGATGCGGACCCGCCGCGGTGGCGGCCAGGCCCCGTGCGCCGTGCGACCCGCTCACCGGGCCCTCCGTTCCTCACGGGCGATCGCCCGGATCGTCCGCACCACCGTGTCGGGATTCAGCGAGATGCTGTCGATCCCCTCCCGGACGAGGAACCGGGCGAAGTCGGGATAGTCGCTCGGCGCCTGGCCGCAGATGCCGATCTTGCGCTTGCGCCGTCGGCACACGCCGATGACCCGGGCGATCATCTCCATCACCGCCGGGTTCCGCTCGTCGAACAGCGGCGCGACGATCTCCGAGTCCCGGTCCACGCCGAGGACGAGCTGGGTCAGGTCGTTCGAGCCGATGCTGAAGCCGTCGAACAGGTCGGCGAACGCGTCGGCCAGGAGGACGTTGCTGGGGATCTCGCACATCACGTACACCTCGAGGCCGTCCCGGCCGCGCTTCAGGCCGTGGCGCGCCATCTCGGCCAGCACCCGGCGCCCCTCGTCGACCGTCCGGCAGAACGGCACCATGAGCTTCAGATTGTCGAGGCCCATCTCCTTCCGCACCCGGCGCACCGCGCGGCATTCCAGGGCGAAGGCGTCGCGGTAGGCCGGATGGGTGTACCGGGAGGCACCCCGGAAACCGATCATCGGGTTCTCCTCCCGCGGCTCGAAATCGGCCCCGCCCAGCAGGTTGGCGTACTCGTTGGTCTTGAAGTCGCTCAGGCGGAGGATGACGTCCTTGGGATGGAACGCCGCCGCGAGCTGGGCCACGCCCTGGGCGAGGCGGTCGACGAAGTACTCCGGCTTGTCCGGGTACCCGGCGGTGAGCCGCTCGATCTCCGCCCGGGCGGCCGGGTCCTTCACCCGGTCGAAGTGGAGCAGCGCCAGCGGATGCACCCGGATGGAGGTGGCCACGATGAACTCCTCGCGGGCGAGGCCCACGCCTTCGTTGGGCAGGAACGACAGGGCGAAGGCCTCCTCCGGGTTTCCCACGTTCAGCATCACCCGCGTCCGGATCTTCGGCAGGCGTCCCAGGTCGGTCCGCCGCACCGTGAACTCCAGGCGCCCGGCATACACCCGGCCCGTCTCCCCCTCGGCGCACGAGACCGTCACCTCGTCGCCGTCCCGCAACCGGTCGGTCCCGTGCTCGGTCCCCACGATCGCCGGGACACCCATCTCGCGGCTGACGATCGCCGCATGGCAGGTGCGTCCGCCGCGGTTGGTGACGATGGCGGCGGCGGATTTCATGATCGGCTCCCAGTCGGGATCGGTCTTGTCCGTCACCAGCACCTCCCCCGGCTGGAACCGGCCGATCTGGTCGACCCGTTCGATCACCCGCACCTTCCCCACCGCCACCCGGCCGCCCACCGCCCGCCCGGTGACCAACACCTCGCCGCGCTCCCGGAGGTGGAAGCTCTCGAGCATCCCGGAGCCCCGACGCGACTGCACCGTCTCCGGCCGCGCCTGGACGATCGCCATCCGGCCCGTGCGCCCGTCCTTGGCCCACTCGATGTCCATGGGCGTCGGCTGCCCCCGACGGGCCGAGTAGTGGTCCTCGATCACGCACGCCCACCGGGCCAGCTGCAGGACCTCGTCATCGGACAGGGCGAACCGCGCCCGGTCGCCCGCCGGGACGGGCACATTGCGCACCATGCGCGAACCGCCGGTGTCGTACACCAGCTTGAACTCCTTGGTGCCCAGGCGGCGGTGGAGGATCGGACGGAACCCCCGGCGGAGCGTCGGCTTGAAGACGGTGTACTCGTCGGGGTTGACCGACCCCTGCACCACGTTCTCGCCCAGTCCGTACGCGGCGTTGATCAGCACCGCCTCCCGGAAGCCGGTCTCGGTGTCGAGGGTGAACATGACCCCGCTGGTGGCGAGGTCGGAGCGGATCATCCGCTGGACGCCGACCGACAGGGCGACCTCGAGGTGGTCGAAGCCGTGGTCGACGCGGTACGAGATGGCGCGGTCGGTGAAGAGGGAGGCGAAGCAGCGGCGGCAGGTGTCGAGGAGGGCGGCCGGGCCCTGCACGTTCAGGTAGGTCTCCTGCTGGCCGGCGAAGCTGGCGTCGGGCAGATCCTCCGCCGTGGCGCTGCTCCGCACCGCGACGTCCGCCGGTTCCCCCCGGCCCGAGAGCTTCCGGTAGGCGGCCACGATCTCCGCCTCGAGGTCGGCGGGCAGCGGGGCCGCCAGCAACGCGTGCCGGATCGCCGCCCCCCGACGCCGCAGGCCCCGCATGTCCGAGGTGTCCAGCCCGTCCAGCTCCCGCCGCATCCGGGCATCCAGCCCGTTCGCCAGCAGGAAATGCCGGTACGCGTCGGCCGTGACGGCAAATCCGTCCGGCACCGGCACCCCCTTCGATCCCAACTCGCGCACCATCTCCCCCAACGAGGCGTTCTTCCCGCCCACCAGCGGGACGTCCGCCAGCGTCAGGTCGGCAAACCACCGGACATACCCCGGCCCGGCGGCCGGTCGGGCGACGGGACGCGGGGCGCGGCCCGCGGAGGCGGAGGCCCGCGGGGTGCGGGGACGGCGGGGGGATCGGGACGGGAGCATGGCGGTTCCTGTGTGCGGCATCTCCGGAGCGGGGTGGGGCGTCACCATGACGCCAAGCACCGGGGACGACAAACCATTCACCCCGGAACGCGCCGTCGGCTGTCCCGGACTTGGGAAACCCTGACCACGGATTGACCCGGCGGCGGGTTCCGGCGCCTTCCCCCACGGGGGGGATGGACACCCGGGGGCGACCGGGAGAATGCTGACGGGCGGACATGACCCTCCCCGAACTCACCACCCAGGTCCAAAGCGGCGCAATCGACACCGTGCTCGTGGCCTTTCCCGACCCGTTCGGCCGGCTGGTCGGCAAGCGGTTCCGGGCCGATTTCTTCCTGCGCTCGGTCCTCGACCACGGCACCCACGGCTGCAACTACCTGCTGACCGTCAACCTCGACATGGACCCGCTGGACGGGTTCGCGGTGGCCAACTGGGATGCCGGGTTCGGGGATTTCGAGTTCCGACCCGACCGCGACACGCTGCGCATCCTCCCGTGGCAGCCGGGCTCGGCTCTGATCCTGTGCGACTACGTGCGGCCCGACGGTTCGCTCGTGGCCGAGGCGCCCCGGTCGGTGCTGCGTGGGCAGGTCGACCGTCTCGCCGCCGCCGGGCTGTCCTGCGAATGCGCCACCGAGCTGGAGTTCTACCTGTTCCGCCAGACCTACTCCGAACTGCACGCGGCCGGCTACCGCGGACTCCGTCCGTCGAGCGACTACCGGATCGACTACCACCTGATGCAGCCCACCCGGGACGAGGGGCTGATGCGGGCCATCCGCAACGGGATGACCGCCGCCGGCATCCCGGTGGAGAGCAGCAAGGGCGAATGGAGCCGGGGGCAGCACGAGATCAACTTCACCCATGCCGACGCCCTCACCACGGCCGACCGCCACGTGATCTTCAAGCAGGGGGTCAAGGAGCTCGCCGAGCAGCACGGCCAGGCGGTCAGCTTCATGGCCAAGTACGACCCGGCGGAGGCCGGGAACTCCTGCCACGTGCACCTCAGCCTGTGGAAGGGCGGCCGGAACGTCTTCTGGGACCGGAAAGCCGGCACCGGGTCGCGCCTGTTCCGACAATTCCTCGGCGGCCTGATGAAGTACTCCCCCGAGCTGTGCCTCCTCTACGCCCCCACGGTGAACAGCTACAAGCGATACCAGTCGGGCTCCTGGGCCCCCACCCGCATGGCCTGGGCCACCGACAACCGCACCACCGGGTTCCGCGTGGTCGGGCACGGCAACGGATACCGTCCGGAGAACCGGATGCCCGGTGCCGACGCCAACCCCTACCTGGCCCTGGCGGCCATGATCGCCGCGGGGCTTGCCGGGGTGGAGGAGGAGCTGGACTGCGGCGACGCCTACCAGGGCAACGCCTACCGCGATCCCGCCCTCACCGCGCTGCCCACCTCGCTCCGCGACGCCACCGACCTGTTCGAACGCTCCCGGCTCGCCCGGTCGGCGTTCGGCCACCCGGTGGTGGATTTCTACGTCCACCACGCCCGCCTCGAGCAGCAGGCCTTCCAGGGTGCGGTCACCGACTGGGAAAAGCAGCGGTACTTCGAGCGGATCTGAAGCGCCTCAGAGCTGTCCGGAGGGCCTCGCTCTGTCGAGGCCGGGGACACCGGGGCTCTCAGGACGGGCCGGAGGCCTTCACCGGAGCGCCGGAACGAGGTCGGCCGGCAACCGGCCGTCGCCGGTCGGCTCCCCGCCCAGCACCCACGACAGGTTGAACCGGGCCATCGCCCCGGCACCCTCCGTCCCCCCCTCGAACAACAGGTAGACCCACCCCTCGGACACCGTCCCCGGACGCCCGGCGTCGAGCGAGGAATAGGCGAAGGGCCCGTCGAACACCGCCCGCGAGACGGGCCAGGTGCGCCCCCCGTCGAAACTCGCCCAGACCCGGCCGTGATGCCGGCCGGAGGGACTTTCGATGTTGCTGAAGAGGAGGATGTCCCGACCCCGGACCGGCAGCCGCACCAGCCCGCCCATCAGCCCGTAGTCGCGGTCCTGGTCCCCGTCGGGCAGCACGGGACGGAGCACCGGGACGTCCCACGATTCCCCCCCGTCGCGACTGTGGGCCGTCCAGCGCCGCCGCGGATCGACCCCGGGCGGGGCCCAGTGCCGACGGGAGTTGTAGTGCAGGCGGCCGTCGGAGAGTTCCACCAGGGCGGCCTCGCCGAATCCGGTGCCGGGCAGCGGCCGGCCCGCGCGCCACGTCCTTCCGCCGTCGTCGCTGAACAGGGCGCCGGTCTCGTGGAACGGCCACTGGGACCGGTCATTCCCCCCGGCGTACCATCGGCTCGGCCGGATCAGCCGCCCGCGATGCGCCCCGTGACGCAGCGTGACCCCGTGTTCGTTCATGTGCATGGACGCCAGGTGTCCCGCGGGATCCGGGAGGAGGTCGGCGGGCTCGAGGGTCCAGGTGACGCCGTGGTCGGCCGACCGGTACACCCGCACCGGGGTCGGGGGATGTCCGGCCTCGACGAACGCCAGGATGTGGCCGGTGGTCTCGTCGACCGTCACCCCGCCCCCCATGAACCCCGGTCCCACCGGGATCTCCGGCCCCCAGGACACCCCGCCGTCGGTGCTTCGCCGGACCACCACGCCATTCCAGAACGCCAGCACCGTGCCGTCGGTCGCCACCGTGACATTCGGAAACCGGTCCCGGTCGAACAGGGGCTGGATCCCGAAGGCGGCCGGCCGCAGGTGGGACTCCAATGCGCCGTCGGCCGGAAGACCGGCGGCGGTCCGTCCGCCCTCGCCCGGCTGGCCCGGACCGCGGGCGGTCCGGCATCCGGTCAGGAGCAGCAGCACGAGAACGATCCACCCCGATCGCGATCGGGGACCACCCAGGGCGGGGAAGGAGGACTTCATGACGATGAACCCAGCCCGCCCATCCAGCCATCCCGGTCGTCCCCCTGGCCAGCCCCAACTGGCCGCAACCGGCCTGCCCGACGCCACGCGGTCCCGCCGACCGGAGGCGGCCCTGTATCGACCCGGGGTCGGATTCAACAATGCTTCTTCACCCCAGTGGATTGGACCAACGCAACCCCGAAAACCGGTCGAAATCCCGATCACTGGAGTACACCGTCCCGCCGTACTCCTTTGCCGAGGCGGCAATCATCGCGTCCGTGCAGAGGTTTCCCCCCTGGCCAACCTCCGACAGCAACTCCAGGAACAGGGCCACAGTCCGGTCACTGACCGGCAGCACTCGGCAGTTCGGCTGCTCCAACCACGCCTCAACCCGTTCCCTTGCCTGGGCAACGGTCATCGGGTTCTGCGACAGCGTGGAGTGGGTCATCAGGCGAACGAACGCCATCAGCACCACCACGGGAATCCCCACCGGCTCGTTCCCGGACAGGGCCGCCTCCCACCATCCCCGGGCGGACCGATGCGGTGGGGAAGAACTGTCGTGGGCGTAGATGAGCAGGTTGACATCGGGAATGATCACCGGACGGCGTCCTCCGCTTCGATCTGGTCGTAGATCTGGTTGAGGCTGGCCGCCCGGAACCCGGGCTTCAGGTGGAGCGGGTGCGCCTTCACCCGGAATCTCCTCCCGGGCTCCCGGACATCTGCCTGTCGGGCAAGCCCCAAGGCGATGGTCTCCTCCACAACGCTCCGGAACGGCCGTCCGGCCTGCTCGGCCCGCAGTCTCATCTCGCGCAGGAGGGCATCATTGATGTCCAAGGTTGTCCTCACGGTCGCATCGTGATGCTTTGCCAGCCGGGTGTCAACGAACCGGGCCGGCCAGTGGGACGCCTCTCCCATCCGGGAACGAATGCAGCAGTCGACGGAACCGTTTCCCGCCGGACCGGTCCATCGACGGATCACGGAAGCGCTTCGCGCCCCCCACGGGTGGCTGGTCAGCGTGTTCGACCCCGCGGTGCCGTGCTCCGCCTTGGCGCACGGAGCGCAGCGTGGACGCAACGGGACAACGGCAACCCGTCGTCGGATGCCTTCTCCCGATCCGCAACGTGGATTCACCGGACTGGCAGCCAAACTGCTCCGGATCGTCGGCATGGGGAAGACCGGCTACCTGATCGACATGGACGGGGTGATCTATCGCGAGAACCAGCTGATCCCCGGCGCCGCCGAGTTCGTGGCCGCGCTGCGTGCCGCCGGCCTGCCGTTCCTTTTCCTCACCAACAACTCCGCCCCCACCCCCGAGGACCTCGCCGTCCGCCTCCACCACCTCGGCGTGACGGGGATCTCCCCGCGCCACTTCTACACCTCGGCCTCGAACACGGCCGACTTCCTCAGCGAGACCCATCCCGGCTGCACGGTGTTCCCGGTGGGCGAGGGCGGGCTGCTGGCGGCGCTGCACGAGCATCGGATCGCCAACGACGGGCTCCGTCCGAGCTACGTGGTGGTGGGCGAGGGGTCGGCCTCGCTAGAGCGTCTGGCCAAGGCGCATGAATGCATCGAGCGCGGCGCCCGCCTGCTGGCCACCAATCCCGACAACTGGTGCCCCGTGGCGGCCGGGCGGACCCGGCCCGGTGCCGGCGCCACCGCGGCCTTCCTCGAGGCCAGCACCGGACGCCGCGCCTACTACCTCGGCAAGCCCAACGGCTACATGTTCCACCAGGCCCGGCGGAGGCTCCGCGAGCTGGCCCGCAACCCGGTCGCCGAGGTGGTCATGATCGGCGACACCATGGAGACCGACATCCGCGGGGCCATCGAGTCGGGCCTCGCCGGATACCTCGTGCTCTCGGGCTCCACCCGCCTCGAGGACCTGGCCGACTACGTCTACCAGCCCACCCGGGTGCTCGGCTCGGTGGCCGACCTCACCGTCGAGATCCGCACCGGGCACGTCTCCGACCGGATGGACAGCCCGGTGTTCGCCGCCTCCGGGGCCACCACCCGGACCGGCCTGCGCCACCAGACGGACATCATCGCCTACCACCAGCCCCGTCCCCGCCCCGCCATGACCAAGTAGCGGCCGGCCCCTTCCTCCCGTGGCACACCGTGGGGTCCTCCCGGTCCCCGGCGCCGCGGAATCTGCGGACACAACGGATCCCCGCCGACCCGGCGGGTCCGCCCTCATCTTTGGATGACAAGACGGGGCGCCGGCGCCGACACTCCGGGCGTGCCCGAGCCGGCCCTGGTCCTGCGGAACGTCAGCCGAACCTTCGGCACGTTCCATGCCGTGACCGACCTCTCGCTCACGGTGCCCGCCGGCTGCGTCTACGGGTTCCTCGGACCCAACGGCGCCGGCAAGACGACCACCCTGCGGATGATCCTCGACATCCTGCGGCCGTCCTCGGGATCGATCACCGTCCTCGGCGCCCCGTCGGCCCTCCCGGTGCGGCATCGGCTCGGGTATCTCCCCGAGGAGAAGGGCCTGTACAAGCGGATGCGGGCCTGGTCGGTGATCGCCTACTTCGCCACCCTCAAGGGCTGGTCCCGGCGGGATGCCCGGCGACGGGCCCATGAGCTGCTGGAACGCTACGGCCTGGGGGACTTCGCCAACGCCCGCACCGAGGCGCTGTCGAAGGGCATGGGACAGAAGGTGCAGGTCCTCGCCTCGGTGGCCCACGACCCGGAGCTGGTGATCCTCGACGAGCCGTTCTCCGGACTCGACCCGGTCAACCAGGAGGTGATGGAGGAGATCATCGTCGACCTGAAGTCGCGGGGGCGGACGGTGATCTTCAGCACCCACGTGATGGCCCACGCGGAACGGCTGTGCGACCGGGTAGTGATCATCGGCGCCGGCCGGCGGCTGTTCGACGGCACCCTGTCCGAGGCCCGGGCGCTGCAGCCGCGCCGGGTCCGGCTGCGGCCCGAGGCGGATCCCGCCCCGCTGAACAGCCTGCCCGGGATCCGTCGACTGGAACCCTCGGCCGACGGCTGGTGGGAGGCCGAGCTGGATCCCGGGACGGACCCGCAGGGGCTGCTGGCCGCCTGCTTCGACCGTGCGGTGCGGCTCCGCGGGTTCGAGGCCCCCGAACCCACCCTCCACGACGTGTTCGTCCAACTCGTCGGCCCGGCCGCGCGGGAGGCGGCCTTCCGATGAGATGCGTCCTCCTCATCGCCCTCCGCGAGTTCACCGAGAACGTCCGGACCAAGGGCTTCTGGCTGGGCCTGCTCCTGTTCCCCACCCTCATCGTCCTGGGCGGCACCCTGCCGATGCTGCTGACCCGCAAGGCGACCCCGACCCGCACCTACGTGCTCGTCGACCTCGCGGGCGACTACGCCGGACTCGTCCGCGACGGCCTCGCGCAGGACGAGGCGGACCGGGTCGCATCGGCCCGCGAGGACTGGGAACGCCGGAACCGCGGGGCGTCCAACGCGCCGGCCTTCACCCCGCCACGCCCCCGGTTCCAGGAGGTCGATCCCCCGTCGGCCGTCGCCGGCGAGACCGATCCCGGACGGGTGGAAGGGATCCTGCGTCCGCTCCTCGACGGACGGGACGACGATTCCGGGCTGTTCGCCGCGATCGTGATCCCGCCCGGGTTCGGTCCGGGATCGACGAATGAACTCCGGTACTGGTGCGCCAACCAGGCCGACACCGGGCTCCGCCAGGCGGTCGAGCAGGTGTTGCGGTCGGAGTTCCGTCGACGGGAGTACCGGCGGCTCGGCCTGGACCCGGAGGTGGTGCGTCGGGTCGAACGGCTCGGGCTCCCGGTCTCCGTGCTCAACCCGCGCAAGGCGGTCGGCGAGGAGCGGGTGGGGATGTCCGACACCCTCCGCCAGTGGGCCCCGAGCCTGTTCGTGTACCTGCTGTGGGTGGGGATCTTCGCCATCTCGCAGATGCTCCTCACCGGGGTGATCGAGGAGAAGGGCAACCGGGTGATCGAGGTGCTGCTCTCGAGCGTGACGCCCGGGGAGCTGATGATGGGCAAGCTGGCCGGGATTGCGGCGGTGGGGCTGGTGATGGTGTCCGCCTGGCTGGGATCCCTCGTGGGGGTGGCCCTGTGGCAGGCGGGCGCCGGCGCGGGCAGCGCCGGGCCGGCCGGCAGTCTGACCCGGGACATCGTCAACCTCCTCGACTCCACCCCCCTGCTGCCGGGATTCATCGGGTACTTCCTCCTCGGCTACCTGCTGTACGCGGCGGTGTTCCTCACCGCGGGTTCCCTGTGCAACACCCTCAAGGAGGCGCAGAACCTGATGGCGCCGCTGATGCTGATCCTGATGGTGCCGCTGTTCCTGATGCCGTTCATCCCGAGGGATCCGAACGGCCCGCTGGCCACGGCGCTGTCGTGGGTGCCGTGGTACACGCCGTTCGTGATGCTGAACCGTCTGGGGGCGGACCCGCCGATGCGGGACGTGGTGGGCACGCTGGTCCTGCTGCTGGTCTTCACCGCCGGGGTCCTGTGGGCCTGCGGACGGATCTTCCGCCACTCCATCCTCCGCACCGGCCAACCCCCGCGCTGGCTCGAGCTGTGGCGCTGGCTCCGGGGACGGGTGTGAGCCTCACCGCGCCCGGGGGTGGAAGGCGTCGTGGACGTCGCGGAGGTGGCGGCCGGCGACGTGGGTGTAGACCTCGGTGGTGGCGATGCTGGAGTGCCCCAGCAGCTCCTGGATCACCCGCAGGTCGGCGCCGTGCTCCAGCAGGTGGGTGGCGAAGCTGTGCCGGAGCATGTGCGGGGTGACGTTGCGTCCGATGCCCGCCCGGACCACGCAGCGCTTGATCCGCAACCACAGGGTGGGGGCGGCAAAGGCCGTGCCCCGCCGGGTGAGGAACACCGCCGCCGGGGAACGGGGCGTCACCAGGGCGGGCCGCCCCGCCTCGAGATAGCGCCCGAGCGCCGCCACCGCGACCCGCCCCACCGGCACCACCCGCTCCTTGTCGCCCTTGCCGATGACGGTGACGAAGCCGGACTCCAGGTGCAGCTGCTCCAGCCGGAGCCCGCGCAGCTCGGCCAGCCGGAGTCCGCTCGCATAGGCCAGCTCCAGCACCGCGTGGTCGCACAGGGCCGATGGCGTCGCGGTCGCCGGGGGCTGGAGCAGGGCCGTGATCTCGTCGGCGGACAACGCCTTGGGCAGCCGCTTCCATCGTCGCGGCAGGGAAAGCCGGGCGGCCGGGCTGGCGGTCACCCATCCCTCATCCTCGGCGAACCGGAAGAAAGCCCGCAACGCCGCCACCCGCAGGTAGAGACTGGCCGGGCTCAGGCGCCGGGCCGATGTCGCCGGCTCCGGCTCCGTGGCCAGGGGACGATCCCGCTCCGCCTCGAGGTAGGTCATCAGGTGGTCGGGCCCCACCGCCGAGGGCTTGTCCAGGCCCCGCGCCGCAGCCCATTCGGCAAACCCGCCGAGCAGGGCCGCATACGTGCGCTGTGTGTGCGCCGCCCGCCCGCGCTCGAGGCGCAGGTGGGTCAGGAATTCCTCGATATGGGTGTGCATCGACACTTGCCCGACCTCAGGACCGCCTCCCGGCCGACAGGCCACCCCGCGGCCCCCGGGCCGCCGCTCATCGCCCTTCCCCGCCCGCCCCGATCCACTCCGGGTTGAAATGCGCGTGGCGGATGGTCTTCGCCTCCCGGTCCCCGTCGCGCGAGTGCCAGCTGTAACTCACGTGCAGGCTGCCGTCCCGCGACTGAAGCACGCTGGGATAACCGTGCGAACCGCTCCCCGGCGGACCGTCCTCCAACGCCCGCCGCCACGGCCAGGTGCGGCCCTCGTCGGCCGAAAGCCACACCGCCAGCCGATGCCGCCCCTCCTCGGTGTCGTTCCCGACGAAGACCCAGCGGCCGTCGCGGAGGGCAATCAGGTCGGCCCCGGACCCCGGATTGGGGATCGCACTGTCCCGGACACCGGTCCAGCGGGCGCCCTCGTCGTGCGACACCGCCTCGATCAGGCGCTTGGGCGGCGGGCCGTTGTCGCGCATGACGGTGTACAGGGAGCCGTCGGAACGCCGGACGATGCTCGGCTGGATGTTCCCGCCGCCGATGACCGGCCGTCCGGTGCTCCAATGGGCGCCGGCGTCGTCGGTCCACGCCATCAGGCTGAAGGAGAACCCGTCGTGGTAGAGGGGGACGAGGATCCGCCCGTTCCGCCCGAGGAACGGCCGCGCCCGGGGCATCCAGCCGAGCCGACGGTACAGCTTGTCGCCGGCCCGGGCTTCCATGGCCGCGAGGTAGTCCGCCACCTCGCGCCGGGTGGACTCCGTCCAGTCCGCCCGGGCGGCCTCGGCCTGCAGGCGCGGGAGGGCTTCGCGGACCGCCTCGTCGAACTCCGGCCCGGGCGTGATGTGCACCACGTCGCTCCGCTCCCAGCGTGGGGGGCCCGGCCGATGGTAGTCGCGGCTCACCCGGCACTTGAGCAGGGCGCTTTCCCAGAGGTTGGCCAGGATGGTGGGGTGGAACAGCCAGAGCCGTTCCTCGGCGTCGATCACCATGCAGGGGTTGGTGTCGGGATACCCCGGGGTGTCGGCCATCAGGAAGCGCGGACTCCACTCGCCGCGCCCGCGGCGCAGCCGGGCACCCTCCACGCGGACATCATCCGCCTTGCGCTCGCCCGAGCCATGGAACCAGCAGACGAGGAGGTCCCCGCGGCGGGTCTCGACGAGGCAGGAGCCGTGGTTGTGCCAGGCCTCGGGCGGGAAGATGTCCCGCACCGTGAGAAACGGGTCCGCGGCCCGGACCACCCCGGCCGCCACCGCCCCCAGAAGGAGCAGGCGGCCAAGGCGGAGCAGGTTTCCCATGGCCGTTCCTTCCCGCCGGTCAGCGCATCAGCTGACGCTCCAGGTACCCGACCGCGTGACGGACCGTCGGGTCCACCTCCATCCGGTCCTTCACCTGCCGACACGCATGCAGCACGGTGCCGTGGTCCCGTCCGCCAAAGGCGTCGCCGATCGAGCTGAGGGAATTGCCGGTCAGCTGGCGGGAGAGGAACATGGCCACCTGGCGGGGGAAGGCGATGCTTTCCGGGCGGCGCTTGCTGGTCATGTCGGCCAGCCGGATGTCGTAGTGCTCGGCCACCCGGCGCTGGATCGACTCGATGCTGACGATCTGGCGTCCCTCCTCCTGGAGGATGTCGCGCAGGAGGTTCTCCACCGCCTCGAGGGTCACCGCCTTGCCGGTGAGCTGGGTGAAGGAGGCCACGCGGATGAAGGCCCCCTCGAGCCGGCGGATGTTGGTGCGGATCCGGCTGGCGAGGAAGTTGACGATCTCGTCCGGGAGGACGAAGCCGAGCGCGGCGCCCTTCTTGCGGAGGATGGCGGTGCGGGTCTCGACGTCCGGCGGCTGCATGTCCGCCGTCTGGCCCCACTCGAACCGCGAGATCAGGCGCTGCTCCAAGCCCTGGATCTCGTTCGCGGGCCGGTCGCAGGTCAGGACGATCTGCTTCCGCGCCTCATGCAGCGCGTTGAACGTGTGGAAGAACTCCTCCTGGATCCGCTCCTTGCCGGCCAGGAACTGGATGTCGTCCACCAGGAGGACATCGAGCTGGCGGTAGCGCCGACGGAACCGCACCAGGGCGTTGTTCTGGAGGGCGTCGATGAACTCGTTGGTGAAGCGCTCGCAGGACAGGTAGGCGATCCGGGCCTGGCGCCGGTTGGCGAGGACCTGGTGGCCGACGGCGTGGAGGAGGTGGGTCTTCCCGAGCCCGACCCCGCCGAAGAGGAACAGGGGGTTGAAGGCCCGTCCCGGGTTCGCCGCCACCGCCATCGCGGCGCTGTGGGCGAACTGGTTGTTGTTCCCCACCACGAAGGTGGAGAAGGTGTTGTTCGGATTGAACGGCGGCTCCGACGGCTTCTCCACCGCCTCGCGCCGCACCGGCTCAGCCGCCGGCACCGGGACCGCATCGGCCACCGGCCCCACCGCCACCCCGGACCCGACCACGAAATCCACCTGCAACGGACGCAGCGCCGCCCGGGTGACCACCGAGCGCAGGACGTCCAGGTAGTTGTCGCGCAGCCACAGCTCGCAGAACTCGTCGGCCACCTCCAGCTGCAGGACCTCCCCCTCCAGGCCCACCGCCCGGACCGGAGCAAACCAGAGGTTGTACACCTCGGGCTTCAGCATGTCGCGGAGCAGCTCCTGCGCAGAGGTCCAGATCGCTTCGGCAGTGGGCGGCATGACGTCGAAAAAAGAGTCCGCAGAAGGGGGTCGAAAACAAGGCTTATTCACCTGCCCGGTTCACACGTTCGTAACCGGCCGGATTCCAGTCGCTTGCACGCCAAGCCCATCGCGGGAAACGAACCCGGAACCCCCGGGAAAAACCCGGAAACCAACCTTCTCGATGCCGCACAAAATATTCATCATGAAACAGTTACAAGGGTGTTTGCCCACCGGATGGATCCCTGACGGGACGCCCGGCCCCGGAAAGCCGGGTCGCGGAAGCGGCGTGACGTGTAGGCAACCGGGGAGGTCGGAACGAGGCAAATGTATTCACAGTTTTCCCCAAGTTGTTCACAGGCGGTTTTCACCCCGGAAAACAGGTGGATTCCCGGGCGCATGCCGACTTCGTTCCCGGCCGGCGGGGCGCGAACGCCGGTCGGGGCTGGCGTCAAGGATTTGGTGTGACGAAGTGGCGACGGGCCGGCGGCGGGACCGGTCGGGCGGATCGATCCCGGTCACCGGGTCCGCAGGGATTGCCGGCCGGTCCCCCTTGCGCCGTCGGGTGGGATTTGGAACGGTCCGCCCGGCCCTATGGCACACGTCAAACTGCACATTCCCGGCCCGGTGGAGGTAAGCCCCCGGACGTTCGAAGCCTTCTGCCGCCCGATGATCGGCCACCGCGGACAGGGCTTCAAGGACCTGTACGCCTCGATCCAGCCCCGGCTCCAGGAACTGCTGGGCACCGGGCGACTCGTCTACCTCTCGACCTCCAGCGCGTGGGGGGTGATGGAGGGGGCCGTCCGGAACCTGGTCCACAAGGGGGTGCTGAACTGCATGTGCGGGGCCTTCTCGGACAAGTGGCATGACGTGTCCCGGCGCTGCGGCAAGGAGGCCGAGGCCCTGCAGGTGCCCTGGGGTTCCCCGATCCGTGCCGAGCAGATCGACGCCCGGCTGGCGACCGGACGCTTCGACGCCCTGACGCTGATCCACAACGAGACCAGCTGCGGCGTGATGAACCCGCTGGACGAGATCGCGGCGCTGAAGCGCAAGTACCCGGACGTCCTGTTCATCGTCGACGCGGTCAGCTCGATGACCGCGGTGCCGCTGGGATTCGACGCGCTCGGGATCGACGTGCTGCTGGCGGGAACGCAGAAGGCCTTCGCGCTGCCGCCCGGCCTGACGGTGTTCACCTGCTCGGCCGCCGCCCTCGAGCGCGCCGCCCGGATGCCCGACCGCGGGTACTACTTCGACTTCGTCGAGTTCCAGAAGAACGCCGAGGGGGACATGACCCCCTCCACCCCGAGCATCAGCCACGTGTACGCGCTGGCGTCGAAGCTCGGGGAGTTCTTCGAAGAGGGCCTGGAGGCCCGCTACGCCCGCCACGAGACCACCAACCGGATGCTGCGCGACTGGGCCGCCGGACACGGGTTCACCCTGTTCCCGGAACCGGGCCATGAGTCGCGGACGCTCGTGTGCGTCAACAACGGCGCCCGTCCCGGCGGCCGGGTCATCGACGTGGCCGCCTTCCAGAAGCGGGTCAAGGAGCAGGGCATCCTGATCGACGGGGGCTACGGAAAGATCAAGGGCACCACCTTCCGGATCTCCAACATGGGCGACGAGACGGTGGACTCCATCCGCGCCCTCATCGGGGTGCTGGACACCGCAATCGCCGGGCTCTAAGGGCCTGACCGGAAACTCCGAGGGGTCATGCGGCGAGGCATTTTGGCGGTGGGCAAGGCGGTCAGGCTCTAACCCACCCGCACCCAGACCCGGCCCCCGGCCACCCGCACCGGATGACTCCGCACGGGGCGGTCCGGCCGGGTCCGGCAGGCGCCGGTGGTGACGTCGAAGGCCCACCCGTGGAGCGGGCACATCACCTCCCCGCCCTCCAGCCACCCGGCACCCAGCGGGGCGCCGCGATGGGGGCAGGCGTCGTCGATGGCATGGAAGGAATCCCCGATCCGGAACAGGGCCAGCCGATGTCCCCGCACCTCGACCGTCCGGCCCTTCCCCGGCGGCAGGCTGTCCACCTCGGCCACCTCCACGAATCCGTCCACGTCCTCCATGGCGTCGTTCGGGATCGCCTGCGTCAGGCCGACGGCGGGGCGGGCGGGGGCGGCGACATGGGCCGGGCAGCCTTCTTCCAGGGCATGTCGGGGAACTTCTCCGGCAGCTTCACCGCCTTGGGCTTGGGCTGGGCCATGCGGAGCTCGGGATCCCCGTCGGCATCCGCCCCCCCGGCCGGCGGTGCCGCCATGTTCTCCTTCCACGAGGCGATCCGGGCCTGCAGGCCGTGCTTCTCCGCGGTCTGCTTGTCGCCGGACTTCATGTAGAACAGGGACAGGTTGGTGTGCACCAGCTGCTCGTTGGGCCGGAGGGCCTCGGCGCGATGCCCCTCGGCGATGGCCGTCGGGTAGTCCCCCTGCCGGTAATGGCACATCGCCAGGGCCAGGCGGGCATCGAAGTGGTCCGGATCCTCCGCGAGGATCCCCCGCAGCTTCTCCGCCGCCTCGGCATAGCCGCCGGTGGAGTAGTCGAACATCGCGTCATCGTACTGGGCCTGGAGATCTGACATCGCCCGGACACCCTGCACGCGACGCACCGGACCGGCAAGCGGGCGGTCGACGACGGCCCGGTGCTGACAAAACCCCGCCACGTGCCAGAGTCGCCGCCTGACATGCGCGGCACCCCGCCTCTCCGGCTCATCTCGACCGATTTCGACGGCACGATCCACGAGGATTTCTCGGATCCCCCCATCCCGTCGGCCCTCGACCAGCGCCTCCTCGAACTGCAGGCGGCGGGGGTCACCTGGGTGATCAACACCGGGCGGGAGATGGCCAGCCTGATGGAATGCCTCGGCCGCTCCCGCATCCGGGCGCGTCCCGACTACCTGGTGCTGGTCGAGCGGGAGATCTACCGGAACGACGGCGGGCACTACGTGCCGGTGGAGCCGTGGAACTCCCGATGCACCCGGGACCACGCCGAGCTGTTCGGGGAACTGGCCGGCGACATCGCCGACCTGCTGCGCGGGCTCGCCGCCCGGTTCGACGCCACCTTCTACGAGGACCCGTGGTCCCCACTGTGCGCCATCGCCCGGAGCAATCCGCAGATGGACGAGATCCATGCCGAGGTCGAGGCGTTCTGCGCCGGGCGACCCGACCTGCAGCCGGTCCGGAACGACATCTACGTCCGCCTCTGCCATGCCGCCTACAGCAAGGGGACGGCCCTCGGGGAACTCCAGCGCCTGCTCGACATCCGACCCGAGCAGACCCTGGTGGCGGGCGACCACCTGAACGACCTCCCCATGTTCGACCGCCGCTACGCCCACCATCTGGTGACCCCCGCCAACGCCCTGCCATCGGTCCGCGACCACGTGACCGCCCTCGGCGGCTGGCTCATGCCCGAGCGGGCGGGCCACGCGGTGGTCGCGGCGCTGGAACGGCTCGCGGGCTGAGCCCGGTCAACGGCCGGGCGGGGTCTCGATCAGGACCGGGCCGGCCGACGGGTCATGGGGTTGCATCAGGACCGACCGCATCGGCCCGAGATGGGACAGCCAGCGGGAATGGATCCCGGCCGCCTCGCCGGACTCGTCGCGCACCTCGAACTCCGCGACGTGGAACCGCTGCATGCGGCGGCCACCGAACAACATCCGGGATCCGTCACCGGGAACGTACAGGGTTCCCGCATAGATCACCGGCACACCCTCGGGAACGTCGAGCCGCCATGCCGTCGGCAGATGCCGCCAGGACCGGTCATAGTCGATCGCCCCACCCCCTTGCGGGGTGTTGACCGAGAAATAGTGGATGCCGGGCTCGAGCAGCAGGTAGGTCCAGCCATCGCGACGGCTCTCGTTCGAGAAGAACCGCTGCCGGGCCATCTCCAGCCGTCCCCCCGTGTCGAATCCTCCCCACGCCAGCCAGATCGAGTCCATGGGCAGCATCGCCGGCATCGCCGGCAGTTCCCGCCCATCGATCCGGGTGGTCAGCCGCACCAGCACCACGGCGCGACCGGCACCGTCCCGGGCGGCGACGACATCCGCCGGCGGCCGTCCCGTGCTGAAGACGCAACCGGACAACAGGCCTGCCAACACGACCCACCCGGCCAGCCGGCCCCGGGACGCACCCGCAACCATCCTCCGCACCACCGTCATCATGGGCCACCCTCCCCCACTCCAACGCCGGACCGCCGGGCGTCCCGCCAGCGCAGGAGTTGCTCGCCAAAGGAGGGGCTTCGCCGGATCCGGATCGTCTCGGTTGCCACCACCCGGTCCGCCGCATCGCACCGGACCAGATAGGCGAACTCCGCCGTGAGATCCATGGCCCCCGCGCCCCCCGTGGTCGCCCCGGCGACCGCCCAGAAGAGGATCCCCTCACGTTGAACCCACCGGTAGATCAACGTGTTCTCATCCCGCCAGTACACCGAGGGCTGCCCGAACTGGCGGACCACCTCGGACCTGGATGTCTCGCCAGGTCGGACAAAGGCGATGTCGGCCGCCTGAACCTCCCGTCCCTCCAGGACCCGGCCATGGGGCGTGGGCACCGGGAGCACCAAGCATCCGACGAGACCGAGGCCCATCAGGGGCAGGACAAGGTGTCGAAAGGAGGGGTAGGGCATGTTGACAAGACCCGGCCCCAGCATGCGGGCGACACGACCGGGCGCTCTCCCTGCCTTGCCGGAGGCGCACCGGTGCTTGGCCCGGCAGGGCAGGCACCTGACGGGTTGCCGACTCCCGTTCCCCGGGTACTCTCGCGCCCCCGTGAACGCGAACCCTGAAGAACCCCTGCCGATGGTGGTGAAACGCCTGTTTGCCGGGTTCGTGGCGACCCTGTTCGCCTATGTGACCCTTTACGGGGCCTGCACCGCGCTGAAGCGCCGCGGCGGGCCATGGAACGTGACCTTCGACCGGGCGGCCGACGGCGTGCCCGTGCTGCGCATCGAGCACCCCCGCCTGCTCGGTCCCCAGCCGGTGACCCTGTACTTCCCCGGCGAAACCCCGCTTCGGGAGGACCTCCCGATCACCGCCGTCTTCTCCGTCCCCATCACCAATGCGATGCCCTTCGGCCCGGTGGTGTTCGTCGACACCAGCGCCCTGCCGGGAACGGTGTCGCTGAACTGCTTCGGGCACGCGGTGGAGATGGTCGCCCGCACCCTCTACGTGGACTTCCAGGAGGTGCCGTGGGTTCCCGGGACCAACATCACGTTGACCGCCGACACCAAGCCCGACGCCGAACGACTCGCCGCGCGCGGCCAGGCGTGGCGCGGGCGCTGATCCCCGGGGCGTTCGTCCCCCGGGCGGGGCAAGCCCGATCGCAGAAAAGCGGTCCGCCACGAACGCCGGGAGCAGGGCCGGCAGCCAGGCAGCTCGGCGGGAGCCTCGCGCCACCGGTCCGGACCGGCGCCCCTATGGACTGCGGTGGCAGAGCGAAGCGTCGACACCGCTTTGGCCCAGGCCAGACCGCCCGGGGAGACACGGAGTGGAGACCGGATTGACGACCTTCGTCCCTTCGCACCCTTTGTTGTCCACACTCCCCCGCCTCCGGAGCCTCCCGGCATCTGCGGACCAGAACGAGTCCTCCCCGATTGCCCCGCCTCGCAGGAGCTCGGCGCTCCGGGAGACGGCGGAGCCCGATCGGGTAGAGGGAGATCCATTCCGATGCCGACTCCGACCCCGACCCCGGGCGGATGGGAACCATGGGGGAGACCGGGCTTGCCCGCCGGGCCGGGCCGGGATTGAGTCCGCCGGTCCGCCAGCCGGTCCGCCGGAGGCGACACCCCCCTTGTGCGCCTGCCGCCCACCAAGTCCATCCTCTACGTCTTCGAGGGCGTCCACGCCTTCGCCTGCGCGTATTTCTTCAACTACCTGATGCAGCGGCTGAAGCGGGACTTCGGCTGGAGCGACTTCGGGCTGCTCGGCCTGGGGGCGGCCCACGGTCTGGTGTTCATCCCGGCGGCCCTCTTCGGCGGACGCCTGGCCCAGCGCCACGGCTACTTCCGCACCCTGCGCCTGGGCTGCGCCGGCTGCGTGCTGGCGGTGGCGGTGGGCGGACTGGTTCCCTCCAGCGCCGGCCAGGTCGTGTCGCTGCTCCTCTGGACCGCGGCCATCTGCGCCACCTGGCCGGTCCTCGAGGCGCTCGCCCCCGAGGGCGAGCCGGGATCCCTCGTGCCGAACCGGATCGGCCGCTACAACGTCGTCTGGGCCGGGACCGGCGCGCTCGGGGTGTTCCTCGGCGGGACCCTCTACCGGCACCTCGGGACGAACAGCCTGTACTGGCTCCCCGCCGTGGTGCACGTCGGCCAGCTCCTCGTCATCGGCCGCTGGGGACGCCTCCACGCCGACTGGCTGGCCTCCGCCCGTGGCGACGGACATTTCGCCCCGACCGAGCGGAACCGGCCGCCGTGGTTCCGGACGCTGGGCCTGCTCGGGAATCCCTTCTGCTACATGGCCCAGAACACCCTGCTGGCGGTGGTCCCGGGGATCGGCCTCAAGGTGGGTCTCGACGTGCAGCAGACGGGGTGGCTGATGTCGGTGTGGTTCGTGGTCCGCGCGGTCGCCTTCGGGGGATTGTGGCGCTGGACCGGATGGCACTACCGCTTCGGCTGGTTCGCCGCCGCATTCGGACTGCTCATCGTGAGCTTTGTCGCGCTGCTGGTCAGCCGGTCGGTGCCCGTGCTGGTCCTGGCGCAGGTGGGGTTCGGCGCGGCCAGCGCACTGATCTACTACTCCTCGCTCTACTACTCGCTTGATGGTTCCGAGGCCGCCGGGGAGCATAGCGGGATCCACGAGGCGTTCGTCGGGCTGGGGATCTGCGGGGGGCCGGCGGTGGGAACCCTCGCCCTGTGGATCACCCGGAATCCCGCGGCCCCCGCCTGGGCGGTGACCGCGTGCCTGGTAGCCGGCCTGGCCGGCGCGGTCCACATCCACCGCCGCGGTCGCGCTGCCAGCCGGCGTTCGTAGTCGATCCAAGAGCGCCTCCCCGGCGTCCCGCGGTCTGGGCAAATCGCGAATCGCGGTCGGAGGAATCCGACCGCGTGGCGTGTGCTGGCGACCCTCTCGGGCGGTGGAGGGATGAACCCGCGCCAGCGGGTGAGTCCGACGGGGTCCGCCAGGACCCCGCAGATGGTAGGGCGTGACCGGCCGTCTACCGACGGCGGCTACGGGTTGAAGGCGTCGGTCCCTGACGGGACCGATCGGGCTCGCCGGCTCGCCCCAGTGCGCCCCGCGCCTCTCGGGCGGTGGAGGGATGAACCCGCGCCAGCGGGTGAGTCCGACGGGGTCCGCCAGGACCCCGCAGATGGTAGGGCGTGACCGGCCGTCTACCGACGGCGGCTACGGGTTGAAGGCGTCGGTCCCTGGCGGGGCCGATCGGGCTCGCAGGCTCGCTCCACCGGCTGCGCCCCTGGCCCATGGCGGCTCGCGGGGACGCTCGCGCCACCGCATGGGGGGCTGCTTCCGCGGATTCCCATCCGCCGCCACGAACACCGCGGGCCCCGGCCCTAACGGCGGCCCTGGGGATTGCGCCACTCCCGGCCGTCGGCCGCCAGCAACTCGTCGGCCGCGGTCGGCCCCCACGTGCCGGCCAGGTAGAACTCCCGGTTGGTCAGCGGACGGTTCACCCAGCTGTTGCGGATCGAGTCGACGATCCGCCAGGCGGTCTCCACCTCGTCGCGTCGGATGAACAGGGTGGCATCGCCCGCGATGGCCTCGAGGAGGAGGCGTTCGTAGGCCTCGGGCGTGTAGGCGCCGAACTCGCTGTCGTAGCTGAACTGCATCCGCACCGGACGCATCTCGGCGGCGGCCCCGGGGACCTTGCCGTTGAAGCGGAGGGCGATCCCCTCGTCGGGCTGGAGGCGGAGGGTGAGGGAGTTCGGGTCGAGCTTCACCGGCGACTGGGCGGCGAAGAGGATGTTGGGGGCGGGCTTGAACTGGATCCGCACCTCGCTGGCGCTGACCGGCAGGTTCTTGCCGGTGCGCAGGTAGAACGGCACGCCGCTCCAGCGCCAGTTGTCGATCCAGAGCTTCATCGCCACGAACGTCTCGACGTTCGACTTCGGACCGACCTTGGGCTCGCTCCGGTAGGCCGGACGCGCCTCGCCGTCGACCTCGCCCGCGAAGTACTGGCCGCGGACCACGTTGCGCGCGATCTCGGCCGGGGTCATGCCGCGGATCGACTTGAGGAGCTTCACCTTCTCGTCGCGCACGTTCTCCGCCTCGAGGGACACGGGCGGTTCCATGGCCATCAGGGAGAGGACCTGGAGGACGTGGTTCTGGACCATGTCGCGCATGGCGCCGGATTCCTCGTAGTAGCCGCCCCGGGCGCCGACACCGAGCTTCTCGGCCACCGTGATCTGCACATGGTCCACGCTGTCGCGGTTCCACAGGTGCTCGAAGATCCCGTTGGAGAACCGGAAGGTGAGGATGTTCTGGACCGTCTCCTTCCCCAGGTAGTGGTCGATGCGGAAGATCTGGTTCTCGTGGGCGTGGCGGATGAGCTCGGAGTTGAGCGACTGGGCGCTGGGCAGGTCGTGGCCGAAGGGCTTCTCGACGACCACCCGCTGGAGGCATCCGCCGTTCTCGCACTTCTGGAGCAGGCCCACCTCGCTCAGGTGCTGGGAGATCTCGGCGAACTGGCTGGGATTGGTGGCCAGGTAGAACAGCAGGTTGTTGCGCAGCCGCTCGTTGTCCGTGGCGTCGATCAGCTCGCGCAGCCGCCGGTAGCCGGTCGGGTCGCTGATGTCGGCCTGGCAGTAGTGGATGTTCGACGAGAAGGCATCCCACACCGCCTGGTCCACCGGCTGCGTCCGGGAGAACTTGCCCAGCGCCTCGCGGAGCTCGTTCCGGAAGGATTCCGAGGTCTTGTCCCGGCGGGCGAAGCCGATGATCCGGTACGGCGCCGGGAGCGCCTTCTCGACCGCCAGATGGTAGAGGGCCGGGATCAGCTTGCGCGCGGTGAGGTCGCCGGAGGCGCCGAAGATCACCACGGTGCAGGGTTCCACCGGACGGCGGCTCTGCATGGCGCGGGAGGCCAGCAGTTCGTCGAGTTGCGAGGATTCGTCCATCGAAAGGCGACGCAAGATGGGCGCCCGGCGCCCGGCACGCAACGGCGGCGTGGTCATCCGCCGCCGAGCAACCGCCCGTAGCAGCGTTCCACCCCGGCGATGTGCCGCTCGATGGTGAATTCCGACCGCACCCGCCGCCGGGCGGCGTCCCCGGCCCGGCGGCAGGCATCGGGATCCCCCACGGCCGCACCCAGGGCGGCATCGAGGGCCGGCTGGTCGCCCACCGGCACCAGCCAGCCGGTGCCCGGCGTGATGATCACCGCCGGCCCGGGGGCGGCAAAGGCCAGCACCGGCGTGCCCAGCGCCATGGCCTCGGCCACGGCCAGCCCGAAGTCCTCCCGGAGCGCACTGTGGACCACCAAACGGCTGGCCGCCTGGAAGCCGGAGACGTCGGACTCGGGCACGAACCCGGTGAACCGCAGCCGGTCGGCACCCAGCCCGAGGGAGGCCGCCAGGCGGTGCAGTTCGCCGAGGTACTCGTGGTCGAGGCCGAACAGCGGAGCCCCCACCACCACGCCCTGAACCCGGGCGTCGGACGGCAGGGCGGCGAGGGCACGCAGGAAATGTTCCTGCCCCTTGTGCCGCTGGATCCGGCTGCACATCGCCACCCACGGCCGATCGGGATCCAGCCCATGCCGCGCGGCGAGGTCCGCACGGGAGGCGTGACCGGCCAACCGCCCCAGGTTCACGCCGGGCCAGACCACCTCGGGCCGCCACCCGTTCGCCGCAAACCAGTCGGCCGTGGTGGTGCAGTTGGCGATCACCTGGCCGGGCGGGATCGCGAGGATCGCCCGGGTGAAGGCTCCGGGCGGTTCGGGACTGTGCACGGTCACCACCTCGGGCACGCCCGACAGCCGGGCCGCCAGGCCGGCGTAGGCATGGGCGCGAAAGGCGTTGGCATGGAGCAGGGCCAGCCCGCGGTCGCGGACCAGCCGACGTATCCGCAGCACGGTCCGGCCCACCGCCAGGAGGTTCCGCATCCGGTGGCTCGGCAGGACGGTCACGTCCATGCCGGCCGCCCGTGCGCGGTCCTCCAGGGGACCGGGCCGGAGCTGGATCACCGACGGTTCGAAGCGGCTCCGGTCCAGACCCTCGAGGGTCTCCATCAGGAGAACCTCCGCCCCGCCGATCTCCCCGACGCACGAGACCAGGGCAATGCGGGCGGGCTTCATCGTCGATGACACCTGCAAGGGCGGCCGGTCAGCGGGGGTCGAGCCGTGCCACGGCCCCCTCGAACCACGCGGCCTGGGGCCCGAAAAGATCCCGGCGATCGACCCGGGACGCCGACACCCGGGCCTCCTCGATCCGTCCGGCCGCCAGCAACGCCTCGAACCGGCCCAGGTTCCATCCGGACCGCTCGGCGGGCGTCAGGGACTCCGGAGGGATGGCATCCAGCGCCGCGAGCCCCTCGGCATGACGGGCGTTGAGGATCAACGCGAGGGCGTGGTTGAGCCGGAAGGCGATGAGTTCCGGACGGCGGGCAAGGAGGTCCACGGTCAGGGTGACCGCCTGGGCCGCATTCGTCCGGGCGGCGAGCAGGGCGGCCGCATGGTTGCTCGCCAGGGCCGGGTCGTCCGGCCGCAGCTCATGCGCCCGACGGCAGGCATGGAGGATGGTGTCGGCATCCCGGGTCTCGAACGCATGGGCCGCCACCCGCACCCAGTAGCCGGGATCGCCGGCCCGATCGGTCTCCAGCGACTGGAGCAGGCGGCCGGCCGGCACCGGATACCCCCGCTGCTGCATGGCCAGCGCCGCCTGCAGGATGAGCACCGGATCCTCCGGCGGATTCTCCACCATGCGGTCGAACGAGATCTCCGCCCGGGGTCGCAGTTCCAGCCCGTCCTCGGCCAGTCCCTCGAGGAAGTACGCATACCCGGCAAGGCGCACGTCGACCCCCCGGGAGTTCCGCATGCGCTGCGCCAGCACCCGCAGGTCGTCCCATCGACGCGCATCGGCAAAGGTCCCGGCGATGTTCAGCCAGGCCGGCGCCAGTTCGGGAAACTCGCCGAGTTGCCGGACGGCGAACTCGGCGGCCAACTCCGCGGCACCGAGGCGGCGCCAGACGGAGGTCAATTCCACCACCTCGGCCTCGGTGGCCGGCGCAACCGTCGCGCGGCTTGCCGCATCCCGGGCGTCGGCCGCCCGTCCCGCCGCCATCAGCAGCAGCCATCGCCGCGTGTGGTCGACCAGAAGGTCCCGCCGCAGGTCCACCAGCGCGGCCAGGCCCGCCTCATAGCCGTCCACGTCAAGGGCCCGGGCCTGGGCGGCCATCAGGAGACGGAGCGCCGTGACCCGCAGCGCCGGATCGGCACTGGCGGCGACCAGCCGGTCGCGGGCCGGCCCGGCATCGACGGCGGGTCCCCAGCCGACCTGCCACGCATCCCGGTACAGCCGGATCTCCGGATCGTCGGCGAGGGTCTTCCCATGCGCCTCCCACCAGGCATCGAAGGAGGCCATGTCCCCGCTCCGGAACCACGCGCGTCCCAGCACCGCGTGTCCGGCCGGGCTGAGGTCCGACGCCCGGGCCCCGAGGTTCTCCGTGATCCATCCCGTGAGGTCGAAACGCTCCAGGGCCCGGGCCGCGAGCTCGAGATCGGCCACGTTGGTCCCGGTGATGCCGAGGAGCAGGCCCGAGCGTTGCACCGCGCCGAGGCGCCAGCGCGGATCGGGTGCGTCCTCGCCGGCGATCAGCCCGAGGAATCCCCGGAGGTTCCGCACGTCGGCCAGATTGTTGGCCAGGGCCGATTCCCACGCCTGGGCCGCCACGCCGAAATCGCCCCGGGCACCGGCCGACCGGGCGGTCCGACGGAGGGAAGCCGACTGGAGCAGGTCGAGTCCGCTCGCCTTGACCACGGGAAAGAACCCCTTCGGTGTCGTGACCCAGATCTTCGGCACCAGGATCGCCAGCATCACGAAGAACACCAGCAACCCGCCCAGCGCCCACCGGAACTTCGGCTCGTCCCGGATCAGGCCGATGAACGACCGCTCGTTGCGCATCTGCACCACCGTGTTGAAGGAGCGCTTCTTGCGGGTGCGTCGACGGCGGGGTTCCTCGGTGCTCATGGGTTCGTCGATGGATCGACCCGGCCAGTAACGCTTTCCCGATGCGCCAGCGGCAAGAGTGAATTGGGCGGGCTCCGCCCCTACCGCAGCCGCTTCAGCCGGATCCGCCGGTACTCCATCTGGCCCCGGTCGCCCTCGAGGCCGATCGGCCCCGTCGCCGGGACCTCGAACGCCTCCTCCAGCACCTCGCCGTTGCAGGTGCACCGGGCCTTGCCGTCGCGGACGGTGATCTCCAGCACGTTCCAGTCCTGGGGACGGTACCCCTTCAGGTCCTTGTACGGACCGGCCAGCGGATAGTCCCGGCACTGCAGCTGGCGCCCCCGCAGGAACACCCCGCTGTCGGCGTTGGGCGTGGCCCGGAACTCGAGCCGGAGCACGAAGTCCTCCGGGAACTCCCGGGTGGTCCAGAGCTGCTGGATGCGCCGGCCCTCGGGCGGGATGGTCACCACGAGGCGACCGTTCCGCACCCGGTACCGGCCGTCGGCACTGCGGGTGAGTCCGCTGAAATCCTGCGGGCTGGTCACCACCGGCCAGGGCGGGGCGTTGGGGTCGGACTGCTTCCACCGCGCGGCCGCCTCGATGTCGGACGGGGGCGTGACGCGATAGCCCCAGCCGGTGAGGTCGCGTCCGTTGAACAACGCCTCGAAGCCCGGTTCGGGGGTGAACGGATCGGGCTCGCGCTCGAGGAACCCGAGCGTCGCCAGCAGCGGCCTCAGGGCCGCGGCCCACTTGGCATATCCGGCGGCGTTGGGATGGAGCAGGTCGGGAAACTCGGCCGGGATGGCGTCGCCCTGCGGATCGGCGAACAACGGCCAGGTGTCGACGAGCCAGACACCGGGGAACTCCCGCGCCAGTCCGGCGTACAGGGCGTTGATGCGCCGGATGGCGGCCGCCGGACGCTTCTTCTCGGCCGAGCTGGGGAACACCTCGCACAGGATCACCGGCAACGCGGCGTCCGCCTCGCGGAGGCGGGTGAGCAGGAGCCGGACGTTGGCGGCGATGACCTCCGGGGTCGCCCCCTCCTCGAGGTCGTTGGTCCCGATGAGCAGGACCACGGCCGTGGGGTGGAGGGCGAGGACATCCTCCTGGAGCCGGACGAGAAGGCCGCGGGATGTGTCGCCGCTGATCCCGCGGTTGGCCACCTTGACCCCCGGGAACGCCCCGCCGAGGTCATCACCCCAGCCCTGGGTGATGGAGTCGCCCAGGAACACCACGGCATGCCGATCCACCGCCACCCGCGCCGCCCATCCGCTCCGCTTCTGCTCCCAGAGCCGACGGAACCAGTCGTACCGCCGGATGGGCCCGGCACCCGGCAGTCCCTCGTCGGTGGCGGGGATCTCCCACCGGGAATCCTCCGCCCGGGCCGCGGGAACGGTCGGCGACAGGACCAGGGCGAGGAGCGCGAGGAGGAGGGTCAGCGGCAGGGCGCGGTGGTTCATGGGGATGCCGGAGACCTTGCGGAACCGCGATCACCCGGCCAAGGGCGAAAGGCCGCGGACGCCTCGCCTTCCCCCGTCCCGATCCGCCCCAGAACGGTCAGGTCGACCCCGCCATCGGCGGTCACCCCAGGGAGGAGGTCGAGGGAGATGCCCGTCGCCGGTCCGCCCACCAGGATCCGGCCCTGCATGCCATCGGCCACCGTCATCACCGGCGAGGTCATGACCTCGACCCCCGGGGCCGATTCCAGGAACCGAAGGAACGTCTCGGCCGCATCGACATCCAGAACCCCGGTCCTGCGGGGCGGACCGGTCTCGGTCGACACCTTCCGCAACTCCCATGCAATCCCATCGGAGGGGAGGTCATCCAGAAGCTCGGGCGGCAACGCGAAGACCCGGCTCCGCAGTTCGACCCGATGCTGCCCGTCCGCGCCGGGCTCGACCACCGGGGTGACCCACACCAGCGTTTCGCGGCCCTCGGAATCGATGTGCCCGCCGCCCGTGATCAACGACTGACCCGGACCGATCCGGGCGTGGGCCAGAGCCAGGTTGAACTCGGCACCGAAGTCCGGAGCCTCCACGCCGGCTGATCCCGTCGCCGCCCGACCCGCCGCCCGCGCCATCGCCTCGTCCCGCTCGACCCGCAGTCGGGCAACCTCCCCGCGCATCCGGACCAACTCGGCACGCTCGTGCTCCGACGCATCCCGCTCCCGCCGGGCCAGGGCGGCCTCGGCGGCCACCCGGTCGCGATCCGCCGCGAGGACTGCCACCTGCCCGCGGAGCCGCTCCAGCTCGGCATCGCGATGCGCCAGCCCGCGGTGTTGCCACCACAGGCCGCCCCCGACGAGGAGGGCGGTCAGGCCGGCCACGGTCACCTGGACCTGGGTTCCTGCGGCGAGTGCGACCAGGGCGCTCGACGACCGGAGCGCGGTCCCGGCGGCGATCCCGGCCGCCACCCATCGCTCCAACGCCCCGGGCGGGACCGATGCGACGGGCGTGCCGCCCAGCACCCGGCCGATCGCGGCCGCGGTGGAAACCACGCCGCGGTGGTGCAGGAGGCTTCGGAGCCGTTCCAGCGCCCGATCGACCCGCATGCGGGCGGCGTTCTCGCGAAGGCCGAGCCGCCGCCCCACCTCGGCGTACGGGAGGTGCTCGACATGCCGGAGGAGCACCGCCTGACGGTCCCTCTCCCCCAGCTCCTGCAGGACCTCGTCCAGCCAGGACGCCAGGGCAGCGGGATCGGAATCCGGTCCCGTGGCACCGGGGGCATCGGCCGCGCCCTCGGCGACCGCCCGGACCTCCCGCGCCCTTCGGCGCCGCTCGCCCCGCTCCGTCTCCCGGCACATCCGCCACACGGTGGTGTGCAGCCAGCCGGTCAGGGCCGGGTGCCGGGCCAGCCGACGGGCGTTCCGGGCCAGCTCCACGAACACCCGCTGGGCCACGTCGGCCGCCGCCGGCCCGTCCCCGGCGAACTGGCGCAGGGCCGCCTGCCGGACGCGCGGGCCGTGGCGTTCCACGAGGAGCCGGAACGACGCCTCGCACCGCCGGTCGGCATACCGTCGCAACAGGTCCGCATCCGCAGGTTCCATGTTCATCCGATCCAGCAATGGCCGCCGACCCGGCCGACCGCACAGCTCCCGGACCCTCCTCCAAGGCCGGGAGCCATCGGGGAACTCAACGACCCGGCCTCCCGGGGCCGCCCAAGGCCGATCCGGGAATCGGATACAGCCCGGGGCAGCATCCGAAGGTCTGGTGGAAGGCCTGGCTGAAGTGGCTGAGGCTGTTGTAGCCCACCTCCAGCGCCACCTCCGTCACGTTGTACCGTCCGGTCCGCAACAATTCGGCCGCCCGCTCCATCCGCAGCTGCCGCAGGAACTGGGGGATGGTCAGGCCGGTCTCCTTGGAGAAGGTGCGGCTGAGGTAGAACGGGCTGCACCCCACCTCCCGGGCGATCACCTCCAGGGTCGGCGGCTGGGTGAGGTCGCGTCGGAGGATCGCCTGCACCGCATCGACCCGGTCCCGCGCCACCCGCTGCTGCCGATGGCAGAACAGCCCGTCGGCGTCGGGTGCCCGGAAGAAGAACTCGCCCATCAGCTCGACACACTTGGCCTGGTACCAGAGGGCCTGGGCGCTGGCGAGGACCGGCGGCTGCCGGAGGCTCGCCACCAGGTCGCGTTGACGCACGGTCAGCGGCACCGGCTCCGAAACCCCCGGCCCGCCATCGGCACCGGCGAGCGCCTCGCGGACCAGCGGATGCAGATCGGGCGGGGGGCCGGCCAGGTGCCGGGCGAGGAAGGACGGTGCCATCTCGACCGTGATGAACCGGTGGGGCGGACCGGCAAGGCGGGTCGCCGCCAGTCCCGGGCCGGCCTGCCGGTAGAACCCGGCGGTCCACGCCCCGTACCGTACCGGCCGGTCCCCGGCCGACACCTCGGCGTTGCCCTCGAGGTTGAGGCACAGCTCGAGGCTGCCCGGGTGGAAACTCGGGGCCCAGTCGAAGTCCCGGTCGGTGACCACGTCGTGCCACTCGAAGCTGACTCCGAGCCCCTGGAAGTCGCCGAACAACTGGCGCCACGCCGCCCCCACCGCCCGCCACGTGGCGGCCTCGTTCAGGGGTGCGGCATCCCGTCGGGTGGTGGCGCTGCGTTGCGGCATCCGATCGCCCACCCTACCGGCAGGACCGGAAGGGGGCAAACGGGGTTCAGCGGAAGAAGATCGCCCACACCAGGATCAGCACCGGCAGCATGAACGGGAGGCTGAACCGGACGATGTACCCGATGAAGGTGGGGGTCTTCACCCCCTGCTGCTCGGCGATGGCCTTGACCATGAAGTTGGGGCCGTTGCCGATGTAGGTGTTGGCCCCGAAGAACACCGCGGCGACGCTGATGGCGACGATGTACCGGTTGTACGCGGTATTGCCCAGCAGGTAGGCGACCTCGATCGTGTCGCGACTGACCGACTTCGCGGCCAGCGCCCCGGGATGATACTGCTGGAGCGAGGTGTAGGTCGCCCGCACCTGGTCCGCATGTTCGCCCAGCGCCAACCCGTCGAGGCTGGTCGCGCCCGAGGCCACCAGGGCGGTCACCTGACGGACCACCTCCGGATCCACGTAGGCGCCGAACACGGCCTTGAGGAAGCAGAGGTAGGTGGGCGCGTTGTCGAGGAAGCTGCTGAGGACGCCGGTGGACCAGAAGAACACCCCGACCCCCGGCGACCCCATCTCCCGGGCCTTCACCTGGAGGATGTCCAGCGCGGGCATCATCGTGGCGAAGATGCCGATGAAGAGGATCGCCACCTCCTGGACCGGGTGGAAGTTGAAGTCGTTCGCCTCGTGGAGCTGGCGTCGGGTGGTGTAGTAGCTGCCGGCGGCCGCCCCGAGCATCAGCATCTCCCGGACGAACATCGGCTTGGTGACAAAGACCGACCCGAGGATCACCAGAAGGAAGAACACGTTGCCCAGGCCGTCGAAACGCCACGAGTCGGGCGGCTCGGCCAGGGCGTCGCGCACCTCGCGCGGCGCCCGGCGGTAGTTGCGCCGGTCCACCACGTAGAACATCGACAGCAACCCGCCGATCCCCACGACCCACATCGGCCAGCAATGCTCCGCCACCCACCAGAACGGGACACCCATCAGGTAGCCGATGTACAGCGGGGGATCCCCGATCGGGGTCAGGCAGCCCCCCACGTTCGAGACGATCAGGATGAAGAACGCCACATGATGGGCGGTGATGCGGTACTTGTTCATCCGCAGCCAGGGGCGGATGAGGAGCATCGAGGCGCCGGTGGTGCCGACGATGTTGGCGAGGATCGCGCCGATCAGGAGGAAGGCGACGTTCGCCCGGGGCGTGGCCTCGCCCCGGACCCGGATGACGATCCCGCCGCTGACGACGTACAGGGAACCGATGAGGCAGATGAAGCTGAAGTACTCCTGGGCGGTGTGGAGGACGGTGGTGCCGGCCTTCAGTCCGAAGAGGTAGTACGCCACCACGAGGGTCCCGAGGGACACCGCCACCTTGGGATAATGCCGGCCCCACCAGTTCGCGAAGAACAGCGGCCCGACGGCGATGGCGGCGAGGAGGATCCCGAAGGGGATCACCATCCACGTGCTGGGGAGGGAGGCATGGGCGACATCCATGTCGGGGCGGCAGCCTACGGTGGGAACGCGTCAGGGCAAGGAAAGCATCCCGGTCCGGAACGATGGCGCGAGGCTCCCGCCGGGCGGCACGGCCGGGCGGATTGAGAACGGGCCCGGCCCGGCGTAGGCTCCCCCCGATGATCCCGCCGGTCCTCCTCGCCTCCGAATCGCCCCGCCGACGCCAACTGCTGCGCGACATCGTTCCCGAGTTCGACGTGGTCCCAAGCCTGGCCACCGAACTGGCCGACCCCTCCATGGGCCCGCGCCGGCTGTGCGAGGTGAACGCCGAGCGCAAGGCGCTGACGGTGGCGGGACGGTTCCCCGGACACCTGGTCATCGGGGCCGACACCCTGGTGTTCCTCGACGACCAGCCCCTCGGCAAGCCGTCGGGCCCCGCGGAGGCGGTGTCGATGCTCGAACGGTTGTCCGGACGGATCCACCAGGTGGTGACCGGCGTGGCCCTGGTCCACCGCCGGTCGGCCCGGATGCACGTCTTCTCGGAGGTCACCTACGTCCGGTTCCGGACCCTCGACCGGCAGGCGATCGACGCCTACCTGGCCCGGGTCGACACCCGGGACAAGGCCGGCGGGTATGCGATCCAGGAGCAGGGCGAACTGCTGGTGGCGGCGGTCGAGGGCTCGCGGACCAACGTCATCGGCCTGCCCGTCGAGGCGGTCCGGGCGGCCCTGGCACGCTGGCCGGACGGGGCCGGACAGGGGGCGGCTACTTCAGTCCCCGACGGACCAGCACCGCGGCCCCGGTGATGCCGGCGTGGTCGCCGAGCCGGCTGGCGACGATCTCGACCCCCTTCCCCGGCCCTTCCATGACGTAGTCGCGGGCGGTCTCGACGATAATCGAGAGCATCTCGTCCTCGAGCGCATCCATCAGGCCGCCCCCGAGGACCACGATCTCGGGGTTGAGGGTGTTGATCAGGTTGGCGACGGCGATGCCGGTGTACTCGGCCGCCTCCTCGATGACCTGCCCCACCAGCTTGTCCCCCTTGCGGAGCGCCTTGCGCAGGTCGCCGCTCTTGAGGGTGAGGATCTCCTCGCCGGGCTTCAGCGCCTCGGTGAGCAGGGTCTTCTGGCCGTCCTTCACCGCCTGGTGCAACCGGCGGAAGATGGCGGACCGGCTGGCCAGGGCCTCGAAGCAGCCGCGGTTGCCGCATCCGCACTTGGCCCCGCCAACCTGCAGCACCATGTGGCCGATCTCCCCGGCGGTCCCGTGATGGCCGCCGTACAGGGAGCCGTTCAGGATCAGTCCCCCGCCGACCCCCGTGCCGAGGAAGATGCCGATCAGGTGGCGCGGCTTGCCCTCGAACTCGACCGCATGCACACCCAGCGCGCAGGCGTTGCAGTCGTTCTCGATCCAGACGGGAACCCCGAGGTACTTCTCCAGGTCGGCCTTCAGCGGCGCCTGGCGCCACTTGAGGTTCGGGGCGAAGACCACCTCGCCGGTGGCCGCATTGATCGCACCCGGGGCCCCGATCCCCACCCCCTTCACCTGCTTGAGCGACAGGTCGGCCTCGTCCACCGCATCGCGGACACACCGGGCGATCCGCTCCACCACCGCGTCGTACCCCCGCGCGGCCTTGGTGGTCATCTTGTTCGTCCCCAGAAGCTTCAGCTGCTGGGTGAACACCCCGGCTAGAATCTTCGTGCCGCCGAGATCGACCCCGATCAGGACGTCCTGCTTGGCCGGTGAATCCGCCATCGGCCGCCCATCGTCCGCCTGACGGTCGAAGGGGCAAGAAAAAGGTTCACTCCGTTCCCCAGGCCGACCGCAGCACATGGACCTCCAGCACCACCACCTCGGCCGCCCCGCCGCGCGTCTCGAGGAACAACTTCCGGTTGGCGGGCTTCGTGTTGAAGGGCATCGGCACGTAGCAGAGACCGTCGCTGGCGAACACCTCGGCACCGGTGCGGTCGCAGTAGACGGCCAGCCGCTGCCGGCCGCCGCGCAACGGGGCCGGCGCCCGGTGTCCGGCCACGCTGAGCTCCTGCTTGGCCACGTCGTACTCGACCATGATGTCGCGGATGTTGAAGACGACCGACGCGGCATCCCGCGGCTCGAACTCCACCCGGACCTCGACCAGCTCGGCCTCCACCGCATCCAGCGGGTTCCTGTCGCCGGACCGGACCGTCATGGGGCCGAACCGATGCGTCCGGGTCCGCAACGCCTCGAGCTCGCGCACCGGCGCGAAGGTCAGGCGCGGTCCGTCGTCGGTCTGCGTGAGACCGAGCTCGAGCGGCAGGGACATGCTCTGGTTGAACGGCATCCCGCGGGTCTCCGTGCGCCACCAACCGATGAGGATGCGCCGCCCGTCCGGCACGTCGCTGAAGGACTGCGCGGCGTAGAAGTCCCGGCCCCGATGGCCGGGAAGCCGGGTCGCGTCGGGAAGGAACCGCGTCCCATCAAACGAACCGATCGCCTGCCGGCTGTCGGCCCCGAGCAGCACCCATTTCCGACGGGAGGCATCGCCGTCCACCGGCAGCTCGAAGAAGTCGGGACACTCGAAGAGGAACCCGCCGCCCGGCGCGTCGCCGTTCACGACGCTCGCCAGCGTCCAGTCGCGGAGGTTGGGCGAGGTGAAGAAGTGGACCGTGTGCCGGCCCTTCCATTCGACGTACAGGGTCATCACCCACCGCCGGGTCGGCGCATGCCAGACGACCTTCGGGTCGCGGTTGCCCCCGGTGACCTGCGGCACCACCGGGTTGCCGTCGTACTTGGTGAACGTGCGCCCGTCGGTGCTGTACGCGAGGCACTGCACGGCAGGGTTCCCGGCCGCGGTGTAGAAAAGCACCAGCGGCGGCCGCCCGTCGCGGCCGAACCCGCTCGTGTTCTCCCAGTCCACCACCGCGCTGCCGCTGAACATGGGCCCCATGTCGTCCGGCAACAGCACGTCCCCGAGTTCCTTCCAGTGGACCAGGTCCCGGCTGACCGCGTGCCCCCAGTGCATGTTGCCCCAGCCCCACCCGTACGGGTTGTGCTGGAAGAACAGATGGTACTCGCCGTTGTAGTACACGCAGCCGTTCGGATCGTTGTTCCATCCACGCTGCGGCGAGAAATGGAACTGCCCGCGGAGGGGCTCCCGGTACAGGTCGCCGGCATCCTTCAGGGTGTCGCCCGACTCGATCCGCTGCAGCGCCCCGGAATCCTCCGGCAACCGGTCCACCCGCAACGTGAGCGACCGCCCCCGCCAGGCGCCCACATCCATCGGCGCCCACCAGTCCGGCTCGCCATCGGCCAGCTCGATGTCATTGCGGACCACCCGCCGGCCGTCGACGAACAACGTCACCACCCGCTTGGGCGCCCCGTTGCGGATCGGCAGGTGCAGGTAGCGCGCCGTCGCCTCGAAGGTGCGCTCGACGTCGGTCGCAAACCCCGCCGGCTTCACATCGGTCTGCACGATGTGGTCCACGAGGATGTCATCGGCCGCCATCGCGGCGGTGGTGAGGACCGCGCAAAGCACGGTGGCGGCAGGCAGGTTCATGGGCGTCAGGCGTGGGGGCTGGTACCCCGGGATGAAAGGCCGGACGCGGGAGGCTTGTCCACCCGTTCCCCGCACACCCGAGGTCGGCCCGGCTAAGCCGTATCCATGCAGTAGGGAGGGAAGTGGCGGCGCAGCAGATTCTTTCGCAGGCCGAGGAGTGAGCGAGGCGCGTATCAGCAAACCGATACGTAACGAGCGAACGACGAAGGACCTGCGGAAGAAGATCCAGCCGACACGACCGAGCCTACCGCATGGATAGGCCTAAGGCCGCACCGGGTCGCCTGCTCCCGCCGGAGGCACGGCTCCGGGTCCGTCGTACCCCGCGTACAGGGTCAGGCCGACGCCCCCGAGGCGGGTGGGGAGGGGCCGATCCGGGGTGGGCCCGGTGCTTCGAAGCCTCCGGACGACGCCCCCACGGGTTTCCTCCACGACCAGCTGGAAGGGATTGGTGAAGAACGAGGCCTCGCCGAGGACGAAGGAACCCTCCGACTCGTTCAACCGGAGGAGCGGCGCCGCCTTGAACCCGCCCGAGGCCACGCACAGCGCCCCCAACAACTCGGTGCGCCCCCCGTTCCGCGTGTCGATCAACGTGCCGGGCCGGCTCGCCATCAGGCCCAGCATCCACAGCGTGCCCCCGTCGTTGGTGATCTTGGTGCCGTCGAGTTCGAAGTTCCATTGCCGGGCCCAGACCCGGTTCCCGCGGATCTCGCAGGGGCGGAGGCTCGAGACGTCCTCGATGAACAGGTCGCCCCGCCCGGAACAGGTCAGTGCCGCCTGATGACAGGCGCTCAGGACCAGCGTCCGATCCCCCGCCTGCTCGACGAGCGGATCGTACCCGGGCACCACCTCCAACCGCTCGACATGCACCCGGGGTGCCCCCTCGGGCCCGACCCGGAAGACCGGCTGGTCGCGCATCCCGTCGTTGTTGATCCGGGCCTCGCACCCGACCACCCGATGCACCCGGCCGCGGATCTCGATGGTCGAGCGGACGTTCCACGTGCCGTTGGGCAGGTAGACGGTCGTCGCGCCGGAATCGATCGCCGCCTGGATCGCCGCGGTGTCGTCGCCGGTGTCGTCCGGCCGACCGCCATGCGCGAGGGGACTTGCCCAGCCCGACGGCGGATCCCAGTCGGGCGCCGGCGTCTCCCGCACTTCGAGTCCGATGGGACGGTGCGGGGCGGGATGGAGGTTGAAGGCGTCGTGCGACAGGTACAGGGGAACCTCCGGACCGACCGCGCCCGCGCGATCCCGGCTCGGGGCCTGGACCGCGTTGGTATAGCCCGGCGTGGTGACGTCCTGCAGGAAGAGAAACGCCCGGTTGAGCACGGCCGGTGAGGGTCGCCGGGTGGGCAGACCCTCGAACCGCCCCCCGACCACGGTCACAAATCCCATCCGGTCGGTGCTCTGGATCGCCGGTCCCTCCCCGCGGGTTTGCAGGTCGCGGAAGGTCAGGGTCTGCCCGCTGTTGCGCACGGCCGCCATGCGCTGGCCGGTCAGCACCACATGCTCCAACGTCACGGAGTTCAGGGAGTACGCCGCCTGGATCCCGTACTCGAACCCCTCCACCGCCACATCGCGCAGCAGGCACGGCCCAACGATCTCCGCATGGGCCAGGTCGATCCCGACCACACCCTGGGTCGGGTCGGGGGCCCGCACGGTGACATTCCGCAGCCCCCCCTGGTGGTTGGCCATCAACCGGATGCCCGTCGCGCCCGGATTGCCGATCCCGATGTCGAGGGTGAGGTCCCGGATCGCGTTGCGGGCGTGGGTCGAGAGCTCCTGTCCCATCCAGAGCATCGGATGCCCCCGGCTTCCCGAGCCGAAGGCCGGCGTGCGGTCGCCCAACCGGATCACCGTGCCGGTGCGGCTCTGGCCCTGGAGGATGGTGGCCCGTTGACGCCCGTCGATCCCCTCGGTCCATGGCCACTTGAGGGTCTGGCTGATGCGATACGTCCCGTGGGGCAGGTAGATCACCGCATTGCGGTCGGGGTGATCCAGCAGCGCCTGCTGGATCGCCGCGGTGTCATCGGACTGGCCGTCCCCGCGGGCGTTGTAGGGTGGACGGGTGACGTCGATCACCCCGGAGTCCTCCGGAAAGCGGACCTCCGCCGCAGCCGGGCCGCCTGCCGCAACGCAGGCCGCCAGCGCCAACGCCATCCGGAATCCTGCCGTGAGATTCACCATCCGCGTCCTTGGAACATGCCGGCTGCGAGACTAACGGGACCCGGGCATTGGACCAAGCCCCGACGGGGCTGTCCGGTCAGGGCAGGACCCGGATCTTGATCGAGCGGAAGGCCACCTCATCGGAATGGTCCTGGAGGAGGATGGGCGTCTCGAACCCGGTTCCCCATCGCGCCTCGTTCCGGAACTTGCTGGCCGCCTTGGCCTCCGTGAGTCCGCTCCCCAGGCGGTAGGCCAGCACCCGACGACCGTTCAGCCAATGCTCCACATCATCCCCCCGGACGATCACCCGCGACGTGTTCACCATTCCGGCCGGGCGGACCGGGGGGGCGACCGGGGGGAGGGCGTCATAGAGTGACGCCGTCTGGCGTTTGGGACCGTGTCCGGCGTCGGGATGGAGGCTGTCGTCGATCAGTTGGTATTCGTGGCCGATTGGCGACCGCCGTTCCTCGCTGATGAAGTACTTCAGGCCGCTGTTGCCGCCCGGGGCCACCTTCCACTCCCACGACAGCTCGAAGTTGCGGAACATGCGGGTGGTGATGATGTCCCCGCCGCCGCCCTTGGGCAGGTGCCGCAGCCAACCGTCCTCCACCACCCATCCCGACTGCGGGAAGGCGTCCTTGCCGAATCCGCGCCAGCCCGACGTGTCCTGTCCGTTGAACAGAAGCTCCCAGCCGGCGCGACGTTCCGCAGCGGACAGGCTGTTGGGCGGGCCATCCCCGGTCCGGCCGGCACAACCGGCAGCCAGGGCGGCAACGAGCATCAGGAGGAGGACGCGAAGAGGCATTCGCCAAATGAGCCAGTCGGGCGCCAGAAGTGCAACTTCCCAGGCCGCGGCTGGATCCACCACGGTGACAGGCTCCTTCGACTGCCCCATGATGGGCCCCGGCATGGCAACACATCGGGTGGGCATCATCGGAGGAAGCGGCCTGTATCAGATGGAAGGTCTCGAGAAGGCCCGCTGGCGAACGGTCAAAACCCCGTTCGGTGAGACATCGGACCAGTTCCTGACCGGCCAACTGGAGGGTCGGGAGGTGGTCTTTCTGCCGCGCCACGGCCGTGGGCATCGGATTCTGCCCTCGGAACTGAACCATCGGGCCAACATCTGGGCGCTCAAGAAACTCGGAGTGGCCTGGATCCTCAGCGCGAGCGCCGTCGGCTCCCTCCAGCGCCGGCACCGGCCCTGCGACATGGTGCTGGTCGACCAGTTCATCGACCGTACCAAGCAATCCGGCCGCCACACGTTCTTCGGCGACGGAATCGTGGCCCACGTGGCGTTTGCGGAACCCGTCTGCCACGGGTTGCGGGCCGTACTCCGGGCGGCAGCCAAGGAATGCGGGGTGCGTCACCAGGACGGCGGCACCTACGTCAACATGGAAGGACCGGCGTTCAGCACCCGGGCGGAATCCCTGGCGAACCATCGGGCCGGGTTCGACGTGATCGGAATGACCAACCTGGGAGAGGCCCGGTGCGCCCGGGAGGCGGAGATCTCCTACGCCACCCTGGCACTGGTGACCGATTACGACTGCTGGAAGGCCGACGAGGACCCGGTGACGGTGGAGATGGTGGTGGAGAACCTGCGAAAGAACGCCCTGCAGGCCCAGCGGGTGATCCGGGCGGCGATCCGTCGGGTTCCCGAGGTCCCGGATTGGCCGGCCCACCGGGCCCTGCGCCACGCCATCATGACCGAACGATCCCTCTGGCCGGCCGCAACGATCCGTCGGCTCCGCCCCCTCCTCGCCCCCCATCTCTGACCTCATCCCGATCCCCGCACGAGGAGGAGTCCTTCCGGAAACTCCAAAGGGGGGGAGGGCCTGCGCCCTCCCCCCCTTTTCGCACGCCCGGTCCGACCGGACGGGCACGGAACGATTCAGCCCTTGGTCGCGGTCGGCTTGTCCGACTTGCCGGCCTTGTCCGCCTTGTCGGCCGCCGCGCCTTCCTGCGCCTTGCTCCGGTAGTGCGAGGAGTAGTACCGGTTCTGGTAGTAGTGGTAGCTGTAGTAGTAGGAATCCTTGCCCTCGAAGTCGATGTCGTTGAGGACCAGACCGATCAGATGGATGCCGGCATCCTGGATCCGCTGCACGGACCGCTGGGCGTGCTCGCGGCGGATCTTGTTGAACTTGGTCACGAAGATCAGGCCATCGGCCATCGCACCCACCACCAGCGGATCCGCCACGGCGGAGACCGGCGGACAGTCGAGAACCACCCGGTCGTATCGCCCGGAGACCTCCTCCAGGAACTGGAGCATCTTCTTCGAGCTGATCAGCTCCGAAGGATTGCTGGGAGTGGCACCGCAGCACACCACGTCGAGATTGGGGACCTCGGTGGTGTGGATGATTTCGTCGACCGACTTGACCCGGTCGGCGAGGTAGGCTGCGAGGCCCACCGGGCTCTGGAGCTGGAAGGCCTTGTGCACCGAGGGACGACGGAGGTCGGCATCCACCAGCAGCGTCCGCAGCCCGGTCTGGGCGGTCACGATGGCGTAGTTTGAGGCCACCAGGGACTTGCCCTCCGACGGGATCGTGCTGGAGACGGCGATATGCCGGAGTTTCTCCGCGTTGCGGGCCAGCGAGACGGCTGCGCGGAGGGTCCGGAAGCCCTCGGCCGCGCTGGACGTTGGATGCAAATGTGCCTGGAGATCGCGCTCCACGACGCTGGCCGTCTTGATGTTCGGGACGTAGCCAAGGAACGGCAGGCGGAGGTAACTCTCCACGTCGTCCTGGCTCTTCACCGAGTCGTCCAGGTAGTTGATGAAGAAGGCGAGGGCGAGGGCGAACCCGAATCCGCCCACCACGCTGCCCACGATGACCAGCGGCTTGTTCGGCTTGACCGGTTTCGGGGGGATATCCGCCCGGTCGATGATGGTCATGTTCTGCAGGATGTCCTTGGAGCTGATGTCGTACTCCTTGGTCTTCTGCAGGATGAGCTGGAACATCTGGTCGGCACGGTCCCGCTTCCCGAGGAGGATCTCGTACTTGACCTTCAGGTCATTGAGCTTCTCGACCTCCTTCTCGGCCTCCTGGAGCTTGGTGAGGGCGGCGGCCTCACGGGACTTCTCGAATTGAGCCTGCTGCACCAGGGATCCGGCGACCCGTTCGGCCTCCTTCTCGATGCTCTCGCGGTCCTTGGCAATGGCGTTGACCAGCTCCTGATACTTGGGGTGCTTGGGGCGGTAGCGGTTGGTGAGACCCGCCATGGCCGACTCGTTCTGGGCCAGCACCGCCTTCAGGCGGACCACCAGTTCGTCGCGTGAAATCTCCGGGAAGTCCACCAGGGGACGCTTCTCCTCCCGCCACCGCTGAACTTCCTGGGCCCGCTTGATGGAGCCATCGGACAGGATGCGCTGGGCCTCGTAGGCCTCCTTGGCCTGGAGCAGGCCGCGGTTGATGATGTTGGCGTCGGCCTCGAGCGAGACCGAGCCCTGCTTCACCCGGTAGTTCTGGAGGTCCTGGATCGCCTGCTGGAGCTCGATCTCCTGGGTCTGCTGTTCCTGCTTGAGGAGGCGGTAGCCCTCGAGGGCCTTGAACGTCTTCCGGTCCTTGTTTTCCTGGAGGAAGATGTCGAGGAGGGTGTTGGCCACGTCGCGGGCCAGTTTCTGGTCCGGGTGCTGCACCTTGACCTCGACCAGGCGGGTCAGGCGGATCGGAGCGATGGAAATGTCCTCGCTGACGGCCTTGACCTTGTCGAGTTCCCGCTTGTAGCGCTCGTCCTCCTCCAGCTTGAGCTTCTGCATCACCTTCTCGAGGAGAGAGCGGCTCATCAGGTTGCGGTACTGGGTCTGGAGGTAGTCCTGGTCGCGGTTGTTCAGCCCCACCACCTCCTTGACGCTGAGGACACCGGCCCCCTCGGGATCGATCTGGAGGCGCGCAACGGCCTCGTAGATCGGGGTGGCGCGGAAGGCATAGACCGCCCCCAGGATCACCACCA